>JADLHJ010000048.1 GCA_020848835.1 Candidatus Hydrogenedentota bacterium
GCGAGGACTTGTTGATGCGGTTCAATCTTGGTGTGAACGATGCAATCGGCACTTTGTCGTTTGGATCGCGCACGAAGCTGAACCTTGTTGTCGCGCTGTCGCACCGGCCCGCGTTGCTGTTGCTGGACGAACCGCTCTCGGGACTCGACCCTGTGTCGAAACGCGAAGTGTTTACGGAATTGCTCGACGCGGTGCAGAGCGAAGAGCGGACCGTTTTCATTTCCTCGCACAACCTCGATGAACTCGAACGCTTCTGCGATCACATTGGGATTATTCAAGACGGCAAGATGCTGCTTGAAGGGCCGACTGCGGAACTTGTCGAACGCTTTAAGATGGTCGATTGCGTGACGACGAACGGCGCGCGGCCGGAGCAGTTCGACGGCGTGTGGGTGCAACGCAAGGACGGCGAGCGTTGGCGGCTGCTGTTGGACACGAAGAGCAACGCGGTTGATCGTTTAAATGCGCACGGCATGTCGGATATCACGAGCGCGCCGGTGACGTTGGAGGAATTGTTTGTTGGATTGATGAAGGCGGAGAAATAGCGAATACGGGATCGTCCACAGATTTCACAGAAGGACACAGATTTCAGAAACTCCAGCATTTGCTGCCGGAACCCCTACAGGGTTCACGAACAATTTGTGTCCGGTTACCTAGGGTAGCCCCGTCTCCGTCGAAGCGACTCCGCCGGGGCAACCCTAGGCTACGCGCAGTAATCCCTTCGGGATAAAGAGGCTGCGGCTTTAGGTTTTGTTCTTACTTTCAATGACTCTTCAAGACCGGTGCAGCCAAAGCGGCGTCTGCCCGCCGCCGCACTCCAAATAGCGCACGGTTTATGTACGGACTTCGCTGAGGCGTTCTACCATTCCTTTGATGCCGCCTAGGGTCATGTCTTCCATGTGGAAGATTTGGCGGATGCGGTTGAGGGTGTAGCCGCCGTATGCGTTGGGCCAGGAGGTTTTGGGGATGGGGTTGAGCCAGACGCTGTGTTTGTAGCGTTCGGCGGTGCGGCGGAGCCAGTAGGTACTGGGCTTGGCTTCGCGCGCGTAGTGATAGATCGAGCCGTGGGGCATTTCGAGTTCTTCGGGCGCCATGGTTGCGTCGCCGAAAAATACAAAGCGGGTGTCGGGGTTGCGTTGGAGCAGTTGTTCGGTGCTGAGTTTTTTGGTGCGGCGGAAGTCGGTGTAGACGTTTTGGTAGATCGTGTTGTGGAAGTAGTAGGTGGTCATGTCTTCGAATCGTTCGTGCATTTTTTTGAAGAGCAGGCGCGTGAGCTGGATGAAGGGGTCCATCGAGTAACCACCGTTGTCTACCAACAACACGACGCTGATGCGGTCGCGGAGTTCGCGTTCGAAGACGAGGTCGATCTCGCCGCCGTGTTGCGCGGTGCGGCGGATCGTTTCGTCGAGATTCAGAATGTCGCGCGGGCCCTCGTTCTTCATGTGCTTCATTGATTCGAGGGCTTCGCGGATGTTTTCCGCGCGCACGGCGGTTTTGTCGGCGTAGGATAAATAACGGCGATCGGCGATTACCGTCAGCGCGCTGCGGTTGCGCGATGCGCCTTCTACGCGCACGCCGCGCTGCGCGTTGCCGTCGCCGCCGAAGGGTGAGTTGCCGAAGCGTCCTACCCATTTGCTGCCGCCCTGGTGCGCTTCGAGTTGTTCGCGCAGCGTTTCCCAGAACTTGTCCATGAGTTCTTGCGCGGACATGGTGTAGATCGCGCGTTCGGGGAGTTTGCCGTCGGCGATTTGTTGGGCGAGCCAGTCTTTGAAGGGTTTTGTGCGGAGGAGATCGAGGTCGCCTTCGGCGACGTGCGGGATTTCGATACCGAAGAAGTAGTACGAGAACGCGCGCTCGAATGCGTCGAGATGTTCCTTGCGGCGGACGAAGGTGAGTTTTGATAAGACGAAGAGATCGTCGAGCGATTTTACGAGGCCGCGATCGAAGCCTTCGTTTAGATCGATGAGATCTTTCGGGCTGACGGGGACGCCGTAGTCGCGGACGAGAAAGAAGAAGTCGGCGAAGAGGGCGGTGGAGTAGGTGGAAGGCGATGCCGCATTCAACATGATTACACCAAATCTAGAAATTCTCTTGGAGAAAGTCCTGCATCTTTCGCAATACCACCCATGGTGTACGCGTTGATAGTCCGATGGCGGGGAATTGAAACATGGACAACACCATTGCTCATTATGGTGTGTTTGCCTTCTCGGATTACCGCAAAGCCAACTTTTTTGAGAACTCGAATTGCAGTCTCATACCCAATGCCTGGAATCTGAGGCATTTCAAACAGTTACTTCTTCTTCTGTTACTTTGGCAGAGGCCAATTCTTCGTCTACTTCAAGCCACTCCCGAATCGCAATCCTGATATTTTCGAGAGCTTCTTCTTTCGAGCTACCTTGAGAGTGGCAACCGCGAAGCGCAGGACAGCTCACCGCAAATCCTTCGTCGCTTTCTATGAGTGTTACTCGATATTTCATTTGAAATCACTCCACAAGCCTACACCAAGTATTGTACACCAAGTCCGCACGTACCCTAACTACCCGTCAAATAATACCGCGAGCGAATAGGAACACGCCAAGAATAAACACGCCTGCACCGACGATGTAGCCGAGGAGCATGAGCGGGATGGAGAATGCGAGCAGGCCTGGGATGACCCAGCCGAGCAGCATGAGCACGACACCGCCGATGAGTGAGGGGACAATTCCGATTTGCAATGAGATGGGTGTGACGAACTTCCACAAGCGGTGGACGAGTTCCCAGAATTTGCCTCGGCGTTCTCGTACTAACATGTTGCCTCCGTAACTGCGCGAGTGCGCGTTACTGCGTTTCGATCACGGAGTCCTACAAGTATCGTCGTCCTTTGCCGCCTTCGCGGTACATGGCGATGTCGCCGGCGCGTTTCAACAAAATGCCGATGAGTTGCGGCTCTTTTGCGTTTGGCATTTGGCCGCTGCGTTCGAGGGCACCGATCCAGTTGATGAGTTCGCTGGTCGCGGGCGGTTTCTCGAAGCCGCGTTCGCGCAATTCGTAAAAGATCGCGATGGCGGTCTCCATCAGTTTGGCGCTGGTCTTCGGGAAGTGTAACCGCAGGATCTCGTGCATTTGTTCCGGGGACGGAAAGGCGATGTGGTGGCAGAAGCAGCGGCGCAGGAAGGGGTCGGAAAGCTCACGCTTGGCGTTTGACGTAAGGAAGATCGCGGGACGGACCTCTGCCTTTACCGTGTGGTTCACTTCTCGGATGGTGAATTGACACTCTTCGAGAATGTCGAGGAGGTTGTCTTGGACGTCCGACTCGGTCTTATCAATTTCGTCTAACAGTAATACGACCTTCTTGCCTGCGCGGAAGGCCCTGCCGATGGGCCCCCAGATGATGTAGTCGAAGAAGTTGTCCACCACCCGGCCGGTCTCGCCGCTGCCGAAGCGGGCGTCGTTGAGGCGGAGGACGGTGTCCTGCACGTAGCAGGCTTCCTCGCCTTTGATGGTGGATTTTGCGCGGAGAATTTCGGTGTCCAGGCTCAGCGCGCGGGCCACTTCCAGGGCTAACTGGGTTTTGCCTGTGCCGGCCTCGCCCGTGAGAAGGAGGGGCTTTTCCATTGCCAGGGCCATGTTCACGATGGCCTTGAGCTCGGGATCGAGGTAGTAACGCTCGGTGCCGTCAAATTGCAGAGTGGGGGCGGTTGCCATGATGAAAAAATCCAGGTTTTGCCAGACCGACGTGGGAAGTCTAACACCGGAAACCGGAAGGGGCAATGGAAGCGTGAAATTTAGGCGAAATCACGCAAAGCAATGTTGATCGGAATTTCGATAATATCTCTGCAATAACGCAAAACGCTAACGCATACCTAACGATAGGTACGAAATTCTGGACAGGTAATGTAAATAATTCTCTTATTACCTATTGACAGAATCCGTATTTAGCGATATTCTAGAATTTGCAAGGCGGGTCTGAGGAGGGTTGGAAACTCGGTCTGTTTTCCGGCTTGATCTGCTGAGTGGGGTTGTGTTTTTTTCAGTGTGAGGGCAATGGTATGAGCAGTTTGAATGGTGTGAACGGCAATGGAAGTCTCTTGGGGCGCGTGAAGTGGTTCAATGACCAGAAGGGTTTTGGTTTCATCACGCGCGATAACAGCCCGGATGTGTTCGTGCATCACAGCGCGATCCGGATGGAAGGCTTCCGTACGTTGCGCGAAGGAGAAGAAGTTCAGTTTGAATTGCTGGAGAGCCCGAAAGGCCTTCAAGCAGTGAACGTTTCTCGTCCACAATAACGACGAGAGGGAAATAATAAGCGCGCCAGCGATGGGGATTGCTGGCGCGCTTGTTTTTTTTTTGCGCGCGTGTAGCTCCGCGGTGCGCTTTCAGCACGGCAGCTAAAAGAGTCGTTGCGATTTGCACGCTTTACACATCGCAAATACGCGCGGCCTGTGAGAGCGAGGTGAGGGGATCGCGGGCGGGAATGAATTCCTGCGCGAGGTAGCCTTCGAATCCTGTGTCCACAATCGCCTGGCAGATCGTTTTGTATTGCAACTCTTGGGTCTCGTCGATCTCGTGGCGGCCGGGTACGCCGCCGGTGTGGTAATGGGCGATGTAGTCTTTGTTCTCGCGGATCGTTGCGATGACGTCGCCTTCCATGATCTGCATGTGGTAGATGTCGTAGAGCAGCTTGAAGCGCGGCGAGCCTACTTCGTTCGCGAGCGCGACGCCCCAGGCGGTGTGATCGCACATGTAGTCTTTGTGATCGCGTTTGCTGTTGAGCAGTTCCATGCAGATGGTGACGCCGAGCTTCTCTGCGAGCGGGGTGATGCGCTTGAGGCCTTTCGCGCAGTTTTTGATGCCTTCCTTATCGCTCATTTCGCGGCGGTCGCCGCTGAACACGATCATGTTGGGATAGCCATATTCAGCAATTACAGGGAGAATCTCTTCGGATTTTTTCACGAGTTCGTCGTGGCGCTTCGTCTCGTTCCAT
This sequence comes from Candidatus Hydrogenedentota bacterium, assembly GCA_020848835.1. Taxonomy (GTDB): domain Bacteria; phylum Hydrogenedentota; class Hydrogenedentia; order Hydrogenedentales; family SLHB01; genus JABWCD01. Next base: position 4,961 of record JADLHJ010000048.1, read on the forward strand.
CCGTCGCGAATGGGGCCGGGGCCATTGACCATTGCGCAGATGAGGCCGTGTTGTTTGACGGTGGGGAGTTCTTCGACGTTGAGGAGATCGATCGACTTTAGTCCGATCTCGACGGCGGCTTTGCAGAGGTCTTCGAGAGAGATATCTTTATAGCACCATTTGCAGACGGATTGTTTGAGACGGCCTTTAAGGGGTTCAGCAGCCGACGCCACACTGGTTGTTGTTGCAACGACGCCAATCGTTGTGCCGAGTGCAGTCGTCTTCAGTAGCTCACGTCGGGTAATGTTGGCGGGACTCATACCACTGTCTCCATGCGCTCGGCAACGACACGTAGTGCGAGCGCTTCAGCCAAAGCGATGGCTTCCTCACGCGTTTCACCATATTTTAGAACGCCCGGAAGCTCGCTCACTTCAGCGATCCAACGACCGTCATCTTCCTGCTCGGTTTCAACAGTGAATTGCACTTCGGTCTCCTCGCGATATAGGTGGCTAAACACTCTGAATACCAGAATACGCTCGACTGCAATGAGCGTCAATTCAAAGACAGGCGCAATTCAGTTGCCTTGCGGCGCGGACTTCGTCGAGGCGACCTACCGGTGTGGTTGTGGGCGCGTCGTGGAACGAATCGGGATCGGTTTCGATCTTCTTTGCGATTTCGAGCATGGCGTCGCAGAAGGCGTCGAGTGTTTCGCGCGATTCGGTTTCGGTTGGCTCAATCATGATGCTTTCCTTGACCGTGAGCGGGAAATAGACTGTGGGCGCGTGGTAGCCGTAGTCGAGCAGCGCCTTCGCGATGTCGAGCGCGCGCACGCCTTTCTTCGCTTCGGGCGCGGCGGTAAAGATGCATTCGTGCATGAAGGGGAGATCAAAGGCAGGCGTGTAGGCATCTTTCAATCGCGCGAAAATGTAGTTGGCGTTGAGCACGGCGTTCTCGCCGACTTCGCGCAGGCCGTCTTTGCCGAGGTGGCGCATGTATGCGTAGGCGCGCACGGCCATACCGAAGTTACCGAAGAACTGCGAGAGACGTCCGATCGATTTCTCCGGCATCTCGAGTGCAAATGTCTCACCGCGCTTTACCACGCGCGGACCCGGCAAAAACTTTTCCAGACGCTCACCCACACCAACGGGGCCAGAACCCGGGCCGCCCATGCCGTGCGGCGTGGCGAAGGTCTTGTGCAGGTTGTAGTGCATCACGTCGAAGCCAAGATCGCCGGGACGCGCTTTGCCGATGATCGCGTTCAGGTTTGCGCCGTCGTAATAAAGGAGCGCGTCGTGCTGGTGCAGATATTCGGCAATCTCCGCGACGACGGGTTCGAACAGCCCGTGCGTGTTCGGGCAGGTCATCATCAGGCCCGCGATGTTTTCCGTCATCGCGGCTTTCACGCTGTCGAGACGCATCGTGCCATCTTCGTGCGACGGCACTTCAACAACTTTGAATCCTGCGATTGCCGCGCTGGCCGGGTTCGTGCCGTGGGCGGAATCGGGAATGAGAATCGTGTCTTTGTGCGCATGACCGCGCTCGCGGTGATACGCAGCAATTAACAGCGTGCCCGCGAGTTCGCCATGCGCACCAGCGATCGGTTGCAAGCAGGTCTGCTTCATACCCGCGATTTCGGCGAGCCATTTCTCCGTTTCGTAGAGCAATTCGAATGCGCCCTGACACAAGGGCCAGTACGCTTCGCTGCTGGAGAGCTGCGGATGCAATTGACCGAAGCCGGGCAGTGCCGCGACGGCCTCCGCGATTTTCGGGTTGTACTTCATCGTGCAGGAACCGAGCGGATAGAAATGTGAATCCACGCCAAAGTTGCGGCGCGACAGATTCGTGAAGTGACGAATGACGTCGATCTCCGCGACCTCCGGTAGTTCCGCCGCTTTCTCCCGGCACAATTCGCGCGGCAACGACGCATCCGGCACATCGAGCGGATCGAGCGTAATCGCGCGACGGCCTTGTACGGACTTTTCGTAGATCAACTGCATGAAACTTCCTCCAACGCTTTCGCAAACGCGTCGAGGTCCGCGCGCGTGCGGCGTTCGGTGACGGCAATTAACAGATCGGTTTCCGCGCCCGCGCCAAGCGGCGCCAATGGAATGCCCGCGAGAAATCCGCGCGCAGCCATACCCGCGACAACGACTTCCGCATTCTTCGACAGGCGAATTGCAAACTCGTTAAATGTAGGGCCGTTGTTCAGAATTGTGGCGAAGGTGATTATTGATTTCAGATATTCCGCTTTCGCGTGGCAATGCCGCGCCACATCGCGCAGGCCTTCCTTGCCGAGCAACGCCATATAGATCATCGCTCGCAGCGCGCAGAGCGCTTCGTTTGAACAGATGTTCGACATCGCTTTTTCGCGGCGGATGTGCTGCTCGCGCGCTTGAAGTGTCAACACGAAACCGCGGCGGCCTTGCGCGTCGGCCGTTTCCGCAGCGATGCGCCCCGGCATTTTGCGCACGTGATCCTTGCGCGTCGCCATTACGCCAAGCCAAGGCCCGCCGAAGGCGAGCGGTACACCGAGGGATTGTCCTTCCGCGATGCAGATGTCCGCACCCATTTCGCCGGGCGATTTAACCATGCCCAACGAAATTGGATAGAACGACACTACGAGCAACGCGCCGGCAGCATGACAACGATCCGCAAGCGCGGTGTAGTCGGCAACCGTACCGAGGAAGCTCGGGTTCTGCACAATCACGCACGCGGCATCTGTTGGATCATCGCCATCCACCAAATCCAACTCGAGATGCGCGGTGTGCGTCACCAGCATCTGTCTATAGATCGGACTCAGCGAATCGTGCAACACAATCTTGCTGCGGCCTGTGAGGCGCACGGACATCGTCGTCGCTTCGAACACCGCAGTGCCGCCGTCGTAGAGCGACGCATTCGCGAATTCCATGTTCGTCAGGCGGCAGATCGCCGATTGATATTCGTAGATGCTTTGCAGTGTACCCTGCGCGCATTCGGGTTGGTAGGGCGTGTACGCGGTGTAAAACTCGCTGCGCGATGTGAGCGCATCCACCGCTGCAGGGATGTAATGATCGTAGGCGCCACCGCCGACAAAACTCGTGAGACTCGACGCGTTGCGCGCGGCGAGTTTCGTCATCTCGTCGCGGACGGCCATTTCGGAAATGCCCGCGGGCAGGTTCCACGATTTCGCGCGCAGATGTTGCGGCACCGCCGCGAACAGATCGTCCATCGTCTTTACGCCGATCACCGCGAGCATCGCGTCGCGTTCGGCGGGTGTTGCTGGGGCCCACGACATTAGTGCTGCGCCCCCACATATTTTTCGTATGCGTCCGCGTCCATCAACGAATCGAGATCGGCAGCGTTTACGTTTTCGAGTTTAAAGAACCACCCATCATCGAAGGGACTTTGATTCACGATCTCCGGCGCGTCGGCGAGCGCATCGTTGACGGCGCTTACGCGTCCGCCTGCGGGCGCGTATATGTCGCTTGCGGCTTTCACCGATTCAACGGCCGCGGTGGAGTCGCCCTGCTTTACCTCTTTACCGGGTTTTGGCAGATCGACGTAGGTCACGTCGCCGAGTTGCTCCGCCGCGAAGGACGTGATGCCGACGACGTAAGCAGCGCCGTCTGCGCGGATCCATTCGTGTTCTTTGGTGTATTTGCAGTTGTTTGGATACTGCGACATCGCTTTGTTCTCCTTCGCAACTTGGGCGCCGGTTTAAATACAAGGCGGTACTGTCGTACCGCACTCCAAGGCGCTTCGCGCGAATACGCGTTTGCGCCTGTTTTCGCAATTACAAAGTTATTTCTATCTATACGCGGCAGGTGCCCTTTGTATAGATCGGTATCGTGGTTGTTTCGATTTCCAGATCGCGCGGGCCTGCGGTCAGTTTTGTTCCGGGTCTTGTTAATGACTCTGGAATATATGCTAGGCCTATTCCGCAGCCTACGCTAGGGCCGAAGGTGCCGCTGGTGACGACGCCAACGACTTCGCCGTTGTTTTTGACTTCAAACTCGTGGCGCGGCGCGCGGCGATCGCTTGTCTTGATCGGTGTTAGTACTGGGTAACCGCCGGCGTCGCGTTTTTTTGCTAACGCATGGCGGCCTACGAAGTCTTTATCCCACGCGATGAAACTTGCCATGCCCGCTTCGAGTGGCGTGCGCGATTCGTCGAAGTCTTGGCCGGACAATCCGTAGCACATTTCCGTGCGGAGCGTGTCGCGTGCGCCGAGTCCTGCCGGTTTAACGTCGGGATAGGTCAAAAGCTTGCGCCAGAGATCGACGGAGATTTCATTTGGGATAAACAATTCAAAGCCCAACTCGCCCGTGTAGCCCGTGCGCGCGAGCACGATATCGACGCCTTTCCACTGCGCGCGTCGCGCCTGGTAATACTTCAGCGTCGTACACTCGGGAATTTCCTGGGCGAGGATGTCGCGCGCGCTTGGGCCCTGGATATCGATCTTCGCCGTGTCATCGGAAACGTCTACGGCGTCGGATGATGAACAAATCTTTGGCGACACGATCTCCAGCGGACCCGCATTGGTCACGACATAGAAATCGAACTCGCCCAATCGAAACGCGATCACATCGTCGATGATCCCGCCATTTTCGGTCAGCATCGCGCCGTACTTGCCGCGACCTACGGGGATCTTCAGGGGATCGAGGCAGACGAGATCGCCGAATGCTTTCACTGCGGCTTCGCCGCGAATGGTGAATTCGCCCATGTGCGAGCAGTCGAACAAAGCGGCCTTCGCGCGGGTGTGGTTGTGTTCTTCGATGATGCCCGCGAACTGCACCGGCAGCGCCCAGCCGTGGAAATCCACGACTTTTCCGCCAAGCGCGAGGTGTTCGTCGTGTAATGGAGTTCGCCGCATCTACCGCCTCCGGGTGCGCAAACTACGAAAAGCGAGCCACCGGACCCGCAGTCGATTGCGCAGTTCAAATGACGGGCTGCAACACCCGCCGTTCACTTCCCGCGCGCCGCAGCAGCGCAATCGGGACGCCCAGGCGATCGGCATTTTTAGAAACATCCCGGCGCTTCCCCGTGGTTAGCTCCACGTTGCATCGCCAGTCGCGCCGGGTTGAGCGGAAATGCTGCCATCGTGCGCGCGAAATTGCAACTTTTTGTGCGCTGGTGCGCGGTTTTTCGGTGCAATTCCGCGCGCATTCCGTTAAAATAGCGGGGCAATTTTTCGCGATAAGCGAATAAATTAGCGGTGAGGGTAGTCTCGGTCATCAATTGTGCGATAGGAAATCGTTGTGAACTCTAGCATTCGAACTTATTACGTCCGCTGCATTGGCGTGGCGTTGCTGGTAATTGTCGCGCCCGTAGTATTTGCGCAGGACCCGAACCCGCCGTCGATCAAGTCGGGGCAGGGGGCGTGGCCGATTCGGCGACAGTGGACTCCGGGGGAGACGCAGCATTTCGCGCAGTGGATGGAACACATCTACATCGCGAAGACGAAGGGCGACACCGAGCAGCGCATCGCGAAGCTGGACAAGATACTGACCGACCCGAAGATTAACCTGCTGCTCGACCCGTCATTTGCGGGCGCGGGCTCTAACCCGCAGTTGAGCCGCGGGACGATTTCGTTTCTTCATAATATTACGGACTGCGCAAAGTTCAGCATGACCTTGCCGGCGTACTACGCGTATCGGCGGGCGTTGCCGTGGATGGTTTCGTATGTCACGTCGACTCAAGGAGATGTGCGCACTGCGCCCGCAAACGTGCCTGTAGGCCAACTTAACAGTTTTACCAGCGGCTCGGCGGACGCGTTTTTCCGCGACATGGTCACGGGCATCAGTTCGGGTAACTATCGCGTCGAGCCGAATAGCACGCGCTCCGAATGGTCGGATACCTGCCCCGTATCAATCGATAAACAGTTCCTGATCCCCGGCACGATGAACTACACCGACGGCCATTGCCTCCTCCTCGCGCAGGTAGACAAGTACGGCGAGTTGCACTTCATCAACGCGAGCATCAACCGCACTCGCGACATCTTCACCTTTAACGGCATGAACACCGTCGCGGGTATCGAGCCGATGACGACGGAAGACCCGAACCCGCTCAAGGGCTGCTTCCAGGGGTTGCGCGTGTTCCGCTATCCCATTTGCGAAACCAACGGCAGTGGCGTGGTCACGAAAGTGCGCCGGCGCACGGACGCGGAGATGGAAGAGTTCGGCGCGTCGATCGAGCAGTACCAGAAAATCACGCAGGTCACGACGGAACACGTCATCGTCGAAGACGGCCTGCGCCTGCAGAGCATGCATGAGTTCATCCGTTACCGCATGAAGTCGGTGGACAAGATCGTACCGCTGGAGTTTCTGCACGAGTATGTGAAGGAACTGGCGGAGATGTACCAGCAGCGCGATACCTTTGTGCAGGATGCGTGGAAGAATGTGAAGACCGGCGGGTTGATCGCGTTCCCCGAAGAAAATAAGGACGACAATATCTTCCAGTCCGTTGGACGTTGGGAAGATTGGAGCTCGCCATCTTCCGATGTTGACCGCCGCAACAAGTACTTCTACCTCGCGGATTGGATGGACAACGCCGTGCGCTGGTACGAATCCGCGCCGCAGCTCGTCGATTTGAAGGGCTTCGAGAAATACAACATTAAGTCTAAAGAGGATTTTGCCGAAGCTATAGTCGAGGAAAAACGCATCGCGTTTAAATCGCACTTTATTGAATACGTGAACACGCCGGGACAGAAGGTGAAGTTGTCGCTCGCGGACATTGAGGAGCGCATCTACGACATGTCCTTCGATCCTAACCATGCGCCGGAGATTCGTTGGGGGGCGCGGCCGGGTACGCCGGAATTCGTGACGGCGAAGGTCAATCCGACGCCGTCGAGCAAGGGCGGCACGGTGCCCTTCGAGTTGGCTTATGAAAAACAGGCGTATTACCGCACCGTGTGCCAGCGTGAAACGGAGAAGAGTTATCTGCGCAATATGTTTACGGCGGGATATCCCGTCCGTGTGAAGTTCGATCAGCAGTTGGATAAATGGCTCTATGGCCGCTATCCGGAACGTCTCGCGCAGGCAACGATGACTGCGGGCGCGAAACCGGCGGCGACGCCCGCGGCGAACACTGCGCCGGCAGCGGCACAACCGGCTGCCAGCGCCACGCGTTGAGTGAAGCGCCGACAAGGCGGACATTCGGGTTCGAACCGGTACCAAGAGGTATCGAGTTGGGGATAAACATTTTTGAGGCAAGTCTCGTAGCTCTGAACACTGCCTGCGGGATCTTTGCCGTGATGACTCCATGGGATTTCCCGTGGTGGGAAGGTTTGCCCGCAACAATTGAATCGATTTGGTTGACGGCATGGCCTTGGATTGTTATGGCGGTCTCAGGTTTCGTGGCGGGCATTGCGGGCGGTTATGTAAGGCGTACGACAGCACCGGCGCGGCGCATGCATCGTGTGTGCATTGCTGCAGCCTTGTTTCACTTTGCGATGATAGCAGCGGAATCTTTGCCAAGCGTAATTGAGTAATCTAATAAGGGAATGGGGGACCGACCTGATGTATCTGAGTCTTGCGACACGCAAACTCATGACTTCCTTCTTGGTGGCGATTGTTTTAACGGTCACAGCATACGCTGCCGATCCCAATCCGCCCTCCATCCACAGCGACGAAGGCGCATGGCCGATTCGCCGTCAGTGGACCGTGGCGGAGACGCAGCACTTCGCGGAGTGGATTAACAACATCTACAAGTACAAGACGAAGGGCACAGTCGAACAACGCCGCGCGAAGCTGGTGCGCGTACTCACCGATCCGGAGATGAACCTGCTGCTCAATCCGGAGTTCGCGGGCGAACAGGCGAACCCGCAGTTACCGGAAGAGCTGATGTGGGCGATGCACAACATTGTCGACTGCGCAAAGCTCACGGTGTCGCTGTCTTCTTATTATTCCTATCGCCGCGCGTTGCCTTGGATGTTCAGTTACGTGCGATCCGGCGGCGGCGATTTGCGGACCGCGCACAACAACACGCCGATTGCGGAATTGAACTGCTTCACCTCGGATACGCTGGACTATTTCTTCCGCAATGCGGTGATTGGGTTTTGCACCGGCAACTATCGCGTTGAACCGTTTGGCGAGAACGCGCAGGAGTCCGACACGGTACCCGTCGCGATCAACAAGCAGTTCCTGATTCCCGGTGCGATGCACTATCTCGATGGGCACGTGCTCGTACTCGCAGACATCGAAAAGGATGGCGAACTCCGCTTCCTCGATTCGACTACTGCGGCGTCGCGCGATATCTACAGCTTCAACGGGCTTAATTCGGTCACCGGAATTCCGCCAAAGCGATCGAATCGCGGCGGCGATCCCTATGCCGGTTGTTTCCAGGGCCTGCGCATTTTTCGCTATCCGATTGCAGAAGTAGATGAGAACGGCAAAGTGACAAAAGTCCGCCGACGCACGGACAAAGAGATGGCAGAGTTTGGTTTCTCCGTTGAGCAGTACGACAAGGTCGAAGAAATCGTTACAACACAGCATATTGTTGAAAACGGATTTAAGCTTGACAGTTTCCATGAGTTCATCATGGAGCGCATGCGCACGGCTGACTCTGTAGTGCCGACTGATTTTCTCGAACACTACGCCGATGAGTTGCTCGACCTGTACAAGATGCGCGAAATCTCCGTGCAAGAAGCGTGGGCGAATGTGCTCGCGAGTGGCGCGATCACCTATCCCGAAAACGATCGCGCGGAAAACATCTTTACCGCGGGTGGACGCTGGGGGCAGTTCAGCACCGCATCGTCCGATGTGGAAATTCGCAATCGCTACTACTATCTCGCGGATTGGATGGACAACGTCATTCGTTGGTACAACCGCCGGCCTGGATTTATCGATACGAAAGGGTTGGAAAAATATTACGTCGAAGATCGCGGTAATCTCGCGCGCGCGTTGGTGGGGGAGAAGTATCGCATCTTCAAAACGAAGACGATGGAATACACCAACTCCGCGGGCGAGAAGGTAACGCTCTCGCTGCTCGACATTGAGAAACGTCTCTACGATCTTTCCTTCGATCCGAACCATGCGCCCGAACTGCGCTGGGGTGCGCCGATTGGCAGCGCCGAATTTGCCAGCGCAAAACCGATCGATACGCCGTTGCCAAGCGGCGGCGTGGTCGTGTTCGCGGATGCGTTCAAGAAACAGGCCTATTATCGTGCGGTGTGCGCGCGCGAGACGACCGAGAGTTATCTGTCGAATATGTTCACGTCCGGCTTTCCCGTGCGCGACAAGTACGATGGCCAGCTCATGAAGTGGATCCGCAGCGCGCCGCCTGTGCCGCCGCTGATCAGCCTTGCGCCGATGAAACAGCCTGAGCCCAAAGCGGAGCCGGTCAAGGCGGCGCTGAATCTTTCGAAAAACAACTGATTCCAAGTTCGCGCATTAAGTAGTGCTGCTGAGCGCCGCGCGTCACGAAGAATTGCGCCGCGTTCAGGCGAACGAGGCGCTACCGGGCCGCGTATCGTATAATTCCCGCTCCACAGTCCCGCGTTACAAGGAGTCATTCGCATGATACGGATCGTCGCGCGTTGTGCGTGCTTCATCTCTATTTCGTTACTTGCGATTGCCGAGTCGCCGGCGCAGAAGCCGTTCTTCTCAAGACAAATCCTGCTCGGCGCGCACCGCGGCGGTGCGGACGAATGGCCGGAGAACACGCTTTTTGGTTTTCAGGAGTGTGCGAAGGCGCACCCCGGGATATTGCTGGAAACGGATGCGCGCCTGACTTCCGATGGTGCGGTCGTGTTGCTGCATGACAAGTCCGTTGATCGCACGACTAACGGCACCGGTGAAGTTTCGTCGCTCACGCTCGAACAGGTGAAGGCGCTTGATGCCGGGTACAAGTTCACCACCGACAACGGCACAACATTTCCGCAGCGTGGCAAAGGACACACGATCGCAACGCTGAAAGAAGTGTTGGAAGCGCTGCCGGATGCGCACATGCTCGTGGAACTGAAAGGCGAGCCCGCGCTTGCGGACGCGGCGATCAAAATCATTCGCGATGCGAAGGCGGAGGACCGCGTGCTGTTTGCGTCGTTCGTGCCGCCGACGATGGACCGCGCACGGCAACTGGCGCCGGACATGGCGTATTGCTTCGACATGAAGAACGGTACGGTGCTATTAATGGCGGTGCGTGGGGCGAAGTGGTCGGACTACGTGCCACAGGCGGACGTGCTTTCGATCGACGACGGGATGATACCGCGCTATAACCTCACGCCTGAGGAGATAAAGAAGATTCAAGCGAAGGGTATCCGATTTCAGGTGCACACAATCAACGATCCCGCGCAGATGAAATTGTTCGTCGCGCAGGGCGTGGACAGCATTCTCACCGACAAGCCTACCGCGCTCGCGAATGTCATCGCTGAAGCGAAGACCTTGACGAAGTAGTCCCGCATCAGCATGAGAAAGCGATTCATACAAGTCTCCGGTTGCCTGTTTACGCTGGCGTTGATTGGTGTGCTTGCCGCGTTCATGTTTGTGCCACCGGTCTTCGATTATCTGAACAACGCGGTAGTGCGGCCCGCGCCGTTCACGCCTAATGCGGACGCGAAGACCTTGCACGATTCGCTGTTTGTCGCCGATCTGCATTCCGATTCTCTGCTGTGGAACCGCGACTTGCTGATCGAGAACGCGCGCGGTCACGTCGATGTGCCGCGGTTGATGAAAGGCAACGTCGCGCTGCAGGCCTTCACGGTTGTCACCAAGACGCCGAAGAACATGAACTATGAAAACAACACCGGCGACACGGACAACATCACCACGCTCGCGATCATGCAGCGCTGGCCCAAGCGAACCTATTCCAGCCTGCTCGAACGCGCGCTGTACCAGGCCGAAAAGCTGCACGATATGGCCGATCGATCGAAAGGCGCGCTCACGCTGATTACTTCCGGACCGGAGTTCGACACGTTCCTAAACCGGCGCAACACCGATCGCACCGTGGTCGCCGGTTTCCTCGGCATAGAAGGCCTGCACTGCGCGGAAGGCCAACTCGACAACATCGACGTGCTTTACAGCGCGGGCTTTCGCATGATGGGGATCACGCATTTTTTTGACAACGAACTCGGCGGTTCCGCGCACGGGGTATCGAAAGGCGGGCTCACGCCATTTGGGCGCGATTGCGTGAAGCGCATGGAAGAACTGCACATCATCATCGACGTCGCGCATGCGTCGCCCGCGGTGATCGACGATGTGCTTGCGATGGCGACGCGGCCCGTGGTGATGTCGCACGGCGGTGTGAAGGGCACCTGCAACAAGACGCGCAACCTCAGCGACGATCATGTGCGGCGGATCGCGGCTACCGGCGGCGTCATCGGTATTGGCTATTGGGAAGAAGCCATCTGTGGCACCGATGTGCAGGCGATCGTCGCTGCAATTCGATACGCGGTGAGCATTGCCGGCATCGATCATGTTGGGCTTGGCTCTGACTTCGACGGAGTAATTACCGCGCCATTTGATACGAGTGGTCTCGCTGAGATCACCCAAGAGTTGCAGAACCAGGGCGTGCCCGACGTGGACATCGCAAAAATCATGGGCGGCAATACGCTGCGGGTCTTGCGCGAATGCCTGCCCGGATCGTGAAGAAGGTCATCCTCGAATCCGATCTCTACGCACCGTTGCGCGCGTACCTGGAAGCGAATGGCTACACCGTGCGCGCGGAGGTCAAGGGCTGCGACGTTGCCGCGACGAAAGGCGACGAGCTCGTGTGCATCGAACTCAAGCGCGCGCTGAACGTGTCGCTACTCGTGCAAGCCGTCGAACGCCAGCGCGCGACCGATTCCGTTTACATCGCGATCCCGCGTCCGAAGGGCAGCGCGTGGACACGGCAGTGGCGCGGCGTGCGGCGTTTGTTGCGGCGGCTGGAAATGGGGCTTATTTTCATCGCGCCGCGATCACGCATACGCCGCGTCGAGATCGTGCTGCACCCCGAGCCGTACACAAAACGCAAACGCGCACACATTCGCCGCAGCATGATCCAGGAGATGAACGGCCGTAGCAGCGATCACAACATCGGCGGCAGCACGCGCCGTAAACTTGTGACCGCGTACCGCGAAACTGCGCTGCGCATCGCGCACTTGCTCGCACAACAGGGCGCGTCCACCACACGCGCGCTCCGCGCACTCGGCACCGGCCCGCGCACCACGCCTATCCTTTACGACAACGTCTACGGGTGGTTCCAACGCGTCGCGCTCGGCACGTACGCGATTACGCCAAAAGGAATCGAAGCACTAAAAGAGTACGAGCCGCTGGTGAAGACGTTTTAACGTGCGTCGCCACGCATCGGGGGGCGTCGATCAAAACGTGCGCATCAAAAATAGAACGCTTCAGCGGCCAGCTATACCCCTTCCATAGTTTTTGTTTGTCGACGGTATAGCCCAACTCGGACTTGGTCTCTGAACGCGCGTGACGCATTCGTCATTCTTCCCATGTCCCGGTGTAGACCTCCGTGGCGGGGCCTTCCTGGTAGACGTAGCCGTCTTCGGCCCATTCGATGGTGAGGGTGCCGTAGACGAGGTGGACGTTGACGCGGCGATCGGTGCGGTTGGTGATCATGCAGGCGAGCGCGGAGCCGCAGGAGCCGCTGCCGCTGGCCATGGTGATCCCGCTGCCGCGTTCCCATATGCGCATGACGATGTTTTCGCGGTCTTGAACGGTGACGAATTCGACATTGGTACGTTTGGGGAACGCGGGATGATGTTCAACCTTCGGGCCAATTTCCGCGAGAGGGACTTTGGTCGCGTCGTCCACGAAGAACACCGCGTGGGGATTGCCGATGTTCGCGCAGGTGACGTGCATGGTGGTGCCGCCGATGTCAATGGCCTCTTCCTTCACTTGGCCCGGTGCGCCGAGCATGGGAATTTCAGCGCGGTCGAATTTTGGTTTACCCATGTTCGAGCGTACGCGATCGACTTTGCCGTCCTTCACCGTCAGCGCCACCCGGTTCGGACCCGCGAGGGTGTCGATGACGAAATCGGTTTTCATGGTCATGCCGCGCTCGTAGACGTATTTGGCGAAACAGCGGATGCCGTTGCCGCACGTCTCGGCTTCGCTGCCGTCGGCGTTGAAGATGCGCATCGAAAAGTCCGCGCCGTTTTTGCCGGGTTCAATGAGGATGATGCCATCCGCGCCCGCGCCGAGGTGGCGGTGGCTCATTGCGCGCGACAGTTCGGGCGCGTTGGCAATGGGGTATTTCGCCGTGTCGATAAAGAGATAGTCGTTGCCGAGACCGTGTAATTTTGTGAATTCGATCGTCATGAAAACACCTCAGAATATGCGTATTGCGAAGAATAGGAGAGACATCAAAACGGCGCGCGTGTGCCGCGTGCAACCCCAAGCGAGCGAATAGTCTAGCCGCCGTTGGGCAGGGCCGCAAGCAAAGCGGTACGAACGATTCTCGAAAGCAATTAGCGTTTCTTGCCGGAACCCCTTTGGGGTTCACAATGGTTGATGTGGCTAACCCAGGGTAGGTCTGCCTGCGTCGAAGCGACTCTGGCAGTCCAACCCTGGGCTATGCGCTGGAATCCCTTCGGGATACTTGTGTCTCATGCATCTCTCAGCCGCTGCAATAAGTGCGACGGCGCGGGCTGAAATTCTTCGGAATACCTGGGTCGCCTGGGGTACCTAACTATTGCCACGAGTGCAATGCGTTGGGCTATGGATCGAGGGGTGTTTTTCGCCCCGCAATTTGAACCTCGATCAAGGAGAAGGCCCATGTCGCGCACGCGCATTATTGTGACGGCTGTTATGTTTGTTATGTCTGTGACGTTGTTTGTTGGTATTGGCGCGGCCCCGCGTTATATCGAAGAGATCGCGGTTGGCGGCGGGTACGCATCCGCGCCAGATGGCGGCACGGATTTGGAGGCAGATGGGGATGTGTTTAGCGATGGCAATGCGACCGTCGGTTTGAATGAGGCGCAGGACCATCACGTGTCCGCGTTGACGGGCGCGAGCAACAAGGCGTTTGTCGATTTGTACAGTCCCGATACGCAGAACGGCGGCGCGCTGTGGTTCGACGGCGCGACGGACACATTATCGGTAGGCACGCGCAACGGCAGCACGACGCCGACTGCGGCGATGGACATTGCGCAAGGTAGTCAAGATGTTTCGTTTCGTGCGGGAGTCAATACGAAGGGAGAAGTCGTTGTCGGCGACGGTACAGCAAGCGTAGGGCGGATTCGCTTTGCTGGCCCGGGCGGGCTATTCCGGCGTTTGGCGTTTTTTACCGGTGCGCCCGGCACGGCCAGTAACCTGCGCTGGGAGATTGGCGCGAGCGAGCACGCCGAGAGCAGCACCTACAACGGAACCGCGCTGCGGGTATCCGCGTGGGACAACACCGGCACCTTCATCGACAATGTGATTCTCGTTGACCGCGACCCGGGTTTGCCGATCCGGCTGAACAAAAACGTGAAGGTGAAAAGCGATCTCGATGTGGACGGCGGCGATTTGACCGCGGGTTTGGACACGAACACGCGTGGGGTTATCACTGCGTGGGACGGTTCGGGCGGCGCAGCGCCGGGTTGCATCAAGATGGCCTCGCCGAATGGGACCGTATGGTATTTGTTCGTTGAAGACGACGGCACACTGAAAGTTCACAACGCGTTGCCAACGTCGAATTCGAACGGCAATATCGTGGGTTTGCAGTTCTAGGGAATTGCGTACATCCCCCTGAATCCCCCTTCAAAGGGGGACTAAATGCAACCGAAAAACGTCGAATTAGGAATTTTCAGTCCCCCTTTGAAGGGGGATTCAGGGGGATGTAATTCTTCAACAATAACGCTATCGAAAGCACTCCGAAAACGTCATTACTGCGTCGCTGCGGGTGCTGCTGCTTCCTGCGCGGGCTCCGCCTTCGGTTTTTCCGCTGCGGGGCCGGGCTTGGGCTTTTCCTGCATTGCGCCGGTCATGGGAATGAAGTAGACACCTACGTCGCGCTTGGAGCGGACTTTACCGTCGGCGTCTTTGGTGTAGACATAGAGAATTTGTTTGCCGCGGATGGCAGGGCCGACGGGAATGATCAGGCGGCCCGTGCCGGGCTTGAGTTGTTCGAGCAACGCTGGTGGCACGTAGAGCGCGGCGCAGGTGACCATGATGATGTCGAAGCCGCCTTCGACTTCGGGCCAGCCGTAGTAACCGTCGCCGACTTTCTGGTGGACGTTGTCGTAACCGCCGGCCTTGATGATCCCCGCGACGGATTCGCCGAGCGGTTTGATGATCTCGATCGTGTAGACCTCTTTGGTGAGGCGCGAGAGCAACGAACTTTGGAAGCCGCTGCCGGTACCGATCTCGAGTACGACGTCGGTGGGCTGCGGGTTGCTGAGCTGGGTCATATAGGCTTGGCCGAGGTAGTCGCTCAGCGCGGAGCCGTAGCCGATGCCCCAGGGTTTCGCGTCGGTCTCGTAGGTGCTCGCGGCAGTCGAGTACTTGCCTTCGTAGTTGTAGTGGAAGTATTCGCGCGGGAGGATGCGGAACGCGTCGAGCACACGGGTGTCGGCCGTGCCGAAGTGGCCCGCGAGATATTTTTCGATCCGCGCGATCGCCGGTTCTTTGCGCTTTTGCACGGAGTCAAAGGTGCCTTGCGTCATCGTCATCTTGCGGCCGGTGGCTTCCGCAAGCGCGTTGAACTTTTCGAGCGTCCAATCCGGTGCTGCAGGCGCAGGCGCGGCTTCCGTGGGTACGGGAGCCGGTGCAGGCGTTGCGGCGGGCGCTGGTTCCGCAGGAGCGGGTGCCGGTGCAGGCGCGGGAGCATTCTCCGCGGCAAACGCGCAGAGGCTTACAAGCAATACGGACGATATGGATAGCACGATGTAACGCAACATTTTGGACCTTTCTACGAAGTCGCGGCTTTGGGCGTGGGTTGGGTAAACAGCGCCAGAACGTACACCACACACGCGACCGCAAACAGTACGCGATAGCCGAACATTACCGCAAGCAGGCTTGCCAGCGGGGACGCGATGACGGAAAACGCCCCGTTGAGCGCCCAGGCGACGGGCACAAAGGGCGCCGCGCCGCCGCTGAGCGAGGCCATGCCCAGCGGGAACATCATTCCAAGCGCGACGGAGACCGGCGCAATGACAGTTAAAATTAGTGCGATCTGCGCGAACTTGGGCCAGGGCAGGGCGACGCCGATGATTGGATCGAGCGCAAGCGCAAATAGAACGCAAAACAGCGCGATGCAGGTGACCGCGATGCGCACGCCGTTGCGCGGCGCTTTGGAGAAACGATCCGCCCAGGCGCTGCCGAGGCCGGAACATATCAGCATGCCGCACAAGACAATTGCGAAGGACGATACGGTGTCGTTGAGCAGGTGGGAGAACTTGTCGATCAACGCAATTTCGACGAAGAGAAACCCAAGACCGAGGGACGCGAAGTAAAGCACGCCGCGAAGGATTGGCGCGTTTCCAGCGCGCAAGGTGCGCCAGCGCGCCAGCGGCAAGAGCAGCACGATAATCGCCATCACAATCGCTTGCGCAAGGACCGCGATGTTGGTAAGGAAACCGACTTCCTCGTGCGGAATGATGTCCATGCGATCCAACAGACTGTCGAGTCGCGAAGGACGGAACACATAGTTTAGGAACGGACGGTCGTCCGTTGGCGGCGTGAGATTGAAAAAGTTTTGCGCGCGAAACGCATCGCCATCTTCGCCGAGCAACGCGATTAAATCGTCACGTAGAGCATCCTGTGGTCCGCCGCGCGATATATCTTCCGTTTTTGTTTCGAAGGATACCGGTGGCAATTCGTTCCATACTTCGACTTTGCCCGGATCGATTCCATAGAAATACGAAGTGTCGAACGAAAGGTCGGAGCAGAATTCTTGTAGCGCAGCGATATCTTCGTTGGTGAAGGGCGACTTTGAAATCAGAATGCGCGCGGTCCATTCGCTGCGATACACAATGATGTGTTTCGCTCCGTCCGGAAAATCGCTCAATGCGACGCGCACGGTTTCCGCAAGGCGCACGGCGTAGACTGGGAACTCGCGAATGGATACCGGCAGCGAAACGATACCGCTTGGCGACAGCGCATTCAGATACCCGCGAATCGCTTCGACGGTGAACGCATACTTGTTTGCGGGGCCTTCGTCCATGTAATCGTCGGAGATATCGATGACGTCGAAGGGCGTTGCGCTGCCCGCCAGTACGGATTGCGGGGAATCATGAAGTAGCGAAGCCTTTTCCAACTTCTTTTGATCAAACGCCGGCATTTCAAGATTGAACATCACGGGATCCGATTCCAGTGCAATGCACTCGCCTGCGCCGGCAGTGCGCGCTTCGATCGGGCGATAACCGCCGCTCGATCCGACGAGCAACGCACGCGCACCAGGCCGCAGCGCGTACGGCAGCGAACTCAACGCAGCGGGAACGTACGAAAGATCGAGATCGCCCGACGGCAGCACCGACGCCATGCGGTTGCCATCTTTGTACAGACCGGGTGACGCGGGGGTGCCCGCGGATCCCATTAAGCCGAGGTTGTTGGAGAGCGGGAGATCGCGGCGTTCGGTGAAGTTGTCGAGTACGAGATAGTAGCCGCGCGGTGTGCGGAACTCGTCGAGTACTTTGTTGTCCTGTACGTTCATCACCGCGCGCACCGGTTTGTATTCGAAGAACCGTGCATGGTTATACGCGATGGCGGATACTTCGGATGCGATGAAGACTACTGCAACGAAAGCGAGGTAGGCAGAAGCTTTCGCAACATTTTTCTTCGGAATCTCGAGTAGCGCAGCGGCGACCAATACCACAGGCACTGAGCACACCAAATAGAACGGATGCAGCACAAACATGAGCAACAGGATCGCTGTGGCGCCGATACCTGCACCGATCAAGTCTGCCGCGTAGAGCTTCGCGACGTAATCCTGAAACGCGGCCCAACTCAGGCCAAGGTAGAATCCGCTGAGAAAGAAAAATGGAAATAGTGCGGCGTAGAACTTGCCAATGTTTAACAACTGCGATTTCCAGAGGACGGCGTTTTGCAATTCCAAAGGATTGAAGGGATTGATCGTCGTGAAGTAATAGCCGCCCGCGGCGGTGATCATCATTAAGATCGGAAGGAGGCGAAACAGCGAAAGTTGATATTTCAGCGCGGCATCACGGAATAAGGCCAGCAACACACCGCTGACGGCGAAGCCGGTCATCGCGATCGAGATAACCCAGTAGCCATACTCGGACCAGCTCGCCACGGCGAAGTAGCGCGTGAGCAGTACTTCGTAGACCAGCGCGGCGCAGGCCACGAGAAAGACAGACCACGCCCTCGACAATGTCACGGTTCCCAGTTCCTCCCGCGCCTGCGTGTGGTGTACGATGTGCCCCGGCCGGCTCACCGGCCCGGTGTGCGCCGTTGCTATATGAATCCTTGCGCGCGCAAATTCGATGCGCGGTAAGCGAACGGCGTAGCCGAGAAGTATATAAGACGATCGCTGCGCGGTTCACGCGGGCGATGGTGAAGCAGGGCGGTTGTGGTGAATAAGGGGCCAAGGCGGTACTGCCGTACCGCACTCTCCGCCGCGGCGGACGCTTCGCGCGGCCATGAGACGGTGGAATGCCGCGCGAAGCGCCTTGGAGTGCGGCGAGGTATCGCCGCTTTTCCTGCCAAACGTCGATTGCTTCAATTGGTGGAATGGCCTCACTTTTTTAAAGGTTGACCTGGTAAGGCTAGACCGGAAGTTTGATGTGGAAGCGCAAGCGCTAATCGAACAGTTAATGGATAGCCGCGACGACGCGGACATTATGGCGGCGGCACGCGAGCTGGCGCCGCGCAAGGGGCTTGCGCCGCAGGCGGCGCGTTTGCTCGTTGATTTGTTGAACAACGGTACAGCGGCGCGCGCGGCGGCGGCGGCGTTTGTTCTGGGCGAGTGGGGCGCGACGGCGCTGGGCATGTCGCCGAGCCTATTGAATTCCCTGCGCAAACAGACCGCGCACGAAAACGTGACGGTGCGTCATTGGTGCGTAGCGGCGCTGCGGCAACTCGGCCATCGCGCGAATACTGCCGTGCCCGAGTTAATCGTTTGCCTGCGCGATCCCGATGACGGTGTTCGCAGTGTTGCGGCGCATGCGCTCGCGGAGTTGGGCCGCGCGGCGCAACCGGCGGTCGGCGTGCTGGTGGATATGGTGCACGATCCCAATGACGAAGTGCGCCAGGCGACGGTGGCCGCGCTGGTGCGCATCGATCCGCATGGCGAACGTTTCATCGCGGCGATTCGGCCCGGGTTGCGATCCGCGTCGGCACGTATACGCGCGCAATCGGCCGAGGCGCTCGGCCGTCTGCGGTCTGCGGCGTTGGATGCGACCGGCGAGTTGAACCTTGCGTTGAACGACGGAAACGCGACCGTGCGCTTGCGCGCGATGGAGGCGTTGGCGCGCATTCTGCCGGCAGAGCGTCCGCTGTTGAATGCAATTGGCCTCGCAATTCACGATGCAGACGAAGACGTGCGCGCCGAGGCGGTGGACGCGTTGCGATTGTTTGCGCACGAGCCGCAGGCCATCGCGCCGCAGTTGTTATCTTCGATGCGCGATGGTTCGCCGCGCGTGCGTTTCCGTGCGATCGAGTTGCTGGAAAAGTTTGTGGCCGATATGGGGCCGATGATTCCGGCGATACGCGTTGCAATTGCCAATGCATTTCACGATTCATCGGAACTTGTGCAGACGCGCGCGGTCAAGGCCAGCGGCACGATTGCGCAATGGACCGAGCGCGCGGACCCGCGCCTGGTGAATGCATTGTTCGATGCGGACGGAGATACTCGGCTCGCTGCGGTGCTGGCGCTCGCGGCTACGCACCACGATCCGGAAGCGATCGATGCGCTGCGTTTCCGGCTTGGCGACGAGCGCGCGGACGTGCGCGTGGCCGCGTGCCATGCGTTGATCGCATGCGGCGAAGATGCGGGCGCGGTGCTGGCTACGTTGATCCACGAACTGGGCGATTCCGATACGGCGGTGCAACTGGAAGCGATGCGCGCGATCAAGCTGCTTGGTGCGAGTGCGACGTCTGCGCTCGAAGATGTTCGCGAAAAGACCGCGGACAGTAACCCGGAAGTCCGCGCCGCGGCGATGCGATTGGTGAGCGCGCTTGAGCTTGCGTGAATCGCGCGTGTTGCAACGTGGATCTGGGCGGGAATTAAGGGAACTATGGGGCGGCGAACAGGAACCCGATTGCTTCAGCCTTTGGCGTACATTTCAATTCAGCGATAGCGAAACATTCGCCTCTTCACCAGCCCTAATCTCGACGGTGTCTGTGACATAAAGGAACGACGAATCCTCGCCTGCAACGTGGCGTTCCGCGATCGCGATGATCGTGTACTTACCTTCCTCGAGTTCGCGAATTTTGAAGATGCCTTCCTTATTCGGGCGCGCCTCACCTTCACAAATCTCGCCGAAGTCATACAGGTCATCTTCGGTGACGTTGTTCAACTCGTAATCGCCCTTGATGGCAAAGATGCCGCCCACCTCGCCTTCCTGTAAACCGGTGATAGTGCCGAGCAACGTTCCAGTGGATTCAAAGTCGTAGGAGTAGGCGTTTGGCGCGTCCTTACTCAGAGTGATTGTTTCCCGGTGCTCCTGCCACTCGACACCGTCCATCGTTGCGCGCAGCGTCAACACATTGGAACCCGCCATCAATGCTTCGGCATTGTACGAACCATCGGGTGCGATGTGGACTTCCAATATCTCGGGCACCATGGGACTCGAAAAGAAAATCATACCCTCACTCGGCGGTTCACCGTTTACCGTTACGGTACCTTGCACGCGTGCGCGCGCATTTTCCGGCACGACCAACCGAGCGGCCTTTCTACTTGCGCTGACCAGCTGATTGTATTCGTTCTGGACATTTACTTTCTCAGACTCTTCGCGGATTCGCGCTTCCTTCTCAGTACTTGCCGCAGATGCATCCAACCGGAGAAGCCGAATCTCCCTTGGCTGGCCCGTTGCCGCCTGTTGCGAATTCATGAATTCGAACAATAGAAGCGACTCTTGCTGATATCCCTCCGCGGAAACCTCCAGCGTATCCGACTGTGCCCGGCGCTTCTGCATTTCATTTTCGATCGCCATTTTCCAGATCTCTGTCTGCACAAGGGTGTCGTCATTTGGTCTTTTGACGGGAACGAAAGTGCGCTCGGCAGCGATTTCAAAAGTCCCGGATTCACTTGAAACGCTGTTCCATGGAATCTCTCGCGGCGGATCTCCGGGACGCCGCGCTTCGAAGTAGCGACGGTAGCGGAAGGACTTCACAGGTTCCTTTGTCGTTGCGTCGATCACCGTAAACGTCATCTTGGGGCCAGCGTAATTTGCCTCCATCTTGGTACTGTCCGTTTGGCGATCCGGACTGTCTTTGCGTCGTTCGTTTTCCGCTTCCTCCTGGCGGCGCATGCGATCGCGTTCGATGTATCGGTTCATGGCGGGCCGGCGCGGTTCGCGCCATTCGCGAATTTCCTTTGCGAGGTTTTTGTACCAGGACGGCTGGGTAAACCACACCGCCACGGCGCTGATCAGCAATCCCAGCGTCAAGGCGATCGATACGTCTGTCTTTTTCATGAACCCTGCTGTCTCATGCTTTGCCGGAGCCTGCGCGATTATACCGATTTAACCGCCCGGGCTTTTTCGGAATTCTGCGCTGTCGGCCCGTCTAAACTATGACGCAATATGAGAAAGCCGATCATGCGGGCGGGTGGCGCGATACCGAAAGGTTGCGCGGTACGCGAAGAGACCGCGCCTACACATAATGGCCAGGTTTTATAGTAGGATTTTGTGATGAACAAGTATGTCGTTCTGGATAGAGACGGTGTGATCAATCGCGTTACGCGCGGGGAGTACATCACGTCGCCGGAGATGATCGATCTCCTGCCGGGAGCTGCGCGCGCGATCGCGCAATTGAATGCGCAGGGGTACGCAGTCATCGTCGTGAGCAATCAACAGTGCGTTGCGCTTGGGCTGCTTACGCAGAAAGGGCTGGACCTGGTTTCGGAGTCGTTGCGCACGGTGTTGCGCAGCGAGGGTGCGACGATCGAAGAATTTTTTTATTGCACGCACCTGAAAACGGCGGCATGCGAATGCCGGAAACCGCAGCCGGGTTTGTTGCTCGAAGCGCAAAGGAGGTTTGGCTTCGACCTCGCGGCGACCTACTTTGTGGGCGATATGTTTTCTGATGTAGTGACGGCAAAAAATGCTGGGTGCCGCTCCATCTTCACGCTTGGCGGGTTGGATGACGAACTTCATAAACGCGGCGAGCCGTTTCCGCATATGCCGGAGTACATCGCGCGGGATCTCGCGGATGCCGTTGCGTATATCCTTGCTAAAGATCAAATCGAAGCGTGACGTGAAGCAGAGCTTCGGGAACGAGTTCTTTACTCCCGGGGCGCTGGGGTGATTTTCATTTCAACGCGCTCGCCGTTGCGCGTCACTACGACGCCGACTTCTTCGCCAATCTTCAGCGCTTCGATCGCGTAGGTGTAGTCGTAAATGTTTTCGACTTTCATGCCGCCGAGTTCGACGATTACGTCACCGCTTTTTAATCCCGCTTTCGATGCGGGGCCGCCTTCGGCTACACCGGCGAGGGGCAGGCCCGTTACGCCGTTCTGCCCGTAGTCAGGGATGGTGCCGAGGTAAGCGCGCAGGCCGGTGTCCGTGCCGCTGCCTTGCGGTTTGGCCTGGCCGATGTAGTCCGGCGCGGCATCGCGGTTCGCGAGCGATAGCGTGACGTTCGCCATGAACTGCGCGATTTTCGCTGCGCCTTCGCAGTTTACTTTTTCCGCCGTATCGCGCGGCGTGTGGTAGTCCTCGTGCGCGCCCGTGAAGGCATTGATGAATGGGACGCCCTTCACGAAGAACGATGTGGCATCGGTGGGCAAGTAACTATCGTCCTGGGTCGAAATCGCGAGATCCAAATTCGTTTTGGCTTTTTCGATCTCATCGTTCCAGATCGAGCTGGATCCGATGCCGCCGATCACGACGTTGTCGCGCAGGCGTCCTATCATGTCCATGTTCACGTACGCGCTAATGGCCGGCGACAGTTTCTCTGCGTGGAGTTGCTCGGACAGTTCGCGCGTGTAGTGCGCGGAACCTAACAGGCCCAACTCTTCGCCCGACCACGCGGCGAATAGAATGCTGTGGTTGGGACGATGCGCAGCGCCGTCTCCGTTCACAAACCACTGCGCGATCTCCAGCACGCCCGCAACACCCGAGGCGTTATCGTCACCGCCGTAATGAATCTGTTCGCGTTCATCGTCGCGCGCGAGCGATCCGGTCGATGCCTTCGCGCCTAGATGATCGACATGCGCGCCGACGACGACCACGGATTCGGTTTTGCCCGACGGCGGATCGAGCCTGCCCAGCACATTACGGCCGGTCCGTTTTTCCTGCTGAATGTTGACGGTTGCAGCAATGTTAATCTCGGGAATTGGGAATCCCATCATCGGATCGCCCGTATCCAGCTTGTCCTGCAATTCCTTGAGCGATTTGTTGGCCGACGCCAATAACGCATCCCCGACCGCATCGGTAACGCTGACAGCGGCGATGCTCGATCCGGAAAACGAGGCATCGAAATTCAACACCACGAGCGGCTGCGATACTTTCGAGTTAGGACCGCTTACTACGATGAGTCCCTTCGCGCCGCGATCGCGCGCGAGCATCGCCTTGTAGCGCAGGCCCGCGTAGCGATTGAGGTATTGACGGCGCGGCGCGGGCACATTTTCCGGTACGAAGCGAAATACCAGCACCCATTTGTCCGTCACGTCGAGATGCACATAGGAATCGTATTCGGCTTGTTCCTGGTGCGTGGGCGCGACGATGCCATAGCCCGCGAACACCACGCCGCCTTCCGCATCGCCCATTTTGGAAAACGCGAGCGGGCGCCAATCGGAATCGACGTCGAATGATTTGGATTCGCTACCGTGATGCAGCGCAAGTGCATTGCCGTTGCCAAGGGACACGCCCGCGGTGAACGCAAAGGGATCGAAAAACGAACCATCCTTACCCCCGGGTTTAAGGCCAAGCGCGCGAAAACATTCGGCCACGTAGTCGGTTGCGGCGCGTTCGCCGTCCGTTCCGGTCATGCGGCCTTGCAGCGATTCGGAGGCGAGATAGAAGACGTGGCGGCGAATATCTTCTGAATGAATTTGCGGAAGGAGTGTTCGTATATCGGCGGGTGGCACCGGCGATTCCGCGTACGATGCGAGCGCTATTGCGGTAATTGCAGTATATAAATAAATTCGCGTGCAGAATTGTTTTGCCACGGTCCTTCCACAACTCCCATGCTTAAGTTATTCTCGCAGTCACCAATCAAAATGCCCGCGCGAAAAAGATGATAACACACCCCGAACTGTGCCATACTTTCGGCATTCAGGGCTGCACCGATGGCAAATCGAAGTGACATTCCGCATCTGATCGATCTACTCGATGGCGCGTCACATGATGTGCGCGAACTCGTGCTGCGCGAGTTGCTTTCTTTCGGGCAATCGCTCGAAGACGAACTCGCCGCGATGGATCATCAACTTTCCCCCGCGCAGCGGCGCGCCGCCGAACGCATCCTCTTCGCCCACCGCAAGGCCGAAATGCGATGGGAAGCGTGGGGCGAATGGCCGAAACTGCAAGACCCGAACGCGCAGATGGAGACTGCATTTGAGCTGCTCGCGCAGTTTCAATATGGCTGGACGCCGCCGGTGTCGTTGCGCGATTTGCTCGACGATCTTTCGCGAGACTATCTCACCACTTGTCACACGCGCGACGCGCTTTCGCTGAGCCGTTTCTTGTTTGGCGTAAAAAACCTGCGCGGGAACCGCGAGGAGTACTACGCGCCTCTGAACAGTAATTTGATCCATGTGATTCAGAACGAGTTGGGTCTGCCGATCAGCCTCGCGTGTATTTTTATTCTGGTGGGCGCGCGCTGTGGTGTCGCGATTGAAGGGTGTTGCGCGCCGGGGCATTTTCTTGCGCGTGCGCGGATGGGCGGGCGTACAGTTTTCTTCGATTGTTTCGACGGCGGGCGCATGCTCACCGAAAAAGAGATCGGCACGATTCGCGCGCAGATGCCAAAGCGGTTGTGGCAGGCGCTTGCCGATGCGGCCACGCCGGTGGACATCATTCGCCGTGTGCTGAACAATCTCATCCACGCCTACGATCTCGAAGGCGATACTGCGCAGGCACAACTCATGCGCGATTTGCAGGGTGGCCTGCCGATCCTCAGTTAACGTATGAAGCACATCCACCGAATTTCCGTTCTGCCCGCTCCTGCGTTCGAGGTGCAACCGAACCTTTTTGTGCGCTTCCTGGAGATTCTTCTCCAGCGCGTTGTGGTTGCGCAGTTGCAGGAGAAGAAAGCGCAGAAGGCCGCCGAATAGTAGCTGCGCTTCAGGCAGTCGGCAGGTCCAGAACCATTGCCACGTCGCAGCGTTTCGCACAATGCGTTCCCAGGGGTTTGCGGCGAAAGCCAAATTTCTCGTACAGGGCGATCGCTTCTTTCAATATGCCGGCCGTTTCCAATTCGATGCGGACAAAGCCTCTTTGATTCGCTTCGGTCAACGCCCGCCCGATCATGATGTTTCCGTAACCGCGGCCGCGCGCAGATGCGCGCAAATACATCTTGCGAAGTTCGCAGGTGGTGTCATTCACTTTGCACAGGCCAGCCGATCCGATAATGGCGCCGTTCTCGTCAAGCCAGACACCAAACCAGCCGCCTCTTTCGAAATAAGCCCCTTCCAAATCGCGTAAGTCAGCATCGACACCTTCGGGCTCGGCCGCTAATCCATATTCGGCGAGGACGTCGAATACGAGTTGCTCTACCGCAGCGCAATCGGCATTCGTCGCGTCGCGATATTGAAATGGTTCGGCTATTGTTTCGCTTCCTCTGTTTTCCCGCGCCAGATCTCCAGGCCGTCCGAAGGGTTCGCGGAGCCGAGATAGAGATAACCGTCCGGCGTGGATTCCATCGTACGCCATCCATAGTTCGTGCGGTTGCCCATACCGTCGATTGTGACGGGGAACCAGTTGACGCCGTCCTGCGTTTTGAAAATGTCTGCGCCCGCCTGCGTGAGCTTGTACCATTGTTCGTATTCCAGCGGGAGGTCATCGACGTCCTCGGGAATTTCACCGGTTTGGATGAAGGCGATCAGCGTGGGCAGATCGTCGAGGAACCACGACAAGATCGTTCCTTGATCCCAGGTGCCCGCGTAGAGCCAGCCGTCGTGTTCTTCCATCCACCAGCAGTAGGCGTTCATAAAGAAGTTGAAGCCGGAGTCATAGCCGGAGATTGAGTTCGGACCGACGACGGTTTCCCAGTCGTCGTTTTCATCGATGCGAATGATGTCGCAACCTTTGAATCCGTTTGCCTGCGTGGGATTAAACCCGAAGAAAATAATGCTGCCGATGTAGAGCTGGCCTTTGAACAGGCAAGGCGTGCCCGCGATCTCGTTGCGCGGATCCGTCGCGCCGCCGTCGATGAGTTTGATTGCACCCGCGCCTTTGTCGGGCCCTTCGAGCTTCCAGATTTCGTAGCCGTCCTTGTCGTTCTTCGTGCCCGCATAGAGCCAGTTGTTATACGAAATCAAGAACTCGATGCCGCGGTTGTGCGGATTGCCAAACCCGTCTTGCATCAGCGGTTCGAAATTCAGGCCGTCGTCGGACACCCAGATCTCTCCTGGTGGCGGATTGGCTTCGTAGGTGTCGTAGGCGTACGCGAGGTACATCTTGCCGTTGTGTTCCGCGAAGTATCGGATCGACGCGCCGTTTTCGCCGGTGCTGAAGACTTGTTGCCAATCGCCCGGGTCGCCGGTCTTCGATCGCCAGAGCACGGATTCGAGCCCTTGCGTGGCGGTATAGAGGTATTTTGAGCGCTGGCCTTTGTTATCGGCATCTACCGCGCGGTAGGTGCCCATGAATCGGAAGCCCGAAGTCTTGTACTCGCCGTCCGTTTCCACGTCGCGATAATCGAAGACGGTTTCCCACACGTCGTCGCCAAGATCGGGGCGGTGCCTGCGAATCTCTGGTGGGCGCGCGGGGGCTTCGTCGAGATCGATTTCGCCGCCTTCGATCAGGCCGGTAAAGTAAAACCCGATCAAGCCCGCGATGTTGTTGCCCGTGCCAACATATACGTGGCCGTCCTGCGCGCCGTCCGCTTTGAAGTAGCGCATAGCCCACGCGTAGCTATTGACGTCTTCCTCGTGGTCAACGGGATCGAAACCGTTTTGACTTACCTTTACAAAGTCCGATGCTTTGAACCCACCGGGATCGCATTGCGGCAAGAGCATGCCGCAGGACAATAGCGCTACAATCGATAGAAAAGTGTGCCGCAACGGAACTTTCTTTTTGTCGTTACCCATGGTGTGTCCCCCTCTTGGTCATTAGCGATCCACCCCGTGATCGGTCATTTACCCGCGGAACTTGGCGGTGCATCAGTATTGCTTATGAATTCGCCTATCGGCATCCCGTCTTCGCCGTAGGAAATCGTGTAGAGGCCGTTTCGCGTAGGATACTTTACAGATGGCCACCCGGGTAGTTCGTAATTTTCGAATAGGGTTTCGCCTTCGCGCACACGCATCCACTTTGAGCCGGGCTGCATGTAGCGATCGCCGAATTTGAAAAGAATCTTTGTGCGGTCGCCCAACGAATGTTTCGTATCTTTGAAAATATCGCTTTCGATGTCCTGTTTTGAGATCAGGTGCAGATCGAAATCCAAATCGGTTTGCTCAAAATTTCTCGCCATCCACACCACATCTTCCGACGGGCACACGGTATCGTTCACGCCATGAATGGCAATAATTTTTGCGCGATTACCAAGCACGCGCATTTCGAGCAAATGGTCCTCGTTGCCAATATCGCGAAGTTCCTGTGCATCGAGCGCCAAGTAGGCCTTCGAGCTTTTGTCCTGCGAATATCCCGCATTTAATTCGCTGCCGCCGGGCAGGCCGTACGCAATGTCATCGGTTAATTTCGCCATTCCGCTGATGGCAACAACGCAGGCGAAGGTTTTTGGTGCGAGCTTGTTGGCCATTAGCGCGACGTTGCCACCACCGGAGCCGCCGGTCGCGTAGATGCGTCCGCGCGCGAAGGGAGTCTTCGCTAGCTCTAACGATTGAAATACGTAATTGAGCGCGCGCAACGCATCGAGGGCCTGCAAGTAACCGAAGTCGTAGGGAATCCCTTTGCTCGCGTCCCACTTGCCACTCTGCAAGTAGTCCACGCAGATCGCGACTACATCGTAACGATCCGCAACCTGCACGGGGTCCGGCGCGCCTATTGCGCCTGTGCCGCCCCAGTTGTGCAGGCACAGCATCAGGCCGGTTTGCGAGCCAACGCTTTTGATATCGCCTTGCGGATAGTAGACGTAAACTTTTACATCGCGAGGGCCCGGCGCGAACTCCCATTCCTGCGCCGGAATCATGACCGTTTCGCCATGCGCAGGCAGCGGCGGCAATGCGCACAGCGCGACTGCAATTAACGACAACATTCAATCCACCTCGCGTCCATATGCTACGCTCTGTCTCATGAAACTCAGCGAAATCGCGCGCTTCACCAACGACGTCCCTGCCATGACGGATTTTTACCGCAATCTTCTCGGCAGCGAACCTGTATTTTCGAACAATTCGATCGCCAGTTTCCGCTGCGACGATGTGACGGTGCTCATTCACGAAAACTACACGCCCGGCCCGAACGACCTTCCCAGCGAGAACCACATCGCTTTCGCGGTCAACGATCTCGATTCAGCCTTTGCGCAACTGCAGGCACAAGGCGTCACGATCGTTGCGCCGCCGACCGAATATCCCTGGGGTCGCTCTGCCTACATTCGCGACAGTGACGGCAACCTCATCGAACTCGCGGAAAGTTGAACCATTGGTGGCTGAATCCTACCCGATGGCCGTATGCAATTCAGCGCCAACGGCGCGCCACGACTCATAGCCTGGGGTGTCAACCCCAGGGACACGCAGACACCCTCAACGGTTCGAGGCCTGAAAGGCCGGCACAATTCAGTTTTCCGCGACGCCCAATGCTTCCGCCATAGCGTTGCGCATCGGCGCTTCGGAATTCGGCGCGACCCAACACCAATCCTGCGCTTCATTGAATCCTTCGCTGGATGCGAACGCCGTTGGGATGTATCCCGGCGCGGACTCGCCGTAGCCCGCGGTAAACACAAAGTGGTTGGCATCCAGTTTTTGCGCCATCAGCTGATACCCGACAAACGATTCGGCAGGCATTAACAGAAACTTTGCTTTGCCGAAATCAACGCAGGGAACTTCGATGGGTTGGCCTTTTGCCCAGCGCATGCGCCAGCTTAAACCCATTGCCGCGAGGTTACGAAGAAACTGCTTGAGATCCTTGTCGGCAATCTGCGCTTTCAATTCCTCTTCCGAATACCCTGTGGACGATTTTGGTTCGAGCGTCATTTGCGCGACACGAAACGCGATCGACTCGATTGGATGCCGCTCGGTCTTTTCCCACGCCGCAGTCATCCCCGCGCGAATTTTCTCGGCGAGCACCTGGCGATTGGTGGGATTGCCGTCGTTCCATTTACCGGCCACCACATCGCCGCTGCATCCCGAAAAGTAAATCTGAAATACGCCGGGCATGTCCGCGTTGCGCGCGCGCCGCGCGATGCCGGGGAAATCGGCGGAGACGCCGCCCTTACCGTAGTAACTCATCGGATGAATCGCGAAGGCATGCAACGCGACGACGGGTGTGTCGCCGTCCCAGAAACTCAATGTGCGCAATACGGGATCCACTTCGCCGGCGTCAGTGGCGCGCAACCCGGCATCCGCGGTGGAACTCGTGCGGTTGTAGTTGATGGAACCGTCGGGCATCACGCAGCGGCGGTTGGATGCGAGCTCTTTGATCTCCGCCATGCCGGCACCGTAGTGGGTGATCGCATGTTTGAATTGCAGACTGTCGCGCAATGCCGCGGCGGTGCGTTGAAAACAGTCTTCCGCAAACTTCGCGTCGCAGAGCGACCGATGTAGCCCAACCTCGTCCAAAAGTTTTTGTGCGGTGAAATCCACCACAGGCGCATCGTGTACGTGCGTGCACGAGATCAGCACCCGATCGCGCGTGGTCGATGCAGCCTCCGCGATCACCTCGCGGAATCGATCGTAGGCGTCATTACGCACTTCGCACCAATCCACGGACAACAGAACAAACGGTTTCTCCGCGCCGAGGATAACTACGCCGCGCGCTTCGAGCGGATCGACAATCTGCTGCGCAGGCAAGATTCCGCCGCCCATGCAGGCGTGGCCGAGTGGAATGGTGACATCCGCGGAGAACGCCGCGATCTCGTAGGCTGCCCATGCGGGCAAGTGCGCGAACAGGATGCAGACAACTGCGATCGCTCTTATTCGCATGCTTATTCTGCCTTTCCCGTGATCTGATCCATTTGCGGCACAGGCTCTGTCGCGATCTTGTTTCTCGTGCGCCACCACATCACGGTCAGCACCAGCATCCAGACGGCGCAGATTAACAACCCGATATCTTCGCGGACTTCTTCCACGCCTTTTTCATGCATTCGCAGATCGAGAAACAGGTTCGACGGGTGCTCCACCATTTCGTTGGGCATCCAATAAAAGAAGCCGAATGTGTAGGCGATGAGACCGGCCAATGCCCACACGGTGTAGCGTCCTCGGATCGCGGGCCAGGTTATTGCGGCGCCGAAGGCATAGATTATGGCCCAGGTAAAAGGATCGGGGTCGTTGTACTGCACCGCCACGCTCAGCAGTAACAGAAGGAACATGATGATGGAAACGATGCGCATGGTTCTGGTCCTCAATTAAATGCGGGCGGGACGCCCGCGCTCCTTTATAACGGCAGCAACGGATGCCCGGCGTCGCCGAGTGCGTCGAAGCGCGCGAGTAAATCACGGTGCGCCTGGAACGCCAGTTCGGGCCGGTTTGTTTTCGTGAAGAAGCCGGCGTCCATCGCGTCGGTCGCGGCGGTGACTTCGCCTTCCCACGAGTCTACTGCATAGGCAATCACAAGCACCGCGCCGAAGCGGCTCTTTTGCGCGTTGGTGCCGAGTAGTCGCAGGTCCAGCGCGCGAATGCCTGTCTCTTCTTCCAGTTCGCGGCGCGCGGCATCCTCGGGAGATTCATCCAATTCGACGAAGCCGCCGGGCAAACACCAAAGCCCTTTGCAGGGTTCAACCGATCGCTGTACAAACAGGATTTCGTCGCCTTGCGTGACGATGCAGCACGCCGCAGGCGTCGGGTTCGAGTAATAGAAGCGGTTGCACGCCGTGCAGTGCGGCCGATCGCTCTGTCCGTCATGCGCCGGATCCAGCTTTGACCCGCAGATGGGGCAATGGTTCCAGGCGAAAGGCGTAAAGGTGCTCATTTGCGTCCATGCTAACAACCGATCGCGTGGAACACAATGCGCTACGGTCTTGCGTGCATGGAGTAGCATGTGCCAGACTTTACACTTGTCACAGGCGCGGTCCCGGGTTGTACTATTCCGAGGTGTTTTTCATGAAGATCAATCGCCGTCAGTTTATTAAGCGTGGGGCAGGGGCTGCCGCTTTTGGCGCCGGCGCCGCTTTCATACAGGGTTGTCCGAAGAATAATTTCATACGAAAGATTGAGACGCGCAGTTCGGTTAACGGGCTGCTGGACACCGATTTAACCGTGCGGCTTGCGCAGAATCGGATCGGCACCGATACGCTCTTCTCGCGCACCTACGAGGGGTCTATCCCGGGACCCACGCTCGAAGTGCAGCCTGGTGACACCCTGCGGCTGCGAATCACGAATGAACTCCCTGATGATCACGGCAAATCGGCAATGTCGCTGCTCGAATCCGGAAAGGGTATGGATCACGGCGGGTTCAACACCACCAACTTCCACACGCATGGACTGCACGTTTCGCCGAAAGGCATCGCGGACAATCCCTACCGGATGTTCGCGCCCGGTACGACCCATGATGTGGAGATCGATATTCCCGCGGACCATCCTGCCGGGACGTTTTGGTATCACCCGCACCATCACGGTACGGTCGCAGTGCAGGTGATGGGCGGTATGGCGGGCGCGCTGATCGTGCGCGGCGATATCGATGAAGTGCCCGAAATCGCCGACGCGACGGAGCATATCCTGATCCTTCAGGAACTCCGCATCGACACCAACGACGAGACCCCCCTACTGGACGAGCACGCGTTTCACGAAGGCCAAACGCATGCGATGTTCCCGGGTTCCGTGCTGCACCGCACGGTGAACGGCCAGGTCAACCCAACGATTAGCATGCGCCCGGGCGAAGTGCAGCGCTGGCGCTTTATCCAGGCAGGCGTGGATCAAATCACGCCGCTTGCGCTTGACGATCATAACTTCCACCACATCGCGATGGACGGGATTACTTTCAAGAAGCCCGATGAAGTGGACAGCATTATCATTGCGCCGGGTAATCGCGCGGACGTACTGGTGAAGGCGGGCGCGGCGGGCACGTACTACCTTCGCAAGCTGGCCTATGACCAGGGCTTCGGCGAGATTGAGGAAGAAATCATCGCGACGGTGGAGGTCTCGGGCTCGGCGCTGAACATGCCGCTGCCCAATAACCTTCCTGCACCGTCGTCCCTGGTGTTTATCGAAGACGACGAAGTGGAAACGGTGCGCCAGGTGACATTCAGCGTGGATTCGCCGGGGCCCGGAGAGATGATTCCAGTATTCGCGATAAACGGTCAGATATTCGATCCCGATCGTATTGACGAGGAAATTCCGCTGGGTGCCGTTGAAGAATGGATTATCACTAGCGCAACTTCCGACGAGCATCCCTTCCATATCCACGTGAATCCGTTCCAGGTCACGGAAATCAACGGAAATCCTGTGAAGCCCAAGCGCTGGCAGGACACCGTGATCGTGCCCGGCTTTGGGATCGTGCGCGTGCGGATGCGCTTCCTCGATTTCGTAGGCAAGTCACTCTTCCACTGCCACATTCTCACGCACGAGGACCTCGGCATGATGGCAAACTTCCGCGTCGTGAACGCACCGTAATCAGATTTCCTGTTGCAGCGAACTTCCTGCGCGTAACTTTTTCCATACGCGCCTACGCGATTGTCTGCAATTATTCACGGTTGCGCGATAAAGTATGCATTCCGTGAGTGCTGCGAATCTCTTCAAGGTTGTTCGGTCTCGGCGTAAAGCTTATTCATGCCTGACATACAATAATTTAGACTTGCCGGTTTTTATCACTTGGCTTATTGTTAGTCAATTGTACAGTATTTCATAAATCCAGCCGTTTCAAGCCGATCCACCCTCTCGCCGATCTTGGCAAGGATATTGCTCAGTCTGAGCATGTCCGGGTACACCCGACGAATCAGTGGGGTAAAGGTGCAAGGTCCACTGGACGATTGACCAAATGCTGTAAGGAGTAGAAGTGGAGATGGGTATGTTTTCCGTGCGCAATAAGTTCGGCACGGTGCTGATTTTGGGTTTTGTGAATTTGGCCTTGGCGGGCGCGTTTGATGCTGCGGCCGACGTAACGACGGAGCAGGTGGCAGGCGAATTGAATACCCCGGTTGGCACGTATGCGCCCGGTGATGGGGCGGCGCTGCAAGGCGTGCTCGACGCGCCGGCGCGTTCGGATGCTGCGGATTCCAGCTTCGAACTCGCGCCCGAACTGAAAATAAATCCGGCATCCATGCGCAATGTGCCGGAATCTTCCCCACAGCCGGCGCTTGAACTGGACAGCCGGTTTGAGGCGTGGGACATGAAGAACGGCACGATTGTTCCCGAACCGGCGACGGCACTCTTGATGGGTGCAGGTCTCGCAGCGCTCGCGGTATACCGCGGGATGCGCGGGAAGGTGATCACAGACTAACCAACGATACTGGTTTGATCGCGCTGCTACGCGCGATTCAAATCGGGCTGAAGAAGCGGAGTTTCTAGGCGGCCGCAACAACCCCCGCGAGCGGCTGACGGGAACTCCGCCTCTCATTTTTGAATGGTTGCCGCGTGACGGGAAAGGCGCGCCGCGAAACTTGAGCATTCGTTTCGCGCGAGTATAATGAGCGCCTCATGCGGTTCTTACTCGGTCACACATCGCTCTGCATCGCTATTGCATTGACGCTATCTGCGTGCAACGGCCAATCCGGTTCGACCTCCAAATCGAAAGCCCCACGCGAAGGCGTACTGCGTGTCGCGGCGGACGCGGAACCGCAGTCGCTCGATCCGCAACTCACGACAGGACACACCGAGCACCGCATCCTCACCTCGCTCTTCGAAGGGTTAACCACACTGAACCAGAAGACGCTCGAGGTCGAACCCGGCGTTGCGAAGACCTGGGAAATATCCGAAGACGGAAGAACCTACACCTTTCATTTGAATCCGGACGCGAAATGGTCGGACGGCGCGCCGATGACCGCGAACGATTTCGTGTACAGCTTCAAGCGGATTCTCTCGCCAAAATTTGCGGCGGAGTATTCGTACATGCCCTGGTGCATTGAGAATGCCGAAGCATTTAATAAGGGAACGATCGAAGACTTCGCGCAGGTCGGCGTGAAAGCGATCGACAACGCGACACTCGAAGTGAAGCTTGCGTATCCAGCGCCCTACTTCTTGTCGATGCAGATGCACAACGCGTGGTTTCCCGTGCAGCAAGCGACAATTGAAAAGCATGGGAAAATCGACGACCGGCAGAGCGACTGGATCCTCGCGGGCAACATGGTCTCGAACGGACCGTTTAAGCTCGCGGAGTGGAAGCCGAACGAACTTATCCGCGTCGTGCGCAACGAGCACTATTGGGACGCGAAGAACATCAAGCTGAACGAGATCGAGTTCTATCCCGTCAACGGTAACCTGCAAACGGCGGAGCGCATGTTTCGTGCGGGTGAAGTGGACACGATCGAAACGCTGGTGATCACGAAAGTGCCGGTGTATAAGCGAGATAATCCTTCTGTGCTGAAGCTTGAGCCATTTGCCGGCACGTATTTCTATCGCATGAATGTGACGCGCCCGCCGCTGGACGATCCGCGCGTGCGGCTCGCGCTGGCGATGTCTGTCGATAAAGAATCGGTTTGTAACGATGTACTCTTCGGCGCGTTTACACCGGCCAACGCGCTCACACCACCCGGTCTTGGCGGGTACACGGCGGAGGCGGGCATTCCCTACGATCTCGCAAAAGCGAAGGCACTGCTTGCCGAAGCGGGTTATCCCGATGGCAAGGGCATGCGCGATATCGAAATTTTGTATAACGAAAGCGAAGACCATCAGCTTGTTGCCGAAGCGGTGCAGGACATGTGGAAGAAGGGCCTCGGCATTAATGTCGTGACCAACAAGCAGGAGTGGAAGGTCTATCTTAGTTCGATGACGACGCTGAATTACGACGTCGTGCGCGCGGGGTGGATCGCGGACTTTCTCGATCCAATGAACTACTGCGAATGTTTTACGACCGATAACGGCAACAACCGCACGGGTTGGTCCAACCCGCAGTACGACGAGCTGGAAAAGAAGGCGCGCCACGAGCTCGATCCAAAGCAGCGCTTCGCGTATATGCAGGAAGCGGAGAAACTGCTGCTCAGCCAGACGCCGATTATTCCGATCTACACCTACCGCCAACGCTATCTGATAAATTCAGATTTGCAGGGATGCGACGGCAACATTCTCAATTACATGAACTACAAGTACATGTCCGTCACGCGGAACAAGTCGTAGCCCGGAGCGGCGGGGACGCGCAAGCATGATACGATTTATTCTGCGGCGCGTACTGGGGTTCATACCGGTTTTCCTCATCATCGCGACGCTTGTCTTTTTCCTCATTCGTCTTGCGCCGGGTGGTCCCTTCATGGAAGGCGAGCGCCACGTGCCGCCGGAAGTGCTCGAACAAATTCGCGAATCCTACAACCTCAACGCGCCGTTGCCACAGCAGTACGCAATGTACATGTGGGACCTCGTGCGCGGCGATCTCGGGCCGTCAATGCAACAGCCAAGCCGCACCGTCAGCCAGTGGATAGTGCTGCGCGCGCCTGTGTCTGTCGAGCTTGGTTTCTACTCGCTCATCGTCGCGCTGATTATCGGTCTTAGCGCAGGCATCATTGCATCGCTGCGACCGAATACGCTCACCGATTACATTCCGATGTCGATCGCGATGGCGGGCATCTGCATGCCGACTTTCGTCATGGGGCCGCTGCTCGTGTTGATATTCGCGTTGAAGTTTCAGTGGCTGCCGGTATCGGGGTGGGACGCGCCCGCGGAAAAAATATTGCCATCGATCACGCTGGGGACTGTGTACGCCGCATACATTGCGCGGCTTGCGCGCGGCGGCATGTTCGAAGTGCTCGCACAGGATTTTATCCGCACGGCGCGCGCGAAAGGGCTCAGCGAAACGCGCGTAGTCTTGCGTCACGCACTGCGCGGTGGATTGCAACCGGTCATTTCATTTCTCGGCCCAGCCGCGGCGGGCTTGCTCACCGGTTCGTTTGTTGTCGAAAAGATTTTCATCATTCCCGGTTTGGGGAAACAGTTCGTGGATGCCGCGTTTAACCGCGATTACACGATGCTAATGGGCGCGGTGCTGTTCTATGCCGTGCTGATTTTGATCTTCAATCTCATCGTCGATGTCGCGCAGGCGTGGCTCGATCCACGGGTGCGCTATGACTGACGTAGCCCCAACGCATATCGAAGCCGGTGCGTCGCTCTGGCGCGATGCGTGGCGTCGTCTGCGCAAAAACCATCTTGCGGCGATTAGTTTCTTTCTGCTGATCGCAATGGTAGCGCTGGTGATTGTTGGGCCTTGGGTGTCGCGATACTCGTACGAGACGCAGGACCGCGAACTCGGTGCAGCACCCCCGAGTGCTTCGCACTGGTTTGGAACCGACGATTTGGGACGTGACCTTTTCACGCGAATTCTCTACGGAGGGCGCATCTCGCTGATGGTGGGCTTGTGCGCGACGGCGGTATCGCTTGGTATTGGCGTGATCTACGGCGCAGTCGCGGGCTTCGCGGGTGGACGCATCGATTCCGCTTTAATGCGCATCGTCGATATTCTCTACACACTTCCTTTTACGATCATTGTGATTATTCTCACCGTTTATCTGGGCAAGAGCATCGTGCTGATCTTTATGGCGATTGGCGCGGTAGAATGGCTCACGATGGCGCGTATCGTGCGCGGGCAAGTCGTCGCGCTACGCCACAAAGAATTCGTCGAGGCCGCTTACGTCATGGGACTTCGGCGCCGGCGCATCGTACTGCGCCACCTCATTCCCAATGCGCTTGGTCCGATCATCGTTTATACCACGCTCACGATCCCACAGGTGATGTTGCTCGAAGCGGTAATCAGTTTCCTCGGACTCGGCGTGCAAGCGCCGATGAGTTCATGGGGTGTGCTCATTCAGGACGGCGCAAAAGTGATGGAAGACAACGCTTGGCGTTTAATTTTCCCGAGCTTGTTCTTATCGATCACGCTCTTCTCACTGAATTTTCTTGGCGATGGTTTGCGCGATGCGCTCGATCCACGAATTTCGAAAGACTAACCACAGACTGCACAGATGACACAGATCAATTTGTACAATTCAAATGATTTGGCGTGCACATGCGCTCCGATAGCGGCAATTGATATGCGAATGTTGTTCGAATTCAGCGCCTACGGCGCGATACGGTTCGCAGCCTGGGCTATGAAGCCCAGGTGTGCGGCGTACCCAACATTATCTCGAGGCCTGAAGGGCCGACACCTCAATGCCGCTGCTTGACGTCAAAAATCTGAAAACCCATTTCCATACGCGCGCCGGAATCGTACGCGCGGTAGACGGCGTGTCTTTTTCCGTCGCACCGGGTGAGATGCTCGGGATTGTTGGCGAGTCGGGTTCTGGAAAATCCGTCGCCAATCTTTCCTTGCTTGGGCTGGTGCCGATGCCGCCTGGAAAAATCGAGAGCGGTACTGCGCAGTTTGATGGCGTCGATTTGTTGCACTGCACAAACGCGCAGCGACGCACAATTCGCGGCAAGAAGATCAGCATGGTCTTTCAGGACCCAATGACCGCGCTGAATCCGTATCTGCGCATTGGCGATCAGATCATGGAACCGCTGCTGATACACGAAAATATGTCCAAGGCCGATGCGCGTGCGCGTGCCGTGGCCATGCTGAAACGCGTCGGCATTCATGACGCGGAGCGCCGTTTACGCGAATACCCGCACCGGTTCTCGGGCGGCATGCGCCAGCGCGTGATGATCGCCATGGCGTTGATCACGCACCCGCAATTATTGATCGCCGATGAACCGACAACCGCGCTGGATGTAACGGTGCAGGCGCAGATTCTCGAACTTCTCAAGACCATGCAGGCCGAACTCGGCATGGCAGTAATTCTGATCACCCACGATCTTGGCGTGATTGCGGAGTCCTGCGATCGCGTGCTCGTGATGTATGCGGGGCGCATTGTCGAGTCGGCTACGGTTGATGATCTGTTCCGCGAACCGAAGCACCCGTATACGCGCGCGTTGTTGGCTTCAATTCCCGCGACGCAGGAGAAGGGCGCGCAACTCTACACGATTCAGGGCGCGCCGCCCGACCTCACGGCGACTATGGAAGGATGTCCGTTCGCGCCGCGCTGTGAGCATGCGCAACCGCAATGCAAAATTGGCCCCATTCCGCTTGCCGAGATCGCCCCTGGCCACGCGACGGCGTGCAAGCGAATCCTCGCGGGAGAGATCACGTGAGCGCGCTCCTCGATGTGCAAAGTCTGCGGGTGCATTTTCCCATCGTGGAAGGCCCGGTCTTCAACCGTCGAAAATCGATCGTGCGCGCGGTCGATGGCGTGGATTTGTACATCGCGCCCGGAGAAACGCTGGGACTTGTGGGAGAATCGGGCTGCGGCAAATCGACCGTCGCGCGCAGCATCGTCCAACTGGTGAAGCCGACTTCCGGAGCGATTCGATTCAACGGGCAAGACCTCGCCTCGATCTCGCGCACACAACTGCGCACATTGCGTCCATCGATACAAATGGTATTTCAGGATCCGTATGCGTCGCTGAATCCGCGCATGACGGTATTCGATGCAATTGCGGAGCCGATGATCGCGCATGGACTCATCAAGCTCAGCGAAGCGAGCGAGCGTGTTGCATCGCTGATGGCGCGCGTGGGGCTTGCGGCGCGTTGGATGCGCAAATATCCGCACGAGTTCTCCGGCGGACAGCGCCAACGCATCGCTATCGCGCGCGCACTTGCGCTACGGCCCAAGCTCATCATTGCGGATGAACCGGTTTCCGCGCTCGACGTTTCCGTGCAAGCGCAGATACTCAATCTGATCGCCGAATTGTGCCGCGAAGAAAAGCTCGCGCTGCTGCTCATTTCCCATGACCTCAGCGTGGTGAAGCATCTCTCCGATCGCATCGCGGTAATGTACCTGGGCAAAATTGTAGAACTGGGCCGCGCAGAAGATATTTATCATCGTCCGCAACATCCCTACACGCGCGCGCTGATCAACGCCGTACCCATTCCCGACCCCACGCGCAAACGCGATCGCGCCGCGGTGCTGTTGCAAGGCGATCCGCCGTCGCCGATCGATCCGCCGCAAGGTTGCCCATTTCACCCTCGCTGTCCGCATATGCAAGAGCGATGCAAGCAAGTCGTGCCGCCATTGGAACCGCACGGCGAAAACCGCGTCGTTGCCTGCATTCGCGCGGAAGAGCTCCAATAACCTCGGAAAAGACACTGCGCAATGCAAAAATTGCAGATGCGTCTAGCCGCCTTACTTGTGGCGATCGTGATTGTTCTGTTTATATTCGACGTTGTTATGGGCGAATCGGCAGGCACCCTAACTTTCTTTGTTATCGTCGGGCTTGCATTCATCTGGTTTCCTGACGAATTTTCAGATCGTGCTGGATTCCCCAGCCATAGCTTTTCCGGCGGGATCGGCCCTACGCTCATTACAATTTGCGGTTGGGCAATCTATATCCTAATTGCGTCGATTGTGCTGCTGATTGCAGTATTGACAAGGTAACTGCCATGAAACCAAAGCCCCGCGCAAAGAAGAAGCCAGAACTTGCACCAACGCCAACGCGTTCTCGCGAGTTGCCCAATTCATTTTACGACGCGGTTTACCGCATCGTGCGCGATATTCCGCGCGGGCGCGTGATGACCTACGGGCAGATCGCTGCCGTGCTGGGTGTGCCGCGCGCGGCGCGCGCCGTGGGCTATGCGCTGCGCATGAGCACGAACAAGCGCGTGCCCTGGCAACGCGTGATCAATCACAAAGGCGGCATCAGTGCGCGCGGCGAGGTGGAGCGGCCGGTATTGCAGCGCGTGTTGCTGGAGAAGGAAGGCGTTAAGTTTAACGCGTCCGAATGCTGCGATCTGCAAAAATACAGGTGGGAACCGTCGGAGACGGAGTTCTACGTCTACACCGACAACCCGGATTTGCCGTTCTAAGTCTGCAGGTTGAACCGTGCTCGTGCGCGTGCTCGTCACTCGTAATCGAATATCGTGAATCGAATGATCGAGCATACGAGTACGATGACGAGCACGCGCACGAGCACGAATCGAGTCCCTGGACGTCATTGGCTACGAGAGGTTCGATCGCAACATGCACGTCCCCGTCCAGCCATGCTACGATTCGCGCTTCACGGCCGGGCAAGGGAGACGTATCGTTGGTCTATCTGAACGCGTTGGTGTTAGCGCTTGTCGAAGGCATTACCGAATTCCTGCCCATCAGCAGTACTGGCCACATGATCCTCGTCGAGCAGTATTTTCCGCTCACGGCAAATCCTGAAGACAGTTTCCGTCATGCATTTATCGAACTAGTTCAACTCCCCGCGATTCTCGCCGTGGTCGTTTATTTTTGGAAACGTATCTTCCCGTTCACGCAACCGCCGGAACAGCGCAGCGCGACGATTAGAATGTGGTGTTATGTCATCGCCGCATTTTTACCTGCTCCCATTATCGGCGTATTCGTGAAGGATTTCATCGAAGAAAGACTTTTTCATCCGTTCCCCATCGCAATCGCCTTATTCGTCGGCGGTATCCTGCTGATCATAATCGAGCGCCGCAAACATGCCGAGCACTACAAAAGTGTTTTGGAATTCCCGTTGTACATCGCTATCGGCATAGGGTTGTTTCAATGCCTTGCGTTCATGCCCGGCACATCGCGATCGGCGGCGACCATCATTGGGGCGCTTCTCCTCGGCGCGAGCCGCCTTGCCGCCGCCGAGTTTTCGTTTTTCCTTGCCATTCCGACTATGTTTGCCGTGTGCGCCGCGAATATCCTCGAATACGGCCTGAGCTTTACCGGCCAGCAATGGTCGCTTCTCGCGCTCGGGTCCGTCGTGTCGTTTGCCACGGCCTATGCCGCAGTCGCGTTCCTCATGCGCTATATCCAGCGCCACGACTTCACCGCCTTCGGGGTTTACCGCATCGTCCTCGGTGGAATAGTCTTGCTCGCCTATTTGGTTTAGCATAGGGTCTGGGCTGTCTAATCGAAAGTTAACTTCTGGAAGGAGAAGAACCATGCAAGAACGGACTGGTGAACTGACATTCAAGGGCAACCCGCTGACGGTACTCGGTGGCAAGGTGAGCGTCGGCGGCAAGGCCCCCGATTTCAACCTGCTGGCGAACGACTTGTCCCCGGTGACCCTCGCGAAGGATGCGGGCAAGGTGCGCATTCTCAGCGTCGTGCCATCGCTTGATACACCGGTGTGCGACACGCAGACCCGCAAGTTCAACGAGGCGGTTAGCAAGCTCGGCGACAAGGTTGTCTGCTACACCGTCAGCGCGGACCTGCCTTTCGCGCAAAAGCGCTGGTGCGCCAACGCGGGCCTGTCGAACGTCGTGTCGCTGTCTGACCACCGCGACATGGGATTTGGCGATGCCTACGGCACCCACATTAAAGAATTGCGCCTCGAACAACGCTCCGTGTTCGTCATCGACGGTAACGGCGTCGTGCAGTACGCCGAGTATGTGCCCGAAGTGGCGCAAGAACCCAACTACGACGCGCCCTTGGCGAAGGCCAAAGAACTCGCCGGCTAATAGGCGGGCTCGCAGGATATTTTTCGGGTTATCGGGTTGCAGTCGATTCGACTGCAGCCCGATAATCGTTTTCATGAAACACCTTCTGCTTGCACTTCTCACGATTCCGCTTGTTAGCGCGT
This sequence comes from Candidatus Hydrogenedentota bacterium, assembly GCA_020848835.1. Lineage (GTDB taxonomy): Bacteria > Hydrogenedentota > Hydrogenedentia > Hydrogenedentales > SLHB01 > JABWCD01. The sequence continues at coordinate 46,925 of JADLHJ010000048.1, forward strand.
TTGCCTATGACGCTGCAGGTGCAATCAATCCCGAAGCGTTCAAGCCAAGCGGCGAACGCTACGAGGCAACAGTTCCAGCGACACTTGATCTCGCGGAGCGCGCGCGCATTGCCGTGCATGGACTGACTTCATTCCTCGATCCGGAGAAACACTTCGCGCCGTATGGCCACGTGTATTTCAATGGGCAGCCGCCTTACCTCAGCGATTTTCCGGGCGGGCCTCCGAACTGGGGGAAGATCGCGGAGGCGCTGTTGTTTGCGCGGTTGATGAGCGGGAGCGAGGAAAACCTCGATGTGGACGCGAAATCGTACGAGGGGATGATCGCCGATGTGCCGCTGAATCCGACCGCGCCGACGCCGGTGTCCTGCACGATGGCGGCGCTGGTGAACTTGTATCAACTCGATCCACGACCTGAGTTGAAGCGCGTTATCGATACCATCGCCGAAGATCACGTGAAGTCCGCGCAAGCGCAGGGCGACGCGCTCTATTATTACGACGGCCCGCCCAGTACGAATCCCACTGCACTCGGCGTGACAAACTATTGGTTGCAGGTTTTTATTCAGGGCCGCGCGATTCGCCCGATGACGCGGTGGGCGGTGTTGTCCAATCAACCGAAATATTTGGAAACGAGCGGTGGTCTGTCGCGCTTTACGGTGCAGCCGCGGTTCTGGGAATCGGAAGCCGCACCAAAGGCAGTGACCAGCGGAGAGCACGCGCAGTTCAATGGACACAGCCACGCGCACACGCAGGGGCTTATGGGGTTGCTGGCATACGCGCAGGCAACGAATGACGCGCGGTTGAAGCAGTTTGTACGCGACGGCTACGAGCATATGCGATCGTTTGGGATCGCGCGTATCGGGTTGTTTGGAGAAGGCTGCACGACCGGCGATATGACCTGGCTGGCGCTTGCGCTATCGCGCACGGGCGTCGGCGATTATTGGGACGACGCGGACCAGTATGTGCGCAATCATCTCGCGGAGTTGCAGATCACCGATGCGGACCGTGTGCGCGCGGCGGTCGCGCAGATGCCGCAAGGCCGCGGCAAGAACGATACAACTACTGGGCCATACGATCCGAAGACTGAAAGCAACGAGAGCGCGATTGAACATTGCATGGGGACTTTCTTGTCCGACAGCTCACACCCCACGCTGATCCCCGAGCACAATTTTCTATATACGATCTGCTGCACGGGAAATTGCACACCCGCGATGTATCTCGCGTGGGAATCGATCGTGCAATCGGATGGCGAACACGCGACAATCAATCTGTTGCTCAACCGCGCTTCGCCGTGGTTGGATGTAGATAGTTACTTGCCGTACGAAGGTAAGGTCGTAATACGTAACAAGACTGCGCAGTCTGTGGCAATCAGAATTCCGGGATACGTCAACGCGAGCGAAGTTCGCGCGGCGGTAAACGGCGAAGCCCGCGATCCAAGATTCATTGGGCGCTACCTATCCATCGAAAACCTCCAACCCAAAGACGAAATTGTGCTTACATTTCCCATTACGACTACGACCGAGTCGTACACACTGAAATGGAAGCAGGACGAATTCTGGAAGGAGTGCACCGATCCCGGACCGGAGTGGAAGCCGCTCGATCCGCCCGCGAAGTACAGCTTCACCATTCGCGCGAACACCGTGATCGATGTATCGCCGCGCGACGCGGGTAAGGGGCTGCCTTTATACTTGCGGGATGCGCTCAAGGCGCCGCAGGCCCCGGTAACGACGGTGAAACGATTTGTCGCTGCCAAGACTGTGCGCGTTCTTCCGCAGTAATATCGCAAAAAGGGGAATCTTCACGTGAATCGCCGTCGTTTTCTCACGCTTAGCGCGGGCGCAGCGGCCACCGCGCCGCTCAGCGCAACTCCGATCAGCACAGCGGCGGCAACCGAAACTGCGCAGTCCGCGTCGCTCCTCCGCAATTATTCGGAAGAAGATCATCGCTTGCGTCTGCTTAATATCGCGGCGTGTACGCGCAGCATTCGTTCGTGTCTTCGTAAACATCTGATCACCGATTATCTGCCAGGACAATGCTGTTACAACCTCGGCGAGTATCCTGCGCGAAAACCGTGGACGGTTGACGAATACGACGAACAGGAGCTTGATCGATTGCAGGCGCACGGTATCCAGATCCTGCAAGTGTTCGACGATTGGAACGATTCGCTCCGCCTGTTCGGAGGCGACAAGTATTCCGCTGTCAATCCTGAGGGGTACCGGCGCTTCATCGAAATGGCGCACCGGCGCGGCATGAAGGTGCTCACCTACACGTCGCCATGTTTTCTGCAGCGCAGCGATCCCGACTTCAAACAGGCGTGGAGCCGCGAAGGCGATTTTCTAGTGGTTGGGTATTGGGACATGGCGCGTTGCGCGCCCGCGAGTCCGGGCTGGCGCGCATTTGTTCTGCGGAAGTACGCGCAAGTGCTCGATGAATACGGCGCAGACGGCATCTACATCGATGGCGGATATCTCGCGAACAAGCACGCGCCCAAACAAGCGATGCCGTTGGCGAAGGACGAGATCGCGGCGTTTGAGGAAACACCCCAGTACGATGGCGCGTTCGCGGACCTGTTGGCGCTGATCTACGCGGATGTGAAACGACGCGGCGGCATCGTGAAGTTGCACGTCAACGCCGCCGAGAAACCAGAAGCCGGCGGACTGAAGACCTACGATTATCTCTGGGTCGGCGAAGGGGTCACCAATGCGGATGCGCTGCGCGAAGCAGTGAAGAATTACGACCCCTATGTCGTGCCCTGTCTCGACATGGGCTTCACTAGCGTGGAGAACGAAGACGAACCGTATCTGCATGCGATCCCCTATATGCAGTTTCCCGTGACGATGGGCGGCCGCATCTTCACCGGCGAACGCGGCACGATCGAAGGCGTGAAATACAACGATGACTTCTGGATGCAGCGCTGCCGCGACGCGTGGAAGCAGTACCAATCCGACCCGAGCAAGTTGCACACGTATAGCGCGTGGGACGCCGTCCCCGGCAATCCAAACACGCGCCCAACGCATGCGCGCTGGTTGAAGCAATACTTGCCGATGGTGGAAGAAGGGACTTGGGCCTACCTCGAAGTAGGCGACTCTACGCTCTTTGCCGCGCCCCGTCCGAAGGATGTCGTCGTCAGCGTGTTCGCGAATCGCGCCTTGCACATCGTGCTCGCCAACTTTGGTCGCAGCCCCGCGGAAATCCGCACGGCGGAATCGTACGTCGCGACGAATGTGGCCGATGCAAACGCATCCACCCACTGGACAATCCCACCGCGATCGCTCCTTATTTTGCGCCGCATCGCGCAGGCGGGGAATGCGTAACATTGGAAAACTCCTCGCGCAATAACATCTTCATGTGCACGCTTGCGGCCATTGTCATGGCATACGGTTGGGGCTATCGCGGCGTTGTTGGGCATGAAGGCGGCGCGATGGTGCCGGGCGCGATGCTCGGGCTTGCGGTGTGTATTGCGTCGCGGCGCGCGGACTGGCAGCGGCGTGCGGCGGTGGCGGGACTCTTCGGCGCGGTCGGTTGGTCGTGGGGCGGATCGTTGAGCTACATGGAGCACACCATGTTCGCGGTAAGCGATTCGTTTCCCGACGTGTTGTTTGGTTATGCGATGCTGTTTTTCTGCGGTGCGCTTTGGGCAGGCATCGGCGGCGCGATATTGGGTCTCGCGTTTACACTGAAGCGTTCGCAGCTTAAATCCTTCGCGCGCGTGTTTGTCACCATGTGCGCGGCATTCCTGACGGTTTACTTGTACTTCTTTTTCAATGAGCCTGTTAAAGAAGCGTACGAACAAATTACCGTCGATCATTTTCACGACGGGGAGTGGCTTGCGGCGCTTATCGTGCTTGTCGTGTCGATTGTGCATGGAGTTGCCCGTAAGAAGGACAGGCACGCAGCGTTTCTATTTTTCCTGTGCGCGTTGGCGTGGTGGAATTTTTACTTGTTATTTACGAAGTTCGGCGGTCTAGTGCTTGCACCGCCATTCCGCAGCGAGAGTTGGGCGGGTGTACTCGGAATTTTGTTTGTGCTGGTTGTTTACCTAGGGCGCACCAAAAATTCCGCAGCGTTGATGTTGTGCCGCTATGGCATCATCGGCGGCGGACTCGCGTTTATGCTCGCGGTGTTTGTGCGTCATCCGGTACGCGTGTCGTGGGGGCCATTCTCAACGATTGGGAGTCAGTTGCCGCAATGGCTCATTTCAGGGGAAGCCTGGAAGCTCACGAGTATCGGCAGTCAGTTGCCGCAATGGAAAATTGCTGAAGAAAGTTTTGGACTGTTTATGGGCATCGCAATTGCCATCGGTATCTCGCGGCTCGAACGCGGCAACCTCGCGCCCGCGGAAGACGACACGCCACGCAAACCGCTCGATATCTTTGCTGCGTTCGTGATGCTTGTCGCGCTGATGTGGGTGAACCTGCGCCGCGCGCCGATGGATTGGTTGCACCGCTACAAGGTGGTAACGAATGAACCGTTTTTCGGGCTGATGCCGTGGCATTGGTTCACACTCGGCGGCGCAGTCATCACCGCGGTTGTGCTTTATGCGTTATGGCTATACTCGCGCGATCGCCTCGTCATCGCTCCGGCGAGTGCTCACGGAAAAGCGGCGCTCATTCTCGTCCTTCTAATTTGGATCACGATGATCGGCTCTTTCGGTCAGACCTTCGCAGGCGGCAGCGGCGCAGAGAATTACCTGGTAAATGGGAGCTTTATCGTCCTCGGCGCGATCGCCACTGCAATGACACTGCGAAAGCCGATCCTGCACGACCCCTCGCACAACCTTATATCCATGAGCGATCCAACCTGGCGCGTAGGCCCGCGCTTCGGCGTGATGTGCGCGATATCTGTCGCGGCGCTATTTGGCGTCACAGGTCTCAGTATGGCAATGCAGGACGGCCCAGTGGAAGGAGCGCGACTGCGCTTTGGTCCGAACGCGTATTGGATCGAACAGTCCGCGATGATCGGGCGTTGGCGCGTGATGGGCCTCACGAGCAGCATCGCGTCGAATCAGACCGACACTTCAGATATTGATGTGACTTACATCGAGTTTTTGAAAAGTAGAAACGTTGTTCTCACCTTGCGCGACGGTACGGAAGTGCGGCAACTTCATCGCTGGCATTATATGAACAGCATGACGCACCTCGATTGGAACGATCTTTCTAAGGATTCGGCGACGCACCATGAAGTTGCGATTGTTTTACGCGAAGGCATGATGTTTATTCCTTGGCCCCCAGCGGGACCGGGCGGAAAATATTTAATGTTGATACCAGGGTGGAAAGCGTGGGAGGGATGAGTCTCATGGGACGGATGGGATCGATATGCATGCTCTCGACGGCGTGGTTTGCATTTGTAGCCTTCGGCACTACGAATGCACCAGACGCAAAAGCAATCGACGAAATCAAGAGCGGCGCGCGCACAGACGCCAACGCGGCGTGGTGGGGCTTCAACGAAGTAGATTCGACCGACGCGTTGCAGGGAGCGATCAATTCTGGCGCAAAGCGCGTCATCATTCCGAATGTGGGCAAGAAATGGATCGTGCGTCCGCTAACGCTCGCGGGGAATCAAGAGTTGATCTTCGAGGCCGGCGTGGAGGTCTTGGCGAAGCGCGGCGAGTTTCGCGGCGGGGGCGATGCGCTCTTCCGGGCAACGGATGTTGAGAACCTAACAATTCGCGGGTATCAAGCAACCTTCCGCATGCAGAAGGAAGACTATATCGTCGGCGATGTTGTCGAGCGATTGGGGTGGGAGCGCTGGTTCGGGCAATACAAAAAAGCGGAGTGGCGCACGGGGCTTTCGTTGAACGGTTGCACAAACGTGGTGGTGGAAGGCCTCACAATCTGTGACACGGGTGGCGACGGCATTTATGTCGCGGGCGGTGCGGAACACAAACCCTGCAAGGATATTGTGCTGCGCGACATCGTGTGCGACAACAACTACCGGCAGGGTATCAGCGTGATCAGCGTGGACGGTTTGACCGTCGAAAACTGCAGCTTCAAAAACACCTGGGGCACGCCGCCCTCCGCGGGTGTCGATATCGAGCCCGATTCGCCGAAGGAATGGGTGAAGGACATCGTGTTTCGTAACTGCGCGTTCACTGACAATTACGGCGATGGCATCGAAGTATTTCTCGCGCATCAGACCTTGGAATCGAAACCCGTGTCGATCCTGTTCGAGAATTGTCGCGTCTCCAGCACGCGCGGCGCAGGTATCCGCGTGACGAAGGTTGGAGACAACGGCCAGGAAGGATCGATTGTCTTTCGCGATTGCACCGTCGAAAACACCGAGGCCTACGGCATCAAGGTGCAGGACAAATCTTCCAAGCGCGCGGTCGTGAAGTTCATCGATTGCACGCTGCGCAACACATCGAACAACCGTGCGTCCATAGGTGCATGGGCGCCAATCTGGCTTCATCTATTCAAGAACGACGTTACGAAAACTTTTGGCGGAATTCGATTCGACAATTGCTTTGTGGAAGACGATCACGATCGTCCTTTCATTATTTACGAACGCAGTGAAGGCGAATCGGGCGTGACGGATGTGAAAGGCGACATCACCGTGCGCAATCCTTACGGTGTGAAAAAAGAATTAGCCGACAAGCTGAAAGATGTCTCACTGAGAATAGAAGAAGCGAAGTGACGTAAGCGCCACTTCGCTTCGGACAAGAATCTTGTTGGTTATTGGCCGCGCTGGCTGTCACCGCCGCCGCGAGGGCCACGACCGCGATCGCCACCGCCCCAGAACCCGCCGCCGGGTCCACCGGGACCGCCACCGCCCCACGCCATCGGTCCGCGGAAGAAAGGCCCTTCCATGGTTTGGCGCAGTGACTGCATCGCGGCGTCCTGCGCGCTAGGATCGGTCACACCGCTCGCGCTCAGGCTCTGGCGCATCAGGTAGTCTTGCTGTTCGGTCACCAGCGCGCGCGTGGATTCGCCAATCGTGCGCATTTCATCACGGATGGCGTCGCGCTCTTCGTCGGTTTGCGCGTCGCGCATCTGCTGGAACATATCCATCATCGCTTCACCGTTCGCGCTAATCGTCTTGAGGCGTTCCTGCGTGGCCTTATCGGGAGCATTTACAATTTGCTCGTCCATGAATTGCCGCATGCGATCGCGCATCTCCGCGCCGCGCTGCTCACGTTCCTCGCGCCACTGCGCCATGCGCGCCTCGCGTTCGGCGTCGGTTTCGTTTGGATTGTCGCCGCGGTCACGCTCGCCTGCCGACGCATCGGCCTCTCGATCGACCCCCGACTCCAGGGTCGCGTCCGTCAGTTCGCCAACGGCTTCCATTTGGGATTCCGGCTCGGCTTTGTTGGCGGAGGCCAACTGGTCTTCGAGCCGGCGCTTTTCGCGCGCAAGAGACTCGGCGTCGTTCTTCGCCGCGTCCGCGGCTTCCAATGCGGCCTTTTCGGCGGCTTTCAGGGCTTCGCGCTCTGTTTCGAGCGCGGCCATGCGGGCACCGGCCTGTTGTTCCGAGTAGTATCGGCCCGCCAGCGCGCCCACGGGCAGCGCGATGATTACGGCAATAAGTATTCGCAGCCAAGACATAATCCGGCCCTCCTAAACCTATATAACACGGCCTGCGGCCCCAAGGTTCCCCGTTCTTGATCGGCGCGCGGGGCCATGAGTACGATTCCCCCCACGCAGCCGAGACCATAGCATGGCCGCTCTATCCATTCGAATCGAACCGCACTGCGCCCTTCACCGGGCGCGCGGGGGGACCGCATGCCCCCGCTAGATCCCTGCGCCATTTTTGTCCAGCCCGACCTTCGCCGGAAGCGGGTCCAATTCACTTTCGATTCGCAGGCAAAAGGTCCTTTTCGCGTCAGCATTGAGGGTACGCCCTACGTAACCGAAGGCGAACAATCGCCGCTGGCGATCGAGATGCCGGAGTTTACAGCGTGGTCGCCCGATGCGCCGCACCTGTACACGGCAATCTGCGCATCAGACGAACTAGAGCCTGCGCGAGTCCGCTTCGGCATGCGCGAATGTACGATCAAAGAAAACCGGATTCATTTCAACAACAAGACAACAACGCTTCGCGGCGTCGTATTGGACGCGCTGGATTCTACCAATGTGCGCGAACTGGTGGACAAGGCGAAGAGCGCCGGCTTCAATTTTCTGCGTCTGCGCGGTGCTGCGCTGCCCGAATCGCTGCTCGACGCCGCGGATGAACTAGGCCTGCTTGTGTGCTGCGAACTCGATGCAGCCGCGGTCGAAAGCAATTTGTTGGAACGCAGAAACCATCCATCCGTGGTCATGTGGAGTATTGGCGATTTGTCCGATGTGGATGCGGCGTTGAAGCGCGTGCACCAATTCGATCCGAGCCGCATCGTGTTTTCGTCGCTCGACAATGTCGAACATATTGCGCGGTACATGCGGCCTTATCAGGACGACATCGCAGCGGCGGACACCATCACCGCGCAATTGCCGCCACCTTGTTCCATTCGCGCGGAGCGGTTCTACGAAAACGCCGGCGAAACAAGCGCGCCTGTGTTTCTCGCGCGGTTCGGCGCACAGCAACTCGCCGCGATTGGTGACGCTGCCCCTCTCAACGACAGACTCACACAACAGGAACTGGCCGGCATTTTCCCCAACACCGATCGCTTGATTGCAGCGATCGAAACGGGCCGTGCCGAATCGTTGCGATTGCATGTGCAGTGTGCGCGCGTGAACGCGAAGCTCGCGGCGTACTGCGTGGATGGCATACCTGCGGGCGATGTCACAGGCCTAGCGCGCACTCAATCCCCGGTCACACTAGCGATTCGCGCATCGCGCACCAACCTCGTCCCGCGAGAGGAAGTGCCGGTCACGGTAACGATCGTGAACGACGAGCGCATCGAGCCCATCGCCGATTTGTCGTTACAGGTCGTCGGACCGACGAACCAGGTGCTGTGGAAAAAGAAACGATCACTAAAAGTTCCGAAACAAACGCGCGAAATCTGGAGCGGCACCATTTCCGCATCCGGATCCGCGGGCGTTCATAAATTTGTCGTGCGTCTCATGCAGGGCATGAAACTGCTCGCGCAAAACAGCATCGATCTTCATGTCGTGGACGCGCCAAGCGCGTGTGACGTCGAAGTTGCAGTGCTCGATCCCCACGCGGAATGGACGCTGCGTTGCACGGCGCTTGCTGTAGCTGCAGGCACAAAGCCGCGTGTGTACGTCGTGCCGCCACTCGCGAACACCGTGCGCGCGTATCCCGAAAACGAACTTATCAACATTCTGAACGAAGTCCGCGCGGGCGCTGTCGCGCTCATGTTCTCGCCGCCAGCAGACTGGAACGATCTCGCCACGCGGATTGAAGACGGACTGAAAGCCACGAGCGTCTACGCGCCGCACGCGTTTCACTACGCGCGGTTGCATCCCGTGTTCGATGGGTTGGCTTCGCGCTGCCTCCTGTTTCAACCGTACCGCAATGTCGTGCCGCGCAGCGCGTTTGAAGAGACTTCCGACGAACGCATCGCCGGCGCGATCGCACTGCCGCGCGAAACGGAGCCGGCATGGTTCGGCGAAGACATTCTCGTGCGCCGTTTTGGTTCGGGCCGCATCGTGTTTACGCACGCGCGCATTCTCGAACATCTCGGCACGGACCCCGTTGCCGAACGCATGTATGTAAATTTGCTGCGGCACTTCGGGCGCCGTTCCGTGCCCGGCGAGATCACGCAGCCGATTCAACAAACCGTGCTCGATTGGTTGCGGCGCGAACGCAGCGAGCGCGCACGGTTGTGGTGCGTGATCGGGCCGTTTCCAAACTGGGCGAACGCGGGCCACGAGGCGGCGTATCCGCCGGAAAAACAACTCGATCTTGCTGCCGTGCATGCGGGCTGGCGCGGTCCCGTGCAATGGACGCGGCACTACGCGATCGGCGATCTGCGCTACGAAATTAATCTCGATGACGCGTCGCCTTTGCCTATGACCGGTCCGGCGACCATCCTCCCGGAGACATATTACGCCTACGCTGAATGCACCGCCCCAACACGCCAGGCTGCAATGCTGCGCCTGCGCTGCAATGCCAGCATAAAGGTGATCGCGAATGGCGCAGTCGTTCACGAGCGCGTTGCGGACAGCGCCGCGCAATTGTCCACGGAAGACGCCATCCCCCTGACGTTCAAGCAGGGAAAAAATACGATTCTCATCAAGATGTCCCGCAGCAATTCGCCCGCTAGCCTCGGGCTCGACTTCGGCTCTGCGACACGCGATCCGCTCATCTTGAAGTGGTGGCGCTAACCCGAAGTCGCTCGCCTTCCTCGTGTCCTACAAACTGCTTGATTTTCTTTGAACTTTGCCATATATTAGATTTTATCTAAATCACTACTTGATGGTGTAAAGACCGGGGGGCTAGCGCAAACACGGGGTGCGACTTATCTTCTAAGTCCTTTTTCTTCGGAGAGTTCGCTAGGCTCGCGCCATCTACGGGGATCACAGGAGACGGACGGTTCAAGTGACCCCGAGGGGCATGAGCGATCAAAGGACCGGGTCAATCGTGCTCGTCCCCGTGGAAGGCGGATACGGCGGTGCACCCACCAGGTTCTTGTCAAATCATATTCAGGTGATCGTAATCGGTAAAAGGAGAAGGCCTATGTTGAGGAAGTTGATCGCAAGCGGGTGTGCAACGGCGCCCGGAGGTTCTCATCGGTCAGCGATGAGCGCGCGCCGCGCAAAAGTTGCCAGGTGGCTGGGCGCTTTTGCGCTTGGTTGTGTCATCGGCTCGGCCGGAATGACAGCGGCTGCCGCCGATGCCAAGCCGGTCGAAGGTGGCGAACAGGCGGCAAAATGTCCGGTAACGGGCCAAATGGCCGCCACGCATCGCCCGACCGCGGCCGGGGCGATGTCCGTGAACGACTGGTGGCCAAACCAGCTTAACCTCGACATCCTCCATCAGAACTCTGTCGCGGCAAATCCGATGGGTGTAAAGTTCAACTATGCCGAGGAGTTCAAGAAACTCGACTTGGAAGCATTGAAGAAAGATATCACCGCGTTGATGACAACGTCGCAGGATTGGTGGCCCGCTGACTTCGGTCACTATGGGCCCTTGTTTATCCGCATGGCGTGGCACAGCGCCGGCACCTATCGCGTGAACGATGGCCGCGGAGGCGCATCGGACGGAACCCAGCGCTTCGCGCCGCTGAATAGCTGGCCGGACAACGCAAACCTCGACAAGGCGCGCCGGTTGTTGCTGCCCATCAAGCAGAAGTATGGAAGCAAGATATCGTGGGCGGACTTGATGGTGCTCACGGGCAATTGCGCCTTGGAATCAATGGGATTCAAGACCTTTGGTTTCGCCGGTGGCCGCGAGGATGTGTGGGAAGCACAGAAAGACGTGTACTGGGGACCTGAAAGCGAATGGCTCGGCGACAAGCGCTATTCCGGAGACCGTGAACTTCAAAACCCGCTGGCCGCTGTCCAGATGGGCCTCATCTACGTGAATCCCGAAGGCCCCAACGGCAACCCCGATCCGCTGGCCGCCGCGAAGGACATCCGCGAAACCTTCGGCCGCATGGCGATGAACGATGAAGAGACCGTGGCGCTAATCGCCGGCGGTCATACATTCGGCAAGGCCCACGGCGCGGCAGCGGCGAGTAACGTCGGCCCCGAGCCGGAAGGCGCGTCTCTCGAAGAACAGGGGCTTGGTTGGAAGAACAAATTCGGCAAAGGCAAGGGCGGCGATACGATCACCAGCGGTTTGGAAGGCGCGTGGACCAGCGCCCCTGCGCGTTGGTCGCATATGTATTTCTCAAACCTTTTTGCCTACGACTGGGAGTTGGTAAAGAGCCCGGCGGGTGCGAACCAATGGCAGCCCAAGGGCGGCGCGGGTAAAGGCACTGTGCCCGACGCACACGATCCGGCAAAAAGCCACGCGCCGATGATGTTCACGACCGACCTGGCATTAAAGATGGATCCGATCTACGGCCCAATTTCAAAGCGGTTCTTCGAGAACCCCGGTGAATTCGAGCAAGCCTTCGCGAAGGCGTGGTTTAAGCTGACGCATCGCGACATGGGTCCCATCTCGCGCTACCTCGGCCCGGAAGTCCCCGCCGAACCGCAGATATGGCAAGACCCTGTTCCGGCGGTAGATCATGAATTCGTCGGTGAAAAAGACATCGCGCTCCTGAAGGAAAAAGTCCTTTCTTCCGGCCTGTCAATCCCGCAGTTGATTTCGACGGCCTGGGCCTCGGCCTCGACGTTCCGCGGCTCCGATATGCGCGGCGGGGCGAACGGCGCGCGCATCCGCTTGGCGCCGCAGAAGGACTGGGCTGTAAACGAACCTGCCGAATTGGCGGCCGTACTGCAGAAGCTCGAGGGCATCCAAAAAGAATTCAACGCAGGCGGCAAGAAAATCTCGCTCGCCGACCTTATCGTGCTGGCCGGCAGCGCCGCGGTTGAAGAGGCAGCAAAGAAGGCTGGATACGCCGTCCAGGTGCCCTTCTCGCCCGGGCGCACGGACGCGACGCAAGAGATGACCGACGTCGAATCGTTTGCCGTGCTCGAACCGAAAGCAGACGGGTTCCGCAATTACGTTGGCGCGGGAACGGATCGGCCTTCGCCGGAGATGCTGGTGGACCGCGCGCAGTTGCTTACGTTGACCGCGCCGGAAATGTCTGTGCTGGTCGCGGGCCTGCGGGTCCTGAACATCAACACCGGGGATTCGAAGGCCGGCGTGTTCACGGACAAGCCCGAAACGCTGACGAATGACTTCTTCGTGAACCTGCTGGACATGCACACCGAGTGGACGAAATCGGCGACCGACGAGCACGTGTACGAAGGGCGTGATCGTGCCACGGGAGAGGTGAAATGGACGGGCACTGCGGTTGACCTTGTGTTTGGATCGAACTCCCAGCTCCGTGCCATTGCAGAGGTCTACTCCTCAGACGACGCGAAGGAGAAGTTCGTCAACGACTTCGTAGCCGCGTGGTCTAAGGTCATGAACCTCGATCGCTTCGATCTGTCTGCGTGATTTCATTTGAAGAAACGGCAAAACTCGTGTCCTACACGAAGGTTCGATGACTAATTCCGCGGGCGCTCGGGGCTTGTGTTCCCGAGCGCCCGCGCTCATAATTTGGTGTTTCGGCGAGAAGCCGGATCGGAGCAAGGTATGTCTACCGCCCCGGATGAGCTACATCTGGCAGAGCGGATACGCAACGCAGGAGTACGCGTGACGCGTCCGCGATTGCTCGTGCTGTCGTTGCTGCACGAGATCGGAGGACACCGCTCCGCGGAAGATCTGGTTGATGAATTGCGTTCACGCCGCTCGACCTTGCCGCGTGCGTCGGTCTACAACGTGCTTAACGACCTCGCCGATCACGGCATTGTCATGCGCGTAGATGCCGGCCCCGGTCGCGCACTCTATGAAGCCGCTTCCATGTGGCACCACCATTTTGTATGCCGCGCATGCCAATGCATTATCGATGTTCCCTGCGCGGTGGGATCCAAGCCCTGCATGATGCCGGAGATTGAGGGGTTGGTTGTCGATGAAGCACAGGTGATTTTCCGCGGCCTGTGTCCCTTTGCCTGCGAAAGCCCATCCGTACAACTCGGTCCCAAACCTGCCTGCTGCGAAAGCTGACAGTCTCTCGCTGCGCTCGTATATTGACAAGAAGCCGCCGACGGAATTCGATTATCCCAAAGGATAAGAAACCATAAAAAACCGACTATCCCAAAGGGATTACAGCGTGCAGCCCAGGGTTGGCACGCCGTAGTCGCTTCGACGGAGGCGGGCCTACCCTGGGTAAGCCGACGCCAACTCCGAGTGAACCCTGAAGGGGTTCCAGCAATTTATTGTTAGAGATTCAAAGAATGATCGGCGTATACATCCATATTCCGTATTGCCGCACGATTTGTCCGTACTGCGATTTCGTAAAGCGGCCCACGAAAGGCGCGGTGCCGCCCGAGTTTATCCGCGCACTGCAAACGGAGATCGCAGCGTTCGATGGGCCGCGCGACGCTGACACGGTATTTTTTGGCGGCGGCACGCCGAGCCTAATCGCGCCGGGCGATCTCGAAACGGTGCTGAATGCCGTGCGGAACCATTTCGCGTTGACGCCGGATTGCGAACTCACACTCGAAGCAAATCCCGACGACATCACCGAAGACCTCGTGCGCGCGTGGATCGATCTCGGTGTGAACCGCGTGAGCCTTGGCGTGCAGAGTTTTAATGAGGACGCGCTGCGCTATCTCGGCAGACGCCACGACGCCAATGGCGCGCGGCGCGCCTGCGAAATTGTGGGGTCACATTTCGCGAATTGGAACATCGATCTGATCTTCGGTGTGCCGCCGTATGACGCATGGTCTGCAACGCTCGAAGAAACTGCGCGAATGAACTCGCCGCATGTTTCCGCCTACGGCCTCACGTATGAAGCGGGAACGCCTTTTGGCAAGCGCGCAGAAGAAGCGATAGACGAAGACTTGTACTTAGAGCAGTACGCAGCAACGCAGGCGCTGTTGCATCACGTCGCGCGTTACGAAGTCTCCAACTACGCGAAGCCTGGACACGAAAGCGTCCATAACCTTCACTACTGGCGCAATGAAGAATATGCGGGTTTCGGGCCTGGTGCGTATGCGTTCGTCAACGGCGTGCGCGCGCGGAACCATGTGAAGTTGGAGGATTATCTTCAAGCGCCGGGCGAGAAATGCGAAGCACTTACGCTGAGTGACGAAGAAATTCGCGTGGAAACCGTTATTCAGCACCTGCGCTTGCGCGAGGGAATTGCACGAGATGATTATGCGCAACGTTTCGACCGTTCGCTCCAAGGAGATTTCGGTGGAGCGTTAAGCGCGCTCGCTACGCGCGGATTGTTGCACGACGATGGTGAAACAATCTATCCGACGAATCGCGGTTTTGATTTGAACAACGAAATCGGTCTCGCGCTCGTGACTGTGTCTGTGTAGCGCCCGGTCTCCGCGCCGGGCGTCTTCGCCTACGACCGCGCGAAAACAATAACGCCCGGCACGGAGACCGGGCGCTACAAAAACGAGAGTTTGCCGATACTTATTTTGCTTTACCCATATTCTTGAACAGATACAATCCCTGCTTGCCCGGCGCCACGACATCCTTCCAGCCGTTCTTGTCGATATCTTCGACCCACAGGTAAATACCGCTGCCGGCGTGGTTGTTGTAGTCGCCGTAATCGAGGGTGTGGCGCACGGGCTCGCCGCCGTTGAGTTCGTAGTAATAGACGCCGATAGGATCTTTCGCGCCGTTGTCGTTCCAGCCGTGCGCGCGGAAACGCTTGCCGGTCACGAGTTCGAGTTCGTTGTCGTTGTCGATATCGACGAGCTGAATTTCGTGGAACTGCGAACGCTCCGGCTCGAAATCGTGTTTTTCCCACGACCGCACGCCGTTGACAGCGTCCTTCTGCTCCCACCATTGCAGGCCGTAGTCGTGGCCAATGCCGACGATGATGTCCATCTTGCCGTCTTTGTTCACGTCGTGCGCGAGGATCGGACAGCTCGCCATGCCGAACGCGAAATCTTTGTGCAGTTCCCACTTGCCGGAATACGGATCCTCTGGCGCTTCGAGCCAGCCGTGGCTGAGGATAATGTCAGGGCGATTGTCGCCATTGAGATCACCGTAGCCGATGCCGTGCCCCGCGCCTTCTTCGAGGATCTGCGTCTCGCGGAATTGTCCCGTGCCTTTTCCATTCGCATCGCGGATCAACTTAAAAATCCACACACCTTTCGTGTTTGGGATGATCTCGACATCGCCATCGTTATCGATGTCGTAGAAGCAGGGCCGCTCGACGTTGCCCGTCTTCTTAATCTCGTGCGTGGTCCATTCGACCGGCTGTCCCTTCGGATTCTCGCGCCACGCCAGCGTCTCGCCAAACCAGCCGCCGGTGATGACATCCATGTAACCGTCACCGTTGACGTCCATCGGGTAGTTTGAGAAATCGTCGTAGTAATCGTCCACGCGCTGGATCGTGCAGACCTTGTGCTTCGTTGTGAACGCGGGCCCTTCCCACCAAAATTCGCCGGAGAAGATGTCGATGTTCCCGTCGTTGTTCACATCGAACGCCGAGGCCGATTCGTAGATCGACTCCGCGGAAATGCGCGTGCGCTCAAAGGTAAGTTCGGGCGCGCCTTCCTGCGCGGCCGCCGCGAATATTGCTGCGATTAGTAGTCCATGCACCATGACCCAATACCTCCCGGGATTATTCAGTAAGTCTACTCTATTTTCATCAGACTATTTGGAGTGCGGCGGCGGGCAGACGCCGCTTTGGCTGTCTATCGCAAAGGCAGCCAAAGCGGTGTCTACGCTAGCCGCTCCGCCACAGCACTCCATATAGGTGGCTTGCGTAAGCGCAGGCCCAATTTACCGTAACGAAAGCGCGGCAACTTCGTCATTACTCAAAGCGCGCGACCACAGCGCCGCGTCTTCCAATTCGCCGTGAAACTGCCGAACCACATTCCCATTGTCCGTCTCCGCAGCGATCAACAGCGGTTCGTCGTTCTTAATGAGCACGCCCGACAATGGTTTCGACGCCATCACTTCGCCGTCGCACAGGATCTCAATCGTCTTTCCATCGTAGCGGCCGACGAGATCGTGCCACGCGGTCGCATCGATCTTCGACACGGGAAAGCTCACCATCTCGAAGCCTTTGTCCGTGCGCAGTTCAAACCCAATATCGCCGGCGCCATCGCTGTCGAGATCAGCACTGAACAGATTGAAGTGCACGCGATCGTGTCCGCCGCGCTTGGCGAAGAGGCCACCGTTCCATTCACCTTTCGGATCGCGCGCGCGCAGGTACACCGTCATTGCGTTACCTTCTGCATGCAACTCTTTGCCCGCATCGAAATATGCGCCATCGAGCACCACGCACTTCGCGTATGGCCGCGCGCCAGTGCCGGCCGAATTCACATTGAGTTGCAGCTTGTAAAATTGCGGTTCGCTGATAAGGCGATGTGCAGCGCCGCGTCCCGCACTGTCCAACTGCCACGACGCCAGTGCTGTCTCTAAAATTTTTGGCTTGTCCCCCGCGATGGGAAAATTATCGCGGAGCGATGAAATTTTTACGGTATCCAAAATCTTCAGCCGGATGTTGCGAAACTGCACTTCCGTTTCCGGTCCGCTATGCAGTTGCAGCGCGAGGATGCCCTGCGGCTCCGCTCGGCGCGGATCGTTGTCTTCGATTTCCGCGGCCAATCTTCCATTCACGCGCAGACTGATCTTGTTCCCCACGCACACGAGGTGATACTCGTGCCATTCCTCCAGCTTGAACCACGGATCCCCCGCGCCTTCCGCGAGCGGCTCGGTGGTCTTATTGCCATCTTTATCAAAGGTCGCGCGCTCGCCGCGCAGCGCAAGATCATGTCGTCCATACTCGTCGTACAATCGCACGAGCCACGGCGTTTGAAGGTTGTTGTCCATTTGATAGCCGCAGACATCGTTGTCCGGCAATTGACGGCTGCGAAATTGAAAACCGCCGTTGATCGCGCCGTTGCCGTTCATGCGGACTTCGACCTTGAGTTCGAAGTCTCCGAGTTCACCCGCGTCGTAGACGAGGTACTGGTTCACCGTGCAGGGATGCTCTTTTGTGATGCGCGCTGTGATGGCGCCGTCTTCGACGGACCAGTACGATGCATCACCCGGGCGCCAACCATTTAATGAGGTGCCGTCGAAAATGGAGATGAAGCCTGGTTCATCTGCGCAGGCGCACATCGCAGCTATGGCGAAGATTGACGTCGTAAGTCGCAAGTATCTCATTCTGTCCCTGCTTTTCTTGCTCATCATCGTACTCGATACTCGAGCTTCGATCCGCGAACCGCGATTACGAATGACGAGCACGAAGCACGAGCACGACTTGAAAATAAAACTGAATGGCTATATCCGCAGAAACAATCTGCGGCGGTACATCCAGAACAGCACCAGCCACCAGACAATCATCACCGCGAGACCGAGGAAGAACGGTTCGCGCGCATCACCCGCGAATTTGAAAAAGTCTTGGCCCAGATTAGTTTTTAAAACGTCCATCGTGAATCCGCGCATAGTCTCCACAATGACGTATGCGGCAATTGAGTTCATGCCGATTACGCGCAGCGCGAAGGTCCAGCCTTGCACTTTCCACATGTCGATCACCGCGTAGCAGAATGCGAGCAATAGAAAACACCAGCCGCCGCTAAACAATACCCAGCTTGGTGTCCAGATTTTTTTCACGACGGGGCAAATGCCGGTGATATGAAAGAGCGTACCCAGCGCCAGTCCCGCGATGCCGGCTGCCAATAGCCACACGGTTTTATATTGCGCACTGCGCTCGCTTTTCAGCACGACGCCCGCGATCAGCCCGAGGAGCATCGTCGCGAGGGTGGGGATGAAACTCAGCGTCGAATAGCCGCCGCCGTTATGAGTGAAGGGTTTCTCCCGCGGAAATAGATTCAGGAACCACGTATCGAACGCCCACGCGGGGTTTGTGTTCTTATTCCAATGCCCCGCGAAGCCGTGCAGGTTTTCCGGCCAGTTGCGCGGATCGCCGATCGAAGCCCAATCGAAGTTCGACCCCGGCAAGGGATAGAGCGCAAAGAAGGCCCAGTAGCAAACGAGTATTGCAACAAACGCAATCCACTGCGCGCGAAGCGACGTGAACCCGAGCAAGAAGAGAAATCCGTAACCGAGACCGATCTGCGAGAGCGTGTCTTCAAAGGTCCAGTAAGTCTGTTCGCGCCCTATCGATCGCAGAAACACGCCGAGTAGCACAAGAATCAATGCGCGGCGGAATGCATGCGCGGTCATTGTCAACCGCGATTCGCCTTTCGCCGCGCGCGCCATGATCGAAAAGGGCAGCGCGACGCCTACGATGAACGAGAATGAAGGTTGGATCAGATCATGCAAGTGACATCCGACCCATTGCACGTGACTTTGTTGTGTCGCGAGGAAAGCCCAGAACCCGCTACCGGGCAGCGCGTCCGAAACGGCATGAAAGCGAAAGACCTCCGCCATCAACAGAAACATCACGAAACCGCGGTACACATCGAGCGACAGCAATCTCGGCGGCAGACCACGATCCTTCACGGTCGTCGTTGCGGATAACTTCTCCGCTGCCGCATCCTGCGTGAGCACTAGCGATTCTGACACTCGCCCCCCAATGCGCGTCCCAAGCGCGCGTGTCTACATCACCCCAAGGTCCAACCCGCGCGATATGGCGGATCCACAAAGCGATTCGCGTCTGGCAGGTTCTTCACCGTTTTCGTCGCGGTGTCCCATTCTATCGGTTGGCCCGCGCGCATCGCGACGTTGCCCAGCAGCACGACTTCGGTGAACGGCGCGGCATAATCAAAATTCGAGAGCGACGGCTTTTCGCCCTTGCATGCCGCGATCCAGGAGCGATGGTGGTTCGTGCCTTCCATCTCCACCTTCTTTGCGTCCCATTCTGCTTGCAGCTCCGGCGACAAAAATCGCGGGCCGTTGCCATAGGTGCCGATGGTGATCGTTCCTTTTTCGCCGATGAACAGCGAGCCGCCGTCGTTGTCGCCCAACTTAAAACTTTCGGCGAGGCCTACGGGTCGCGACGGCAACTTCCCGCCGTCGAACCACGTCAGCTTCACGGGGGGCATCTCGCCACGCGCGGGAAACTCAAAATTGATGATCGACCACTTCGGCCCGCTGTCGTTGTTGATGCCGGAAGTTTCCGCGCTCAGCTTCGTGGGTGCGCCGAGTTTCAGGCTCGTGTACGACGCATCGAGAATGTGGCAGCCCATATCGCCCATCGCGCAGCAACCGAAATCCCACCAGCCGCGCCACTTGTGGGGAAGATACGCGGGGTTATACGGGCGCTCAAGCGCGGAGCCAAGCCACACGTCCCAGTTCAGCGACGGCGGTACCGGCGGCGTGTCGGTGGGGCGTTCCTGTCCCTGCGGCCACGACGGACGGTTCGTCCAACATTGAACTTCGCTGACCTTTCCAATGATCCCCGAGTCGATCATCTTGCACAGCGTCCACACGCCTGCCCACGAATGGCCCTGATTGCCCATCTGCGTGGCGACTTTGTATTGCCGCGCGGTGGCTGCGAGCTTATGCACTTCCGCGATGCTGTGCGCCATCGGCTTTTCCACGTAGACGTGCTTGCCGAGCTGCATCGCGGCGGTGGCCACGAACGCATGCATGTGATCGGGAATCGCGATGACGACCGCGTCAATGTCCTTTTGCTTCTCCAACATCACGCGATAGTCGTTGTACTTCGGCGTATTCGGAAAGTTGTTGAACGATGTTGCCGCGCGTTCGGAGTCCACGTCGCACAGCGCGACGATATTCTCGTGCATCACCGCGCGCAGATCGGTTTGTCCCTGGCCACCCACACCGACGCAGGCGATATTCAGTTTATCGTTTGCGGAAACTTTCGCGGGCTTCGTGGCAGATTGCGTGCCGCCCGTCGCGCAGCCGGCGAGCGTTGCCGCGGAAATGCCCAGCATGGAACGGCGCGTAATCTTATTCATGAGTTTTGCCTCCTAATTCACTTCGTATACAGCGCATACACATAGTGATCGCTGCGCAACACGATGCTCGTCTTTCCATTTCCTGCAATATCCGCGGTCAATTCAATATCAGTGATGTTTTCTTTGAAGGTGTACTTCTCATCCGGTATCGCGGAGAAGTCGTCGGTGTAATACCAGATGCCATATTCATTTTCTTCGGTGCACATCGCCAGATCCGTTTTCTTGTCGCCGTTAAAATCCGCGAACACCGGATTGCGCAAAGGCGACGGCCCTTCGAGGAACCACGTCACCGGAATGCGAAACATCAGCGTGCTCTCCGCCTCCGGTTCGAAGCGGCCTTTGCTCGGCGAATACATGTGCGCGGCAAGCGTGATTGGCCAGTTGCGCCCCACGACCGCACGGAGCAACGCATCCACGGAAATACCCGGTGTCGGCGCGCTCCATAATAGCAAGTCCTTGTAACCATCGCCGTTGAAATCGGGGAAGTCACTGGCCGATGTCACCAGCGCGCCGGGGTAACGCCGCGCGGGCCCAGGCGACGGAATCGTTTCTGGAAATCCTTCTTTGTCCATCTGCACATCACAGGTCCGAACCATGGTCATCAGCGATTCATCGACGGCGCAATACGCGCGCGTGACCAGGCCTTGCTTGTTGTATACGGTGAACCACGGCCAATTGTTCGGTTCTTCCGCGGCCGCGTTGCGTAATTCAAGCGAGGATCGATACGACGATTCTGCGTAGTAATAGAGCGGGCCTTTTGCCGGCGGCAGATCGCGCGGCAGCGGCTGGAAATCCACGAAGCCCGAATAACCGATTTCCAGCGTCGATGGGTCGCCGCCGTATTCTGGCGCGCTGGCGTGGGAGAATGATTCCGCACCGGCATGCGGCGCTTCGGACACGATCGAACCGTCTATGCGGCGATACTGAATCGCGGTAAGCGTTGGAATCGCGATGGTCGCAATGCCTCCGCGTTCAACGACAAGCACGCGTGGCACCGGTCCGTCCGCAGTTGTAGACCAAATCGAGTCCGCATCGAACAGTTTTACGGGTTCGGGCGCATCGCCCTGCAACGCTATGGGCAACCGGACGATTGACTTGCCTTGCACGGCAACAATCTCATACGCGCCATCCCCATCGATATCGACGATGTCGAATACCGAAACGCCCGCGGGAAAAGTCGTC
Organism: Candidatus Hydrogenedentota bacterium; assembly: GCA_020848835.1. Taxonomy (GTDB): domain Bacteria; phylum Hydrogenedentota; class Hydrogenedentia; order Hydrogenedentales; family SLHB01; genus JABWCD01. Next base: position 68,524 of record JADLHJ010000048.1, read on the forward strand.
TGCCGCAGTTCGCCGTTGTGCGAGTGCGCGGACATCACATTGCCTTCGAGCACGAATAGATCCGCGACGTTGTCCTTGTCGGCGTTGGCGAAGAACACCAACGCAGGCGAGGGGCCGCGTTGCGCAGCGTCAGCGTTCAACGGAATGCTGTGCAGTTCGAAGAAGGCAGACGTAACCGCGCACACAATCAGGGCCGTGTAGCTCATCGTGCCGTCTCCCGCGACAAATACAGGGTCGCACCGGCAGGTTCGCCTTCTTCTGCGCCACGGCTTGTTAATATGTCCGCGCGTCCATCTTCATCGACGTCAATAACGTGAAAGATGCCCGTCGGCGCGATGGGCAGCGATGCGATGTGGTTGTTCGTGATCGTGGTCTCGCCGCCGCGATACACGGAAACCAAATCTGGATGATCATGAATAACAGCGTCGCTTTGTCCATCGCCATCCACGTCCCCGCGTAGCTGAAGGAACCCGCCTTCAAGAAAACGCAAAAACATCTCGCTCAGTTTCGCGGGCGGTTTGTCGAGCGTGACCGTGAAGCGCCGCCGAATGGAAGGTTTCGCTGGGAACCCGCCGTTTAAATCCTGCAAGCGCACTTCCACATCCAGATCAACTTCGCGGCGCGTGAAGCCGCGCACGAGCGTTTCCTTCAAGCCGCCTTCCACGAGTTGCTTGGATTCGGTCACCAAATCGAGTCGGCCGTCGCGGTTGTAATCGGCGAGCACATTGCGCGGGGACGCGCCTGTGCATTGCGCGGTGTGGACGGATTTACCTCCGTCAGTGGAGACCGCCACTTCGTAAACGGCGACGGGATACGGCGAGGATGTCGAGCCCACGTAGCGCACGCGACAGAAATCCATCGTGTCGTCATCATTCAGCCGGACGTAGCTCCAGGCGGAAGACAATTCCTCGCTTTCGATCACAGACGCGGGCGATTCGGAGAGCCCAAGCGAGCCATCCTCCTTGATGTCATGTCGTACTTCTTTGAATACCATGGACCACATGACCGCCGGTCCACTTGCGCTGATCTCTCCTTTGCCGTCCGTGCGACGATCGCGGTCCAGCGGGCGCCAAACGGAACCGCGTGATTCCTGGGTGAACACGCGAAGTGTCGAATCTTCGATTTCAAATCGCGCCTGGCTGCCCAACTCCGGCACTTCAACCGCGCGTTCGCTGGAGGGCCATATCGTTTGTGCCGAAAACATCGGCTGCATGCGCGGCAACACCGGCCATAGCGCCTTTTCCTCGTAGAACAAATTTCCTTTCGCGTACACCCGCAAACCATCGGAAGAGATAAGAAGTATCTCCGGTTTCATGTCGCCGTCAACGTCATAGAGGAAGCGCGAGAATTGAAGCTGCTGCTTATTATTCAGAGCTTCAACCGCGGCGGTAGTATGTTTCGGCGGGTTGGTCCATGCTATCGGCTGGCTCAACGTGCGTTGCCAATCGTTTTGCGCCCAGCGCAAGACCTCGATGCGGTCTTTCAGCAGCACATAGATTTCGCTGCCCCACACGTCCGCGCGCGGATACTCGCCGAGATTGGGGAACGGCGTTTGTTGCGTCTTTGGAAACTGCCCATCGCGCTGAAACGCCACGCCCTTCGCCGTAAGTATGTCCTTTGCGCCGTCTCCATCGATATCCGCGCAGCGCCATGTCCTGGCGCGCTTGTTGTCGAGGCTTTCGCGGTCCCGCACAGCCAAACCATCGATCGGCTGCTCGACAAACGCGACGCCCCCGAGCAGGAGTAATGGAAAGAGCGCGATCATCCGTGGAAGTTGCGGCGATGGATGGTGACAATTGCCGCGATGGAAAAGATTGTTGCGGCAACCAACGATGTGCCGAGACACCAATACACCTTATCGCCCCATTCCAACGTAAGCCCATCGGCCTGCGCGCGAAAAATCTCCCAAGGCGTATCTACATACGTCGCGAACAGCATCGGTGAAATGCCGAGCGGATATTTCACTGCGTCGAGCAAGAGCCAAATTCCAATGGATGTGATAACAGACGCCGCATTACTTTTCATGAACGAGGAGATCATCACCGCGTACGACACAAAAGCAAACTGCGGCGCAAGGTGCAGCGCAAAGCCGAGCAGATAGGCGCGCAGCATCGCCCCGCTGGTAAACAACATCTCGCCGCCAAACTCGACGCCGGACGCCGAACCGAAAGCAAAAGCGATCGCCCATGCGGTGATCGCGACCAGCAGGCTTACCGTAATCGCATACGTAAATCCGATCAGCAATTTCGCGATGACAAATTCATGTCGCAGGATTGGTCGCGTAAACACGAGGCGGATACTGCCGGTGCCCGTCTCGCCCGAGATGAGGCTTGCACAGAAACTCAGCACGAGAAACAGGCCCAGCACGTTCAACGCCGTAGGCGTCGCAAATGCAATGAAGCGGTAGGCGTTTTCGCCATCCCCGCGCAATGGATGTAACAAAGGCGTCATCAATACAAGCAAAATCGCGAGGATTGGCCCGACATAGGACAACTTCGATCGAAACGCCTTGATCAATTCGATCTGGTACGCGGTGGCGATGCGGCCAATCATCGGTTCAACACTTTCAGGAAATACTCTTGCAGCGTTCGCTGGCGCGGCATCACGCCGGAAAGTTTGTAGCCGCCGCTGACGAGGAAGGCCGTGAGCTGGTGCACCGTCCCTCCGTCGAGCACGACCCGCACGCGCCCCTTGTTCATCTCCGCCGATTTCACCCAGGCCTGTTCCGACAGCTTTTTGCTAGCCGCCTCGGGCGAATCTACGAGGACATCTACCTGCGACTGATCGTAAGAGAGGAGATTCTCGACCTCCTCGCAGGACACGAGCTTGCCCTGGTTGATCACGCCCACTCGGTCGCAAAGGGCTTCCACCTCCGCCAACTGGTGGCTCGAAAACAGGATGGTCACCTTCGCCTCGTCCGCCAGAAACCGTAGCAGACGCAAAATCTCCTGCGTCGATTCCGGATCCAGCCCCGCCGTGGGTTCGTCGAGGATCAGGAGTTCCGGTTCCGCCAGTAGCGCCTGTGCGATTCCCAAGCGCTGCCGCATACCGTGCGACAAGGTTCCCACATGCCGCCCTGCGTACTTGATGAGGCCGACCCGGTCCAGCGCCCTGTCGATGTTTACATCCTTATCTCCAAGCATTGCAAGGAGTTGCAGGTTGCGTCGGACCGAGAGATGGTTGTAGAAGGCAGGGCGCTCGGTGAGCACACCGACCCGGCCCATGAGCTCGATAAAATGCTCATGGAGGTCGCGCCCGAACAGGGATACTGACCCCGCCGTTGGCGCGACAAGTCCGCAGAGCATATACAGCGTGGTGCTCTTCCCAGCACCGTTCGGCCCAAGCAGGCCAAACACCTCGCCCTCGTTGATGCTCAACGAAAGGCCATCCACCGCTGTTACCGCCCCGTAACGTTTCTCAAGCTTCTCAGCCTGGAGACAGACTGGCATAAAGGAAATGGTACCAAGAAACGGCAGGCCGGTTTCAACTGTAAGCGGCTGGCATCTCGTGGCAAAAGCCCTGTAGCGCCCGGTCTCCGCGCCGGGCGGCACACGGAGCAATCAAATTCGTCCCAAAATCGCGCCCGCCACGGAGGGCGGGACGCTACAAGCACCGTATTTAGAAGCTAGGACTACTGTTTGCGGAGGCGCTTAAGTACCACATAGCCAATGAACGCGAGGGGAACCAAGACGACCGACCATACGAGAAACCAGATCACCACACTCCAGATCCCCTGCAGGAACCCGAGCATGGAGCGCGCGGCCGACGTAAACTCGCGGGCCGTGCTGAAGGATTGGGTCGGGATCACCGGTTCCGCTTTGGCCTTTTCCTGGAGCGTGATCGAGATGGTCGAGAATGACACGCGATTGGTGAGATAGCGCAGGCGGCCGTCCATCCGTTCAATCTGTTCGCGCACGCGGGTGAGTTCGTTCTCTACGCGCAAGATGTCTTCTAATTCCGCCGCACGATTCAGATGGTCGAGCAGCCGCTCTTCGGTCTTCTTGAGGTTGCGCGTGCGGGACTCAGTATCGACGTATTCTTCTGTCACGTCCTCCGTGCTGACCTGCTTGTTTAGCACCTTACCCAACGATTCGAGGCTGAGCATGGACTGATCGAACTTGTCCGCAGGCACCCGCACCTGTAGCGTAATGGTGCGGCGGCCCAACGAATCGAGGAATTCGTTCAGGTTGGAAACGTAGGCATTATTCGCCTGCAACGACGCCCGCAACGTTTCGGAAGCCTTGCCCGCGTCCTCGCACTCGACCGTGACGATCGCGTTCTTGATGAGATAGACATCAGGCTGGGTCGTAGCCAGATCGCCCAAACTACCCGGTGCGCCGGGGGCTCCGGCGGCTTGGTCCGCTGCTTGTCCGCCTGAAGGTTCGCCGAGCGCCTTCGCTGGCATGGCGGCTGGCTGGTTTTGCAGATATGAGGAGTCGCGCGCCATTTCGGCGGCTGGAGCGCTGGCGCCCTGCATAACACCACTGCCACACCCGACGGTGAGGGTTATGATAATTACGAGAATCGTGAAGATACGAAACGACACCACCGAACTACCCTCCAATGGTTGGTCCGTTCAATGATTCTGACACCATCCTCAGGGTAAAGTTCGACTAGGTCTTTCCAGACTGCGGAAATGAATATATCTCGATAAGATCGTCAATACTGTATTCCGGCCCATCGTCCGCAAGTCCCACGCACGCCTGCGCCAGGGAAAAAGCCGACCATTCTTCGTCGGTCAAATCGTCCTCGTATCCCAAGTAGTCGCAACTCATAGCTATATTCTGCGATTCGTCGACACGCTTGTTTTCAGAATCAATATTCTGCGAATCCAAGTTCAGACGCCAATTTCCGCCTTCAACGCCATCTTGTTCACTTTGCCATTTGGCAATAACGGCAACATTGGCCGGACTTCAATCTTCTTCGGGATTTTGAAGTTCACGAGGTTCTGCTTGCAGTGCCAGTGAAGTTCGTCTGTAGCGGGTGCGCGTCCCGGGTGCGGCATCACGAATGCGTGGCCGACTTCCTGATACATCTCGTGCGGCACGCCGATGACCGCGGCCATGAGCACTTCGGGGTGTTGTTCGAGCACGTCCTCGATTTCGCGCGGGAAGACATTTTCGCCACCGGTCTTAAACATCTCCGATTTGCGTGAGGAGATATAGACGTTGCCCTGTTCGTCCACACGGCCAAGATCCCCGGAGTAATACCAGCCCTCCGCATCCAATACCGCGGCGGTCTGCTCCGGTTTGTTCCAATACTCTTTCATCATGAAGGGCCCGCGCACCGCGATCTCCCCTATCTGTCCAGTCGGCACCTCGCGCCGCTGATCGTCCACGATGCGCAGTTCAAATGGCGCCGGACAACGCCCTGCGGTCTGCAGAAACGTTTCGAACGAATCGTTGGGATGCGAGTAGGTCGTGAACCCGCACATCTCCGTCGCGCCGTAGCCCGTCGCCAATTTCGCGTTATAGCGTTCAGCGAGGCCCGTGAGCACGTCGAGCACCAGTTTCGGCGCGGTCGCGCCGCCCCACGCATACACGCGGACGCTGGAAAAATCCGTTTGATTGAATTGCGGCAGGCCGAACTGCATGAGAAACATCGCGGGCACCTGACCAAACATCGTCACGCGTTCGCGCTCGACGACGCGCAGCGTCTCCAACGGCTCGAAGCGGTCCATCATGATCGACGCGCCGCCCGCATAGATACACGCATATCCAATCTCCACCGCGGCGGCGACGTGGTTGATCGGGAAGTGCATGAGACAACGCATATCGCCGTCCATGTAGAGATGTTCAATCTGCACTGCGACGTTCGCAAGGATGCTGCGGTGCGTTTGGACGACGCCCTTCGGCTTACCCGTCGAACCCGAGGTGTACATTAGAAGTGCGTTGTCGCTCGGCTTGCACTGTTTCGCGCGGTCTCGGAGCTGCTCCATGAGATGCACGCGCGGCTTGAGCACGTAGCAGTCGTAACGCTCGCAACCTTTCGGCGCGTCGCCAATCACGAGCACCTTCTTGATACACGGAAACTCCTGCGCGAGCGCCTCGATCTCCGGGCCAAGATCGCGGTCGTAATACTCGCGCAGCGCGATGAGCACCGTCGGCTGGCAATCACTGATGATGTAACGCATTTCCTGCAACGTGAACTTCGGCGAAACGCCAAGCCACATCGCGCCGACCTTGTTCGCCGCCATGAATGTGTAAAAGAATTCGGGCCGCGCCATCGCGATAAGCGCTACGCGATCCCCGCGTTGCACGCCTGCCTCGATAAACGCGAGCGCGTTCGCGGTCACGGCGTCGGCAAACTGACGATAGGTGACGCGCTGATTCTCAAAGACAATCGCCTCCGCGTCAGGTTTCGCATCGGCCCAGTGATACACGTACTTCCAGGTAAGATCGTAGGATGTGGACATGCGGAGACTCCCTCGATTAATGCCCAAAGAATTTGCCGAATGAGACCCACGAGCGCATCCCTACTTCGTGCTCGTGCTCGTGCTCGTGCTCGTCCTCGTAATCGATCTTCCGCCAAGATCAATCGATCACGTTCGTGCTCATGCTGCTCACGCCCGCCAGTAGCGCCTCGCTCGCCGGAGCGCGGCGTGCCTCGAAGCCCTGCGCCGCGTTCAGGCGAACGCTGCGCTACCACCTACTACCCGCGCGAAAACTCCACAAATCCATCGCTAATCGCGCGACGGTCATCACCATTGCGCACTTCGAAGAACACCTGCTCCAGATCGGCCTCCGCGCGTTTGCCCAACGCGCGCACGGTGATATTCGTGTCCGGCAACACCATGCCCGTGAACTTGCAGCCCAATCGTTTCACGCGCCGCGGATCGCCGTTTGCCTCACGATTGATAATATCACGCATCGCCATCGACAGCGTGCACGATCCGTGCACGATAATCCCCGGCAGGCCGACCCACTTCGCAAACTTCGGCGAGGTATGAATCGGATTGTGAATATCCGCGCAACCGTCGTAGATGTGCGCGGTCAAGGGACCGAGATGCGTGACGTTGTCCCACAGCGGCCCGTTCTCACTGCGAAACTTCGGCATCTCCGGCGGCGCTTCGACCGTCGTGCCCTTGTCGGTACACTTCACCCCGCGCAACAGCGTGCCCGCGTATTCGATGAACACGCGCTCGCCCTTCTCGTCGCACGCTGTGCAGCGGATGATCATGTAGGTGCCCGCTCGGTGCGGGAGAATCATCGGAAGGTCGGCGGTGATCGTCAACTTGTCGCCGGGCACCAGCGGCCGGTCGAACACGATCTGCTCCGTGTAATGCACCTGCCGCACCAGCAATTCCAGCGGAAACTTCGACGCGTCCCAATACGTGCTCGCACTCTCGCCAAAGGGCCACGTCAACGACACCACCAACATCGGTGGCGCGATGATGCCCTCCTCGCGCTCATCGTCGAAATACCACGGATTGGGATCGTTGATAGACGCGGCAAAATTCATCGCGTGCCGCCACGTAACGTCACAATTCAGCGGTTTCGACGCCGATCCCGCATATGTAGATTGAACTTCCATGGACTGCCCAGCCTGATTGCACCGGGCCAAAACCTAACACGTGGGAAGGGAGTTAGTCGAATTGAAGGGATTTCGCGCCAATTTTCAGAATTCACGCATTTCGCGCCGAAGGCGCATCGCAACCCTAGCCAGGGGCAACGCCCCTGGATAAAATAAACACCTTCCTTGCCAATCACGCCCTGAAGGGGCATCGCAAGTACCCGCTTGACAGGAACACCCAAGGGTCATATAGTTAATATATGAACTATATGGTTGAATCATGTCGTTAAAGGACGAATTGGGCCTGCGCCACGATTTCAAGAATCGCGCGCACGAGACGCTGCTGCACGTGTACTACACGGCCGCCAAAGCCCAAAAAAAGGCCGACGAGTTCTTCCGCGCCCACGGCCTTACCGACGTGCAGTTTAATGTAATGATGTTGCTGCTCAACCAGAGCGGCGAAAGCGGCGGTCTCACGCAGGTCGAGCTGAGCCGCATGATGCTTGTGAACCGCGCAAATATCACGACGCTGATTGACCGAATGGAAAAGGCGAAACTCGTTATGCGCGTACCCGATCCCGAAGACCGGCGCTACAACATCGTGAAAATTACCGCGCACGGCGAAAAGCTGTTTCGAAAGGCCGCGGCCGTGTATCACGACAAAGTCCGCAGCATCGTCAGCGGTCTGCGGGAATCGGAACAGAAAGACCTCGCTGCACTATTGACGCGACTTCGCGCGCGCATCGATAGTCTCTCGATTGACTAATATTGGAGAAAGAACAACCGGACGATGTGCGAGCTATTAGTTCGTATATATACCGTATGGCTAACAACTATCGATGGAGGTTTCCGGCATGCATATGGCCACTACTCCCGCTGGGGGTGATGTCAACGACACGCACTCCAAGCTAAACCCGTCACGGGTCCGCGAAGTCCAGCAGCCGAATTCACGGGAATCGCTGTGTGAAATCGTGTCGTCGGCCGCAAGCATGGGTACGAAAATCTCCATTGCGGGAGCAAGGCACGCGATGGGCGGTCAACAGTTCGGTGCTGACACCGTGCTGTGCGACACACGCGGTTTGAACAAACTAATTCACTTTGATGAAGCGCGCGGCGTCGCGGAGATTGAAGCGGGCGCAACCTGGCCCGAGGTCGTACAAGCATTGCACGCGTCCCAGGCCGGTATCGCGCACCCATGGACGATAATTCAAAAGCAGACCGGCGCCGATCAGCTTACGATCGGCGGCGCTGTCGGAGCGAACATCCACGGCCGCGGGCTCATGATGAAGCCATTCGTGGACGACATCGAGTCCCTATTGCTCGTGAATGCGGAAGGCGAATTGTTGCGATGCAGCCGTACTGAAAACCGCGAGCTGTTCCAATTGGTCGTTGGCGGGTATGGTCTGTTTGGGGTTGTGTACAGCGTGTCGCTGCGCCTTGCGCGGCGCAGAAAAATGCGCCGTGTTGTCGAGATTACAACGACCGACACGATCATCGCTCAGTTTGCAGATCGCGTGCAAGCGGGATTCACCTTTGGCGATTTTCAATTCGCGACCGATGAACGCTCTCCGGATTTTCTTCATCGCGGAGTGTTCGCGTGTTACGAAGACGTTGCGATGGACACGCCGATTCCACTCGGACAACAGGAGCTGTCGGCGCAGCAGTGGCAAGCGCTTATTGGTCTGGCCCATACAGACAAGGCGCAAGCGTATGAACGCTATGCCGCGCACTACTTGTCGACCAACAATCAAGTCTACCGGTCAGACACCATGCAAATGAGCACCTACATTACGGACTACCACAAAACACTCGATCTTCAAAGCGGCAAATGTGGAAGCGAGATGATAACCGAGCTTTACGTACCGCGGAACGCGCTCTCGGACTTCACGCGCGTATGCGCGGCGGATTTTCGCAGAAACGGCGCAAATCTGATATATGGAACAATCCGATTGATCGAGCGCGACGATGAAACTTTCTTGCCGTGGGCCCGCGAGCCGTGGGCGTGCATCGTCTTCAACCTGCACGTTGACCATACTCCAATCGGCATACTGCAGGCCGCGGACGCATTTCGACAACTAATCGATCGCGCCCTGGAGTTCGGTGGCACCTATTACCTTACATATCACCGCTTCGCCACGCCGGAGCAACTGCGCGCGGGTTATCCCCAATTCGATGCGTTCAAAGAATTGAAGCGCTCATATGATCCAAACCAAGTCTTTTCCAGCGACTGGTACCGCCACTACGTAGGCGCAGGCTTAATGCCATGAAAGTCAGATTGATTTGTTTAATTTCGACCGTCACGGCTTTGGTGGTCACCGGATTGTCTTGCGAAACACTGAAGACCATTGGAGCGGTAACTGCGGTTGGTGTAACCGCCCCGTTGTGGATTCCAGTGGTCGCCCAAGAAACGCAAAAGCCGCGTGTCTACCACGACCCCCGTCATGGCATGGGACAATTAGATATCTTTCCGGACAATTCCGCTGTGCTGATCGCTTATGCACAAGAAAGCGAAACGCCGCTGCTAAGCATTGATGTCGCCTCAGGCGATTCACATCAATTGACCCCGCCGGGAATGGTATGCATGCAGTCGTCGATCTCGCCGGACGGGACAAGAGTCGCCTTTATCAGTCTTGGTAAAACGTCTGCTTCAAGCCTGTGGGTCGTACGTAGCGACGGAACGCAACTGCGTCAATTGACAGATGGTCCGGAAGACGCCGCGGAACCCGCGTGGTCGCCCGATTCACAGCGAATTGTATTCATGGCGATTGCCAATGAGCGGGAAGCCGACCTCTGGACAATCCGACCAGACGGCGATGGTTTGCAGCGACGAACGCACTCCGCGCGAACGCACGATATGCATCCGCAATTCGCGCCACACGGCAATGCGATAATCTTCGCCAGAGCGCAGAAACAACGCGCGATGACAATTGCCCACACGGACCGGTGGCGCGACATCGACCTGTTTTCGATCGCCGACGATTCGGACACGCCGCAGCGCGTTTGCACGCTCGGCTGGTTTGAGATGGATCGGTTCGCAATTGCGCACTCCGAAAATCGCTTGCTTTGGCCCAGTGGCCGCCAGTTGCTTCTCGACCAAAGTTGCACGCTCGGAAAGTTCAGCGTCCCTGGTGATCGCTTTGAGTCATTTCAAGAGGACCTGACTTCTGGAGTCCTTCTATCGGTGGCGTACGCAACCGGCAGCGACGCTGTCTTATTCTCCATATCCGAACCCGTCGCGCCTAGTACGTTTGAAAGCAGTTTGTACGTCATCGATGCAACCACCGCATTCACCCATGAACTACCCGGCCGATGGCCCCACGTGCACGAACTCGCTATTTCGCCCGACGGCGAGTGGGCTGCGTTCATAGCAGCCGAGCGCGTGAATGCATCCAACTGCGAACACACATCCGTTGTGCACAAGTTATACGCGCAAAACACAGCATATGGCGAAGCACAGCAATTGGCCATGCGAACGGTTATGCGCTTTCAACGCGAAAGGAACAATCGAATATGTTTAGCCCACAGTCCCATTTGCGCCAGCTTATGCCCACACGGAATTCGCGATGGTCCGTCTTGTGGCCGGTCACTGTAGTAATTTCGGGATGCGCCAGCATGGGCAACACAGCGTCCGCGATCGGCATGGCGCTTATGATCTGGCCTGCCGTTTTGCTGATGTCGATTGTGGCGCTACCCTTCATGCCATATTACCTCGTAGTGGAGGGACTGCCGGGAAGGAGCGGCGCGGAATTCGCCCTCTTCTTGCCCGATGGCCGGCACTTGCTCGTAGCGTACAAAAGTGGTCGAAACTGCCGGCTGCATCGCGCCGCGATCGACGGATCGCTATCAACTGCATTAACCCACGGCGACCGATTCGATTTCGATCCGGACCTCTCACCCGATGGCGCCCAAATTGTCTTCGCGTCCAGAACCGTACCGCACACGTCAAATATATTCATCATTAATGTAGACGGCACAGGCCTGCGCGCGCTCACCATAGGCCGGCGAGACGATTGGGCCCCGCGATTCTCGCCCGATGGAAATCACGTCGTCTTCTCATCGCTCACGGGCAAGAAACAAGCCGACCTGTACGTGGTAGATGCGGACGGGTCAAACTTGCGCCAGCTTACAGACGACAAAAAAACACACGATATCTGCCCCCAGTTCTTGTCCGATAGCGCCACCATAGTATTCGCCCGTGCCAATTGGTGGGGCCACAGCTCGCCAATTGCATCATCGGACTGGCATCGATTCGATCTCTATTCGATAGACATCGCCGGCGGCGAACCACGCAGGCTTACCGACACGTGCTTCTACAGTTTGGAAGGCCTGATCGTGTCGCCCTATGATTCACGCATCATCGCGATAGCCTGCAACACAGTGACCACGTTCGCGTGCGGACCCGGTAGCGACCTGACAATCGATTCGAAGAAACTCCTGTGCGACACCTACGGCGGACCCTGCGGCGACCAGCTCGGCGGATTCTCCATTTCGCCAGACGGCAGCCGTCTCATCTTTATGACCTACGATGGGGATCTCCCCGAAGGTAGCCACAACGCCCTTCACATCGCGCCGCTAGACACGCTGAAAGCCACAGTCATCCTCGAGTCGGACAAAGGCCTGCTGTCCCCGCGCTTCTCGCCCGACGCTTCCCGGATCGTCTACCGCCTGGAAACCCACCCAACTGGAAACAAGACACACATCGAGGTATGGACTGCCAACAGTGACGGTTCGGAACCTCGCCGAATCGAATGCCCAACTGAAGACGCGGAGCCTGAAGACAACTTTGGCGACGAAACATAGCTTTGCCAATAGCGCGCACTTTCTCTAAAACTGTCAAGCAAACAGAGGTCGTTTCGCAACGCGATCGGTGCGATCCGCGTGATCCGTGGTGAGACCAAGTGCAACGCAATGGGCTAAAGAGTGAGCGCCCATCGCTGCCATGCGCCTGTCCCGGGAAACCGCCCCCGCTCGTGGCGGCAAGCGCACACATCCACATCGCTGCACCGAAACAACAAGGAAACACCCGTGAAGCGAACGACGACCACAACTCGGCCCAGCCCCCTCACCTCCCCCCGCTACACCCCCACCCCCTTTTTCAACGGTGCTAACCATGAAACCAGCACTTACGACGATTTTGCCCCTCGATCACCCCCTTGTTTCGTCAAAAAACTTTTGCTACACCCCCCCCATTGTTTTCTGGGGGACCCGCGCAATTTCAGACCCAAAGTGCAACGCGCTGGGCTACATAATAGAAGGTGAAAGTCTCTGGCCGCTTCGGTCGTCCGCGGCTTTTTGTGAGCGGCTCCGGCACTCGATTACGATGGTGGAGGCTGTGCAGCGATGCGCGGCCTTAACCGACGAATGGAGAGCCGTCACATGAAGAAGTTAGCCCTTGCGTTGATGTTGTTCGGACTTGTCGCCGTATCGAGCCTGGCCGCGCCGCCTTCCGGCGACGGTTGGGTGTCGCTGTTTAACGGCAAAGACTTCACCGGCTGGACAGTGCCGGACATCGCAAAGGATTGTTGGACGATTGTCGACGGCGCGATTGACTGCGATCCCAAGGCGGGCCGCAAGGGCGATACCGCCGTGTGGAGCGAACAGGAGTTCGGCGACATCGAGTTGTATTGCGAATGGAAAATCAAGCGCACCGAAGGCATCTATCAGGTGCCGACCGTGTTACCGAGCGGTCTCGATAAGACGGACGAAAAAGGCGAGAAGGTGTTGACGCCGATGCCAGGCGCGGATTCGGGCATCTATTTGCGCGGCACGTCAAAGGCCCAGGTAAACATCTGGTGCTGGCCCATCGGTTCCGGCGAGGTCTACGGCTATCGCATGGACGACAAGATGCCGGCGGAAGTGCGCGCGGGCGTCACGCCAAAAGTAAAAGCCGACAAACCCGTCGGCGAGTGGAACACCTTCCTCATCACGATGAAAGGCGATCGCCTCACCGTCGTGCTGAATGACAAGAAGGTGCTCGACAACGCGCAGCTTCCCGAAGTGCCGGCAAAAGGCAAAATCGCGCTGCAAATGCACGGCGGTTACGACGAAGCGAAAAAGGAATGGAACGGCGCGTCAAGCCTGGTGCAGTTCAAGAACATCTACTACCGCGAACTGAAGTAAGCTTCGTTGGCGCGTGCCAAGAGTCCAAAGACCGCAATGTGTAGCGTCCCGCTCTCCGCGGCGGGCGCAATTATGGGGCGACTTTGGTTTCTCCGCAGGACGCCCGGCGCGGAGACCGGGCGCTACTGTGAGCGGTCAGGATTCCGCGTGCCATAGCGTTTCGTCGGTGTACCCATCGCCAAATTCCGAGGAGTCGTCTTCGTAGTAAGACACGTCTTCATATTCATCTGTGTCTCCCTGCGCAAGGAGAAAAAAACCGCCGTTCCACGGCATGTATTTGATGGGTGCGTCCGTCACCGGTTCGTTTGGAATGGAGTCGAGGTATTCCGGCGTTAATTGCGCAAGTAATTGCGGATACGCGCCAGTCTGCGCTTTGTACTTTTTTAGTGCCAGCGCGATGCGAAACGCCTCCGCAGTAAAGGCGCTGCGCAGTTGCGCGCTCCGCGCGTATTGCGCTTCGTAAACAACTTCGCCGAGATGCTCCGCGTGTTCGCTCTCTTCTTCGCTGACATTGTACGCGAACTCGGCCAATTCGGGGTACGGACGATCCATATAAGCAGCCAGTTCTTCGCCGGCCTTTCGCGCTTTGGCAGGGTCGTAAAGCCCCATCATTTCGACCATCTTTCCCGTAAGCGGATTGCTCATGTCCGATGCGGCGAGCGACCGCGGTGCCTCAAGTACGACATCTTCGATAATCAACGCTTTGAGCCGGGTGGTATCCGCGCGCCGCGCCAGAGACTGCGCAATGCGATCCACCGCCTCAGCATCGAGCGCATGTTTATCGACAAGCTCCCAGAGCGCGATGTCCGCACGGCGTTCTACGCTATAACGCAGCCAGTGGTATGAGAGATAGGGATCGTTTCCGAGCAATGCTGCAAACTGCGTCGCATCGAGATAGGCTTCAACCGCAGACTGCGGAGCGCCCCAACGCGCTTCGAGCAGTGCTCGTAGTTCGAGTAACGTCGCGACAGTTTCCCGCTCCGCAACTGCGTTCTCGTCGAGCATGTGTTTCCAGGTCGATACGGTGGGATCGATATCGATATAGTAAATGCCATTGCGAACGGCCTTGCAGAGGTTCGCAATCTCACTCGATTCGAGCAGGAACTGGCGCAGATTCTGCTCGATGGCGTCCGGCGCATTCGACGCCGGATGGATTCCTACAACGAGCGCAGATTCGCTCGTATCCACGTCCAGCATTTGGGCGAGGTACGGCAAATCAAGCGGGCCGAATCTGTCGCCGCCCGCGTAGAGTACCTCGCCAACTGTGTAGACGAGATAATGGTCCTCTTTACCGCACGCTTTTAGCGCGCGCTCCGTCGTCCATCCCATTGGAAACTCATTCGCCGGTAATTTCGCTATTGCCTCGTTGTAGGCCGCGCGGCGCGCAGCCTGCCGCTTTTTCGCGTCTCCCAACACATCAAATTGGAGCGAGGTATCTTCGGTAGCCTTATTCATCCACGTGAGCAAGAAAATCGACGCAAGGGTAATCAGCAAGGTGGCGACAATAGCAAAGCCGACCATCGCCTTCTGTCCGGGACTGAGTCCAGGCGGCTTTGGCATCGGGGCGCGCGGTAGCGGTGGCGGTATTGTAGACAAGCGCAATCACCTCGCGGCGAACGGCACGTTCACCGCGCGTATATTACAGCGAGGCGAGCCACGCGCGCATTGTGGCGGGGTCTTCGCCGAACATGAGCGAACCGGGCACGATATAGTCCGCGCCCGCAGCATGAAGTAGCGGCACGGTGTGGCGCCGGATGCCGCCGTCTGCCTCGACTTCCGCGGTCAAACCGCGCTCGGCGATGGTTTTGCGCGCGGCGCGAATCTTTTCCGGCACGATCGGGTCCATGCCCGCGCCTTTGATGCCCACGCGCGTGCCGAGGATGCAGATGATTGACAAGTCCTCCCAGAACGGATCGAGCAGTTCCAGCGGCTGATCGAGGGTGAGCGAAATGCCCGCGAACTTGCCCGCCGATTTAATCGCGTTGATTACTTCGCGTGTGTCGTTCTCGGAGTCGGGATAGATGATGAAACCGTCGGCGCCCGCTTCCACAAACGGCTCGATCCAATTCAGCGGATGCGTGCACATGAGATGCACTTCAAGCGGCAATTTCGTGTGCTTGCGAGCGGCCTTTAACAAGTCGGGAAAAAAAAGCAGCGTCGGCGTGTAATGCCCGTCGGCGACGTCGATATGAAACATCTCTGAAAAAGGTTCTACGCGTTTGATCTCGGCTTCGAGGTTTGCGAGATCGGCGGACCACAGGGATGTCGAGCATTTGAGCATGAGGAATAGCACCTTTAACGCAGGTTAAGTTTCACAGAAGGATACATCCCCCTAAATCCCCCTTCAAAGGGGGACTCAATACAACACCAACAATGTCAATTGGCGATTCTTAAGTCCCCCTTTGAAGGGGGATTTAGGGGGATGTGCAGTTAGCCGGCTACGGAAGCCCAAGAATAAAATCTTCGACCTTCGCGCGCACGTCCGAGGTGTGGCGCGCAACGCTCATTGATTTCGGAGTGACTTCAGCAAACTGTGCGCCGGAGATTTCCTTCGCAAGTTGTTCGGCGTAGGCGTAAGGATGTATTGCATCGACGCGGTTCGCGATGACAAGCGTGGGCGCTTTGATCTTCTTCCATTCGCGGTCGGCGCATGGCGCGTCGTTCGGAATGCGCAACAGTTTGACCGCCGTTTCCTCCGCGCGGGGATGATCGAATTGTGCGAGGTTTGAAGCGGCCGCGTCAGGCGATTCTTTTTCGAGAGCGGCGTATTCGGGCAGTGTTTTGAATTGTTCCTTCCCGCGCTGCGCGCCGTACTCGCGTATGAGCTCGCCTATTTTCACCAATACGCGCAGATTATCCGGCATGGCCTGCCCGAGCCAAGCCGGCCGTTGCAGGATAAGCGCCTTCACGCGATCGGGATAGCGCAACGCAAGGTTCAGCGCAACCGCCGCGCCCATCGAAATGCCGCCGACCACTGCCGTTTCGAGTTTGCGCAGATCCATAAACGCGACGACGTCGTCGGCGAAAGTGGCGAGGCCAATCTTCTCTTCAGGACCGAGCGGGCGAGTCTGGCCATGTGCGCGGCAATCCATCGAGAGCAGGCGAATGCCGCGGTGGCCGCCAGTGAAAAAGGAAAACGGCTGGGTGATGTCCGCGCCGAGCCCGTGTTGATAGACGAAAGGCACGCCGCTTCCTTCGTCTTTGAAGTAAAACTTTATTCCGTCGCGATCGAAGGTAAGGTTCATGCGTATTGTGCCTGGTTCAATTAAGCCTCGCTCGTGTGATTTCTACTTCCGGCAAGCCCGCGAGATCGCGGAAGCGGGCGTGGGCATGCAGCGCGCGCAATTGGGGCAATGTCGCCACAGCGGCGCGCATATCGGGCGCAACGTCAAGCGCGGTTTCAACGCAAGCAACGGCCTCGTCGTGGCGCTCGTGCGAGCGCGAGGCGAGGAATATCGCGAGGTCGATGTAACCCTCCGCGTTGCGGGGTTCGAGCTGCGCCGCGAAGCGAAGCTCCTGCTCGGCTTCTTCGTGCTTTCCGAGGCCGGCGAGTCCGCGCGCGAGCATGCGACGTGCAACGGCCCACCCGGGATACTTCTTGACGACGTAATGAAACGCGGCGCGCACTTCGTCGAAATCCTTGCGCTCGTAGGCGTCCATGCCGCGTTTCCACGCGGCGCGAATCCAGCGCCGCTGCAACACATACGCGGCCAGTATGCTCGCGCAGATTCCAGCACCCAAGAGTGTACTGGCTATCGAGGTGGACTCCATGGCGATAGAGTAGCGAGCGGGATGATTTCCCGCAAGTGGAGCGGTGTGCGAATAGGGTGGCGTGTATTGGCGTTATACGATTGGAGTTGCGCATATGCGCGGTGGGTGGCCCGTTTGTAGTTCCGCGTTTACGCGGTCTTGATGTGCGGCGATTGGGCTTTGGTAGTGGGACGAGCGCTAGGCAAAGACCGCCTGAAGGCGGAACTACAAACGGGGTCCTGGAAGTCGAGGGAGTGAAGACCTGACTTAATCGACGACGAAGCCTTCCTTCTCGAGTTCCTTCACGAGATCGGCCTTGGAGATACGAGCGATCGCGACGGTTTTGTGCGGGTCGAGTTGCTCGAAATGTTTGTTGAAACGCCGGCGGTGGAGGAGGTCCGCCATCACGAGGGGATCGTCGGATTCGAGCACATGCACGGTGCGCAGCCGTACGCGCTTCATCCCGCCGCGCCAATCGTCGAGCGTTGTCAATACGTTTGAAGGAAGCGATCCGCCGCGGTTGTGTTCAAGCAGGAACTTCACAAAGCCGTCGCCGTCGTGTCCTTCTTGGACGGCGCGTGTAAAAGAGTCCTTTGTCAGCGTGTAGACCGTGGCGAGACCCGTGCTGCCGCGGACCGCGAACTGATCGAGCGGCACGGTGAGCAGTGGGTCCATGTCTTGTGACGGCACAACGATGTCGAAGTTTGGCTGCACGATGATCTCGCCGCGCCGTTCAGGGAACAGTTTCGCGATATTCTTACGGTCGTCTCCACCGATGAATGCGCGGCCCAGCGGCGTGAGACGAAACAGCCCGCGCGCGCTTCCCTCGGCGCGATCGACAAGCCCAAGCCACAGAAACGTTTCCTCAAGCGAACGCGCGAGACCGCGTTCGGTGTTGCCGCTTCCCGAGCCCACGTAGTGCCAATGCCCACCCGCGTTTTTGATCGCGGGTTGCTCGCCGTCCGTGCTCGCGCGCTGCGCATACTCGACCACGTCGGTGACGGGATACCAGTTGTCCGGTTTTAGTTCGTCGAGCAGCGTCGCCATACGCCGGCGCGAAGCATTTTCATTGCCGGTGGTCATCAACCATTCGAACAGCAGGTGGTGCCGACCAACGCGTTCCAGTTCTATGAGCGCATCAAGTTCGCCCGCGCGCAGTTCATTATCGACGCGCGCAAGCCAGCCGACGCCCTGCGCCATCCAGAGACAGGTCTGCAACGACGGCTCGGCGTCGTCGCCACACAACTCTTCGAGACGGCGTCTATCTTCGCGGAAAAGTTCGCCATCGCCGCGCACGCGCACGGGCCGCGCGGCAATCGCCGCGACAATGCGGCAAATCTGATCGCTGAGATTCAGGCCGCGTTCGTCGATGTCATCGGGTTTTGTCTTTTGCGGCTTGAGGCCGTACTTGGCGCTTCCGTTGGAACGCGACGATTCGCGCCATTGACGCAACTCGGAGAGAATGCCAGCGACGCGGACAAGCCGGTCTTCGCTGTCAAAGCGAAACATCTCGAACAGCACAAATCCGTTGAATAGCTCGAGCATCGCCTGTTCGATGGCATAGTCCGATTTGCCCGGCACCGCGCTACGGATTGCCGCAGTGGGCAACACGCCCGGCTTGGCTTGCCACACGACGTCGAAGATTTCGCGCGAGGCCGGCGAGAAGCCGCGCGATGCTACATATTCGACGATGGAGTCGGGATGTTGATAGCCGCGCGCGACGAGTTCTTCCGCGGCGGCTTTCTTGCCGCCTGGCTTGTCGATGCCGATCTGTTCTTCGAGACGGCGGAATTCGTGCGGGCCGAGGCCTTTCACAAGGTTGAATAGCGAGGGCACGTCGCCGCGGTTTTCGAGGCCATCGGAAATGCGCTTCACAATCGCCGGACCTTCGGCAACGAGTTTCACTTTCGTAATGTCGGTGAAGAAGATGCGGTGGTTCACATCGATGACGTACTCGATCTCTTCCTCGGGCACTTCGAGTTTTTTGGAAAGAAAACGCACGGTGAGGCCGGAGCGGCTGTTCAGCGTCAGCTCCTTGGCAATGCGAAACGCGGGCCGGCTCATGCCCTCGAGCGCTGCAATTAGGCTCGCCCCATGGCGCATTGCCTACCCCCCTGGCGAAAGATCATATGAAAAGAACCCGCAAAATCGTTGGTTAAACAAACAGTATATCGAACAACGGCGGGACTGACAAGGCCTTTTGCACGGCGTTGCAATGAGGCCTTGCGCGCTTGGGCGGCGAGCGCCTATAGTGGCCGTTGCGAGTCCGGCTGCGCTGCAATCATACCTGTATGGAGGAAATTTCCATGTTCGGTAGCACTGTGCGAATCGCGATCTGCTTTTTGGCCACCGTCCTTTGCGTTCCGGCACATGCGCTTCATCATCTGATGCAGATCGAGACGGTTATCGGTTCAGTGAACGGCGACACGACGGCGCAAGCCATTCAGTTGCGCATGCGCAGCAGCAGCCAAAACTTTCTGTCCGGTTCCAAATTGAAGTGCTATGACGCAGCCGGCGCGAATCCCGTCGTGCTGTTCGATTTCAATTCGTCGGTATCTAATGGTTCAACGGGCGATCGCGTGTTGCTGACGACAGCCGCCTTCGACGCGCTAACCACGCCCGAGTGTGCTTCAGACTTCACGCTGACAAACAGGATTCCCGATGCGTATTTCGCGGCGGGCCGAGTGACCTTTGAGGAAGACGACGGATCGGTGTTGTGGGCGCTGGCTTGGGGAGGCAGTTCCTATACTGGCTCCACCACCGGACACGACGATAACGACGCAGATGGCGACTTCGGCGCGGCGTTTGGCGAACCGCTCGCCGACTCGGTGAAATATCCGCAGGCCGCCGCACCATTTCGCTTGACGCTCGCGGCAACCGCGTTGAGCACGACGAACGTGGCGGACTACGTATTATCGAATAACGGCGCAGTCTTTAATAACGACGGCGTTGGTTATGATGTGGATGGCGGGCAGAAATCAATCACCGTGACCGCGCCCGATAGCGGCGACCACATCGATACAGGAAATTCTTTTAATATTCGCTGGAACTTCACCGGCAATATCAGCAAAAAGGTCCGAATTGAACTATTTGACGGGCCGGACAAAGTCCAAACGATCGAGAAGAAGGCGAAGTACAACAAGAAATTCACATGGGACGTTCCAGGAGATTTGCCGGACGGCACGAGCTATCGAATCCGTGTGATGGACAAAGACAGTAACGTGAGCGACAAGAGCGACGCATTCACCATCGAGACTCATTAGACCTGCGCATGCAGTATCGAAAACTTGGCAGTAGCGATCTGAATGTTTCTGTCGTGTCGTTCGGCGCATGGCAGATTGGCGATGCGACATACTGGGGCGCGGAAGACGAGGCCGATGCGCAACGCGTCATCGACGTCGCGATGGACGAGGGCATCAATCTTTTCGATACGGCGGAGATGTACGGCAAAGGCGAATCGGAGCGCATGCTGGGTCGTGCGCTTGGCGCAAAACGCGACCGTGTCTATGTGGCTTCAAAAGTCTGGCCGGACAAATGCGCGCCTGCGCTGTTGCGGCAAGCCTGCGAAGACAGTTTGCAGCGGCTCGGCACCGACCGCATCGATCTCTACCAGATACATTGGCCGCCGCGCGATGTTCCCTTTGCAGACGTATACGGTGAGATGGTGCGACTGCGCGACGAAGGCAAGATTCGCCATATCGGCGTGTCGAACTTCGGTGCGCAGGATCTTGATGCATGGATGTCCGCGGGCGATTGCATATCCGATCAACTCGGATACAACCTGCTGTTCCGCGCAGTCGAGTGGGACGTTGTGCCGACCTGTGCAAAACACCACTGCGGCGTGCTCGCGTACATGCCGCTGCTGCAGGGAATTTTGTCCGGCCGCTGGAACAACGCAGAAGAAATTCCGCAGGCGCGGCGTCGCACGCGCCATTTTTCGCGCGACCGCGAAGGCACACGCCACGGGGAGGCAGGTTGCGAAGAGCTCACCTTTAGCACGCTGCACGAAATCCAAAGCATCGCGAATGCGCTTGGGCAACCCATGGCCAGCGTCGCGCTCGCGTGGGCGATTGCGCAGCCACACATTACGAGCGTGATAGTCGGCGCCCGCCGGGCCGATCAGTTGCGGCGAAACTTGGAAGGCGTGCGTTTGACGCTCTCCGCCGATTCGTTGGCTGCGCTTGACGCAGCTACACAACCGTTGAAGGAACACTTCGGGCGCAATGCGGATATGTGGTTATCGGAATCCGAGAGCCGAATTCGCTAAACGCAATGTGTTCAGTCCACAATGTCCCTCCAGTTTTTTGAACCGAGACGGTAATTCTCGTGAGTAGCGACACAACATCAAGCGAACGAATCGGCCCTTCGCGCGGGATCGTGTTTGCTCGAAATGCGCGTGGCGCGCGCATACCTTCGTCGAGCGTGGAGCAATGGATTCGACTGAACCGCGCTGTGTTCAAATGCGACAAGATCGATGTCGTCGCGAACAGCGATGACTGCGATGTGCTTCGTGAGCTGGCAGCCGCCACTGCAAATTTGGACGCACGGATTTCGTTGCGCACGGATTGTGCCGGCGCACCGCCCGCCGCTTCCAAACTACGCGAAGCAGGCTTGCTCGATGTATTTCTTTGCCCGCTTCGCCCCGATGGTGCAGAGCTCGATGTCTGGCTACGTACTTGCGAACAGGCGGCGCTACCGGTGCGTGTGCAGCTCACGGCGCCCTTCGAAGAAGAATTAAACGTTTCCGTCGTGGCGGAGCGCATATCGCGCGCATGCGCGGTAAATATCGCCGCGCATGATCCATTTGTAATAACGCCGCACGCACGCAACGCGCAACACACAGCGGTGAGCGTGACGAAGGCGATAGAACTCGCGACCGCCATTGCAGCGCGCGGCGTGGAGGTGAATCTCGTCGGCTTCCCGTTCTGCGCAATTCCGAAGGAATTGTGGTCCCATGTGGTGAACACGCCGCAATTCTTTCTCGATCATCAACAATACAAACGCGAATCGTTTGAACTTGCTGCACCGCTGTTTGCGCGTAATCCAATCTGGGTCCGCACGGCGGTCCAGATGCGGCTCGGGCAGCACACTTCGACCAACAACCCCATCGATCGCATTCTATTGCCGTGGATCATGGATTACCCCTGGGTGCGCGCGCGGGTTTGGGCATTGCACAAACTTACGCGGAACCGAAAGGCTGCGACACCTAATACCGCTGCTGACGCGGAACGCGAAGTGGATCGCGCGCGCAATGCAATGGTGGAAGCGCGCGGGCCAGTGTGCAGCGCATGCAGCCTGCAACGCATTTGCGCGGGCATCACGCCTGCACTGAACGCGCAACTGCCTGGACTCGCGATCGTGTCGCAACCCGGGGACATTGTCGTAGACCCGCTCGCCTTCTCGCGCGACCAGCATAAGTACTATGATCGGATCGATGCCGCGCGGCGCGATGCGCTGCTGGCGCACGACGGTCTGGTGGAACGCGCGAACGCCATCGTGACCAATACGCCTCCTTCGCGCGAAATCGATTCGTTTGCATACAAAGTCGAAGGCACCTGGAGTTGGCAGTTGCAGGGAAGCCTGCGCTGGTTTTCGTTTGCGGGCGGCGAAAAATTGAGTACGCCGCTGGCGAAACTCGATCCGCCTTTCACACTGTCCGTTACTTTCGGCGGCGGTGTCGCGGACTACATTGGTTTTGCGTTGGGCCGCGGTTGCCGATTGCTTTGTCCGATGACCGCCTTCTCGCATCGCGTTGCGCTGCATGTCGAAGAAGATGGGCGTTACGTGCTGCTGCGCGATGGAAGGCCAGTGCGCCCCGTGGAATTTGTGGGCGCTTATTATGCTCCGCCGCGCCTGGGCAAATTGCTCGAACCGCGCATCGCGATGAGGAACATCGACGGCACCATCGGCACACAGGCGGTCTACGTGTGGCAACATGAAGCATCGCCGCGCGTAGAGAAGAAGTTTCGTGTATCGATTGTGCTGGTGTGCACACGTTACTCGCGGCGCTTGCAGGCCTGCCTGCACAACATCGCGCACCAATACGGCATCTGGCAATCCGATGTGGAAGTGCTGATCGCATTCGTGCCCGGACTCGATGCGACTAACGATGTAATCGACAGCATGCAGCTTGCGTATCCGGAACTCACCATTGTTCCCGCGCCATTCGCACCCGAGTACGCGAATACCAAAGGCCTCATGCTGAACGAATGCCTCGACAAGGCGCGCGGCGAATGGGTGATGGTGCTTGATTCCGACATCGTTCTCGCGCCGGATTTCTTGTCGCGCCTCATTACGTTGCCGGCCGACTGCAAATTCGCAATCCCCGACGGACGCAGGATGCTGTCGCGCGAAACGACCGCGCGCATCCTGCTCGGCGATATCAAGCCGTGGGAGTCGTGGAAGGAACTCATGGAAGAACCCGCGGAGTACCGGCAACGCGAGGCGGACGGCGTACCCGTTGGCTACTGCCAGTGTGTGCGGCGCGAATGTCTCGACAGGGTGCGGTACGAGGAGTTGCACCACTTCGAAGGCGCGGACTGGAAGTTCGGCAAAGATATGCGCGACAACTACGGCATGGAACACCGCATCGAAGGGGTGCCTGTGCTGCACCTCGATCACGGCAGTAGCAACTGGTACGGCGCGTCACGGCACTATTAACCAAGGCATACACGCACGATGGACAAAAGTCCCGGGACGCGCGAAGTTTCCAAATGCCACATGGACGATGTATCGGACTTCATGCGCGTGCGCGAAGAATTGCGCGCGATTCATCCTGAACTTATCTTTGATCGTTTTGATCTCACGGATGGTGAGACCGAATTACGTGCAGCGCATGGCGGCGTGCGCGTGTTTTGGGTGTACCGCGGCGAATGCGAAGTCTACCTGCGTGACGGTTATCGCACGAAAGAGGGCGACGGGAACTGTCTACCGGATTGCTACGAACCGGATGCGATGGGGCCGGCATTGGCGGATTCCATCGAAGCGCTTGAACACGGATTCGATCGTGTGCGGACGGACGCGCAACCCGCCGTCCGCGCGATACTCGATAGACGCGCCGGTTCGTCGCTGATCGGCGATTTCGCGAACGACTTGTGGAAGCTCGAACATGTTCCGCGTCCTTGGAGTGAAGATTCAGCGATAGAAACGACTATCGAATACCTGTGGTTGCTCTGCGACCATGCCGGATATTCGACCAAACGCGGCGATTCGTTTGAGCGGTTTATGGAAGGCGATCAACTCGTCGTCACGAGTGGCGAATCGTTGCGTGTGCGCGGATCGTTTGCATGTTTAAGCATTGAACAGCCCGGCGCAACGGCGCGAACGGTCCCGTCTGTTATGCGCTTGCGTTATCTACGCGACAGTTCCGGCGGCTGCAACTTCGACTTCGATCCCTTCAGGCGATTGCCGCTCACATGGCAGATGAATCAGCCCGGCGAAACGGGCGACGGCGCCAACTTTGCAAACAGTCACGTCGTGAATATCGCGAAGGAAACATCGCCCTCACATTTTCATCCGCCTATCGCAAGCGGCGGCGGAAAGGCGCAACACGAGATTTATCTCGTGCTCGATCCTGGGGCATACGGGCTCAGCACGCACGGCCGGCGCGCGCAACTCTACACGTGGCCGGACTTGCAGCATCTCGATCGCATGACCGCCTACGACGTGTCCCCGGGAGACTTCATCCACATTCCGCCCGGCGTGGGTCACCGCGGCATTGACGTATTCGTAAACGTGATCACCGTGCCCGGATTCAAACCGCACAACGAATACTACATCGATGCAGACCTCCGCGATCTTGGCAACGGCGTGCCGCATAACGATGCGCTCGTGCACCTGAAAAATTACGAGTGCCCAGTTGCGCAATTGGGCGCAGGTGGCGGGGAAACCTCGTAGAAAAGTTCCGGGTTCGGTTTATCGCAAGCCAACTATTTGGAGTGCGGCGGCGGGTAGACGCCGCTATGGGTGTCTATCGCACTTCGTAGCCAAAGCGGTGTCTGCGCTTGTCCGCTCCGCCACCGCATTCCAAATAGCGCTCGGCGCATTCAAGAATGAACTGACCTAGACTGCCTTTCCGAGCCACACGACGCGCGCGGGTCCCTTGACATCACGCCGCCAAACCGTCAGGCTGGTCGCTCCCTGGTGAAGAGGAGTCCACCAATGCAGCAACACGACGCAGAGCCGCGCCCTGTCCAAACGCACGAAGAAGAGCCGTATCCATCGCCTGCGTATGCGTGGTACGTCGTCGGCGTGCTAATGCTTGTTTACGTGCTGAGTTTTGTCGATAGGCAAATTCTTTCGCTCATCGTGGGGCCCGTGAAGAAGGACCTTGGCGTGAACGACACGCAGATGGGTTTGCTCATGGGCTTCTCGTTTGCCATGTTCTACTCTATCCTGGGCGTTCCTTTCGGATGGCTCGCGGATCAAAAGAGCCGCCGATCGATCATTGCCGTGGGCGTGGCGGTGTGGAGTTTCATGACCGCTGCATGCGTGGTTGCGCGCCAGTTCTGGCAACTGTTCCTACTGCGGGTGGGTGTCGGCGTTGGCGAGGCGGCGCTGTCGCCAGCAGCGTATTCACTCATCACCGACTACTTTCCACGCCATAGGTTGGCGACAGCGATCAGTGTGTATGGCATGGGCATCTACATCGGATCGGGATTGGCATTTTTGCTCGGTGGCGTTGTCGTTGGCTTCACGGCAAAAAGCGGACCAATCGTATGGCCTCTGTTCGGCGAAATCCGCCCTTGGCAACTTGTCTTCTTCGTCGTCGGCGCACCGGGTCTACTCATCGCCGCGCTTGTCTACACGATTCGCGAACCATTGCGGCGCGGACTAAAAAGTCTGGGGCCGAATTCGCAGGTATCGTTTCCGCAATTCATGCGTTACGTAAATCAGAACGCCGCAGCGGTGTGGTGTCACCATCTTGGTTTTGCGCTCCTTGCGTTCCTGGGCTACGCAACGATTAGCTGGGTGGCCGAATTCTTTAAGCGCGTTCATGGATGGTCGGTGCAGGACATTGCATTCTCGTATGGCTTCGCGATCATGATCTTCGGCGCGGCAGGCATCACAAGCGGCGGCATCCTTGCGGACTGGCTATCGCGAAAAGGGTATCGCGATGCGAAGGTGCGCACGGGCCTTATCGCGGCGCTGTTGAGTCTGCCCTTGTCGATTGCGTTTCCACTGATTCCAAACGGCACGCTTGCCATGATGATGGTATGTCCGCTCGCTTTTGCAAACGCGCTCCCCTTTGGCGCAGCGCCCGCCGCGATGCAGGAAATGATGCCGCCGAATATGCGTGGACAAGCCGGTGCGTTTTACCTGCTCGTGGTCAACCTTATTTCCATTGGCTGTGCGGCGACCACCGTCGGCTTCCTCAACGACCATTTCTTTACGGATCCAACCGGTATCGCAAAATCTCTGATCGTGGTGGGCGTGGTCAGCACAGTCGGCGCGGCGATTTTCCTGTACTGCGGATTGAAGCCGTTCGTGCGCAGCCTGGATAGGTTGAAGCAGTCCGAAGGACGCTAAGGGCTACATTTCCAGCGCGCGTTGATATCCGTCCAGCGCTGCTTGCGCCATTCCTTTGCGCGTAAATTTTGCGGCGCGCTTCGGCCCCGCTACGCGCAGCTTGCTTTGCAGATCCGAATCGGACAGTAGCCGCGCAAGGTTGTGCTCCATATCTTCGATGTCCAGCGGCTCGCAATACGCCGCGGCGTCGCCTGCTACTTCTTTGATCGCAGCGATAGACGACGCAAGTACGGGCGTTCCGCTCGCCAATGCCTCCAGCACGGGCAATCCGAATCCCTCGTAGATGGACACGTATACAAACGCGGAAGCGGCCGCGTAGATGGAAGGCAAGTCGTCTTGTTCCACATAACCGGTGAAATGAATACGGCCGCCCAGCTTCAGCCGTTCGATGTCCTCGAGCATGCCCTTGTGCAGCCACGCGCGGCGGCCCGCGATCACCAGCGTATGCGGGAGTCCCTTTTTTACGAGCTGCGCAAACGCGGTCGCAAGTCGCGTCAGGTTTTTGCGCGGTTGCAGTGCGCCGGTGTAGAGCACGTACTGCTCGGGTAAATGGTAGCGATGACGCGCGGCCTCGATTGTACTTTGCGCATGATTCGGATTGAACACCGGATCGACTGCGGGTGACACCACATCAATGCGATCGAGCGGCGTACCGTATACCTCGGAGATTTCCTCGGCGATCGCGCGGGTCAATGCGAATACGCGCCGCGCACGGCGCAAGGTATTTGGTGTGAGCAACGCGAGGCGGCTGCGCATGCCTGGCGTGAAGAATTGCGGATGTTTCACCCAGCCCACGTCATGCACACTCACCACAAACGGGCATGGGCTCACCGGCGGCGCGTTGTATTGAACGTGCAGCAGTTCCGCGCCGCTGCGTTGTACCGCGCGCGGCAACGTAATCGGCACGCGCAGCAGCGACGACGTGCGCGGCAACGGCACGACGGGCCAATCCGCAAGCATCGAGGGCGATACGCCGCGCTGCGCGTACACCACGAAATCGCGGCGCGGCGCGAGTTCGCGCAACGCAAACAACAGCTCGCGCATGTACGTTTCGTTACCGCCCGCGCGGGAACCGATCGCGTGCGCGTCAATCCCGATGCGCGAGAGCGTGCTATCGCCGTGCGTGCGTTTGCCGCGCGCCATAATGTTCTATTGCCTCTCGATAGGTTTCCATCACCTGGCGCAGCATCGCGTCGATCGAAAAGTGCTGCTGCATGTGCGCCTGTGCCGCCGCGCCAATCGCGCGCAGGCTCGCGGGATCCTTCCACCACAATTCTAGCGCATCCGCCAATGCCGTTGCGTCGCCCGGCGGCACGAGCAATCCGCCGTGCACCGATTCGCTCACGCCGCCGATGTCCGATGCGATGACCGGCAGGCCCGCAGCCTGTGCTTCGAGAATCGCCGTCGGCAAACCTTCCTGCTGCACGGATGGCTGCGCGAAAATATCCATCGCGGAAAGTGCCGTGGGCAGATCGTCGCAAAAGCCCGTGAATTTCACGGTGCGATCCAACCCAAGCCGTTGCACTTGTTCTTCGAGTTCGGCCTTCGCGGGGCCTTGTCCCACAATCATTGCACACAGCGTGGGGCACCGCTCGCGCAGTTTCGCCATTACATTGACCAGGTGCGTGTGTCCTTTCTCTACCGACACACGGCTGACTGTGCCAACCACCACAGCGTCCTCGGCGATTCCGTGCGCCGCCCGAAAATCGGAGCGTTTGCTCGCTGCTGTCGTAGTTTCTATTCCCGTATGAATGATGCGAATGATCGATTCCGGGGTGGGGCCTTTGCGGATGCGCGCTTTCATATGTTCGGAGACGGTAATCACGCGATCGAAATGCTTCAGCGCAAAATCGCGCTCGATCCACTGGTACACGAAACGGCGAAACGGCACGAAACCGTCCCACCAGCCATAGGCGCTCGCAATTGTCGCGCATGGGAAAAAATCGCGTCCAATTCCGATCATCGTATTCGAGTGCGGGTCGTGTGCGTGGATCAAATCGATCTCATATTTGCCCACCAGTTCAAGCACTTTTGCGCGCGCTTTCCACCAGTTTCCCCGCGATTTCCAGGGGATGCGTTCTTCAGAAGGCGGTAGCCCGCGTTTGCGCGCCTGCTCGATAAAAATCTCGTCGAGTCCGGAAAAAGTGTCATACGGCACGCAGATGATGTTGTAGCGATCCTTGGGCAAGTGCTTCATCAAGGTGAGCAGAATCGTGTGCGATCCGCCAAAGGCCCAACTGCGAATTAAGTACAGAACATTCAGCGGTTTCACGGAGTTTTCCACCCCGCGATCAATTTCTGCAAGCGTTCCAGCACAAGCTTCGGTTTGCCGTTCGCATCGCACAAACCGCCTGTCGTCACGGAAGATTTCGTGTCCATGACGTCCCACCACGAAATCGACTGCACGCGCGGATCGGCATATGCAAAGGTAAAAATCATCTCCGCGTAGTCGGCCTGCGTTTGCTGCGTCCACGGTTCACGCCAATAACCCGATACCCAATCCGACCCATAGGTTGATGGCATTGAAGTTTCGGTGATGTGAATCGGTTTTCCCAATGCAGCGTAACGATCGATCGTATCGATCAACGACGACGGAGTGACCGCTGGCCCTTGCAACCCGCCGAACGACTCGTTGAAATGAAAGCCGGGGTAGAACTGCAACCCGACAGTATCAAGTTGCGAAACCGCCGCCTTCACATCATCGCCCTGAAGATACGAGAGGTAGGTGCGGTTCCAATCGTTTACCGGCGTGTTGTCGAGCTTGTACACGGTAAAGCGACGGCCGTAGTCGCCCTCATGCGCACCATTGACCAGCACGGTGAGCTTCTCTTGAGATGACGCCTGCTCGGTTGATTTTCCGAACAGCGCGCTCACATCGTTTCGCGGCAGGTTAACCACGTTCGTCACGTTTGGCTCATTCATCGCTTCCCATACCGCAAACGAATTGCCATAGGCGTCCAACAGCGCTTTCTCCTGCGCCAGCATCGAATCGCGCAACTTGTCCGGGGCCATGCCCCGCGCGCGATCCGGAAGGATGCCGTAGTCCTGAAGCCACACGACACCGTGCGCCTTCACCCCAAAGCCCTGCTTGCGCAGTTTCTCGATACCAAAGGTTTGCTCAATCGCAGTCTTGTCCACCGCGCCGCCGCGCGCATCCGTCCATCCCCAACCGAGTAACACGGTAGCGAGATCGAAACCCGCGTCGTAGGCGATTTTAAAGGCCTTCTGGTTATACGGGCTGCCCTCAAACACGCCAAACGAAAAATCGCCGCGCTGTCCTTGCTTCGCGATGGCCTCCCGCGCGCGCGCCAGTTCGAGTTCATCCCGCGTTTTCAACGCGTCGACCAACAGTTCGTCGGCGGCCTTTGCGCGCTCGGCGGGTGTTGTCTTTTGCATGACGGCATTGAACGCGTCGGCGAATTGTTTTGCATGCTCGCGAAAGCGCTTTGAAATTGCGGCTACCGCCGTGCGCGCCAGCTCAACATTGAGCTCCAACGCCAATGGTTCCTTGGACGCGACGAAACCTTCGCCGCCGTTATCCGCGCGCAATTGCAGCTTGCCATACCCGCGCGTTTCCCAGAACAACACCTGCGGCACGTAGCCTTTACCGGGCGCCACCATCAGCGCGGGCAAACCCTTCTCGCGCGGTTGACCCAGCTTGCGCGCCTCTTCGTCGTACACCGGCCAACAGGTCGCCTCCACCGCGCAATCGTTCGTGTCCGTCGCGTACATGAACTGATCGCCAATCGTGCCACGTTTGCGAAAGTCTTCCCATCGCATCAACTGACCCTGCGTGTCGTACGCCATCAGAACGATGCAGGAAGCGGCCGGCAGTTTCAGATCGATATTGGGTTCACCGCTATACGCGTAGATGCGTGGCGTGAATGGATACGCGCCAAGCCCGCTCCGCGCGACGACAGGATTCGGTTGGACAATCAGAAAGCCGCTCTTTACGGGAGTCTCCAACGGTACGGTGAAACTACCGTCATTCCTGGATGCACCCTGTCCTTTGATGCTGAATGCGGCGTCTGCAACCGCGACGTAACAATGCGGGATGGCACCGCTATCGGATTGCGATACTACCCGGCCGCGCAGTTCAGCCGCCTGCGCCCTTGTGACCAATACGGTAAAGATCACAATTGCGCATGATGCAATGCGGCGCTCAATTGTCACTGAGTTCATGCGCGCGGCTTTACTTTCCAGGTGAACAGCAAGAGGACAAACGCAATGATCGTCGATATGAGCGTCAGCGCGATCACGATGTTCCAGGCAGTCGGCGTGTCATACACTTCCTTGTAATGCTTCAAAACCGAACCGAAACCCTTCGCGTGCGTTGTCCTTCCCAGGTATCCAAGCAGGCCAATGAAACCCGCCGCTGTTCCTATCGCTTTTTTCGACGTTAGATCCAAGGCAATGATTGTAATCAGATTGATTACGGGATAAATAAAAAAGCCAATCACGACAAGCATTGCCATGTCGAAATTGATATGACCTTTTGGCATCAGATAAATCGCCGCGTAGGCCGCGATAATGGGGATCATGCACAGCGCCGCAATCTTGCCGCGCCGCCCGCCCATCTTGTCAGAAACCCAACCGAGGAAAATAGTCGAAGGAATGCCGCCCCACTCAAGCAGCAACACCGCAATACCGCCTTCCGACAGCGTAGCGCCCTTTACTTCCTTGAGATACAGCGGCCCCCAATCGATCATTGCGTAGCGCGTGATGTATGCAAAAAAATTCGCGATCGCCAGCAGCCAAATCCATTTGTGCGTGAGTACGTTGTGCACGAAAAGTTCGTAGAACGACAGTTCACGTTCGTTCACGCCATGCACGCGCTCATGTTCCGTGTAGTCGTCGCGATACTCTTCGATTGGTGGCAGGCCGCAGGACTGTGGTGTATCGCGCAGGCGCAACAGCAAATACACCGCGCCAATCAGCGCAAGCACTCCGGGCACGTAGAAGGCGTATTCCCATCCGCCAAGCCGCGACGCAGACTCCGCGGCGATTACTCCCGCAATTCCACCACCGACGTTATGCGAGGTGTTCCAGGTACTGAATGTCAGCCCGCGTTCTTTTTCGCTGAACCAATGCCCCATGGAACGCCCGCAGGGCGACCAGCCCATCCCTTGAAACAGCCCATTCAAGATCCACAGGTAGAAATGCGTGCTGTAGTCCGCCGACGCGCCAAATGCAAAATTGCAGAACGCCGTGAGCATCAGTCCCACGCTCATGAACACGCGCGGATTGCTCTTGTCCGACAGCGCGCCCATAAAGAATTTGCCGACGCCATAGCTGATTGCCGTCGCCGCGAGGATATTGCCGATGTTCGCGTCGTCGTACCCGAGCGCATGTTTCATTTCACCGGCCACCACGCCGACGTTGTTGCGCACCAGGTAATAGGTCGCGTAGCCGATAAAGGTTGCTTCCAGAATCTGCCAGCGTAAACGCGGATACCGCCTTTTCACTTCTTCATCGGGAAGCCGCTCGACATGCGGTGCAGGCGCGAACCAGCCAAACATGAATTGCCCCTTAAGTCCCCGTCTCGAATTTTGACTTGCGCAAGTGTAACTGTCCGAGCCGCAAAGTCCAATCGGCGTTCACTTCGGACCTTCGTTTGCGTACAATGCGCGCCGCGAATCTTTAAGGCCGCATATTGCGACCTTAGACGATTTCTGGAACATTCTATGTTCCAGCTTACAGCAAAGGAAAAAGCAAGGTGGCCGCAAATTGCGACCGCCCCAAAAGAAGGTAAACCGTGTACTTAAGTCACCTCATTACGCGCATCGCTATCCTTATGTCGTTAGCGACACTGTCCAATACGGCATTCGCCGAACCACTTGCCGAAGCGCTGGAGAAAGGCTCCGTGAAGCGAATCGTGTTTCTGGGCGACAGCATCACCTACGATGGCCGTTACGTCGTGGATTTCGAGGCGTGGCTGCGCACGCGCTACCCCGAACGGCCCTTTGAAATTATCAACGTTGGCCTTCCCAGCGAAACCGTGTCGGGCCTGTCCGAAGAAGGTCATGCAGACGGAAAGTTCCCGCGCCCCGTGGTGTTCGATCGTCTCGCCAGTGTCCTCGAAAAGACAAAGTCCGATCTCATCTTCGCGTGCTATGGAATGAATTGCGGCATCTACAAACCGCTCGACGAAGAACGCTTCGCGCGCTACCGAGATGGCATCACCAGGTTGCACGACGCAGCGGTGAAATCGGGCGCGCGTATCGTGCATATCACGCCGCCGATGTACGATGCGAAGAACGCGCCCGATCATGTCGCGGAGTACAACGATGTGCTTGGCAAGTACAGCGAATGGGTCCTCTCCAAGCGTGCGGACGGCTGGGAAGTGGCTGACTTACATGGCCCTATGACTGCGGAATTCAATCGTCGTCGCGCAACGGATCCGGCATTCACGTTTACACCCGACGGCGTCCATCCCGATGATGCGGGGCATTGGTTCATTGCGCAGCAACTCTTTGCATACTGCGGGGATGCCAAGGCAGCAGCCGCCGCAACCCCGGACGATTTGCTCGATCACAAAGTGGACGCGCTTCCATTGTTGAGTACCCGTATGCAGCTTTGGCGAAATGCTTGGCTTTCGGCAACGGGCTATAAACACCCCTTTGTGCCCGCGGGCATGAAGCTGGAAGAGGCGGAAGCCGCCGCCGCGGATCTGGATCAAGAGATTAAAGACGCGCTCTGTGATTGCTAGTTCCGCGCAGTAACGCTGTACAGGCGCGCGTCACCGTGTGTATTCGTTTGCGTTAATTCGGGCATCGACGCGAATGCACTTTCTAACGCGTTCCGGTTTCGCGCATCCGATGGAAGGAACACGTGCGCTACGCACCATCGCTGCAGGAATTCCGCGCGATAAGCAGCACTGGCCTCGGTTGAAAAAAACGTGTTCACTTCTTCGCGTATATTCGCGCCTTGATCGGACAGCGCGAGACCGCCGTAACCGCCGAGTACGGTCACGCCATCGCGCAGCGAGAGAATATCGTTGTACGGCGCGGGCGCGGCAATAGTCCCAGACTGCAACGTCGTCAAACATTCCGCATCGTCTTTATTTAAATAGGCGGCGTGCATGCCAATGTCCGAGGCCAGGCCGGGCCGCATGCCCAGCGGGCCCTGGAAGACCAGATTTGAAACGAGCAACGACGATACACCGCACACGGCGACGACAGCGATCGCCGCACGCGCCGCCATCGGCCATTGGGCGCGTGCATGTTCCAAGGATTGCGCGGCGAGCAGCGCCAGTGGAATGCCGAGAAACACCAGCATGCGCTGGGGAGAAAAGCGGAGGAACCATCCTTGACCGAATGCGGAAACAGCGATAGCCGTGAACACGAGAAACCACACGATCACCCAGTCCAGCTCTTGTTGCTCGCCGCGCGCCGCGCCGGTAAAGCTCCATACCGCGCCGCATAAAAATCCCATCAGTGCAAAGTCAGACACGCGCAACGCTGCCGCGTGATCCGCTCCAACCAACAACGTCCCGTAGTAGGCCTGATATAGAAAAAACAGGGCAACATAAGTGAGCAGGTAACCGGTGCAACCAAACGCGACAATTCGAAATGGCCCATTCAATCCGCGCAGATTCCTGACAACCGTTGGTACCGCGATAAGGAGCAGCGGGAATCCCGCACTGATATAGGAAGTGAGCCACGCTTCCTGCCGCACCACCGACAGCGTATTGCCAAACACGCTCACATGCCGCATCATCACCAGCGTCGCGCACAGCACACCAAGCACCAAGGGCACCGCGAGCGCGATTAGCTTTCGCAGTACCTGCGCATCCCGGAAGAGATACAGAAGCGCGATCGTGCCCAGCGGCGGTCCCAGCCGCGCGTTGAACAATGCGCAGAGGAACAACATCGCCTGGCCGAATCGCAAGTGTGTGTTGCAGGGATTTCGCCACGCGGTCAGGCATGTCGTAAATCCGGCGAAGCCGAGCGCAAGTGGCATCGTGTAATACATGCGCGTCATCAGTAGCTGCGGCGAGAGGTTCGTGCCTTCAACGAGATCGTAGATGGCGAAACGGTAGAACCATTGCGAGAACGACACCGAATCGGTGACGCCCGAAACGGCAGCGATCGCGTAGACAACTCCGCCCAATCCGCCGCTGCATGTGAACAAGAGAAATGCGGGCATTGCGTAGCGCGGCGCAACCGCTCGTAACAGGTGATACACCGCAAGCAAATAACACAACCCGGCAAGGCCGTTTACGATACCGAGCATGACGAATTCGGAAACTCTCAATGACGATGCAAGCTCTCCCGCTGCGCCGTAGACCACATAGGTTGGATGCAGAAAGAAGCGGACCGAATGATCGCCAATCGGAGACTGGCACGTCGCGTACGGGGAGTGAAATCCTGTCTCAAACATCCGCATCGCGTGAAGATAGATCGCGCTATCCGGTTTGTGTAGACCTGTCGGCACTACGTCGCCGGAAGCACCATACAGCACAAGCGCATGCACCAAAGGTTGCATCAGCGCAAAGAACGCGCCTACGAACCATACAAACAACGGCGTGTTGCGGACCCAGCTCACTTCGGGTCTCGTGCGGGAGTCAGTAAAGCATCAAACTGCTCCGCGGAAATCACACGCATCGACTGTATGCGCGTGCGCTCGCGCAGTGCCCAAGGCAAGGTCGCCACGATTCGCACGATGCTGTCGATCAGAACAATCACTGCGCCGATTAAACCAAACTCAGTCCGTGCCGATGTCAGCAGCATTCCAGCCTGGTGTTTGTTTTCGCGAACGATTGCCTCTCGATGCCGCGACAGCGTGGACACCGGGAAATTCTTGAGCACCAGCAGCACGTGGTTCCGAAAGCACTGCTGCGAACGCCACCACGTCTTCCCGCCCAGGCTCGCCGAGCCCACGTGATAAGCGCACGCATCCGGAACCAGCGCACACGAGTATCCCGCGAGCCGTGCGCGCATGCAGAGATCGACATCCTCGAAGTACGCGACGAAGGTCTCGTCGAGCAGACCTACCTTTTCCAGCACCTCGCGCGGATATAACGCCGCGCCGCCTGATACGCCAAAGATGGTCTCCGGCAGTGTCAGCGCCTCGCGCGACATGCGAAACCCGATCGCCTCCGGCCGTCCGCCTTGCGACACGCGATCCCCCGCGGCCCACACGCGATCGCGATCCGAATCGAGCAACACGAGAGGCGCATGAAGCGCGGTTGGTTCGGCCTGCGCAGCATTGAGCATGCGTTCAATACAATCGGCGGCAAGCGTCATATCATTGTTGAGCAATAAAATGTAGGGACACGTTGTCGCGCGTATGCCGTCGTTTGCGGCCTTGCAGAATCCGCCGTTGGTTTCGCGTCTCACCACGCGCACTTCCGTAAACGCAACCACGGCCCGCGCGATGTCCTCGGTCGATCCGTCGTCAACTACGATTACTTCAACAGCCTTGTGCGTTTGTGCGTTTAACGATTCCAGACACCGCACGAGGAGATCGCAATGGTCTAATGTGGGAATTACCACCGAAAGCGCGGGAAGGTTCACGACACACCCGCCCACGGCGTCCGGTTGCGTGCGCGCCGCGTCATGAATGTAAAGCCCGGCATCGCGCGAAGCCGCAGCGTGCGTTCGAGAAACTCGGCATCGAAGGCGTCCAAAAACGGCAATTGGCGAATGCACAGCGCGTACAAAACGGCAAAAGCCGCCGCCGCCATCGCAACGATACCCAGATTCGTCACGCGGGCGTCACCGGGCGTAAATGAAATCTGAATAATCACGCACACGATGGCCCCCGGCAACGACGCAAGCGTCGGCCACAATAGCGCTTCTCGCACAACGGTGACGATACCTACGCGCGTGAGAGTGCGCATGGCAATTAGAAACCACGCCATGCTCGCGTACATCGACAGCGTTGTCGCCGACGCAACACCCAAGTAGCCGAATGGATAAACGAACGCTACCGTCAGCGAAATGTTGCAGACCATCGAAATTAGTCCTGTTCGCATTTGCAGATCAGGCCTGCCCATGCCCAGCGCGACACTGATTCCCGGCCCTTGCAAGACATTCGCCGCGTAACCGACCATGAGAAGTGCGAACACCTGCCCTGCTTGATCCAATCCCGCGCCCATCCACGCGCGCATGATCGGCTGCGCGGCGCATACACTAAAGACCGCGAGCGGCACTGTCACCGCGGCGATGTACTTCGTGCTGACAACGTACAGCCGCTGCAATCTGCGCTCGTCTTCTCGTGCATCCAGATCCGATGCCGCGGGGAGCAGTGCGCCAATCAACATTAATGGCACCTGCCGCACCTTGTTCGCAAGCTCCACACCGACCTTGTAAGCGCCCAGCAAGCCGGTCGATTTGAACACAAAGCCGACAATGAGAAGATCCGTTTCAAAGGTAATCAGATTCGACAACCGCGCAACTTGCGCACGCCAGCCGTAGGAGAAAAGATCGCCAAACGCTGCGCGGCTGAATCCCGCCGGGGTTATGCGCAAGTCTGGAACCAATCGAAAGGCAATCACCACGCTGACCGTCGCGTACGCCGCAAGCACAATCGAGGCGCTGTACATGAGCCCGCGCAACCCGAATCCCAATTCCAGCAGCGTTACCGTGGAGATTACTTTAATAAGCGACATCGCAAATCCAACGGCGTTCGTCAGGTCCATCCGTTGCAGCCCGGACTGGACGGATGTAAACGGCGCGATGCAATTCCCCAACAGAAACAAGGTGAACGAGAACTGCACCAGAAAGACCAGGGTCCCGGTATCAACCTGCGAAACGCCCAGCAGTCCGCCAAGTTTTCCCGCGGCCATACCGAGCGCGGGTAGCACCAGCGCTGCAAGCGCGATTCCAATCGTTGCATAGGAAAACAACGCAGTCGTGATCAGGCGCGATATGCGTTGCCGCTCATTGCGCGCGGCATACTCCGCGATGAATTTCGCGTAGCCGCTTCCCAGGCCCAGGTCGAGCAGCGCCACGTATCCCGCAAAGGAACCGACCAATCCCCACACACCATAGTCGTCGAGGCCGATCCGCCAAACGATGTATGGCGTCAAGATTAGCGCGCTGATCGCATCCCACGCGCGCCCCGCAACATTCCAAAGCGTATTGCACGCGATTGTGCGTTGCACAGGTGGCGACCCTGCCTGCGGGGAATCGTCGCTAAGGTTTGAATTCATAGATCTCGACACGCTCGGTGCCGCCAACACGCGGGTTTGGCAAATCGAATTGCTTGATTATCGCGAAGTGTTCCGTGTCCGCGCGCCATCCGTCTATCATCGCGCCAACGCGGGTCGCTCGAAACGCAGGCGATTGGCGGTACTGTTCGGAATAAAATAAATGGGTAACGCCGTTCTTTCGCAGCCATTCGCGCTGTCCGGCGTAATCCAGTCCGCTTATAGACTTCAGCGCCTCAAAGTTTGTCACGGTCCGCCGATCGAAGTAATACCCGCGCGGATCCAGCGAAAGAATCCGCGCATCGTCTGCGAGGTTCTGCGAAACCCAAAGCATTGCGGGATAGCGCTCGATGCGCGCCGCAAGATAGGCGTCGCGCGATTGCAGCCCAAACACAACTGGCAGTTTGCTGGCCATTACCGCCATCGAAGGTCCCAACCCGAATGCATACGAGACGATCATCGCCATACCAACGGCGCGGCGTAGGCGCGGCAATGTTTCCAGCGGGACCGCCGCGACCGCGAATAACGGCGCTATAAACGGAAACGCATAGCGCGCAAAACGCTGAAAGAAAAATATCGCAACAAGACCCGCGCCGCCAAAGGCGCCAAGCATTCGGGCACCGCGGCCTCCGGCGGCAATCCCGAGCACGCCAAGCACCAGCCACAACACGCCCGGCGAGGTGTCCCAGCCGCCGTAATGCTTTGGATTCATCGCAAGCGACCACGGAAAGGAAATCAG
This sequence comes from Candidatus Hydrogenedentota bacterium, assembly GCA_020848835.1. Lineage (GTDB taxonomy): Bacteria > Hydrogenedentota > Hydrogenedentia > Hydrogenedentales > SLHB01 > JABWCD01. Next base: position 107,328 of record JADLHJ010000048.1, read on the forward strand.
TTGTGCAAAGTGGCTGCCCTGGATCGAACTATGCGCCCCGATCGCCGCCACGTCAATGTCGGGTGCGGCGTTCGCCCCTAGGATCGATGTGAAAAATGGATACACGGGGTTCCCGCAGATCAGCGCTGTGCGTAACAGCCACGGCGCAGCGCTTGCCGAGGCCACCGCAGCGAATACGGACGCGCTGTACCACCGGCGTTCTCGCGCCACGAAAAACACACCGGTCAACATCAGCGCGCCTGCGAGATAGGCCGTGTGGCGAATGCCGCAACCGCTGCCCGCGAGCAGACCCGCGAGAACAAGCCATCCATAATTTTTTTCCTGCCGCCACGCAGCGAGCGCGGACAACGCCGCCACGACCGTCGCCGTATAGGGAATGTCAATCTCCGGCACCGCGTGGTGCTCGAGAAAAAGGGGCGTGGTCGCGATCATCGCTGCCGCGGGTAAACCGCAGGCCGGTCCCGCAATGCGCCGCGCAAGCCAGAACGTGCTTGAACAAAGCGCAAGACTCATGAACAAAACAGTGCCCGATGCGTGGCTCTCGCGTAAACCGGGCGGCGCAATGGCGAACAGTGTGTGCATGAGCTGCGGGTAAAGCGAGTAGTTGTCCAAGGGCATCGCGGCGATTCGCTCTTCACGCCAATACGCCGCCGGAAGCGCAAGGTGCGCGACGCCTGCGTCCCAGCTGGTAACCGGCGCAAATGAGACAAGCACACCCGAGAGAAAAGCCATAAATATCGCTAGCAGACTGATCTTATCAAGACCGCTAAACGACTGAGCAGACAAATCGATCTGCGGTAGGGAAAGCCGTTTAGTCTTTGGCAAAGCGAAACCGATCATGCTGATGGCGGCCAGCGTAATCCAAATGCTGCATGCCGCGCGAATGTTGAAACTGCCTATCGCAAGGATGACGGCAGACGCGAAACAGTATCCGGTCAATAGAGCGCCCGTCCACGATTCCCACGTATTCGGCAGGCGCAGCAAACGAAGCACGATACTGGCCCCGCCCGCAGCTATTAGGAATGTGATTATCACAGACGCGCTGTTTCCCCTCGTGTAGCGTTCGCATAATACCACCGCTAGAAAACAAAGAAGAAGGGACGCCGAAGCGTCCCTTCCTGGGGTGGGGAGGTGGGTTGTGGGGTAAGATCGTTGATTCCTGTTTCGACCACTAGGCAGCTTTGCGTTGTTTCACCAGCTTTGTGATCCATAGATCGATGTAGTCCTGCCCGATCGATCCGACCACATCGACGCCGCGCGTGCGGCCGAATGCGATTGCGGCATCACGCGCCAGTTCGCGCGCCCGGCGCCGTTCTTCGCTAGACAGCTTTCCGTCCGTGTTTGCGTCCTTTATTGCGCGCACGTACACGTCGTAGGTCTGCTGCACGCCTGCCTCCAGCGCGGTCACCGCATCCGCGAAGCGGTTCTCGCGCACGCGTTGATACGCGTCGGTCGCCTTGAAGTACGTCCACAAACTGCCGAGCACCACGCCTAGCGTTGTCAGCGCCGGTTCCGATACCAATTGTTCCAACTCGCTCATATGTCCTCCTTACTTTGTTTTGTTTCTACACAAAATTGCGCACGTCTACGATGTAACCGTTCGTCGCATCATCCGTGTTTTTGATCGATGTCATTCCGGGGCGCAGATACAGGTTCGCCAGCGCGATGCAGTCTATCTGCGGTGAAGGCGCACTCGGCGAAGCCGCCTCCGTGCCCGTCACAATGCTCACGTCCCAGGTGTTCAACCGCGCTTGGACTATGTCGATCCGCGGATGCGTCACCGGCGCTACAACGTCGGCCGTCGCCGCTTCCGCCTCCAGCTTGTACGGAAACTTCGAGATGAACGCGTAGCCCGGCTTCACGCGGACTGACATGTTCAGTGTCGTGTTCGCTACGACTTTCAGATCGTCCGTCGCTGCCTTGCGTATTACGCCGTTCCCTCCGCCCCACGCATGGCTCAACAGAAAGAAGGCCAACTCCAGCGCCAGTTCGATCCGGTTGTCCCACGTGTTCAACTTCGATGACGACACGGGCCGCTCTTCAAAGGTCCACGTCGTCTTCGTATATCCCAAGCCTTTGATGGCCATCACACCCTCCTGATTCTTCCTCACGTCGAGCCGAATTGGAATTCGGCTCATGCATTTCCGGCAAGCCGAATTCCAATTCGGCTCTACTGCTAGTCCAAATGGTGGACGCCGTCCAACCCAACGCCTGCATCGTCCAAGCGAAACTGAAATACAGCCGAACCGCTTGGTTGACTGCGCACCATGAAACTCAATGGTGCAGTGACGCTGCGCAGTGGCGATGTCAGCCGGACCAGCGTAGACACGTACGCGCCCGAAAACCGGTGCACCACTTCGTTCACGCGCCCAACTAAACGCCCTGAAAACTGCCCGCCCCACTCGTGTTCGAGTTCGCGATCAATCCGCCGCAGAGGCGCGCCGCGCACCTCGATCAAATCGCCCACTGCAACGTCCGCGTTGCCATGGAAAAACTCGATCAAGCCTTTGCGCTCGGGATACGGCAAGTCGTCCAGCAATCCCGCAACCAACTTGTCCGCGTCCTCCTCGCGCGAGATGCCGAAGTGTTCGAGCGCACGCCCTTCAAAGCCGTACTCATCGATGCTCTCCCCGCGCGCATAGGTTTTGCTCACGGATCCCGACACAGGATTGCCGTCGAAGTAGATCGCGTTTGCAAGTCCTTCACGATTGGCACCCAGCGAGACGCCCATGCGCACGGCGTCGTAAAACCACACTCGGTCCGGGCGCGCGGGTTTATAGAACCGCACTGCCAGCGCTTCGTTGACCGTCCACACATATCCGCCCGCGGCGTATGCCAGCGCGGTCAGCAATTCCAACACGCCGACCGAGGTATCGAGCGCGATCAATCCAGCGGGCGCGCTTTCGATCGAGTCCGAATGTAACCCGGTATACGAGTAGAAGTCTTTTAACGCCATCTCGGGATCGTGATAGCGCCCGTCTTGATACAGGTACACGTCCGCATGGCCGAGCTCGACCTGCGCTGCGTTGAAGCATTGCCCGCCGCCAAACACCAGGCCGACGTAGCGCCCGAACGCATCCACGCGGTCGTCGAATTCTCCGAGACTGTTCTTGTGCGGGTTCAATTCGATGTAGTCGATCCCATGCGTATCGATCAGCGTCTGTAGCGATGCTTTCGCAGCATCGCCGCGAAGCTTATAGCCACTCGCGTCATATTGCGCATTCGTCCAATCCGCCACTTCGGGATGCCGCGAAATCGCGTGACTGTTGCGCGAAGTCTCCTCGCAATCGATCATCAACATCCGCAAGTCCGGCCACGCAACGCCATCGACGACCAGGCCAGCAATCGTGTCGCCATCCTTTGCGTATGCGCCGCTGGTGTTCACGCGCACGCCGCCCACCCATTGTCCCGTCGCGATTCTGCTGACTTGCAATTCGTTTCCCGGCATCTTGCGCGCGAGAAACTTCAGGTACTCGTGTTCCGCGCCCTGCGGATATGCCGCGTGCGCAATGGTGTAGTGAATTGGTCCCAATGCGCTGTCGATTGCATCCTTCACAATCGCGTCGATGCTTTGGTTCGCATACGCGCGCGACACGAGGCGGTTTCCGGGCGCGATGTCGCCTTCCGCAATAAACTCAACCACCTCGTGAAACCGCACATACCGATCGAGAATGAGTTTGCGCGTGTCGCTCCACTGCGGCGCGACTCCAGTCACGGCCACGTCGCAAAACAAACGGTCATCGACATACACCTTTACGCGATACCCGATGCCCAGCTCGCGCACGTTCATGGGCAATATCCCACGCACGCTGTCGCGCTGGTCCGGTGCGCAGCGCACGGCCTCGATGAGGGGCACTTGGCTAAAGCTGTAAACGCGCCGGCCAAACGTATCGAGAATTTCTATGCGGTACCGCATCGCTACCACCACCGGTCGCGGTATTCGACCGCAACATTGGCGGCATGCGAACTTGCCGCGTCATCCGTATATGTGAGCGTCGCGCCCTCCGGATCGAGTTGTGGAAACACACCGAATACGTACGGCAACACGTCTACTCCATTCAGCGTAGCGGCGCCCGCACTGCCATCAAACCACAGTACGTCACCGGCCGATAGCGTTCCGTTGTATGCGATTGCGCGCTCGCCATCGGTGAAGGTTGGACTGACGATCGTGCCAACCGCCGTCAGCGCAATAGCGAGGTTTGCAGCAGCGTTCCCGCTCGTATCCAGATCCAGATCGGCGCCGGATGCGCTGATGGGCCACGCGACGCTGTGCAGCGCAGTGGACTCCTCAAACGGATCGCGCGCCGACAAGGTCAACTCAAACGCGCCTGTTAACGCCTCCGCGGATACGTTGCGAACGAATTCCGCGCGCCGCACGAACATCCGCCGGCCCGCGCGCACCGATAACGCAACGCTGTACTCCTCGCTCGATGCTTCGTTCAGGATTGCATCAAGGGCATCGTGAATCGCGCCTTCGCTCGGCAGTCCCGCGATCACGCCCGCAATTTCGATCACGCGTTCGCGCCGCCCGCCCACTTCTTCGTGCCGTTCGCACACGCTTGTCGCGAACGGATCAAAGGTCGTGCTTCCCAAGGTCATTGGCATCGTTATGCTTCTCCCAACACTGGTATCGAATCCGTGCTCTCCATCACCAGACGCGCCGGTTGTTCCGTGAGGTACGGCTCCAGCACAAACCACGCCTGCTTTTCCGTCAGCGCGGCGACAGCCATCAGCGCCCGGAACCGTTCGCCCGATTCGATGCGCTGCCCGCCAATCGTCACCTGCTTCTGTTGAAATGCGTCCTTCGCCGCCAGCGCGCGATACAGATACGCGCCCGCCAATAACGTCTCACCAGTTACGAGCGCCGCATCGGGCGGATCGACATCGACGGTCTCGTCCAAGAAGCGCTCAATTTCCCCGTGCGCATCATCAATGCACGCATCAATCAACTCCGCCGTCACCAGCACCGTGTCGTTCAACTGAAACCGCAACCGCACATCGCTCTCGGTACAAAAACCCGCCATATCTCGCCGCCTCTCTGATTTTTATGCGTGTTGTAGCGCCCGGTCTCCGCGCCGGGCGTCGTTGGAATGGCGCGGCGGAGACGCGTTTATCACGCATCTCCGCCGCCGCAACCGCTACGTCCAATCGCTTTGCACAACCACGCGCGCTTTCTGATAAATGATCGCGAAGTCCGTCACCACCGTGAGGTAGGTGCGGTCCCACTGCTGATTGATCAGCTTGTCGTTTTCGACCAGCACGTCCTGCTCGGTGAGTTTCTCGACCGCGTAGCCCGCGTCGAGAATTGTCAACTTATTCGCGGGTTGATCCACCATCGGCACGAGTTTCATGCCCAGCGGCGTGACCGCGCTGCCCGTCTTCGCAAAGTCGAAGAGTGCAGCGTCCTTAAATTCGCTGAGATTGAGAATCGTTTGCGCTAGCGCCGAATTCGCGAGCATATGTGTCGGCGTGAAGTAATGGTCCAGCGTCAACGCCATGAACCCTTTCACGATGTCCGCATAAGTCCACGTGCCTGCGGAAGCCGTGTTCACCGTCGTTGCCGCTGTACCCGCGCCGGACGAATCGCCGCTCACCAGCACCGTTGCCAGCCGCGCATCGAGATTGCGCCCGAGCCGTTCGCCGATACGCTGCAAATGCACGCGCAACATATCGACGGACATGCGCCGGATCACTTCATACGACGCAATGATCCCGCGGCCTTTCTTGTCCAACCGCACCATGCGATCGCCGTACTTCACTTCCGACTCGGGAATCGCCGCGCCTTCTGCAACGGTCCGCAGTTCCTCGTCCGACGCCGATTCCTGCACATACGGCACGTCAAACGCCGTGCTCGTGATCGGCTCGTCACGGATGATCAACTCTGGATACGACGGACGCCGTTTCAACCCCGCGACGACCGCGTCGCGCACCATGTCGGGAAACAGCCATTTCGCGTTCGGATCGCTCTGGAAAAAACGATCGACCGTGATCTTGTGCAGGTCGATGCCAAACTCCTGCGCGCAATAGTCCGACACGTTTGTGCCGAGCGCGCGGAAGTACTGTGCGTGCGAAAGCCCCAGTGAACCCAGCGTCTCGTACAGCGAGCGGCCTTTCACCGCACGCAACCGATCCGGTTCCTGACTGAGAAACGCTATACGCTCTTTGACCATGTGATCTCCATATACCATGGGATAACTTGCTCCTGTTCTTTCTTCGATTTCGTAATTCGTAATTGTCCTCGTAATTCGTAATCGAGGATCGGCCGTCTACATCAACACATGCACCTGCGTAGCGCCGGTATCGACTTTCACGTTGATCCCGACACCATTGCCGCTCGCTGGCGTTTTCACTTTTCCGTCCGTCGCAGACGCCAACACGCCCTTCGCGCCATCAACGGTCGGCGCCGTGCCCGCGTAGCTGAAAACGCAGATGCCCCGCACCTTCACCGGAATCGGGACACCATTCGCAGTCGCATCCGCGAGCGCCTGGCCAAACACTACGTCCTCGTCCGCCGTCGCGTTATCAACCGTATACGCTCCCGTCAGCTTCACCGCGTCGCCCGCGTGAATGTTGATCGTCCCGCTCGCAGGCGTCTTGCACGTGATCACCAGTTCTGTCACCGCGCCGCCAACATCTCCATACGCCATTGCGTAATCTCCTCATAGGTTGTTTGTCCCGCGCGCACTTTCGCGCGAAAACCTTTCACTACCTAAGCCCACGGCGTTGCACTTTTTACTTTCGGGAAAACACCGTAAATACGCGGCGCGCAAGGCCAAAATTGATTGAAAAGTGGAAAGGATGAGGTAGAAAAATCAGCAATTTGAAAAGAGCGGAGAAAATTTTTGCCGCGTCACGATCGACTCGTTTCGCGCAACAAAAGGCGTAGGGATCGGCGTCAGGTTTGGAGTTCCGCCTTTAGGCGGTATTCGCCCAGCGCTGTCTTTCTCCAAAACGCTGACTTTTTGTGAGGTTCAAAGACCGCGTAAACGCGGAACTCCAAACCTAATTCCCGCGAAAGCGAATCGCTTCATCGAGTAGGATTCTGAAAGGCCCGTTTGTAGTTCCACCTTCAGGCGGTCTTCATTCGCCCGCCGCCTCGGCGATTGCTTTATCGTAATACGCGCGCGCCTTGTCGTAAGCCTCTTTTGCCGCGGGACGTTCCGCTTCGCGGATCTGCGATTCCTTCATTTGCCAGCACCGGTCCACCGCCGCGCGACACCACTCCGCGCTTTTCTTCGATGCGCGGATCGGTTTATCGCCCACAGTCACGAAGATCGGGTTTGTGTGCGAGCTCGGCAAAACGCGAATCGCGATCCAGCTCGAAAATTCGATCGGCACTTCAAACGAAACCTTGCGCATCTTGCCATCGGCCTCGATCACCTCGCGCGCGATCGGTTTGCCATTCAATAGCAATTCGACTGGCACCGTGCGCGTCGTGCCGATGCGCGCCTTCTCGATGTGCCAATACGGCGAGCCTTGCTGGCGCACCGATAACGCCATACCCGTCTTGTCCTGCTGCTCCGGCAAGTACGCCGCAACGCGCGCGGACACTTTCACTTTTTTCGCAGCAGCGAGTTTCAACGCACTGCCGTTCTGCCCCATCGTCACGCCATCCGCGCGGAAATCGAGAATGTGCGATTTGCCATCGCATACGTAGTTCTCGCCGAGTTTGATCTTCTCGACGTACGCATCGAAATCGATCTTTCCTTTCATGGGCGCGTAGCTGCGCGCGATGCCCACGCGCTCGTCGTAGATGCAGGGGAAATCCGTCTCGCCGCTGATACGCGTGGTCACGCCGGTGTTCAACGTGTGATACCAGATATTCAGTTCCCAGAGGTACGGCGTGTCGCCCGCGCTGATGAAATCGCAAGCACCGAGCGGACCGGTGACGATGTACTCATTCGCGCCGATACCGTCAAACTTCGCCATCACGTAGTTCGGCAGTTCGGTCGTGGGTTCAAGCGGTTCGAGGCCCCAACCCGAATGCGAATAGCCAACTACCGCGCCCTGCTCCTGTCCCCACTGCAACACGGGCATGGTCCAGCTCGGCCACTCTTCTATCTTCGTCGTGCCTTTGTAATCGTCTTCCTTTAACCGCAGTAAACAGAGATGCCCCGCGTGACTCGACGGGAAGCCGCTCACCTCCACGTCGTAGCGCATCACGTTAGTCGCAGTCGAAAGCGGATCGATCGATCCGTTGAAAAAAGTCTTCTGGTGATACCAGCACGGTCCCCAGCTCAACACGCAAGAAACATTCAAATCTTCACCGAGACCCTGGCGAAACATCGCTTCGGGATCGACGCCGGCAGATGGACTCTCATAATGCGAACATCCGCCGCCGTGCACGTGATGATCCGCGCTGTACCAACCGAGTTTCGCGAGGTTGATCCAGCGTTCGAGCTTGAACGACTCCTCGTGTTCCGTCACGCCCTCCGGCACAGTAATCGTCTTCAATTGCGGCAGATACTCCGGACCCCGCGTGTATTCGACGCTATAGGTACCCGGCGGCAAGGTCACAGTCTCGCCGTCCGCGCGATAGATCTGCGGCTGGAAAAAGAAATCGGGATATTCGTCCAGCTCCGCGTTGCGGCGTGACGGCAGCGGATAGATACCCACAAAGTTTTGCGTCTTCGTCAACATGCCGCCCGCCGGAACATTGCCCGCCATCTGCATGCGATAATCCGGCTTGATGCTGCCCGCGTAATCCGCTTCCTCGGCCACGCGTTCCACATTATCGCTAAACACAAACGACGCCATCGCGGGTTTGCCGTCATAGTCTTTGACGCGCAGCTTCACTTTCACCGCGGGCTTGCAATCGAACAACAGATCGAGTTGATCGCGGAAACCGAGGTCCTGCGTCCCCTGGCCGATGTTAAAGCCCAGCTTCGCTTCGCGCTGGCCGGTGTCTATTGTGTAGATCTCCACAATCGCGTATTCGAGTTGCAGGCCGGACAACAGCGCATTCATCGGACGCCGGTGATACATCTTGATCTCTAGGAAGCGCTGCGCGACTTGCCCCGGCGAAATAAGATTGGATTCCTTCGGCTCCGGAGCGCCACTGGAACGATGCAGCAAGGGATCCGCATTGATACTCGCCGGCACCAACTCCGCGCGGGTGCCCGCTTCGTTGTGCACTTTCACGAGGAAACTCTTCCAGCCGTTCTGCATCAGCGCGCGTTCGGCAGGACCTTGCAACACCTTCACGCGCATTTCAGGATTGATGTGCACCATCGCGATGCAATAGGGATCGAGAATCGCCTGGACCTGTTTGGTCGTCTCTTCCGAAGGCGCGGCGTCGGCGAGCGATTTCAGTTTCGCTGCATCTTCGTCTTTCAGCTTGCTGCCCAGAAATGTCAGCGCATCGTTCAACCGCAGTGCTTGCGCAACTACCGGCTGCGCATCCACGCCGCTGACAGAATACAAATCCTGCGCGATCGCGCCCCCGGCCAAGAAAATCGAAATGACAACGGCAAATAACCTGCGCATAACCAGCCCTCACCCTTAAAACTGCCGCCCGTAACCATAACCCATGCAGACCGCCATACTAGCAATCGGGCCGCCGCCGCGCACCTTGGGCCATTGACACCCGTCACTGGATTGACTTATCGGACTTCCGTTTGATAGCCTATCGCACTGTTTCGGGCCGTTTTTTCGTGGGGCGGTAGCTCAGTTGGGAGAGCGCTGCGTTCGCAATGCAGAGGCCGAGGGTTCGACTCCCTTCCGCTCCACCATTTTTTCTTCACGCTGGAAAATCACCGGGAGTTTTACCGTGAAGCATGTCCGCAATATCAGCGCGATGCCCGCGCCCGCATTTCTCGAAGTGCAACCCAATCTATTGCTTCGCTTCCTGGACGTGGTGTTCCAGCAAGTCGTGATCAAGAAGATTCAGGAAAAGAACGCAGCGTCGTAAAAAAAGGGGGCCAATTTATCAATCGGCCCCACCGTTAAGCGACAAAGCAGCTGCCCGCGCACCTGTGTATAGTTGTTTATTGTTGTTCGACTTCTTCCGCTTTCGGTTCCGCCTTCCAGATTTCCAATCCGTCATACGGATTCGCCGATCCCAGATAAAACGTTCCATCAGGGGCGGATTCCATCGTGCGCCAGCCGTAGTTGTCGCGATTGCCCAAACCGTCCTGCGTGACGGGCAACCAATGCACGCCGTCCTGCGTCTTGAAAATGTCGCCGCCCGCCTTCGTCATACGCAACCAGGCCTCGCGCGTGAGCAGCGTGGGCGGATCGTCGGTTATACGCTTCTGTTGGCCTTGCAAGTACTCAATCGCTGCCGGGAGTTGGTAAAGCAGTTCAGCCACCGCGGTCGCATCGTCAAAGGTGCTCGTGTATAGCCAGCCGTCGTGTTCTTTGAACTGCCAGCAATACGCGTTCGTAAAGAAATTGAAGCCGGAATCGTATCCGGAAATGGAGTTCTTCCCAACCACAGTTTCCCATTCGTCGTTTTCGTCGATGCGAATAATGTCGCAACCCTTGAAGCCGTACCCTTCGCGACGGTTGAATCCGTAGTAGATCAGACTGCCGATGTAGAGTTTGCCGTTGAACACCACCGAAGTGCCCGCGGCCTCATTGCGCGAATCCGGCCCGCCGTGTTCGACGACTTTCACCGCGCCCGCGCCTTTGTCCGGCCCTTGCAGCTTCCAGACCTCGTAGCCTTGCTTGTCGTTCTTCGTGCCCGCGAAGAGCCAATCGTTAAACGAGAACAACGTTTCGATGCCGCGATTATTTTCATTGCCGAATCCATCTTGCATCACCGGCTCGAAATCGACGCCGTTATCGGACACCCAAATCTCCGCGGGGGGGATGTCCACATTCACGATGTCATACGCGTAACCGAGATAGAGTTTGCCGTCGTGAACCGCCATCGCACGGATCGAGGCATGGTTCGGCCCGGTGGAATGCACCTGTTCCCAATCCCCCGCGTCGCCCGTCTTGCTGCGCCAGATTGATGCGCCGATACCCTGCGTCGCCGCGTACAGATAGTTCGAGCGCCCGCCTTTGTTGTCGCTGTCTACGGCACGATACGCGATCATCCGGCGGAATCCGTAGGTCTGAAGACCGTCGTCTCCAACATCTTTGTAATCGAAAACCTTCTCCCAATCGTTGCTGCTGCCCGGTGTGTAACGGCGAATCTCCGGCGGGCGCGACGGCAGTTCAGTCGGTTCTTCACCGTTCTGATTCGTTTCGGTGATGTAGTTGGCGATGCCGAAGATGTTGTTACCCGTGCCAACATACAAGTGGCCTTCTTTCGCGCCATCGGGTTGGAACCACAACATCGACCACGCGTAATCGTTTAAATCGGTTTCATTGTCTTCTGCATCGAAACCGTTTTCGCTGATTTTTACGAAATCCGCAGATCGCAATCCGCATTCCGGCAACACCATTGCGCTCCACATCACGACAGCAGCACAAGCCATCAAATGACGCAGCGGCGCGCGCGCGCAAAACATTCGTACGATAGACATAATTCTCCCCTTCACACATTTTGAATGAATGGCAGCGTGGCGCGCGTCCCTCGAGTCACGCAATTACCCGAATGCGAATACTATCAAATCGTCACGAAAAACTGTAGACGAACATTTTCCGCTTGCGCGAATCACAGATCGATAGGTATAGTCATTCGTCCAGGAAAGAGAACATGACGACAAAACCCAAGCTCCTTGTGGTTGACGACGAAGAAAATATCCGCTACGCGTTAAATAGATGGTTCGAGATGTCCGGCTTCGATGTGGATACCGCCGAAGATGGCGCGGTGGCTGTAGAGAAATGCAAATCGAAGCGTTACGACATCATCACGATGGATCTTGTGATGCCGAAGATGGACGGAACCACCGCCATAGGCGAGATCCGCGCGATGAATCCGGATGTTCCCATCGTGGTGCTGAGCGGATTTTCGGACCGTGTGCCGCAACTAAATAGCGGCGGCGCCACGCGCATCTTCGCAAAACCGATGATGCTCACCGAGCTAGAGCAGGAAGTCCGCGCGTTGCTCCCGAGCTGAAGCGGTTCCGTTCGAATTTCATTTCTCTTAATTTTTTTGTCCCGAAGAGATTGCTGCGCGCAGCCCAAGATTGTCAGGAATCTTTCCGATTCCGAAATCCCAAAGGGATTCCAGCGTGTAGCCCAGGGTTGACACGCCGGAGTCGCTTCGACGCAGGCGTGGCTACCTTGGGGCAAGCCCTTGCACACATTTCAGCAACCCTGAAAGGGTTGCGGCAGTTCACGGCGAATAGCCTACCCCCGCCAATCAAAAGCCCTATCGAACGGCTCGATCCCTTTGCGGATGCTCGCGCATTGCGCGTCCTGAAGTCTTCCGCGTTCGATCAGTTCTTTTAACTTCGATCGAAACTCGGGATAGTTCTTCCGCGTTTCCTGCTTCGTATACGTCACGCGGCGCGACGGATTGCGCAGGCCCATCGCCAATTCCGCTATCGGCGGCGCATCGTATTGCCAGCCCGATCGGTCGCACGCATCGATCAACAAACGAACCAGCAACACGCGGAAGTTCGCGTCTTCATAACGCCCCGAACTGTTTTGAAACAGGCGGTACGCGCTGATCACGTAGTTGAAATGAACGAAGCCCCATTCCTGATCGTGCCGGCCAACGCGTTCCGGCGGCGTGAGACATTGCGGCAAGAGCGTCGCATCAAATTCGTGCGACACGCCGTTGAGCACATCGCGGTGGCCGTGATGTTTATGCGGCGGATACTGCTGCGCCCACGCGACGTCAATCAGCAACTCCCACGTCGCCGTCACATGCGGATACCCGCTGTCGCGGTACCACTGGTCCCACGCGGGGCTTAACCCAAGACACGCAAGCCGCCGCTCCACGCAGGCCTCGTAGTGCGCCTTCAAAAAATTAGGCTCGACAATAAACAAATCCGCGTCGTGCAACAGCACGTGCGTGGTGCGCGACGCATCGATCCCGTTTTTCAGTTGCAGGAAATAGTTGTGATGCGGATTGTTCATTCTCTTCGTCACAAGCCGATCGACAAAAGGGAGCGTGACCAAACGCATGGGTAGGTGCGCGCGCTCGTCCTGCGCCGCCTCGAAGCGTTTGCGAAATTCCGGCGAAGGCCGATCAGGGATGACAAGAATCTCAGCGCAATGGGTAAGGTCTTGTCCCCCACACACGTCCAGCGCGAGATCGAGAAACACGGCCATATCGCCCGGTACCATCATCAAGATGGTGTAACCCGGACTGCGATCCTTGCGCGCGCTGCGCCACTTCCCGTACATCGTCGTCCAAAACCGCGACGCCAACGCCATTCTTCAACCCCCAAATTACGTTAAGACTGAATCGATCCAACTTCGCGCGAACCATGCACTATTTGGAGTGCGGCGGCGGGCAGACGCCGCTTTGGCTGTCGATCGCCAAAAGCCTCAGTGTGAAAGCACCGGCCTAGAAATCAGTTACCGCTTAAGAAACGCAACCGCCAAATCCGGAAAATCGGTGAACAACCCGTCCACACCATACACATTGTAAAACTGATTCAGCTCATTGTCGAACGACGAATACTTCGAAGGAAGCGAATCTTTACGCAAGGTGTAAGGATGCACCTGTAGCCCCGCCTCGTGCGCGCGCTTCACAATCTCCGGATCCTTGTCGATCATGCCTTTGTCCGGGCCAATACCGTTCGCGTACTTCGCTACCTCCGCCAAGCCTTCCTTCGTCAACATCGGCGCGAATTCTTTTTCATTGCCCATCAATTGTATTTGCGGCAATGTCGAACCAAGGTCGTTGCGCATGCGCTTCAAGGGCTCCGCCTCAAAACATTGCACGAAGATCTTCGACTTCGCGTCTGTGTAACCATAACCCTTCACCAACGCAAGAAAAGCCTCCTCCATCGGCAGCCCATTATCGCGGTGCCACTTCGGCTCTTTCAGTTCTGGATAAATTCCTGCCTCGCGCCCCGTCGTTTTGTTGAGGCCTTGCACGAGTTCGATCATCTCCGTGAAAGTCGGCACCTGAAACGAGGACTTGTCCTGCGGAAAACGGTTCTTCAAGCGTTCGTGCGCGTGAAGCTGTTTAATCTCCGCGAGCGTAAAATCTGCCGCATACCATTTGCCGTCCGCGCGCTTGCGATCAGGAAACACCTGCTCCACGTCCGTCGTCATTTCCAGGTGAATGTCGTGAAGACAAATAAAGACCTTGTCCTTCGTCAACACCACATCCGGCTCGATGAAGTCCGTGCCCATCGCGTGCGCCATTGCGTACGACTCCAGCGTGTGCTCCGGCACATACCCCGAAGCCCCCCGATGCGCGATGACGATCTTCAGTTGCGCCTGCGCCGAAACAGCGACAATCACAGCAAGGCATATGCGTGCGAACATGTGTGGGACTCCTTGTGCGTTGAATTTTGCCAGAGACAGACAGAGGAGCGCGACAGCGTAAGCGCTTGGCAACATCCCCCTAAATCCCCCTTCAAAGGGGGACTTAAGAATTGCTCAATGACTTCATTGGCGCTGTATTAAGTCCCCCTTTGAAGGGGGATTTAGGGGGATGTCTTCCTCTCACCCCGCGGCGATCAACACAATCAACTGCGCGATCACCACGCGCGCGACCATTGTCATCGGATACACCGTCGCATACGAAACCGTCGCCGACTCCGACGCCGTGATATTCGTCGCGAAGGCGAGCGCAGGCGGATCGGTCATGCTCCCCGACAACAACCCGCAGACCGACAAATAATTCAGCTTCATCACGCCGCGCGCGATCATCCCGACGATCATCAGCGGAATAAACGTCACACAGGCGCCCAACAGCACGCACTGCAATCCCTCAACGCTGAACAAGGTCTCCGCAAAGTGTTCGCCAGATTTAATCCCCACGCACGCAAGAAAGATCACGATGCCCAATTCACGCAACACAAACGCCGCGCTTTCCGGCAAGTACCACACCAGTGGTCCAATCCGTTGGATCTGGCTCAGCAGGATCGCCGTGAGCAACGGCCCGCCCGCGAGCCCCAGCTTCACCGGCGCAGGCACGCCCGGCACATGAATCGGAATGCTGCCGACAATCACACCCACTACAATTCCCAGAAACACCGGCACGAGATCGGGATGACTCAGCGCGCGCGCGGAATTGCCCAAGATCTCCGCTGCTTTGTCGAGTCCCTTCGCTTCCCCCACCGCAACGACGCGATCGCCATACTGCAAGTGAAGCGAAGTGTTCACCGGAAGTTCAAGGCCCGCGCGCGTGATGCGCGTGATCTGCACGTGGTAGCGTTCGCGCAGTTTGAGCTCGTTCACCGTGCAACCCAACACGTTCTTCTTCGTCACAATTAAGCGCCGGCTTGAGATTGCGCTCGGTGCGCTGGACAGATCGACGTCGGCCTTCGGTCCCACCAGCAGGCGCAGCGCGTGCAGCTTCGGGCGCGGCCCGACCGCGAGCACGATGTCGCCGGTGTGCAGCACCGTCTCCGGATCCGCCACGTGCTGCACGCCCTCGTGTTGCACGCGCGAGATGATCACGCCCGACTCTTCGAACATCGAAATTTCGCCGAGCGTGCGCCCTTCAAGCGCGAGGTTCTCGACGCGCAGGTTGACGCGATCCACAAATTCGGCCGGTTCCACAACGCGATGCTCGATCTCTTCGCGATCCGCGGCGACATTGACGCGAAACAGCACGCGCACCAGCACTAGCGCGAGAATCGTTCCGATGACGCCGAAGGGATACGCGACCGCGTAGCCCACGCCAGGTTTTGCAGCGATATCGCTCGTAGCGCCCGTATCAATCAATGCCGATTGCGCGGCGGCGAGGCTCGGCGTGTTGGTCGTTGCGCCCGACAGGGTACCGATCGCGACAGGCATCTCAAGCCCGATAAACCACGCGCCGACAACGGCGATGATCGCGCCAATCACAACTGTGCCCATCGCGAGCGCGTTCATCGCAATGCCCTCGCGTCGCAACGCGGAAGTAAACCCGGGCCCGACCTGCAACCCAATCGCAAACACAAAGAAGATCAGCCCGAGGTCGCGCGCGAAGTCCATCACTTCGTGATTGAGCGACATCCCTAAATGCCCAAACAACAGGCCCGCGAAGAGGACGCCCGCCACGCCCAGCCCGATCCCGCGCACGCGAAACCCGCCAATAGCAAGGCCCAGCGCAATCACAGCGCCAATAACAATGATGGAACCTGCAGCGGTGTTGCTGCGCGCGAGTTCAAGTAGCCAGTTCAAAGAGGTGTGCTTTCGTTTGCGGTGTTTCGTCTATGCGGAGAAATGTCGACTTAGTATAACACGCGCGGCGCGTGCGGTGGCAGTAGTCAAACGCAATTGAAGTTTGCGCATTCGTTTGGAGTTCCGCCTTTAGGCGGTCTTCGCCAAACGCTGTCCTTCTTGCCGCAAGCCACGCGATTTCCAAATCTCAAGACCGACTAAAGGCGGAACTACAAACGAAGAGTGTCAC
Organism: Candidatus Hydrogenedentota bacterium; assembly: GCA_020848835.1. Taxonomy (GTDB): domain Bacteria; phylum Hydrogenedentota; class Hydrogenedentia; order Hydrogenedentales; family SLHB01; genus JABWCD01. Next base: position 123,748 of record JADLHJ010000048.1, read on the forward strand.
GTACCGCGCGCACGCTCGATTGCGGCGTGCAACGCTTCCGGATCCTGCGAGCCAATGATGTACCGCCGTTTCTCCGTCTCGATCAACACACCGCGATTGCCGCGCGCGTTCCAATAGATCGTAAACACGCCGTCAAAACGCCCAAAGCGCAATCCCCAACCACCGGCATCCGCTATGGGACGATACGTCACCACACGCGCAGCGCGGATCGAGTCGATGCCGATCCGTTTCCAGAAGATGGGAATCGGTCTGCCAAGTTGCACGCGTATAGCTTCGCCATCAACCACCGTTCGCAGCGAGAGGATGTCAAATACAAGCAGGTAAAGTGCGACTGTAAATACCATTTCGATGGGCGTTGTAGCGTCACTACCTTCTCTTCGCAGTGCCATAATCACCGCGCCCGTGCAAATGCCGAGGATTGCAACGGCGAGCATATACACCCACGCGGCAAAGCGCTGGTGCTCTACATAGAAACCATTTTGGTTCGAGGCACGATCTATTGATTTGGCTTGCATGGTTTTGTGGATCTAATTCGACGCAGCGTCTCCTGCGCCCATGGCGACCTTTCCACTCGCTCCTCTACGAAATGCGCGAACGATTCATATTGGTCCTTGTTGGCAATATACTCGTCGTAAATGCGTGCTTGAATTTCATTTTTCATGCGCACGCAATCGAATTTCTTTTCAGCCATAGCAACATTTTCCGCGCTGCGAACCACTTCCAGCGCTTCTCAAATATATGCTCACTGCAATGCGTGCAGCCGCTTCAGTATCGCAAGCGATTCCTTATGAATCACTGGCGCGACGTCTGGGCCGCCGGAGTTTTCTTCGCCGTACTGCGGTTCTTCGGTTTCGCCGTAGGCGTAGGGTGGCTTCACGTCCCACTGCGTCTTCGGGATGATGTAGCCGATCTCGTCGTTCGCAAGGCCGATGATCATGTTCACCTTGCCCTTCATTTCCTTGCGCAACGGCGGCACCTCGATCGGTTCGCCGGGGAAGTCGCCACCTTCCGGCGATTCGATTCCACCCTCGGCGATCTCCGGATACAACTCGCCGGGTATCGTCAGAATTTCCAAGTCGCCGATGCGAAACGCATTTACTTCCGTGCGCGCCTTGCCCCAATACCAACCCGGATGAATAAGACCCAGCGCGATCGCGTACCCATACATGCCGCTGATCGGCGCGAAGATCGTCTGTGCCGCGACCGACACGCGCGGGTTCTCGATCTTGATCGCCTTCTCCCCGCGCAACGCCTTTAATGCGACAATCGCCACGTTCTCGCCCAGCGCCTGCGCCTTCTCGTACGACGCGTGCTCGAACTTTTGCTGCCCGTCGCGATGCGGCACCGTTGTATGCAGTTGCGTCATCAGTCCGCCGACCATGCCTTGGAAATACAGCGCCATGCCGCCGAAGCCTTCCGCGCCGTTCGGCTCGCCGACGCCTTTCTCCAGCCCCTCGCGCAGGTAGTTCGGGAAATCGCTCGTGAGCAGCGAATTGCTGCTGCCCAAGGTCTCAACGTGGTTGCCCCAGGAGATCATCGTCGCGATCGTCTCGTCCGTGCCGTGCTTTGTGAACCGCGCGCAACAAATCTTCAGATCAAATACCTGCGGATCGCGGCTGTCGTCCACAAATCCTTCCGGCTTGATCACTTCCTCGGCGATCGTCATGTTCGCGGGCTTCAGACCGCGCACCGCTTCTTCGACCGCATCCTTGCAGGCCTTCTGCACCTTCGCCATGTACGCGTAATCGAAGTTGGACTTGAACAGGATCGCACCGACGCCGTCCATGTTGCTCCAGATGCCCATCGTGTCCGGCGTCTCATGGTTGTGCAGCGTGGAGAACATCACGTGATCGATTTTCAACGACGGATCGATCGACTTGCGCACGGCGATGAACTTCTCGTGCAGAATACCGATGCTGTCGATCGTCACCATCGCCACGGTCACGCCGTTGTTGCGAAACGCAATCGCCCGCGCCCAGAGGGGATCGTTCACGCCCTTGGCCGGACGGTTGTCAGAGAAGCCCGCCATCCACACGAGGTCGCGCTTGCCATTGCCGTTCGTGTCGGTCCAGGTATCGCCGTCGGATTCTTTGTATTTGCCGTCGTTATTCGCGTCGGTCCAAGTGTCGTACTGGCTCAAGTCCGGCGTGATGTCCACCTTCGCCACGCCCACCTCCAGCACCCCCGGCGCAGGCGCGCCCGCCTTCGGCAAATCCAGACTCACGCGATACGACCGGTCCGGCCCCTTCATGCGCCAGGCGAGAAAACCGACAATGAGCAATACGATTATCAGTAGCGCCGAAATGATCTTGTGGCGTGCGAAAAACGTCATGGTGTAATACCCTCCAACGAGATAGGATAGCGACAGCCGCGCGGGTTTGGCAAAGCCAAACCGTTAATACCGCTGGAATTATGCCGCCAAAAACTAGCGAATCGCGCGCATGATTTGAATAGCCCCGGGTGGGGGTCGTCCGATCCTATGGACGGACTCGGAGGCGGAAACCCGCCCTGCGAAAGTTGACGAAACTTTTTGGCCCGGTATGGTATTATTGTTTGCGGGAACGTGGAACTTGCCCGCACGGAAGTGGTTATGAAAACGTTATTCGAACAGATTAAGCCCGTTGTAGCCCTCGCGACCAGCGCCATGTTGGGCGCGGGCGTCGTGATCGGCGCTGTAGCCATGCTGGGCAACGCCAAAACCACCGGCCCCGAACTCACCGCCCCCCGCGCGGTACAAGGCCTCGGCCGCTTCAACACCACCGACATCCGCGTAGTCCAATCCGCCGAAGAGCGGTAAAATAGACTCGTTCCCAAGCTCCGGCTTGGGAACGCACTCTTGAAAAGCTCCGCTTTGATCTGCAGTTTGTAGTTCCTCCGTTAGGCGGTCTTCGCCACACGCCATACTTTCTCCAAACGCCAAGACCGCGTAAACGCGGAACTCCAAACGAGCCATCCGCGTGTAAGGTAGGGCGCTTTCGCCGAAAGCGCCGCAATGAGCCATCGACTTCCATGATGAAAGAACGGACGGTTTGGCAAACCGTCCCTACCTTCCTGCTTCCAAAACTTTCCGCAGGCGTTTACTTCCCAAACCACCCAACCTCCACGCCCAACACCGGCCCGCGTTCGTACTGCACCGTGTCGAGATAATGCGCGTAGGCCGCGCAACGATCCGCGTCGATGATGTGATCGTCGCCCTTCTCATAGATCACGTGCCCCATCGCGCCGATCGCATAGGTATGCGTGGCGTATTGCGATTCACGCTCGGGTAATCGCGGAAACACGATCGTGCGATCGCGCATGTGCCGCACGAGCAGATCGGTCATAAATATTTTTGCGGGACGCTTGTCCTTCGTTCCGTCCGGCAACGCAGGCAGTTCAATCGCGCCGCCAAACTGAATGCACACGATTTTCTCGCACCAATCTTCCCCCTGCTGCATCAGGTTATGCGCAACCGCGCTGCCATTGTTACCCGCGTCGATGCCGATGCGTTGAAATTTATACGCACGATCCAACGCGCTGATGATCTCCTGCTGCCGCGCATAGTTCACCCCTTCGAGATGCAATCGCAACACATTGATCACATGCGGCGGTTCCGCGCGATACACCACAAACTCCGAGGGATCCCGCGCGTAACCCAAATCGCAGCCAAGGTAATACGCGCCCGCGCGCAACGACGGCGCATCGAACGCATCGCCCTCGCCGATCGCGATGTCGTAAAAATCGATCCCCTCATTCACACACGCGAGATAATCGTTGAGATCGAACACCGCATGCGCCGGCGATCCGTGTTCCCCCAAAACGCGATGGATGTAACCCGGCGAATTCTTTCCGCCGTACAACAGCGCCAACTCCAAATCCTTCGCAGTCGAATAATCCGGATTCAATCGCGACGGCCAATTGTGCTGTTCCGCATCGTGCATCCGCGTCATGCGATAAAACGTGTTGCGCAACCCGTTCGGTACGCCATACACCCACCGCATCCCGCCGCCGTTCAGCGCCTGATACAACTCGCCCCACGCGGACTCCGTCATCTCCTGCGCCTCATCCACAATCTGCCAATCCACGTGCAGCCCCTGAAAATTCATCCCATGCGGCCCCGCGATCCGCCCCCACAACACAAACCCATTCGAAAACCGCAAATGCCACGAAGGCGTCCGCTTCACTTCCACGAGGTCCTTCGCAAAAAACTCCGTCGATTCAAAGCGCCGCACGATCCGATCCATCAACGGATACAAATGGTTCTCGCACTGCGTCGCGATCAACATCTCCGAGTCCGGACACGCCACCATCGCCCACGCCGCGATAATCTCGATCTCCGCGGTTTTGCCAACATCGCGCCCATCGCAATGCACCTTGCGATCGGAGAACGACTCCAGCGAATCTAATTGGTACTTGCGCGCTTCCCAAGGATTGCCTTTTGCGTTGAAGATGTTTTGCCTTGCGAATTCCGCGCGTTGCCATAGTGCCCTGAGTTTTCTTGCTTGGGCTGGGCCAATGTTTTTCCCTTTTAGCCCTGCTTCTAATTTCTCGATGTTAACTCTTGGCGGCAAGACCAGTTCTCCTCGTCGCGCTCTTACATAGGGCGATCTTCAACTGTCACGAACATTCGCGCAGATCTTTTGTCAATCGAACGAGGACACATCCAGCGGCTGCAAAGGAACGTCCTCCAACGCGTCTTCCAGTACTCCTTCCGCCTTCTTCAGCAAAGGCCGCATCTGACTGGCGAGGCCTAACGTTCTTGCCTCGGTCTTATTCGGCTTCGGCTTGCACTGCATATTCACGGCAGCTTTGCGTCTGCGTTCGCTGGTTTTTGCCGCCATATCGATAGTCTCCTTTGAAGGGTTTTTGAGCGCGTCAAGGTCGGCGCGGCGCGCGATTACACTCGCGAAGACGAGGTCTTCCAATTCGATTGCGGCGATCGGAGATCGTTCGCCTTGCCACATCACGAAGGGACGAAGTCCCTCGATGATCACGCAAGCGTAGTCGGCGAGATTGCTTGCGTCTTCGTATTTGCCGCTGCCGATTTCTTCCGCCAAACGCGCAAGAATCTCCTGCGCGTGTTGATTGCATTTGCGTCCTGCCACGGGTTAAACACTCCTACTACGTAGCCCAGCGCGTTGCACTTGGGCACTTAGCTTGGGGAGAGTAAAGTGGCTGGCCAATCACGGGCGGGACGCCCGTGCTCCTTTCGGGTACGGTCAGTCCGGTCATTTTGGCATGTACCCGGAGTGACCCTGCTTATTGCACCTGATCTTAAAATGTAAGCGAAGGTGACGAATAAAGGAGCACGGGCGTCCCGCCCGTGATTATGGGAAGATGACACCGCACAACGATTCAAGCCAAAACTCACTCGCGCCGTTGAGCACCGCATTTTTTAATCCCTATGAGGACGTAATCGAACACTGGCACAATTTGCCGCATTGGCAGCAGGAAGACGTATGGCAATTGGTAACGTGGCGTTTGGGAGATTCGATTCCGAAGTCCAAACTCGACGAGTGGTACGCCGGGAAGCAAGCGTGGCTCAAAGCCCATCCGCAGCCGTGGGATGAAGCGACGGCCCGCGAGTATCACCTGTGCTTTAGCGCGCGAATCGATGGATGGTTGGACGCCGGCCATGGTTCCTGTGTGTTAAGGAACCCGCGGTGCGCAACGATTGTTGCGGATGCGCTGCGGCATTTCGCGGGCGAACGATATGTGTTGGACGCGTTTGTTGTGATGCCGAACCATGTGCACGCACTGTTTCGTCCGATTCCTCCGCACGAATTGGAAGACATCTTACATTCGTGGAAAAGTTTTACGGCTAAGGCAATCAATAAATTAGTGAACCGGACCGGCCCGCTGTGGCAAGAGGATTATTGGGATCGAATGATTCGGAATGAGGCGCATTTTCATGCGTGTCAACGATATATTGTTGAAAATCCGATCAATGCCAAGCTTTCAGCCAAAGAATATATTCTCGATAAAGGGAGCACGGGCGTCCCGCCCGTGATTGGTTGGTAACCGGGGAGAAGACAGCCAAGACGAATCACGGGCGGGACGCCCGTGCCCCCTTTGAGCGGTACTTTGTTATAAAGGCTGGAAGCTTATTTCGGCACTTCGATGGGCGATGGTGTGTTCTCGGCGACGGCTACGCCGGGCAATGGCGTGTGCATGGGGCCGCGATCGTTACGCGAGATGAGTTCGCCGTAGTACATGTCGTTCTTATAAAGGAGCTTGATTTGGCGGTGGCATACGCCGCAGGGAAATTCGTGGCCGGCATCGACGCCTTCGGGCAGGCGCAGGTAGGTGCTGCAGAACGGGCACGCGATGCTCTTCTCTTCTTTTTTGTAATAGTCTTGCAAGAGCCGATCGATCTTGCCTTCCTTATAGGCCTTGACCATTGCATCGACTACTTCGGGATCGAATTGCGTGCCCTTGCCTTTTTCCAATTCGGAGATCGCAAAATTCGGATCGAGACCTTTGCGGTAAGGGCGGTTGCTTGTCATCGCATCGAAGGTATCGGCGACCGCGAGCAGGCGTCCTTCAATCGGTATTTCGTCGCCTTTCAATCCGAAGGGATACCCGCGTCCATCGAAACGTTCGTGGTGATACAGCGCGTAGGGAATGCACGGCGCGAGGAACTCGATGTCCTGCAACAAACGCGCACCCTTCTCCGGATGCACTTTCATCTTCGCGAATTCGTCGTCGGTGAGATGCCCCGGCTTTCGCAATACCGCGTCGTCTACGGAAATCTTTCCGATGTCGTGCAACACGCCGCCCATTTCGCACTCGCGCAGTTTGTCTTCGGACCACCCAAGCGTGCGCGCGATTTCCAACGCGAAGTTCGTTACGCGCCACGTGTGGCCGACGGTGTAGTGGTCGCGCAGCTCGATCGAGTTCGCGAGCGCAATCAGCGTGTCGGAATATGATTTGTGCAGCTTCGCGAGGTACTGCGCGTTGCGAATCGCGATGGCCGCGGGACCAGACAACGCCACAAGCAACTCGAGATCCGTCTGCGCAAATGCACTCCGCGTCCCGCGCGTATCGACGTAGATCACGCCGAGCCGTTCGTTGTGGTGCGTCAGCGGCACGCACATCGCCGACGTGATGTTCTGCGCGATGATGCTCGCGCCCGCGTCAAACCGCGCATCGTCCGCCGCGTTGTAGGTGATGATCGCTTCGCCCTGTTCGATTGCGCGCTTCACGATGCTCTGGCTCATAGCGACTTCGCCCTGGCCTTCGCCCTGCTGCACGAATTCGACGATTAGTTCGCCGGTCTTTTCGTGTTTCAACAGGATCACGCCGTTGTGCGCGGGCACCAGTTTGAATATCTGCGCCATGACACGCTCGAACAGCTTCTTCAGATCGCGTTCGGACGCGATGATCTGGTTCGACTCGTAGACGGCCTGCAGCCGCTTCTGCGTTTCCTTGAGCTGGTCCGCGCTCGTAACGCCCGCGGGCACCTGGAAGAAGGTCTTGAAGACGTTGTCCGCGGAAACACCCTCAACGCGGCTGCCGGTCTCCGCAGGTTCGAAGCGGACGCTGCCGCGTTCGCTGGGTGGCCGTTGTGCGATCGGCCGCGGCGTGGTCATCGCCACACCCGCGACCGCCTGATAGCGCATTTGGAACGGGCCTACCTTGACGATATCGCCCTCGGACAACTTGTATTCGAGGATGCGTTGCTCGCCGATATAGGTGCCGTTTCCGGAGCCGAGGTCTTTGATGACGGTCCCGTTCGGCGTTTGTTGGAGTACGCAATGCCGCCGCGAGACTTGAAGGTCATTGAGCTGGAGGCTGTTCTCAGGGCTGCGCCCAATGGTGAGCGAACCGACGATGTCGATCTGCGCACCCTGTAAAGGGCCGGTCAAAACGGTGAGACATTCGCGCTTCAAGGTGGGTTTGACCCCCGCAGCATATGTGCCAGCTAGGCACTTCTTTCCCGAGTTATGTATCTTATAGCACAGAACTTAGGGCGCTGCCAAGGGGGATCTACCAGTGAGACGCGGTATTTGCGGGTTTGTACCACAATATTTAGTGCTAGGCGGCCTTTGCCTACCCCATAGTTAGTAATTTCCCCTTGACTCTAGTACTTCCCAAGCATAGAATACGCCCACGATAAAAAGGCCTCGGGGGCGTCCTGCAACCCCTTGGTATTTCAGGGTGTTAGGTTCGAGGGCGAAAGTCGCTCCGTAAAGTGGGCCTGGATGCGAGTGGACACAAGTCGCGTTGTGTGGTGTCTTGTGTTTGGTCGTCGGGGTGGAGATAACTATGCGCGGATTTGATCAGGGGTCGGCGGCGCCGGACTGGATGGGGCAGGTTGAAGACGCGAATGGCGTCGGTTCCGATGCGCAATCGTCGAGCTCTTTTTTGTCTTTCTTTGGATTGCGCGAACAGCCCTTCGCTGCGACAGCAGATCCGGCATACTATTACGCGACTTCAGCCCACCGCGAAAGTTTGTTTCATTTGTGGAACACGGTGGATGAGCGTTTGGGCATCGCCGTGGTCATGGGAAATTACGGCACCGGCAAGACCACGCTGTTGCGCAAACTGCTAACGGGCATGCGGTCGAAGCCGGAGAAATACAACACCGCCGTCATCGCATCGCCGATTCCATCGTGGACCAGTTTCTCCTTGCTGGAAGGCATCACGACACAATTTGGTCTGCAACCTGAAACGCGATCTTTCGTGGCGTACATGGACGCGCTGTATCAATATCTGCTTGCATCGCGCAACCGGATAACGACGCTGATCATCGACGACGCGCAAAACCTGAACAAGCGCGGCCAACTTGAATTGTTGCGGCTTGTACAGAACCTCGAGACGCCGCAGCACAAACTGCTGAACCTTGTGTTGTTCGCGCAGCTTGAGTGGATACCCGTGTTGCGCGCCGCGCCAAACTTCGAGCAGCGCATCAGCACGACGTATACGATCGGCCCCATCGGATTGGAAGACACCCGCAACCTGGTGCAGTTCCGTTTGCGTCAGGCCGGTGGCGGCGATAAAGGCCCGATCTTCGACGATAGCGCGATCAAGGTGTTGCACGCATACGCCGACGGTAGTCCGCGCGTTTCGGTCACGCTTGCGCGCAACGCGTTGTTACTTGCATACCAACTGCGCACGCGCCACGTTGGCCAGTCGATCGTGCTGCACACGATTCAGCGCACGACCATGCCTGACGATGTGAAGCAAGCGCGCGTTGCCAGCGCAATTGCCGCGGCCAAGGAAGAGCGCAAGCCCGCATTCGATTTCACGCCGGAAACCGAGCCGGAGTCACTCGCGGCCCACGCAATAGAACGCCAGAGCGGAAACTCGTTGACGTCCCGGGCGAACAAACTGTTGTTGCGCGCCGTGCGCACACATCCCGACCGGTTGAGCTATGACCAACGAACCTGAGAACGAGTTCGACAACATCGAGAAAAAGTTGGGCGAAGGCTTGGGTGACGATCCGCGCTTGTCGAGCGGCGTGCCACAAGAACAACGCGGCTCCGATATCGAATTCATCCAGATGAGCGGGCTCGTTCGCCCGTCTATTCCGCCCGCAGATGTACTGCCTCCCGCCCCGGACGATCTCGACTCCACGCGCCCCGTAAGTTTTTTCGAGAAGGGCGTCGCCGACGTCGATGCCGACATGGTCCCGGGATCGGTTGAAGACCGGTCTGTAGCGAACCAGGAAATCCCACCCGTTCCGCAAGCGCAATCGCCGATGTCGCACCTGCGCGAGATCATCGCCGACCTCACGAAGGACGCGTCACCGCCGGCGCCCGATCCCGAATTGATGGCGCGACTCGACACACCGGACGAATCGCCTGCAGACGAAGTGGAATCCATAGACGCCGACGCGGGCGTAACGCTCGAAGACGTGTTGTCGGAGATTGGTTCTGCGCATCCAATGCAGAGCGAAGTGGAAGAGCGCACGCCGCGCGAAACGGCAATGGACGCCGCCGCGCCGGCGGCGCGGGAAGCCGAATTCTTCCCGCCCACCGGCGAAGACACGTGGACGACACCGCCGGAACCTGTGATGCCGGTTTACGCGCCGCCGCCGGTTTATCAAACCAGTCCGAAGCCAGAACCAACACCGGAGCCCGTCTCATTGCAGGAGCCGGCGACTACTCCGGAACTGGAACCTGTGGTCGCGTCTGCGCCCGCGCCGCATGCCGCACCGGAACGGCCGCTCCGGCCCGCGCCCGTCCTGCCGGGACACTCCGCCGAACTCGCCGAAGCCGAAAGGCTGCTGGATGAACTTGAGCCTGCGCCTCCCGCGTCGCGTTTCGAAGAAGAACCGGAGGAATACGCAAAGTTCGATACGCGATCCCTCGCGGCGGAAGCAGATGAGCTTCCCGACGAAACGCTTGATTACAAACATCAAGGGAAACGGCGCCACCGTTCCACGAACAAGAACGGCGTGAAGCGCGGTCTTGCGCGCCTCGCGGCAAGTCTGCTCGTTATCTCCGGCCTTGCGACCGCGACGTATACGGGCTACCTGTGGATTCAGCAGCGCATGGCGTCACCGGACCAGTTGTTCCGGAAAGCGACGCGATCCGTCCAGGAAGGAGATTACGCAACGGCCTCGCGCCTGTTTGAAGATTTTGCTTCGCTGCACCCGAACAACCCGATGCGCGCGGAAGCGCAGTTCAATGCGGCCTTTGCCATGCAGCTGCAACCGGTAAGCGATGCGGATGACGCGGAAGAAATTCGCGGGCAGGCGCTCCGTTTGTTCGAACAGTACCGCAAGGACAACCCGACGCACGCAAAAGTTGCGCGCGCGGAAACCTTGATGGGCCGGTTGAACTACGAATCGGGACGTTACCCGGAAGCGATCGAACTGTTGCGTAACCCGGAACTTCGCCTGCGCGATCCGGCATCGGCCGTTCCCGCGCTGCGCACGCTCGCACGCGCATCGGCAAAAATGGGAGACGCGGAAGCGGCACGTTCGTATTACCTGCAGGCCGTGGGCGTACAAGGCAATTACAGCCCGGATGTAGATTACGCCGAATTGGGTTCGCTCTATCAAACGCGCGCGGACAAAGCCGAAGATTTGGACAAACGCATCGAGCTGCAGCAGCTTGCCATCGAAAGCTGGACGCACGCGCTTGAAGTGGCCGGCATCGATCCTGCCAGCAAACAAACCATTCGTTCGCAACTCGACGTGTTGCGCGAACGCCTGCAAAGTGAGCCGGGCATGGCGCCGGCGATGGAATCGCTCAACGACATTCCCGTGGAAACGCCCGAGAGCAGCGCCCCGCTCGACGAACCCGCAGCGCCGGAACCCGCCGCGCCAAGCGGCGCCGAACCCGCGATGGACGCACCCGCGACAGGGGACGCCCATGCGCCCGCGCAAGACGCACACGCGCCCGCGCTGGATGGTCACGTCGACGAAAGCGCTCACGCGCCCGCGCCGGCAGCGCCGCCCTCAGCAGAACCGCACGCGGTCGAGCCGGTGAATGAACTCGCCCCAGCGGGAGAAGCCGCGAGCGCGGCGCCAGCCGAAACGAATGGCGGCGAATATGTCGTGAAACACGGCGACACGCTGACCACGATCGCGGCGTCGTTCCACATGACCGTGGAAGAATTGAAAGAACTCAATGCGCTGAAAGGCGACTCGGTGTTCGACGGACAACATCTGCTGGTCCCCGCCGGTGAACAGTGATTACGCGGAAGGAGTCTATTCAGTGAAGTACGCCACCTATCTGCACGCGTCGTTGGTTGCGGCGCTCTTGTGCGCGGGCGTTGCATTCGCCGATCAACCGCCCATCGTGTCGGGCATCGATCCGCAGCCCGTCATGCAGTCGCCTGAAGCTGCGAAAGACGGTGCGATTGTCCCGGGCGATTTGATTTTTATCGACGTATTCCGCCGCCCTGAGTTGTCGGCGACGACCACCGTTGATCCCAACGGCAGCGTGACTTTGCCGTACATCGGCAGCGTGGCCGTCGGCGGCTTGACCGAAGCGGAAGCGACCGAGCGCATCACGCTGGCGTTGTCGTCCGTGTTGCGCAATCCGCGCGTGAAAGTATCGAAGGGCGGGCCGGGTTTCGTTGGCGGTTACCGCACGGACGAAATGAAGACGGAATTGTTGCCGCTGTCCAACTCGAATGCGGAGGCGCTCTGCAAATCGTTAAGCGGAATGTCGAGCGAAGGCGGCAGCGTGAGTTACGACGACAGCACCAACACCCTGATCATTACCGACACGCCCGGGACGATTCAGAACATGTTGTCGGTTGTGGGCAGACTCGATCAGATGCAGAGCCAATTGCAGCAGGTGCGCATCGAGTCGAAGATCGCCGAAGTGAAAGTCGGCGCAATCAAAGAACTCGGCGTAAAATGGTTTGTTCAGGGCAACGAATTGGGCGGCGGCTACTACCCCATGCCGTCGCAAGACGTCAATCTCAATAACTTGAAGGGCAACGCCGCGTCGCCATTGAACAACGAAATCATTGGCACGCAAGGCGGCAACAATGGCGGCTTCGACAGCCTGACACGCCGGTTCCTGGACGAGCCATCTTTTGATCGCC
>JADLHJ010000049.1 GCA_020848835.1 Candidatus Hydrogenedentota bacterium
CGGTGAAGCGGATGACGCCGGACTCGTCAACGAAGTACTGACGGTAACCCGTGCGGCCGGCAGCCGTCGGGGCCGCGGTGCAGGTGTACGCCGGCGTGACTGCCGCTGCGCCGTTCGTCACGGCAACCGTGAACGCATAGCCCTGCTTCGTGCCCGCGCCAAGGACCGCGTCGATGAACGGAGGCGTCGCGCCACCACCATCGGGGTCGGCCAACTGCGCCAAGGTGCCATAGTCGCCCGCGCCGTCGCCGTCGGCATCAACAAACGCCGCCGTCTGGAACGCAACTTCGCCGGTCGAGATCGTGCGCATGGCGCCCGCGGCCGACGCTTCGTTTGCGCTCATGCGCGAACGGAGCAGGTTGGGAATTGCGATCGCTGCGATGATGGCAATGATGGCCACTACGATCATCAACTCGATCAGGGTGAAACCAGATTTCTTGTTCAGCTTCATGTGATGTCCTCCAAGTGTCCTTGTCAACGACCCTTGCGATACTGCCGCCTGGGCCGATATCCCTTGAGTCAAACCGGGATGCTCAGAAACAAACGGCGTGCCATGTGATTTACGTTTCTGTAAGTACATAATTACAAATAACTTAAATACTAACGAGGCGAGTGTCGCTATTGAAAAAGCGTGCCAGTAATTGTCGCTAAGTCGCTCTGTGCGACATTTTTTGTCACTGAAAACTCCATGGCAAGGCCCTGCCAAGAAGGGCGGCCCATCCCCTTGTTGCGATGTCTTTGCAGGCGTTACGAATGCAATTGCGTTGTAAACCTCCGCGCCGAAGGCATTACAATATCTTGCAGTTTTTTGCGTTGCCGGATCTGGGGTGGCAAGGCTTCCGGCGAATTGCAGCGTATACCATTGACGAAGGAGCGATTGTTTGCCGGTTTTACTGCCGATCGATGTCTTGTATACGAAATCCCGGCTGACTAGCGCGCAGTTGGCAATCTGGCTGGGGCTGAAGCTGCACCCCGAAATGCCCATTCTTGACGCTGCAGCACTGTACTATCTTCCAATTGACGCACGTATCGACTGTCTGCAGGCGGCCTTTCAGAAGTTTATCGATACCAGTGATGCATTCCGGATGGTGGTTGTCGAGGAGGAAGGCGTTCCGCAGCCGCGCATTCTTGATCTCTTCCGGTATGAAATGGAGACGGTCGATTTTTCGGCTGCAGATAGTCCCAAAGATTCGGCGAAGGCGTGGGCACGCGAACAGTCTTTGCACGTATTCGACCTGACCAAGCCGATGTTCCACGCCAAATTGATCAAACTCGGTGATAACAGGTTAGCGTGGTTTTTACACGTGAACCATTTGATTACTGACGCATATTCGAGTGTGTTGACGGTGCAGCGACTCAACAACCTTTATCGGCTGGCAGTCGATGGAAAGCTAGATCAGGCTCCGCCGTTTCCCCAATTCGCCGACCATGCGATGGAAGAATACGAATCTCGCCTGTCGCGCCCGCCAGCGGAAGAGTTGGCGTTTTGGCGGACCAAGCTTGCGCAGCGACTGGAACCGCCGTCGTTCTACGGCCGCACGCGAAAATCGTCGGACACTACACTTACCACGCGCGGGCAGTTGCTTGGTGTGGACACCACGCAGAAGCTCATTGGCATGCTCGACGATGAACGCATTTCCGGCAGGAAGCCTGAGGCGACGTTGTTCAACCTTTTTGCGACGGCACTGTATGCGTTGATGTATCGCATCAGCGGCACCCGCGAACTTGCCATCGGCACGATGTACCACAACCGGCGCACCGACGCTGCGCGCGACACGATTGGGGTATATGTCGGCGCATTGCCGCTGCGCACGCGGATTGAAGAGGGCGAGACGTTCTTATCGCTCGCGCAAAAAGTCCGCAGTGAGGCGATCGAGAATCGCCGCAACGTCAACGGCGTATTTCGCATGAGCCTTGATTACGGCGATTACGACGTAATGTTAAATGTGCACGTTGCGCAGCCAGTCGGCCTGCTTGGCTACGAAGAGGAACTTCCGCATTGGGTGCGTTCTGGCCACGGCCGCGAGACGCTTGTTGTACACGCCTTCTTTATTCCGCAGCACGGCGATTATTGGATCATTTTCGACATGAACAATAGCGTGTTCGACGACTACTTTCGCGAACGCGTCACGCTGCATTTCAGGAACATGATCGCCGCGTTGGTGGACGATCTGAATAGCGAGATTGATGCGATCGATCTTCTAGAAGACAGCGAACGCGATCGCCTTCTGTATCAATATAACGATACGGCACGAGAATTCGCGGACAACACGACCGCGCATGCGCTGGTCGAAAAGCAGGCGCAAATGCGCCCGAATGCGCCTGCGGTGGAACATTGCGGAAACGTGCTCACGTATGGCGCGCTCGATTCGCGAGCGAACCAACTTGCACGTTGCTTGCAGGCGCGCGGTGTCGAGCACGAGGAACTTGTCGGCATATGCATGAAGCGCTCGCCGGCCATGATGGTTGCTGCGCTGGGCATCATGAAGGCGGGCGCAGCCTACGTTCCGATCGATATTGCATATCCGCCCGAACGCCTTGCGTATATGCTGCGAGATAGCGGTGTGCGCTCGATCATCGTCGGTGTGGATGTGGACTATCGGTTGATACTCGGTGACTTTGAAGGCGAGATTATCGCTGTTGATTTGGCGGGCAATTTGGCCGAATCGTATTCGGACGATCCGGTGCATTCTCAGGCGGGGCCACGTTCTCTCGCGTATGTGATCTATACGTCAGGCTCGACGGGCTGGCCGAAGGGCACACTGATCGAGCATCGCGGTGTCTGTAACCTTATGCGGATGCAGGCGGGTTTCTTTGAAGTATCTTCGACGAGCCGCGTACTGCAATTTGCATCGTTCAGTTTCGATGCGTCGGTGTCCGAAATCTTCGTAACGCTCGGTGTGGGCGGGACGCTCTGCATTCCCCCGGATGATATCTTGCTCGAACCTGGCGCATTGTCCAATTTCATACAAGAGAACCGCATATCGGTTGCCACCTTGCCACCGGCCTTGTTGCGTTTGATGAATCCCGCCGATGTGCGGACATTGCGCACCGTAGTCAGCGCGGGGGATCGTTGCTCCAACGAAGTGGTCAATCTGTGGGCCCCGGGGCGCCGCTTTATCAACGCGTATGGCCCCACTGAATCCACCGTGTGCGCGGCTATGGCGGTTTGCGAGGCGGGCGCGGACGTATCTCCGCCTATCGGAAGTGCGCCGGACAATACGCAGCTTTACGTGCTGGATAAAAAAAGTAATCTTGTGCCCATCGGCACGCCGGGCGAATTACATATCGGTGGCGTGGGGCTTGCGCGCGGTTATTTAGGCCAACCCGAGCTGACCGCGCAACGTTTCGTAGCGCATCCATTCGATCCGACACCCGGCGCGCGTGTGTACAAGACCGGCGATCTGGTTCGGTATCGGCCCGATGGGCAGATTGAATTTATTGGGCGTGTCGATCGCCAAGTCAAGATTCATGGATTTCGTATCGAACCAGGCGAGATTGAATCAGCGCTGGAATCGCACGCCTCTGTGCACACTGCAATTGTTGACGCACGCGATGACGGACGCGGCGACGCGAAACTTGTTGCATACATCAAGACTTCCAACGGAGTGCAGCCCTCTGTACCGGAATTGCGCAATCACGCGGCGGGCCGAGTACCTCGCTACATGGTGCCTTCGATATACGTGTTTCTGGACGAAATTCCGTTAAACGCAAATGGCAAAGTCGATCGCGCGGCGCTGCCCGCGCCGTCGATTCACTCCGGCCCTATTGATCAAATGGAAATGCCGCAATCGGACGTGGAGAAGCGGCTCGCGGAGATCTGGTGCAAAGTACTTCATGTGGACAGTATTGGCATTCACGACAACTTTTTCGAACATGGCGGCGACTCAATTGCTTGTATCCAAATCGCAGGCATGGCGCGCGAAGCCGGATTGAGCGTTTCGCCCAATCACATCTTTGAGCATCCAACAATTGCGGCGCTTGCTGCCGCGATGTCGAGTGGGTTGAAAACAAACGCAGAACAAGGCCCGGTGATGGGGCCTGTGCCGTTGACGCCGATCCAACATTGGTTCTTTGAATTGCAGAATCCAAATCCGAGCCATTGGAACCAGAGTGTTGTACTCGAAGCGGTTGACCCGATTGACGTACACGTGTTATCGCTCGCAGCAGCGGCATTGGGTGACCATCACGACATGTTACGCGCGCAGTTCCGAATCGAGGGCGGCGTATGGACACAACGCATCGCAGGGCACGCGGGCGTGGCGCCCATACTAAGTTTTGATTTAAGTGCAACGCCTCGGTCTGATTTTCCAACCAAGCAACAGGAATGCGTCGCACAGGTGCAGGCCAGTCTAGACATTGAACGAGGACCGTTGCTGCGACTGGGGGTTATAAAACCAGGTAACGGCCAGCGTGATGTCGTCGTAGTCGTGGTCCATCACCTCGTTGTTGACGCTGTCTCGTGGCGCGCGATCCTCGACGATCTGGATCGCGCTTACGAACTCGCGTATCGCGGCAAGCCGATTTCGTTTCCGCCGAAGACCACGTCGTTCAAGCACTGGGCGAACCGGCTGCGCGCGGTTGCGGACGACGCAGCGCTTCGCGCGGACTTCGACTACTGGCGCAAGTGCAGGCGGGTCCCGCGTTTGCCCGCAGAGAGCCACGGAATGAATACCGTTAAGTCGAGCGATTCCTTCGTTGTGTCGCTCGATTATTCCAAGGCCGCCGCACGGAGCGATGGGTCGCAATTTGGTCACGGCGCACACCTCGTTGATGTAATGCTTGCGGCGCTCGCGCATGCGTTGAGCGAATGGACCAAGCAAAAGCACGTTGCCATCAACCTCGAGTCGCACGGCCGCGAGCATGTTTTCGACGATGTCGACCTTTCGCGAACAGCTGGCTGGTTTACTTCCGTATTTCCGGTGCATATCGCGGTTGGCGACGAGCCGGACGTGGCTGCGAGTTTTCAAGGTATTTCGCAACAAATCCACGAAGCCAGGCGCCACGCGCAAAGTTATGGGTTATTGCGTTACGTTGCGAGAAACGCGCAGGCCAATAGCGAAATGATGCCACCGCTCGCGGACGTATCACTCAATTTCATGGGGGCGCTCGATCGCTTAGCAACACCGGGAAAGTGGTTCACGCCAAGTTCGCCTATGGATGGTACGCGCGCGAATTATTGTCCAGAATCGATCCGCCCTTGCAGCATTGAGGTCAACGGGTATTCGGACCCGACCGGCGTCCATTTTCACTGGACCTACAGCAAGAATATTCATGCAAGGGAAACCATTGCGCGCGTAGCCGATGGTTTCGTGGAGCGCCTTGGACATTTGTTGAGCGCGCTTGCAGAAATACCAGCGCGGGCGCCCGCGGCGATCACGTCCTTCAATTTCGCCGAGATGGGTACGATGATTCCTATCAAGCCGAGCGGGTCGCGTCCGCCTCTATTCTGCGTACCCGGGGGTGGCGGTGTAGTCTTTCCTTTCTACAATCTTGTGCCCTATGTCGATCCGGATCAGCCGATTTATGGACTGCAAGACCCGAGCCTCGACGAATCGGTCGAACCGTTCAAACATGTCGAAGACCTTGCTGCCTTCTATCTCGACCGCATGCGATCGGTACAGCCGCGCGGACCGTATTATCTTGGCGGTTGGTCGTTTGGTGGCGCCGTGGCCTATGAAATTGCGCAGCAGGCGCGCCGCGCGGGGGATGAGGTTGGTTTCGTCGCGGTCATGGACCAACTTGCGCCGCCGCTACTGGAGATGCGCGGCACACTTGCACAGCGATTGAGCAAGATTCCGCCAGCGCTTGCGGTGATTTCGCGCACCGTAGTCGGTAGTTTTCCGTATGTGCGTGATGGGTTGTACCTAATCTTCAGTGGTGATAAGACAGGTACAAACGGTCAAAGCACGCGTGCGACGTTGATGGATTATTTTACGTGGGCATGGCGCGATGCCTTGTTCAAATCGTTCTTGCAGCAGGCGGACATTGCGCGCGTAGCCGTTGCGGATTCGCATTACGTGAAGTTCAAGCAGCCCGCGACGCGACGCGTCATGCAAGTATTGCGCGCGCATACCCAGGCGCTGAAGCGTTACCGCGCGCAGGTATATCCGGGCGTTGTTGACGTGTTCCGTTCCGCGGACGACTGGACGGGGTTGAAGCTTGATAAGGAAAAAGATTTGGGCTGGGGCGCATTGGCGCAAGGTGGCGTGCTGGTACACACCAACACAGGCAGCCATGTGTCGCTCATGCGCAAGCCGCACGTGATCGAGTTTTCGCGCAATCTGAACCGCCGCCTGCGCGAGACGCAGCCGGGCCATGTTGACGTGGAACTCGATGCGGTCAACAACGTGCGGCCGGCGTAGCGGGGGATAGACTGATGGCGGCAGAGACAACGTCACAAGCCCGTTCGCTGGTTTGGCATGGCGCGATGCTCGTTCTACTTGGGCTCATCTCCGGCTTTACTACATTGTTTGCCAAAGTCCCTGCAACGGCACTGAGCGCACACACCATAGGCGTGCTGCAAGGCGCTGTGTTATTTGGTCTCGCGGGCGCCTGGCATCTGATCCGCGGTTCGGCGCTTACGCTGCGCATAGCGAAGTACACGATTGTGATTGGCTTCTATGCGAACTGGCTGGGCGTGCAGCTTGCCGCGTTTTGGAGCGCGGGGCGTTCCATGTTTTCGGTGTCCGGTACGAATATGCCGGAAGGCGCAGCGGGATGGATGAACGTTTTGGTAATGTTCCTGCTCAACGTGTCGATGCTTGTGATGGTGACCTGCGTGATCATTTTGTGGTGTTCGCGCAAGTCCCGCGGTGTGACTACTGGAAACGTCCCGTCAGGTGAACGCTAAGTACACCATGGTGATAAGCATCAGTAGAAACACTCCCATGCCCCATGTGGAGTTATAGCCCCACCAATTGCTTGTACTAAACATTGCCGTAGACCTCCGCGCGAAGCGCCCAAGTCCACCACCATTTCAGGGAACATCGAAGCATTGCACTTTCTTTCAAGACGGCAGTTTCCTCCTACCGACTGCAAACAATTCCCTGCTGCTTGCCGTACTCGCACGATCTCAATAAACGCTAAATTATTGAAAATAAATGCGTTACAAATACTGACTGTCCCGGCATGACCATTGCTCTATCCCTTCCGAGAGTCTTTTGACGGAGAGGCTTTCACAGGTGGTGGGGCGGCCCGGACGCGGGCTGCCTCGCTTTACTAAAGACAGTTGACGGGAGTAGGCAGTGGCGTTTGAAGGCGTCAATAGTGTTCAGTTATTGCAGCGGGCGATGCAGGTCTGTACGCAGAACCACACCGTTATCGCAAACAATATCGCGAACGCGGACACCCCGAACTTCACTCCCTCAAAGCTCGATTTTCAGCGGACACTTTCCGAGACATTAGAGGGGCGCGGCCGTTTCTCCCTCCGCAAGACTCAGGCCCGCCACCTTGACATGACCCGTGAAATTCCGCGTTTTGAGCATATTGCACTTTCCAGTAAGAACGACTACAATAAAGTCGATCTAGAACAAGAGATGGCCAATCTTTCGGAAAATACCGGAAACTACACAATATATGGTAGTCTCTTGGTCAAGCAGTTTAAGCAGGCCAAAGACATGCTTGCGGGTCTGCGCTAGGGCTTAAGGGGACGCTTCGGACATGCTAGAAGCGATTTCAGGAAAAGAGATTGCGGTCAGCGGGTTGCGCGCCCAGCGGACGCGCATGAACCTCATCGCGAACAACATTGCCAACGCCCTCACCCCGACCACCGCGAAGGGCGGCGCTTTCCGCCGTCAGGTGGCAATCCTTAGTGGCGAAGGGGTTAAGAATGGAATTCAGCCGGACAAGCTCGGCGTAAAGGTTGAGAAGGTAATGTCCGACCCGTCGCCGTTCCGGCAGGTTTACGAACCAGGCAATCCCTATGCGAATCAAAACGGGATGGTCGAGTATCCGAACATCGACCTAGCGGTGGAAATGGCGGATCTTGTCTCCGCCCAGCGCGCGTACGAAGCGAACATCGCGGTGGTGGTATCGAGCCGCCGGATGTCGGCGAAGGCGTTGGAAATTATACAGGCTTAACGATAAATGGCTGACCCACTCAACATAAGCGGCATCACTCCCGGGCGGATCGAGATCGATCCGTCGAAGATGCGTACGCCATCGCCGTCCTCAGCGCCTATTGAAGGAAAGTCATTCAAAGATGTGCTCGCCGATTCGATCGGCGAGGTGCAACGGTTGCAAAGCGAAGCAGACACAACGATCAAGAAACTCGTGTCTGGTGAGATTAAAGATGTTACCGAGGCCATGGTTGCAGTTGAAAAGGCAGACGTGTCGTTTCAAACCATGATGTCGGTCCGGAACAAGATTGTAGCCGCGTACGAAGAAATAATGCGGATGCAAGTATAAGCAGTGCGGCGCCGGGTGGTCCGGTGCCGAAACACTGAGAGACAGGCCTGTGAGTATTCTCCGTCAACTCTGGGCCGGCGCGAATGGTCAGTGGCACGCGTTGTCATTGAGCGATCGCCGCCGGTGCATGCTGGTGTCGATTCTAGTGCCGCTGGCGGCCGTTACCGCCTACCACGCGCACCCACGGACCGACGAGTTCGAGGCGCTTGCCTCGGGGCTGACTCGTACGGAATCCGACGCGGTGCTTGGGCACCTCGAAGTTCGACACGTACCGTATGTTTTATTGGACGGCGGGCAGACTGTGATGGTGCCGGCCACCAAGCGCGCGGAGTTGACAGTTGAATTAGCCCGATTGGCTTTCGTGCGGGATGGGCTGTTTCCCGCGCGGGCGATGGGCCTCACGGTTGATGATGTGAATTCAATGCATTTGACTGTTCCTGCTGGTGCGCAGGCGCAACAAAGTGCCGAAGCGGAATTCGGTAATCCAAGTCGGTAGCGCTGAAACGCACTAAATAGGGGAACAGCCGTGTTGCAGTTTTTTCGACAGTTTCTCGCCGGTCTGGTGCTGGCGTGGGAACGCCTCTCCGCAAGTGCACGGGTCACCGTCGCTGTAGCATTCATTTTTACCGTCGCCATCATCGCGGCAATGGTCACGCTGGGCAGCCGCCCGCAATACGTCGAGCTATATCGCAACCTATCCCCACAGGACATGCTAGCCGTGCAGAGCCGACTTGATCAGGAGGGCGTGCCGTGGCAACTCGACGCCGCGGGTACTACGGTAAAAATTCCTCTTCAATATCGCAGCGACATGATGGTGAAGATTGGCGGCGCGGGGCTGGTGAAATCTCAAGGTTCATCGCCCGGTTTTGAAATCTTCGATTCGGCGAATCTTATGTCAACCGAATTTTCAAACAAGATCAATCTGATTCGCGCGAAGTCCGGAGAGCTGCAGCAATTGCTCGGGCGTTTCGATTTTGTGCGCAATGCATACGTGACAATTGCCGAGGCTGAAGAAAGTCTTTTCGAGAAGAACCAACTCCCTGTCGAAGCCAACGTTACCCTCGAGGTTGCGCAACCGCTAAACGAAGGACAGGTGAAGGCAATTTTGAATACGGTTTCCGCTTCAATCGCTGGGCTCTCTAAAGATCACATCAATCTGGCCACGACCGACGGAAAGGTTTTGCACGCGCCTGCTGACAGCGATTTCGATTCCGTAGCGAGTTCCAAATTCGACCTTGCCCGTGCATACCGGAACGAGCGCAAGCGCGAGGCAGAGGACGCGTTGAAAGCGTTGGGCATTCGCAGTGTCGTCACCGTGATGCTGGACGTCGATCACACGTCCAAGAAAGAGACCAAAGAGCTGTACGAAAAGGGCGTCGCGGTCAGCACATATAAGATTAAGAATAACACGACGAGTTCCGAGTCCGCACCGCAAGGCCCAGCCGGTGCGCGCGCCAATCTGCCGGGAGACGCCCAATCTGCCGGCGGGCAACAAAATGAGCAAACGGAAACGCAACAACTGACCAACACGGAACCTTCGGTCACCAGAACCACTACCGAATCCGGTCCAGGCGACGTAACGGTGACAGGCGCGACGGCGATCGTCGAAGGCAAGTATGAAGACGAGCTGGATGCGCAAGGCGCGTCTACCGGCAAGAAAGTCTACAAAGCACCCGACAAAAAAAACCTTGAGATGTACCAAAATTTGGTAGCATCGGCGGTCGGAATTTCCGACATTGCCAAAGTCAAAATCAGCGACCATCCTTTTGAATTGCAGCAACTTGCCGCGGCCACCCCGGGTGTCGCCGCGGAAGCGCCTACGGCATTTTCCTTCGGCGCGCTACAATTAGACGGTATACTTAAGATAGTCGCCGTGGCATTGCTCTTCTTCGTAGTGCGTTTCATGGCGCTTCGGGCCACAGTGCGCAGGGAGCGCGCGGAAGAGAGCGTCGAAATCGAATTGCCAAAAGCGAGTCCGGACGAACTTCGCAAGCGCGAGATCGCCACAGAGGTCGAACGGGTCTCTCAAGAACAGCCTGAAGCGGTCGCATCGCTCTTGCGCACATGGCTGAGCGAGACGGAGGAGTAACGGTTTGGCGAAAGCCCTCAAAGATAGAGAACTCGATGGCCGTACTAAGGCTGCCGTTTTTCTTGCATGTCTAGGCCCAAAGAACGCGAGCAAAGTCCTGGCGAAACTGAGCGAGGACGAGATCGAACAGCTCACGCTCGACTTGTCGAGCCTTGGATCGGTGGAGCCAGAGACGCGCGAGAAGGTTGTCGAAGAATTTCACCAGATGTATCTCGCCAACCGCTATGTTACGGCGGGCGGCGTGGACTACGCGCGCAACCTGCTCGAAGGCGCGCTCGGCCCCGAACGCGCGATGGAAGTGCTCACGAAACTACAGAGCAGTTTGACGGAAGTACCCTTCGAATTTCTGAAGCGCGCGGACCCCTCTCAGATTTGCACCTTTATTCAGGACGAACATCCGCAGACGATCTCGCTGATACTCGCACACCTGTCGCCGAAGATTTCCAGCATCGTGTTGTCCGCATTGCCGCAAGACCTGCGCGCGGAGATTATCGTGCGGATCGCATCAATGGACCGCACGCCGCCGGAAATCGTGCGCGAGGTCGAGCGCGTGCTGGAACGAAAGATGGCTTCGGTGTTCAGCCAGGGATTCACCTTTGCGGGTGGCGTAAAGGAAGTTGCGGAGATTCTAAACAACATCGATCGCGGCTCCGAGAAATCGATCATGGCTTCCTTGAGCGAACGCGATCCCGAGCTTGCGGAAGAAATCGCGCGGCTGATGTTCACCTTCGATGACTTAATTAAGGTAGATAACAGCGGTATCCAAAAAGCGCTTCGCGAGATCGATCAGCGCGATCTGGCGCTCGCACTCAAGACCGCCAGCGAAGAACTTGCGAACAAGATCTTGAACAACATGTCTGAACGCGCGCGCACCATGATCCGCGAAGAAATGGAATACATGGGGCCGGTCAAGTTGAAAAACGTCGAAGAGGCGCAGCAGAAGATGGTAAATATCATCCGGCGCCTCGAAGAAGCGGGCGAGATCGTCATCAACCGGGGCGGTGGCGGCGGCGGCGACGAGATTATCGTGTAGGCGCGGCGGACAACGCGCATGGGAAAAGTATTCAAATCTACGGGCGAAGTCGCGAAGAAAGTCCGCCGGAAAGAAAAGACGGTTGCTTCGTTTTCGCGCCCGGATCTCGCAAAAGACTCGCCGCTTGAAGTCGACCCGACGGAAAACGAAACGCCCGTTCAGCGCGCTGAACGCATTTATCAGGAAGCCTTTGCGGCGGGCCACGAAGCCGGGATGCAAGCTGGGCTTGCACATTTCAAGGAACTGGTGGGCGAGGCGCACCTGTCGCTTGCAAATGCAAGTGATGCCCTGCAACAAGCACACAACGCGTTTTTGGAATCGCTGGAACCCCAAGTTGTCGAATTGGCTAAGACCGTCGCGTCACGAATCCTCCGTCGCGAAGCGCGCACAGACACGGAACTCGTCCGCAGCACAGTGCGCGCGGCGCTTGAAAATCTAGTCGAACGCAAACACGCTGTTGTCCGCCTGAATCCCGCGGACATACAAAACTTAACCGAGCGCGGCGTATCGCTGGAAGATGCGTTTCAATCGTTCGAACGCGTGGAGATCGCGCCGGACGAAACGGTGCCTCACGGCGGATGCACGATAGAAACCAAAACCGTTAACGTCGATGCGCGCTTGGATACGCAACTCGTGCGCATATTCGACGCGCTCGAGGGTTAGCGAATGCCAACCCTTTCGCTCGCACGCCGTATGGAACGCGTGATGACAGCGCGCCCTATCGCGGTCTACGGAAAGATTGTGGACGTAGTCGGCCTGACAATCGAGGCCACGGGGCCGCCGATGCACATTGGCGATCTTTGTTACATTCGACCGCAAAACAATGGCGATGTCATTCCCGCCGAGGTGGTTGGTTTTCGCGGCAGCCGCATCTTATTGATGCCGCTGGGAAATATCGCGGGCATCTCGCCGAACAGTCTTCTTGAGCCAACGTTTCGTCCGCAGTCCGTCCGCGTGGGACTCGATTTACTCGGGCGCGTGATCGGCAGTATGGGCAACGCTCTCGACGGGAAAGCGGCACCGAGCGGCGCCGATCAGGTTTCGCTGTCGATGACTCCGCCATCGCCACTCACGAGACGGCGGATCAACGAAGTGCTCTCAACGGGAGTCAGGTCGATCGACGGTTGCATGACGATCGGCAAAGGCCAGCGCGTCGGAATTCTCGCGGGCAGCGGCGTTGGCAAAAGCAAATTGATTGGCATGATCGCCCGCAACACCAGTGCGGATGTCAATGTCATCGCGCTTGTTGGCGAACGCGGCCGCGAAGTACGTGAATTCATCGAAGGCGACCTCGGTCCGCAGGGACTTGCACGGTCGGTAGTCGTCGTCGCGACATCAGACGAGCCAGCATTAATGCGTATCAAAGGCGCGCTGGTCGCCACCGCGGGGGCGGAATGGTTTCGCGATCAAGGCGCGGACGTGTTGTTGATGATGGACAGCGTAACGCGATTCGCAATGGCGCAGCGCGAAGTTGGTCTCGCCGTCGGGGAGCCGCCCACTACGCGCGGTTATCCGCCCTCGGTATACGCCCTGTTGCCAAAGTTGCTGGAGCGCGCGGGCACTTCGGACAAAGGTAGCATCACTGGAATCTATTCCGTGCTCGTCGAAGCAGACGATTTGAACGACCCCGTCGGCGACGCAGTGCGCAGCATTCTCGATGGCCACATCTCCTTGTCGCGCGCACTGGCAAGCCGGAACCACTATCCCGCGATAGACGTACTCGAGAGCATCAGCCGGTGTATGATCGATGTAACGCCCGATACGCACCGTTTGCTGGCGGGCGAGGTCCGCAAGATTCTTGCGACGTATCGCGATGCGGAGGATCTGATTAATATTGGCGCGTACGTGGAAGGAAGCAACCCAGAGATCGATCGTGCCATAAAACTGATGCCGAGTGTACGCCGTTATTTGCAACAAGGGCTGAACGATGCGGTGAAGTTCGCAGATATCGCAGGACTTTTGCACAAGGCGGTAAAGGGATAACCCACATTGCCAAAACCCTGGCAAAAGTTTTCGACGCTGCTACGCGTGCGCGAGCGTCAGGAACGCCTGAAAGCACAGGCGCTGGCGTCTGC
This sequence comes from Candidatus Hydrogenedentota bacterium, assembly GCA_020848835.1. GTDB lineage: Bacteria > Hydrogenedentota > Hydrogenedentia > Hydrogenedentales > SLHB01 > JABWCD01. The sequence goes on from JADLHJ010000049.1 coordinate 13,607, forward strand.
GCGCCGCGAAGTCGACCGCGCACAAGTTCAACGTGATGCGTTAACGGAGGAACAGAGACTGTTGCTCGAAGAAGCGGGAGCGGCATCGCGCGAACATGTTGATGCGCAGAAAACGCAATCGCTTATCCAATACGAACGTCATATTGCGCGGCTAGCGGTAGACAAGGACGCAGAGATTCACGCATTGAAAAACGTCGCGGAGAAACGTCGCGCGGAACTGGAAGATGCCATGAAAAGGCGTAAAGTCGTCGAACGCTTGGACGAGCGCGAGCGCCTCAATTACCGCAACCACGTCATGCACGAGGAACAGAAACTGTTGGACGAAACGGCATCTGTGCAGTCTGCGCTGGATCGTAAGGCCGAGCGCCCATGAAGATTTTCGTTGCGCTGGTCATGGCCATCTTCGCATTCGCAGCCACCATTGTGGGCGCACTCTACCTCGCGGGCGGCTTCACACAGGAAGGCATGCAGAAACTGCTCGGTATAGAGGCCCCAAAGGCGCAGGAGGCCGCAGCGCCTTCCGAAGCGCAGATTCCCGAAGTGGTCAAGGCGCAAAAAGAGCGCGAAGAAGAATTGAACGCGCGCGAAGAAGCGTTGAAGATAGAGGAGAAGCGCATTGAGACCACGCGCCTTCAACTCGAAGAACTTCAAACCACGCTCAAGGGTCTCATCGCCGATGCTGCAAAGCAGTTGGATCAGGCTGATTCTGACGAACAAGCACGTATTCAGAACGTAGCAGTGTCGCTGGGCGCCATGGAACCGGAATCCGCGGCGCCGGTGATGGAAGCCTGGCCGCCGAAAGATTCGGCAATTGTCCTCCAACTGATCGATGAAGAAGTCCGCGGCGAAATTTTAAATGCCATGAAACCGGACAAGTCCGCCGCCATTCTCGATGCGATGAAAGAAGTCTCCGCGCCAAAAGCTGCCGCTACGCAGTAGCGCGAATCGAGCACGCCGAAGGTGAAACGGCACCAATGCTGTTCCGCCCATTTTAAGTCGTTCTTCCATTCTTCCTAACCATTTCCGAGGTGCAATTGGTATTGCATCTCGATTATGGAACCCAACACCAAAAACGAAAGGAGGTGAACTATGTGCAAATCAGCACCATTGATGTACGCACCGAGGGCGTAGACCGGTCCAGCGGCGGAAAGAAAGGAGGCAAAGACGACGCAGGCGCGGAGTCCGCGTTTGCTGCATTCTTCGCCACGCATCTTGACGCGCAGCGACGGCCGGAAGCAAGGACTGCTGAAAAGGTTGAGGCGGATTCCGTTTCAGAAGTGGACTCAGCTGGCGACACGAAAGCAGCGCCAAGGGCCCAGTCAAAGGCGACGCACAACGGTGAAGCCGGATCGGGTGCCAGCGCGGAAGAAACTGCAACGGTTGCGGGTACTGCGCAGAAGCCAGTGCAGAATGCCGAACGCGTAGTAACGGATAAAAAGGCGCCCGCAACCGAAACTTCTGCTCCGCCGCAAAACGTTGAGGGCAGCCAAGCGGAAACCGCCGCCGTCGTGTTGCTGCAACCGAAGCATTCGGCGAGCAGCGCGAAGTTCTCGGTTGTCGCAAAAGACGGCACCGCAGCGACCGTGAAGTTGAACGTATCTGCGGCCCAGCCGCTCGTCGCGGGAAATGCAAAGGCGAGCGCGCCAGCAATCGAGACGGCAGCATCGGCTACGTCTGCGTTCTCGGCGCCACCAACTGTAGTGACGGAGATCGCACCAACGGCAGCTACGCCGTTGGTGCCCTCAATCCAAACGGGACCTGCGCTTGTGGAGATTGATCCCGAACTACTGGTCACGCCACAACAGGCGCCCAAACCGGACGCTGCAACGGTGGGCGAAGGCCCCAAAGCCGATGATACCAAGATACCCGTTGAAGCGCCGGCGCTCGTTGCGGACGACGCGGGCGAGCCTGCGGAGCAAGGTACGGGCGATGGATCCGCGCGAACCTTTTTGGAACCCGCGGAGAAGCTGCCGGTATCCAAACTGAAGTCGCATGAGGTCACAACTGAGACGAGGCCTGTGCAAGCTTCAGACAATTCCGTGAATCTGGATTCGGTGGCGAATGATTCTGCAACGGTTGTACAGACCAAACCGCAGGACGATTTGGCAAATGAAGTACTCGAATCAATCGCTGCCAAGCCGGAGACGCACAAGGCCGATGCGCAGGTCGTGCGTAACGTGACACAGGTTGTCTCGCAAGACGGCTCGATCGTCGCGACGCGGACCAACGAAGTGCGCAGCGAGCATGCGCAAGCCACCGGACAACGCGAGGTTGTTGTAATCGAAAAGACAACCGTACAGGCGTTGCCGGAGCAGGCGCTACGCGGCGCGCGGTTTCTGTTGAACAGCGCGGAACAGACGATGCGCATCCGGCTTATGCCGGAATCGCTCGGCGAAGTGCGCCTTGAAGTTGTCGCGGTGAAAGGCGATGTGACGGTGAAGCTCGCTAGCGCAAACGCGGCGATCCGCGAAATTCTGCAAACGCATGCGCCCGGATTACAGCATGCAATTGCGCAGGACAACACGGGCAACGTGCGCGTGACAATAACGGCGGACGTTGGGTCGAGCGCGTGGCTTTCGAGCAATGCGCAGCGCAACAACGGCCAGCAGGATCCCAACGCGCAAGGGCAAGCGAACCATCGAAGCGCAATGCCTTCGTCGTATCGCGAGACAAACGCAAGCACGACGGCGACGCCGCGGCGAGAAGCGGCGCACGCCGGAAATCTCAACGTATACGTGTAACAAAAGGAAAGGAAAGGAACTATGAGTGTTTTATCCAGCATAGGGTCGGAGATTCGCAGTCTCATCCGGCCCTTCGCGCGCGGCAGCGACGCGCTATCGCCGCTGAGCCAGGCTGCGACACAGGATCCGGTGCAAAAGGCGCTGATGAAAGCGATCCAAACACCCAACAGCGCGCAGAAGGCAGGATCAACTGGTGAAGACGAAGAAAGCGGGACCGCGCCGAAAGAACTCGGCAAGGATACGTTTCTTCAGTTGCTCGTAGAGCAGATGCGCTACCAGGATCCGCTCGCGCCAACAGACAACGCGCAGATGATCGCGCAACTCGCGCAGTTCTCGTCGCTCGAACAGATGAACAATCTGAACGAATCGTTCACGACGCTGAGCGGTAACATCGATCAACTGAACTTCCTGTCGGGTGCATCGATGATCGGCAAGCACGTGGCGGGTATTGGCGCGGACGGCAGCACGATTAGCGGTGAAGTCAGTGGCGTTACGATGAAAGACAGCATCGTCTACCTCACGGTCGGCGACAAGCAATTGTCAATGGCAGGCGTGCAGTCGATAACGGACCCGTCATGATCAACCGAATCGGACTGCAAACCCACGCGGCGGCAAACGCGCCAAGTTTAGCGCAGAAGAATGGCGCGGTAGGCGGCGGCTTCGCGGACATGTTGGCGGCGCAATTGCAAGGCGGGAAGTCCGTGAAGTTTTCCGCGCACGCAACGCAACGCCTGGCTGACCGGCAAATCACGCTGACGCAACACGATCAAGCCAGCATTTCGCGCGCGGTAGACAAGGCCGCAGTCAAAGGCGCCCGCGAGACGTTGCTGCTGATGGACAAGGTCGCGCTTGTCGTGAGTGTGCCGAACCGTACCGTCATCACGGCCATGCCACAACACGAACTGGCCGACACCGTATTCACCAACATCGACAGCGCCGTTGTCGTCGCCCCGGAGGCGAAGACAGCCGGTGCCTGAGACGAACCACAACCGACGAATCGAATCGCAGTGGGCCGGACTCTCGCATGAGAGAAGCCCGAAACGGCGGCGCGGACTGATTGAAGCGCCGTTCACAACAGGGAGTTTTTCAATATGGGTTCAGCAATCTATGCAGGCGTGACGGGGTTGCAGGTGCATCAGCGCCGGCTTGACGTCATCGCCAGCAACATCGCCAACGTCAATACCACGGGCTATCGCAGTTCGCGCGTATTGTTCCAGGATCTGTTCTCGCAAACCCTCACCGGCGCGCGCGCGCCTGTAGGTCAATTTGGCGGTAACAATCCGATGCAGATTGGGCTCGGCGTTCGCCTTGCTTCGATCGATACAAACTTTGGCCAAGGCACGCTACAGACGACGGGCGTCGCATCAGATCTCGCCATTCAAGGCGGCGGCTTCTTCGTGCTCAGCGATGGTTCAGCGGACTACTACACGCGCGATGGCTCGTTCGACATCAATGCGAACGGCCAACTGATCGACTCTGCCACGGGTCTGTTCGTGCAGGGTTTCCAAGCCGACGGCGCGGGTACCATCGATCCAAACGGAGCCGTCACCAACCTGACAATTCCCGTGGGCGGCACCTCGATCGTCCGCGAGACCACGATTGGCACATTGATTGGTAACCTCGACGCGGATGCGGCGGTCGGCGACACCGTAACGCGCACGATCCAGGTGTTCGATTCGCTGGGCACGGCGCGCGATATCACGATCACATTCGAGAAGACGGCAGCGGCTAATGAATGGGAATGGTCGCTGTCTTCGACCGATCCCGACATCGATACCCTGTCGCCCGACGCTGGCACACCCGGCACGATAACTTTCGATACCGATGGTAATGTGTCTGCCGGCGGTATTGGCGCGGTCACGGTTACATTCGTTGCGGGTTTGCCGGCGACTCCGGTCGATCCGTTCCTATTCGACTTGGACTTCGAGGCAATGACGCAGTTGTCGGACGATAGCGACATCTCGCTGCAAAACCAGGATGGTTATCCACGCGGAACGCTTGAAGCCTTCAACATCGGCGGCGACGGTATCATCAACGGCGTGTTCTCGAACGGTCTCACGCAGGTGATCGGCCAGGTTGCACTCGCCAACTTCGCGAACAACGGCGGTCTCGCACGGTTCGGAGACAATCTGTTCCGTGACACCCCCGGCTCGGGTCCCGCGCAGATCGGTATCCCGAATACAGGCGGTCGCGGCAGTGTATCCGGCGGCGTGCTGGAAGGTTCAAACGTTGACCTGGGCACGGAATTCTCAAACCTTATCGTGACCCAACGCGGGTTCCAGGCAAATGCCCGCACGATCACGACAGCCGACGCACTGCTTCAAGAGACAGTCAATCTGGTTCGTTAACGCTGACCGCTAAGAATAGTAACGCGTAGAACTTGGGGCCGGGGAGATGTGTGATGCATCTCGCCGGCCTCATTTTTTCACCATAGTACCTACAACTACTTGTTGCACTGGAGGATCGGTGCTACAATATCTCGCATTAGCCCGCAGGACGGGAAGTAAACTCAAGAAAAGGTCGCTTCGCGATGGATATTGCAACCGTCGTTGGCCTGCTCGCCGCCATCGGCATTCTCGGCTCCGCCATTCTTTCCGGCGGCGATCCAAGTTTGTACTTGGATTTTGCGTCGTTTCTTATCGTGTTCGGCGGAACGCTTGCTTCCACACTCATCAACTATCCGTTGCGTGACGTACTCAGCGTATTCGGTTCGCTGCGGAACGCATTTTTCCACAAACAGCCTTCGCCTGACGATCTCATTACGCGATTGGTGTCCTATTCGATCGTCGCCCGCAAGGAAGGCATCCTTGCGCTGGAGGCGCACGCAAAACGCGCAAACGATGAGTTCCTTGAGAAAAGCGTTCAGCTTGCGATCGATGGCACATCACCAGAACTTATCAAGGATATTCTCACCACGGACCTCGCGTTTATGGAAAACCGTCACGCGCTAGGCCAGTCCGTGCTCACAGCAATGGGCACCTATGCGCCTGCGTTCGGCATGATAGGTACGCTCGTGGGCATGGTAAATATGTTGGTATCACTGAACAATCCGTCGCAGATAGGTCATGGCATGGCTGTGGCGCTGCTCACGACGCTTTACGGTGCACTGTTAGCCAACTGTTTTTTCTTGCCCTGCGCGGGCAAACTGCGGGTACGTACGGGACACGAGATGCTCGTGCGCGAATTAATAATCGAAGGCATCATGTCGATTCAGGCGGGCGACAATCCCCGCATCGTGGAGCAAAAACTGAAAGCATTCCTTCCCCCCGCAATGCGGGAGGGATATCGGGCCGCATAGCGCATGCGCCGCTCCACCCCACGGTTTGAAGAGAAGGCCAGCGCGCCGGCCTGGGTTGTTACCTTTGCGGACATGATGGGCCTCATCCTGTGTTTCTTCATCCTCATCGTATCGTTTTCGTCGATCGAACAGAACAAGATCACGGCTGCGGTAAAGTCTGTCCAGGGCGCGCTTGGCGTAATGCCGCAACATCAAACATCTCAGCAGGTCAAGCAAAACACCATCAATATGCCGCAGCGCGTGCCGCGCAGTATCGAACGGGTCGCGCGCGAATTCCGTACGCGGTTGCAGGTACTCGGTGTGGAAGACGGCGTCAGCATCAAGTACAGCGGCGATGGGGGCCTTGAGATTAACTTGCCCAATCAGGTGTTGTTCGACTTTGGGCGCGCGGACCTCAAACCGCAGGCCTACGAGATCTTGAATCAGCTCGCGTCTTCACTGAGTACAATCCCCGGCATCTTTGTCGAAATCCGCGGCCATACCGACAACGTGCCTGTCGGCGGAAACAGTCCCTTCGTGGATAACTACGATCTCAGCTATCAGCGGGCAAAAAATGTAATGCTCCAAATGAGCGCGCCGGGTGGTCTACAGCAAAGCGCGACGGAAGTGATCGCATGCGGGCCTTCCCAGCCTATCGGCAACAACGACACGGAAGAAGGCCGCGCCGCAAACCGCCGCGTCCAGTTGCAGGTGCGCGGCGATTTCTCGGATGAAGCGACTGCGCAAGTGCAAAGCGCAATCGAATCGACACAAGCGACGCCTGAAATTCAACCGCAATTACAACAGTAACCAGGAAGCAGAGCACACCATGGGCGAATCAAAGGAAAAAGCGGCAGAAGCAGCGCCCGCAGCGGGCGGCGGCAGCGGAAAGATGATTATAATTGCGGCGGTATCATCCGTGATATCGGTTGTCGCCGCATTGGCCGTCGTAATGCTCGTCATTGTCCCAAAACTTTCCGCGCCCGCGCATGGCGAGGAAGGCGAAGAGGGACACGAAGAAGAGGTCGCCGCAGAGGAAGGCGGTGGTGGCGGTGGAGGGCACGGAGGCGGCGAAGGCGAGGCGGCGCCCAAACTGGATATTACGTTCGACGAATTGACCTCCACAGTCGTTATGCCGTCGCCGGATATTCCGTCGTCGATCCTGGTATACCAGGTGGTGCTATATTGTGCGAATGCGAACGCGGCCAGCCTCATTGAGGCAAACAAACCGCGATTTGCAGCGAAGATTCGTGAACTGCATAGTTATAAGAAACGCGCCGAGTTCGATACGCCGCAGCTCGAATCCGATATTGAGACGGCGATGGTGCAGGAATGCAATGCAATACTGCAGGAAATCCTGGGCAAGCCTTCAGAAAAAACGCGGATCAAAGGCGCAGACCATCTGAAGTTCTTCATACAGGACCTATAGACCATGGCAGAAGTACGGGCAGAGAACCACACGTTTGAAGAGATCGAGCCTGTCACCGCGGAAGCTTCCGCGCGGCTGAAGCTCGATGACCTTAGGCGTGTGAAGCTCACTGTGTCCGCGGATCTCGGTTCCTGCGACATGTTCGTGCGAGACGTGCTCGAATTGCAGCGCGGCAGCGTGGTCCAGCTCAGCAAACTCGCGGGCGAAATGACCGACATCTACGTGAACGGGTTGCCGCTGGCGCGCGGCGAAGTGGTCGTCATCGGCGACAATCTGCACGTGCGCATCGGCGAGATCGCCGGCCAAGAAAAGCAAAGCGATGAAAACGGGGACGAATAGCGCCATAGCGGTCCTGCTCGCTGCGTTCGTAGCCGTTTGCGCCTTCGCGCAAGCCCCCGCACCCGTTCAGAACTTCGAGGCCGTCCCTCCGCCGGCATTGCGTTTGGAGTCTCCTGAACTGGACAAGACCGCAGTCAAAGAGCCCCAAGAAACAAAGGGGCCGACTGTCGCAGATGTCGCAGGCACATCCGCAAATGGACCAATAACGAAAGAGCAATTTCAGGCTATTCAACAGGAAGTAGCGGCCGGTAGCGAGACCACTACTTTGGAATCGGCCGACGAACAGCCAGCGAATACAAATGCCGCGCAAACGCCCAACACCGGAACGTCACTGATGAAGAGCGTCGCGGCGCTTTGCTTTGTACTCTTTCTGATATTGGCGCTCTATTACCTGCTAAATAGGTACGGCAAGAAGAGCCCGCTCTTTGCGGGAACGAGCTTGGGCACAATTCTCGGGCGCGTTTATCTATCGCCGAAAGCGGAGTTGCATTTCGTCCGCGTGAAAGATCGCGTGCTGGTTGTTGGCGTAACGGCAAACGAAGTCTCGCGCGTGGCGGAGTTTGACGCTGCGATGTTCGAGGAATCGCAGCCCGCGGAAGTACCCGCGCATGTCGATCTCCCGCCACCGCAAATTTCCACTTTTGCCAAAGAGCTGCGAGCAATTTCGGCACCCGAAGCGACCCAGCTTGCTGTGTCCGATGAAATCGCATCGCTGCGTGCCGAACTCGACAAGGCGCGTCAATACTTCCGGGAGACCTCGGGTGAATCCGGCGCACTCTAGTGCGATTTATCACAACGGCCTCATCTACGGCATCATGCCGAAAGACGCGGGCTCGCTGATGTGCCAGTTTGTCTGCTACAAGCCCGATGGCACCTTGGTCTGGTCGCTCGTAGGGAGCCGGCTTCGTGTCGTGTGCGTTACGGTTGCTCTTTTCGTATCGGCTTCGGCGTTCGCGCAAGCCCCCGCACCCGATAACTCTCTCGGCTTAAATCTTCTTCGCTCCGCAGAGCAAGCTGTTCAGCCAGAACAGATCTCGACGACAATGTCCGTCTTCATTCTGCTCACGGTGCTCTCGCTCGCGCCGGCAATTCTGGTCATGACGACTTCCTTCACGCGCATCATTATTGTTTTCGGTTTTTTGCGCCAGGCAATGGCCACGCAGCAGACGCCACCGAACCAAGTGTTGATAGGTCTAGCGCTTTTTCTAACCGCAGCCATCATGGCTCCCACGTATCAAGCCGTTTATAACGACGCGCTGGCCCCGTATATGGACAATCAACTTGGCGCGCGGGACGCTCTCGATCGCGGCATGCGACCGGTGCGCGATTTCATGTTTCGCCAAGTCGCGGATCGCCCGAAAGACGTGGCGTTATTCATGAACATCAACAAACTGCCGCGCCCGCAAACGCCCGACGACGTTCCGACGCACGTGCTAATCTGCGCATTTACGCTGAATGAACTGCGCGTCGCGTTCATGATTGGCTTCATCATTTATATTCCGTTCCTCATCATCGACATGGTGGTCGCCAGTACACTCATGGCGATGGGAATGATGATGCTCCCGCCTGTATTTATCTCGTTGCCTTTCAAAATTATCCTCTTCGTCCTCGCTGACGGCTGGTACTTAATCGTAAGCGAACTAGTGCGAAGTTTTGCGTAAAAAGGGGCACGGGCGGAACGCCCGTGCCCCCATTATGGCCACTCAACGAAGTGGCTGGACGTTTGCGCATTGGAAAACCCGCCCTCCGCATGGCGTATGATGTGCCGTTCCCAACCTATCGACAGGAGACTTGCATCATGAAATGGGGATTCATAGTTGCGCTGTGCGCGGTATGTGCAGTCGCGTTCACGCCCGCCGCACTCGCAAAAGAGCCGAAGATCAAAGAATGGTCGAAGATGGAGAAGAACGACAAGGGCGAACTCAAAGAAGTCTTCTACATGACCATCGACGGGATCATGGTCCATGAGACCGACCCGAAAATCGTCCCGCCGCCTCCAATTGTAACGCCTGCGCCCCCGGGCGAACCTATACCCGCACCCTCGGATGCCGTCGTACTTTTCGACGGAAAAGATCTATCCAAATGGACCTCGACAAAGGAAGGCCAAGAAACCAAATGGATTCTGGTCGATGGCGCGATGTCGCCCGTGAAGGATTCGGGATACATTCGCACCAAAGGCGAATTCGGGTCATGCCAGTTGCACGTTGAGTTTGCGACACCCGTTCACGTGGAAGGCGATGGACAAGGCCGCGGCAACAGCGGTGTTTTCCTGCCGGGGGGCTATGAAGTGCAGGTGTTGGATTCATACAACAACGTGACGTACTTCGACGGCCAGTGCGCCGCGCTCTATGGCCGCAAGCCGCCATTAGCGAATGCGTGCCGCAAGCCGGGTGAATGGCAGACTTACGACATTGTCTATCATCGCCCGATTTTCAAAGGCAAAAAGGTAGTCCGGAAGGCGCGGTTCACCGTTATTCATAACGGGGTGCTCGTACAAGACAACGTCGAGCTCACGGGCGGCACCGGCTGGCGCGGTCCACATTCGATCTCAAAGTATGTCCCACACGGTGACAAGGGTCCGATCCAACTGCAAGACCATGGGAACCCGGTACTGTTCCGCAATATCTGGGTTCGCGAATTGAAGGACTAGGTTTGGCGTTCACGTTTTCGCGGGAAGCAAGACCGCCTGAAGGCGGAACTACGAACGGCGAAACCTGATACTTAAAGAAACTTTGGGCGCGCTGGATTTGTAAACGCGAATCCAGCGCGCCTTGTTTAATTAAAGACGATCCTAGGCTTTTTGCTCTTGCCGCAGGATTTGCAGCTACCGCAGGCCTTGATCTTCTCGGTCACGAGGTCAACTTCGATTTGACCGTCGATAATCAGCGTGTCGTCGCCATAGGAAATCTCGGCAGCGGCACAAGGATCGTTTTTACCGCCGGGTTCCTTGCCGGTGAGCACCTCCAGCACGGACTGAATCGCGAAGAAGTGTTTCAGATTAAGGAATTCCATTAACTCGTCTTCGATGGGAAATTCCGTCAAAAACTGTTCGGCATCGCAGGCGAGTATTCGATCCATGCTCCAGCCGCGAAGCTGATCCATCAGCAGGTTGCCTGCGCCAACGCCCTGGCCACAGGACCGTTTGGAGAAATAATAATCCTTCAAGCGATCTTCAGCGTCGAGTTCCACGTGAATGATCTCGGTTACGTCGCTACACGGCATGGGCTTTATTCGCTTCTTCTACTTTTGCGGCGAAGATAAAATCGCTCTCGGTCAAGCCATCTATCTTGTGCGTCCAGATCGTCACCTTTGTTTTACCATACGTGGTCAGTATATCCGGATGGTGCTGCTGTTCTTCGGCAATCTCGCCCACGGCATTGGTGAAATCCAGCGCCTCTGCAAAGTTCTTAAACTTGTACTCTTTCTCGAGGTGATGCTCATTCACAACGATCCAGTCATTGCCCAGCAAACCATGCAAGCCTTCCAATTGAGTACCTTTCAGCGGCGGCACGCCGCCTTTGCAGGGCACACATTCTTTTTTTGCAAGTTCTTCGCTCATGGCTGCATTCCTTTCGTCAGACGTCGAAGACCTTTTGCGGGCGCTCGTACCAAATGTTGAGGTCCGCGTCGTCGTCCAACGTCACTGCGCCGAGCCGCACGGTGTACGGTTGCTCGCCGCTCGGGTAATAGGTCACACGCGTTTCTTCGATATCCCACGCACCCGATTCCGGCCCGCGAATCAACAGCGTATGCGGAAAACTTCCGGGGCTTGCCGTTCCCTGAAACGTCTCCCCCGGCGCTGTGCTACCTTTCATTTGTTCGAAATCCACAACGAACCCGTTAATAGACCATTTCGGCGCCGCGCCCGGCCCGCGTTCGCCGGTCTTGATGGTTACGTCAAATGTATTCAGCTTTGGCATTAGCGCATCCCCGCGGGCATTTGGGTGTAGAACGGGTTCTTCCCGGCGCTGTGATCAGTATTGTCGAGAATCGCGCCAATCTGCGGGACCGCGCTGCGGAACGCCTCGTAAATTCCCTGCCGCAATGTTACATCCGACGCAGCACATCCTTGGCAACCGCCCATCATCTGGATATAGACCGTGTTGCCTTCCACACGGTCCAACGCAATTGCGCCAGAGTGTGCCGCGATGCTCGGATTGATTTCTATCTCGATTACGCGTTGCAGTTTCTGCTCGATTGCATCCTGACTTGGCAGGCCTTCCAGAAACGCGTCCGTTACAACTGGCTTCTCTTCGATCATGTGCGCACGCACCGTATTGCCAATTTCACGCGCGAGTTCCGTCCAATCGCCATGCATTGCTGGGTGACGCGTGACGGTGATCGTATAGCCGTGGAGCAAAACCGAAACTACGCCATCGATTGCGAAAAGCGCCTGCGCGAGCGGTGACTCCGCCGCGGACTTCGCGTTGGAAAACCATGCCGAGTGTCCTTCGAGGACTGGACGATCGATCAGCATCACACAAGAGCCACTGTTGCTGTCGATGCGCGCCTTGATGCGAACGTCCGCGGCTGGTTCTGCCGATTCCCCTACAAACTCGACAACCGGCGCGTTTATGATGCGCCGCTTCTTCTCGACTTGCACGGGCGCGACAGGTTCGGGGTCCTCCGAGGTGTCAATCCCGCCCATGATTTCATCGAGCGACGGCTTTGCCTCGCGGGGCTTGGCGGCTCCCGCGCCACCCTTAAAAACCTTGGTAAACCACGATGGCATTCTGGTCATCCTCCGGAAATATACGATTGGCGAGCCGCCGGGCGGATCGTCCCTATTGGTTGACACACAGGGCGCGCCGGTTATTCCCTTGAGCCCGGAATGGCGTATGCTAGACGGCATCGGTACCGGTTCGCCAGTTTGCCGGGCGGCAACGGGGGAGGGATTCGAAAATGACGATGGAACGGTACATTCGGATGATTGCGGGAACATTTATATTGATCAGCTTGGCCCTCGCGCACTGGGTAAGCCCGTATTGGCTATGGTTTACCGCATTTGTAGGCGCAAACTTGCTGCAATCCGCGCTAACGCGCTGGTGCCTGATGGAAGACATACTCGCGAAGCTCGGCATCGCCAAAAAGACCTGTTCCGCCGATGCGATACAGCCACAATCTCATTGAGACTTTGTCTAACCATAGCTGCTCAACGTAGGAACGCATAGTGCTTGCCGCAACTCTTGTTCTGTCGATGCTCGCCGCGGGAACGCCCGCGCAATTTTCATTCACTATATGGGACTGGGAGCCCACCTACCGCGATATTGAGCAGTTCAAGAAGCAGGTGGATACCGTCGCGGCATATGGCGTGAATACTGTCGAGCTGGGTGTGTGTTGGAAGGATTGCGAACCCGCGAACGGAAAGTTCGATTTCACGATCCCCGACGCGCGCGTTGCCTATGTGCAATCAAAAGGGCTTGCGTTGCGGTTGCGCGTGAACGTGACCGATTGGCCGGATTGGTTTCAGCCGGAACTCTTTCAAAATCCCTATGGCACCAGCTTCGATTACAGCGGTGGATTGCCCAGTGTGTTCAGCGCGACCAATCGCGCGCAGCAACTTCGCTTTGTTGCAGCGCTCGCGCAACATTACGCTGGAGAGAATTTCACATACACACCTGCATTCTCTGTACACATGGAAGTGAAATTTGGCGCGTGGAACACCTACGAGCCTTCGGCGCGCGCAGGGTTTCAGAACTGGCTGGCGGGCCGTTATGACACTATCGAATCGCTCAACGATACGTGGCGCACGACCTACGGCGCCTTCGGCGAAATCGACGCGCCCGTTCCACCCAATACCGCCGGCGAACAGTCAACCGATCCAGCCTGCGCGGATTGGATTCGATTTCGTGAAGCTGCGCTCACGGATTGGGTTGCTGCATTTGCCGCCGCCGTTCGTAAGCACGACAGCAGCGCAAAGATTTCTGTGCCCCTCGGCGAGAGCCATCGGCATCAAGCGGCCGAGTTCGCAAATCTCGCCTATTGGAACTATTCGCGTCCAGCCGATGAGATCGTTCACTCCTACGATTTCTTCATGCACGGTCCCAGCCACATTGATGATGCAGGCGTTGCAACGGCGATCATGACCGGTATTACGGAACGGTCGGTGGTATTTGAAATTGACGGGCCGATCCTGATTGATAGCTTTGGATATACGGCCGAGCAACTTGTACGTGTTGCGGAATTGGCAATGTCGCGCGGCGCCGCGGGTGTGCAGATTACGAATTGGGGTAGCGCAGATTTATCCTCGCAAATGTGGATGAAAGAGGTTGGGGAAACAGTCAATGCGCCGAGGCCGCAAATCATTGCAATCACTCCCCCTATCCGTTATTACGTTTCCAAATGGCAGAACTATTGCACCCGAAATCCGGCCATTGATCTGTTCGACAAACAGTTCGCCGCGCTCCGAATCCTGTTGGATGCGAATGCGAATGTGCGTGTCATTACCGATGAAAATCTGGCCGATGAGTACGGGCACATTTTTGCCGTGCTTGCGCCGTACGCGCCGGTAATGGACGTTTCCGCGCGCGAGCGGTTGCGCTCGATGTCGTTCGGCACCCGCGTGATCACGGGAACCAAGCCGGGTGTGTACACACCGGAAGAACTAACTGCGGGGAATTTCGGCGCGCGCATAGAGACAGTGGATGATACTGTTTTGCGCGATAAGAAAACGCTTGGCGATCTACTTTCTGTCTTCAAGGAAGCGCCACGCGTGCTCCGCGTAGCCGCGGTACAGTTTCATACTTGTTTCGACGTTTCCGCTAACACCAATAAAATTATCGACTGGATTGGCGAGGCGTCCAAGCAAGGTGCGCGCGTCGTCGTGTTTTCAGAGATGGCGCTGACGGGCTATACAAAAAAGGCCGCGTTTAAGGACTCACTTGATTGGTCTGTTATTGATTCATCCATAGATTCGATTCGCAATGCATGCAAAGAGCATGAGATCTATGCGGTTGTCGGTGCGCCGACGCGTGACGGCGATGCTATGTTTTGTGCCGCACTTGCGATCGACCCGCGCGGCGAGATCATCGATCGTTACGAGAAGACCTATCTTGCCGGTGAGAAATGGGCGACGCCAGGACGGAAATTCACGACGTTTTCAATCGATAATACAACGTGCGCAACAATTATTTGCCATGACGAACGTTACCCGCATCTTGTAAATTTGCGCTCGCTTGCTGGCGCGCAACTGTGTTTCTATATCTCCTGCGAATCAGGCCTAAGCGAAGAACACAAGATCGGGCCCTATCGCGCGCAGGTGCAGGCGCGTGCCGTCGAAAATGGCGTGTTTCTTGTCCACGCGAATGCGCCCGCGCAGCGGGATAGCCTGCATCTGGACGGTACCTCAAACGGCCACAGCCGCATCATAGGGCCTGACGGCAATATCATTCGTGAAGCCGGTCCATTCGATGAAGCAATGGTAATTGCCGACATCGATCTGCGCCATGCGCGGCCGAATAGTCACCCGGCAGCACTAACGGATGGGCCGACGGCAGAGTGGATTCGCAAAGGGGTCGAACTCGTCGCGCCAAATTGAACTTACGGCGCAGGCGCGGCTTCGTTCCAAACAACCGTTGTGCCGGAGACATTCGCCTCCAATTGCGCGCCGCTCGACGCAAATACCGCCACGTCGCGCGCAATAACCTTTGCCATCGTGGTATTACGGCCTCTTACCCGGGCAATCACAAGACGCGTAGCATCACTCCTGCGCGCCGAAGGCGTAAGCTCGAACGCGATGCCCCATTCCCGAGTCTCTTGTTGAATCGCTCTGCGGCCCGCCAACTCCGCTTCGGGCGTAGCGCGAAGATCTATCCACTCCAGTTCGCCCGGCGGCTGTGTGTCGAGTCTCATCGCAACGCGACCAATATCCATACCCGGCGGCGCAACTATCGATACCGTTACGGTACCCTCGAGTGGCGCTTCCGTGGAAGCCGCGGCGTCCAACTGAAGAGTGACGCGATCGTGCGCTACCGTTGCGGCTTCTTTTTCTGAAATCGCGCTATGCCCTTCCGCATCCTGGCTGCGCAAATCAAATGCAGCAATTTCGTTCGCCGCCGAACTGGTTGAGGGGATTGGGTTGAAGTCCGCACCGTCGAGATCGCCGTCACCGTCGGTGTCCATGTTTAGTGGATCGGTCTCACCCGCATCCACATGGGCGTTCGCGTTAAAGTCCTCTTTTCCGTCGGGCACACCGTCGCCGTCTGAATCCGGGTCGAGCTTGCTTGTTTCGCCGTTATCGATTACGCCATTGTTATTCGTATCCTCCAAGTCATCAGGCAGACCGTCTGCGTCCGCGTCTTTCGTTTCGATCACGGAGCGAGACAGCCAATCGAACAAAGCCAGCGCAAAGTACCGGTTTGCATGGGATTCCAGACCATCTTCCCCCAACGGTGTTGGCGATGCCAGCACCACGATGCGCCCGCGCCCAAACTGGCGAATCGCAAGCGCAGCAGAATCGCCGATCGTGGCGAGGAGCGTCAGCGCGGGATCCACTGCAACACGGGTCGGCGATTCCATTTTGATTTGATCAACGTACCGCGTGAGGGTATGGGCCTGATTGGTGTGTTGCAATGGACCTGTAACGGCGCCAGGGCCAATAACAATGCCCGCAGGCGCCAGCCACCGTTGTTCGACGTTGCGTTCGCGCGCTAGCACCAGTAGTCCTCCGCCGCGCGAGACATAGTCGAACAACTCCTGGCGCGTGACGAGGCCAGCCTCGATTGCATCGCTTTCCAAAATTACGGCGGCGAAATCATCGAGTGATTGCAGCGCCCGGTTTGCATACGCGTGCGACCAATAAAACGGTGAGCCCGAAAGCGTATTCGCCAACGCCTGAAATTCGCTGCCGCTTGCGTTTCCTTGTTGCGGAAGCAGCCACAGCACGCAGCGGCCCGCGTGGTCTCGTGGCAAGAGGCGAACGGACACACGCTGCGGCGTGTTTGAACCCCACAGATATACGTCCAGCGAAGCGTGTGCGCCGCTGCGAGCACTGAGTTGCGAGGGATCGACGCCGGCCATGAACCAACCCGGCACGCGCCCCTGCCGTGGAAATACGCGCAACCACGGCGAGGTCTCGGCGATGTAATCGACCCGCCATGTGGTGTCATCCGCATTTTCTGAAACGATCCGAACGGCACGTGTCTCAATGCCCGCGGCATCCTCGCGAAACGCAATCTCAGACGGTAGCGTAAACCAGGGCGTAGGCGAATCGTTGGACGGATCGATCGCGTTCGCCAATCGGTCGCCATCGTCATCAAGGAATCGCCGCTCGTCATACTTGAGTGCGGTCTGGACTATCGATGCAACCTGACCAGTCTGAATTCGAGTCGTCCACAGTTCGCCTCCGTCCGGCGAAATTGCATGGATACGGTTCGCCTCACCAGCAAGCAGCGATTCGCCAGCCCAACATAACGCGGTGACCGGTGTTTCAAAACTCGCAAGCACGCCCGTAGCCTTGCCGGCTTGCCAAATCTCCACACGCCGGTCAATGCCTGCCGCGGCTGAATGGTCCGCCGCGCGAACAATGAGTTTTCGCGAGATTCCTGTATACGACTTCGATGCTCGTACTTCGAAGTGATCGTCCACACGCACCAGTTCATGTACAAACGCAAAGCCCGCGCTGGGCGATCGTGACCCAATCCAGCAGTCGTTGGTATTCGTTGTCGCGAGCCCATCGAAGCTTTCAACAATGCCGTCCAGTTCTATCGGTAGTCCGATCGGCGAAAAACTCCGCGCATCCAACGGCGCAACCCAGCAGTGTCCCTCGTCATCGCCGGGCGATGCGTCGTTCATCGCGGCAAACAGCACTGATCCATCGCGCGTCAATGTCAACGCCGCAGGTACAAGCCCATCGCTTGCGCGGGCCAATGGCACACGCTCCTGAATCACACGTCCGCGCACCGTGTCGCGCACGTGCAGCACCACCGCGCCGTTTGCAATGCGGCACACGACGGCAACCCATCCGGCCGTGCTATGCGTCGCCGCCGCGGCAGGCGCACCCGGCAACAGCCACATCGCGGGTGCGCTTGCGAAATCGATCTTGGGAAACGTGATCGGCCACGCCTCGACTTGTCCTTGCCCGCGAACTGGGCCATTGTCGATGGTGTTCACAACAATGGCTCGCGGTCCTGCCGCGCCGTTGTTCGTAACTCCAGCGAGGATCGATTGACTTGATTCAAGTGCGCGCCAAGAGTGGTTCTGATTGTTCGGCGCGGTGGGAGAAAAAGCTACTAACGTGTTGTTCCTCGCGCCATTTTCATGCGCTGTGATCGTTACGGCTGCACCGTCTTCTAATGTGCACAGAGGGATGGACCCGGACTTGCCTGCAACTTGAGTCGCTAAGGGTGTGAGCGCGCCGGTTGACGTGTCGATTTCCTGGAGATAGACACGCGTCGCCTCACGCATGGCGTTAAGTGTGACGGACTGCACGAGTGCGGTCTGGGCTTTCGCGGTGCAGATGGTCACCATCGCGGCGATGAGCATCATCGCCAGTGGAATGACTGGGTACCCGGTATGCGCGGATGCAGACAATATTGTCTCGGGCCGCTCGTAACTCTTGGCTGCACAACGCATCGCGCCATTGTACCGAAGTCACAATGGTGGCGTACTCCGCGCGGTATCCCGCCATTTCTTGACCTCCGGCCCGCGCAGCCGCTATCCTAAAGCGTTTGGTGGAACTTTCTTGCGGTGCCTCGGATAACACCCGCAGAGGCGGTGTTTCTACCGGCAGTTTATGCTCACAGGGTAAGGGAGAAGGGCGATGCGTCGATTCGAGGGTCCGGTACGTTTTCGGGTCTTTGCGCCATTTTCGTTGCTGGTGTTCAGCGTAGTGCTGGGCTCGTGCACAACCATGCAGAATCCTTTCCAGCGCAGCTCCACGCCGCCACCCGCAGAGATGCCGCCACCGGTATCGCCGCCGCCTGCAGCCGAGCCTGGCCCACCACCACCCGAGCCCGGCCTGGCGATTTCGCCGTCTCAGCGTTTCGCCGACGTGCCGCTGCCTATCGGCGCAAAGGAAGAACCGGAAAAAACATTTGTGTACGAAGACAAGAATCTGCAAATCGGGCGCATGGTGTACAGTACGCGCTCCTCGGTGAACGAACTCGCACAGTTTTACATTAATGAAACATCTGCCGGTGGCTGGAAATTGGTGAACAACATTCAAGCTGGCGGCCAGGAGTTGCAGTTTATCAAGGCCGGAAAGCGGCTCACGGTAATCGTGCGCGATTTGGGTGCTGCAAAGGGCCGGCAACTCTGGCTGACGGTGACTCCGGACAACGCGCAATGACCTTGTGGTGGCTGCGCGCGGCGGCAGTAACGCGGTACAGTTTTCTGATACCGGTTCTGCTTGTCGCCGCGTTGAACCCACGCGGCTGCCTCAACAAGATTCCTGTGGAAATCCCCGGCGTTACGACGCTCGGGCCAAGCGACGAAGAGCAGATTGTGAACGCACTGAATGACGTCCACCGCGGCATGCAGGCGCGTCGCGTGTATAAAGTGCTCGCGCATGTCTCGCGTACGTATCGCGACGATCAGGGTCGAGACTATGACGCCATCGAGCAGTACCTGACGGAACTGTTTCGCGCATACAAGCGAATTGAGATTACGCGAGTGCCGCCGAAGGTTATTGTGCAGGGCGACCGCGCGCGCGCCGTGGAGACTTTTGGCACGCGTGCGGAACCGTTCAATGCAAGCGAGCACCGCCCCATTGAACTGAACGGGCAGATGAACATATACCTCGAGAAGATCGACACCAAATGGTTGATTGTCGAATGGGGCCGGGTCTTTTAGAAAAATCGGAGTTACGCAAGAAAAATGGCGGTCCAGATGAAGACGGAGAAAAATGCCAAATCGGCGTCCGGCAAGAAGCCGGTAAAATCATTGTTTGACGAGAAACCGAAGCAGGACGACCTGTCACAACTGATTGCTGACGTGAAGGAACGCCCGATTGTGTACGGCGGTATCGCGGCGTTTTTGCTGGTCTGCCTCCTTGCCGGGTTTCTATGGCGGGCAAATGCAGTCGCAAAACGCAAAGACATCGTTACTGCGTACGCCCAGGCGCTCGATAAGCAGGAGCCCGCGGAGCGCTTCGCCGCGCTCGAACCGCTGACGCAGGGTGTTGCAAAAAACAGCGACGAAGTGATCTACATGGCTGCGGAGACTGCGTACAAAGCCGGCCAGTACGACAAGGCAAAAGCCTCGTTCGATCGCCTCCGGGCCGACTTCAAGAGTTCGCCGTTCACGGCGGATGCCGTTGAAGGTCTAGGATACATCGCCGAAAATTCCAAGGACTACGACGCAGCGGTTGGATACTACAAAGAAGTCCAGACCACATGGAGCGACAGCTTCGCCGCTCGCCGTCAGCCGATGAACATCGCGCGCGTCGAGGAACAGCGCGGCAAACTTGCTGAAGCGATTGCCGCCTACAACGAACAACTCCAATTGTTTCCCGGTTCGACCCTCGCAGCGGAAGCCACCGCGGCGTTAACGCGTCTCGAAAAATCCAATCCGGAACTCTTCCCGAAAGCAGAACCTATTACACCTGCATTAACGACACCCGTCACGCCGGGAAGTGAAACCCCTGCGCCTGTGGCACCTGACACGAGCACACCAAGCCTCGACATGAAGCTGCAGGAACCTGATCTGCCAGCCGATGGCACGGCGCCTGCCGCGTCCGGCCAGGATGTGGACGTGAAGTTAAAGATGCCGGAACTTGGCGGGGCAGCCACCGAACCGGCCGATCAAGCCGCGACCGCACCAGCCGATGGCGATCTGGGCGAGCTCGGCGATTTTCCGGTAACTGGTAGTGGCAGTAGCGCCAGTTCAAAAAATTAGTCCGATATACATCGATCGCTTTTTGTTCCCAGGCCCACGGCTTGGGAACTTTTTTTGTCCGCGCCCGCAAGTGCGCATCCCGCGCGTTAACGGTATAACACTGAGGAGGGACGCGCATGAAATGGAACCACGAGCACTACGAAATCGACACCGATCCAAATCGGATCGATCACGACCGCGTCTTGGCCTATCTTAAGACGACATATTGGGCGGGGGACCGTAGCGCAGCGGAAATCAGGACATCGTGGGATAATTCCAAAGTTCTTTTTGGAGTATACGACACGAACGCTGTGAATCTGCAGATTGGTTGCGCTCGCGTCGTGACCGATACACGTACCTTTGGTTGGCTCGCAGATGTGTATATCGACCCAGAATACCGGGGCCGCGGCCTGGGTAAGTTGCTCGTAAAATGTGTGATCGAGCACCCCGACTGCGCTGAACTTCGAAACTTCATCCTCGGCACGCGAGATGCCCACGGCCTCTACGAACAATTCGGCTGGGGTACACCCGCCTACCCCGAACGATTCATGATTCGTTGCAGCGAGCCTGCCGCTTAACCCACGGTTCCGTTCTCAAATATACTTCGCGATTTTGTACATTAAGTGTTGTATACTAGGCGTAACAATCTCTGCCGCGAAACCGGGTGCAGGGATTGGATGTCTGAGACAACAACGAGGGAACCGCACGCGGCGTCCCTCATCACACGCAGTAAGAGGAAGAACGAAGTATGGCCCAATTTCCGGCCTGGGTGAATGCTGCCCGGCTCAAGTTCCCCACGATCGTTGTCATATCCATCATTCACGCGCTCGCGCTGCTTGCGCCGTTTACATTTAGTTGGTCCGGTTTTTTCCTATGCCTGGTGCTCGTGTGGGTTACGGGTGGGCTCGGTATCACCTTGTGTTACCACCGCTTGCTCACGCACCGTAGCTACCGGACCTTCAAACCAATTGAGTATCTGTTAACCCTTTTCGGCTGCCTCGCGCTCCAGGGCGGGCCAATTACTTGGGTGGCAACGCATCGTCTGCACCACAAGGAATCCGACGAAGATCCCGATCCCCATACGCCGCAGCACACCTTTTGGTGGTCGCATATCGTCTGGAATTTCTTCCGGGACCCGCAGTTGGATTGCTACGACAAGATTCGGCGTTTCGCGAAGGATCTGGATAAAGACCGCGTCCTCCGCTTTTACGAACGCTATTTCTTCTTTATCTACCTCGCGCTGGCGATCGCGCTGTACGGCATTGGTCAGCTCATCGGCGGATGGAAGCTGGGCGTCTCGCTCGTAATCTGGGGTTGCTGCGTGCGCACTGTGCTTGTGTGGCACTTCACCTGGCTCGTCAACAGCGCCACGCACATGTGGGGCTACACCAACTACAAGACCACCGACAACAGCAAGAACACTTGGTGGGTCGCGCTGCTCACCTTCGGCGAAGGCTGGCACAACAACCATCACGCCGACCAGCGCTCAGCTGCGCATGGGCACCGCTGGTGGGAAATCGATCAAACCTACATCACCATCAAGATGATGCAATGGGTGGGCCTCGCGCGCGATGTCGTCAAACCGGGTCGGCTGTCGCAAATCCGGTCCAAGTCTACTGCCGGGCCGGAAACTGTACTGGACGATCAGGACGCCGCCGTCTCTGAAGCATAGTCCTGAAAAACATTAAGTGCTGAGGCAGGTCTTAACGGACCTGCCTCTTTTTTTTCCCGCGCCCGATGCAATCCGGTATAGAAAATCAGCTTATATTGCGTCGCAACCCGCGAAACTAGCGATTTCAGCGAAAGTCGCTGAGAATGAGCACTTTATGACTAATACTTTTGTTGAGAACCGCTAGCTAAAAGAGGATTTATCTGGCATAATTTGTCCGTCACTTCGTGCGGGGTGATCAGAATTGGCTTATGGAGAATAGGCGCAATTCGCTCTTGGGAAGTTAATCGTGCGCTGGTCTGCGCGGAGACTTGGGTTCTACCCGGACGCCTTTACCAAGCGTCAGCCACGTTCTGCTGAAGCGGTGTCGATAGGGGTTTTCTATGCCCGGCTCGCATGCCGTTTCCATGAGGAGCCGGATGTAATGATCCGTTCGCGGGCCCGAACCAGCGTTCTGCTACATGCTATTTTCTGGGGTGCCTATCTCGCCAACGCGCAAACCGTGATCCAACTCTCCGAAACGCCGATCGTGGAAGACGTCCGACGCCTCGGCGTGAATCTTGGCGGACCGGAAAGCTACGCCGCCGCGCAATATATGAAGAATCTCGTACCCAACCCCGGTTTCGAATCGGGCGAATACGGGATGGTGTGGCACACGAAGTCGGGTGCTACCGGGAATCACGCGCTGCAAGATTTTTGGACCACGGATTGGAACAACGACATTCTCGGAATCGGCCAGCAGGAAGGGTTCTGGAACAATGCCGATTACGAAATCGTCTATGGTGCGGCCGCAGGCCGGCGCGGAAAAATCTCGTCGTTCGAACACGAAAGCCAAACGTACTCGTATTATTTCGATTCAAACGGCACTGCACCGGACACGTGGAGCGTGGTGTTTGTTCGCCAGCAATTCACTAAGAGCTTTGGCTCCAAACTACCTTCCGTAAACGCCGACACGACCACAACGCGCCCTGGCAGCCCCGGTGTGCAGTCGTACCACGGTTTCTGGCCTGGTGCGGATTGGATGCCAATCGCGACGCAATACTTCGACAGTTACTGGCGCGACAGTCAATTCGAAGCCGGCAAGATGATGATCATCGAAGGCCCGTGGCGCATCGAGTTTTGGGCGAAAGGCAAGAACAACGGCGACCAGATGCGCGTGCGTTTTGCCCGTGAAGGCGAAGGCAGTTTTATCAATCGCCAGTTCAGTCTCTCGACGAGCTGGCAAAAATACAGCTTTGACTTCACGGTCGCACCTGGTGCCGACAAACTTGGCCCTTATGCGCCTACCGACTATCACCCCATCCTGGTGTTGAGCTTTAACATGCTCACGCCCGGGACGGAGATTTGGCTCGATGACCTCGAGTTATACAAATCCGGGCAGGTCAATCCCACTCAGTTTACCGATCGGTTCGTCAACGGTTTGAAAGGCCTGCGACCCGGGGTATTGCGCGATTGGCGCACGCAATTTGGCGCGTCGCTGGACAACGAACTGGCAGAAGCATTCGGGCGAAAGATGACCGGATGGCGTCCGCATGAACGCAAAGCAATGAACTGGGGCTATTCGTTGCACGACTTCCTCGAACTGTGCAAAGAAGTCGGCTCCGAGCCGTGGTACGTCATTCCGCCAACATTCTCCCCAGAAGATCTTCGTAATCTGGCTGCGTATTTATGCGCGCCTACGTCTTCTAACCATCCGTATGCGCTCAAGCGCGCCGCGCTTGGGCAGGAAGAACCGTGGACAACGGTATTCCCCAAGATGCACCTCGAATATGGCAACGAGCTATGGGGAGCGGCCTCCGGCAACGACCCATTTTTCGGCGCGTCCATGCTGGGTGGCAAGCGGCTCGGGCGGGTGGCGCACGATAGGTTCAACATACTGCGCAGCGGGCCTTTCTTCGACGCTGCAAAGCTGGATCTAATTATCGGCGGGCAGAACGGTTCTCCAGACCGCCAAGGCGAAATCATGGATGAAGCCACTTCGCATAACTCGATCGCGCTTGCTCCGTACTTCGGCGCTTTGGAAACATACAACACGCAAGACGAAATCTACTATCCGCTCTTTGCCCGCGCATTGGCGACCGATCTCACGAAGGCAAATACCAGCAAACAGATCATCGACTCGTACAATCGCGGCACGGAAATGAGCATCTACGAAATCAATTACCACACAACCGGGGGAACGATTCCGAGTTCGATACGCGATCCGTTCACGGCCGGGGCCGCCGGCGCGCTCGCGTTGCCGCTGTATATGATGAGTTTCCAGCGCAACCTCGGCGTCAACTTGCAGTGCGCGTTCACCGCGCTGGGGTTCAGCTTTCGCGACGATAATAAAAACTATTGCCGCATGTGGGGCATGTTGCGCGACATTGAAGGAACGAAACGCAAACGGCCCACGTGGATCGGCGTTGAACTCGCCAACAAAGCCATCATGGGCAATCTTGTCGAATCCACACACTCCGGCGCGATACCTACAAAGACCATCGGCGCGATAAACGCGCTACCCATTCCGCAAACCTTCCCAGTGATCAATTCTTTTGCGTATCACGATGGATTCGACCATTCAGTGATGCTGTACAACCTGGACCTGAATTCAGCGCATCCCATCGTACTGAACCACGCGCACAGACCGCAGAGCACGGCAACGATGTATCAGTTTGCGCCAAGCGACATTAATCTCACCAACGAAGACACGCAGAACCTAATCTATCAAACCACGCCGATAACGAATTTTACCGATTCCTACGCGATGACCTTACCCTCGAAATCAATTACCGTGCTCAAGTGGAGCACGAAGATGGGCCTGACGGCCGCGCCGGACGCGATGGTGTTTCCCGACACGGAGATTCTCAGCACGGTAGACCAACCGATGACGGTCACGAACGAAGCGACAACAAGCGGCCCGCGCAATTTGGTGAGTGTCAATCTTGTGAGTGGCGATGGCGGATCTTTCCAATTGCTCTCGTCGACGCCCGTGAACGACATGGCCCCGGGTACCTCTACACAATTGCAGTGGCGTTTCGCGCCCACCACGAACGGACTGAAGACAGCAACCTACACTATCGTCACCACCGATCCCGACTACCCGACGATTACGATTCAGCTTCAGGGTAAAGCGACAGGAGACGACGACGGCGACGGCGTGCCTGAGTCGCAGGACTTGTTCCCTTGGAATTCTAACGATTGGGCAGACACTGACGGCGACGGGATGGGTGACAATTTCGAGAACTGGATCATCAACGCCAATGGCGGCGACGCCTTCGATTCGTTTGACGACGTCATGCCAGACGACGATTTCGACAATGACGGTTTCATTAACCTTGCGGAATTCCTCTATCAAACCGATCCGACGGACGGGACGACGAGCTTGCCCGTGCAATGGATGGGTGCGCTTGTGACTTCGCTCGCGCTGATTGGCGCAGCGTTGCTGTACCGTCGATACAAACTGGTGACGCTTCGCGCTGTGGCGGCGCGCGGCGATCGAATTCAAAAGCAGTAGAAGTACGCAGTAACTAATCGCGGGGTGCGATGCAGTATTCGAAATCCGCGCGCGTAGCGGCGCGCGAAGTCATGGCTTTTCCATGAACGCGCCGATGCTTCGCATCTTGCCGTTCTTGCGGAAACCGATCCGGTTCTTCGCGCGGGCGCTGTTAAGCCCCGAAACGCGCATCCGCCTGAAATCTGCATGGCTGCCACGCGAATTTGACTACGACTCCGAATATTTTCTGCGAGACATCGACGGCCCCGCAACCGCAAGCGCGCCGGTGATCACGCGGTGTATCGTTCGCGATTTCGCGCCGAAATCCGTAATCGATATCGGCTGCGGCACGGGTGCGCTGCTCGCCCAATTGCGTGACGAAGGCTGTAGCGTTTTGGGTCTTGAGTACGCTGCCGCTGGGCGCAATATGTGCCATAAACGAGGGTTGGAAGTCCGCCCGTTTGACATCACGCTGGACAACTTTGAAGCGGAACAAATCTATGATGTTGTGGTCAGTATGGAAGTTGCCGAGCACCTCCCCGAAACCGCCGCGGACCGTTATGTCGAATTACTGTCGCGTCTCGGTCGCAACATTGTATTTACCGCCGCCACGCCGGGCCAGGGCGGTACCGGCCACGTAAACGAACAACCCCACGAATACTGGATCAACAAATTCGCGCAACGCGATCGCATCCTGGATTGGACGCTCACCTCGCGCTGGCGCGCTGCCTGGCGCGACTCTGGCCACGTCCAATCTTGGTATTACAACAATTTGCTGGTCTTTCGCGTGCCCCGTAAAGCACCGGTCTACGGCGCCGTGCTCCAGCGCGATACCGTATAGGGGACTAATTCTTCTGTCGTCTTGGTTC
The DNA here is from genome assembly GCA_020848835.1 of Candidatus Hydrogenedentota bacterium. Lineage (GTDB taxonomy): Bacteria > Hydrogenedentota > Hydrogenedentia > Hydrogenedentales > SLHB01 > JABWCD01. The sequence goes on from JADLHJ010000049.1 coordinate 40,219, forward strand.
GCTATACTAAGGGCGAGACCAAAACGACATGGCGAAGATAGCATTCAAAATTACGGGCATGGACTGCGCCGAGGAAATTGCTGTCCTGCGAAAAGGCGTTGGGCCCGTAGTCGGAGGTGCCGACAATCTTCAGTTCGATCTTCTCAATGCAAAGATGATCGTCGCCGCCGATCGTGCCGATGGTATATCAGATCAAATCATCCGCGCGGTTGCCGAAACAGGGATGCGCGCAATGCCCTGGGAAGCGGCGGTCGAAGCGCGCACGAAGCAGCAGCACGGAAGTTGGTGGGCGGAACACGGGCGCGCGGCGATGTGTAGTGCGAGCGGCCTGTTTACACTTGCCGGTCTCGGCATACATGCGAACTCCGCCGGCTTGTTCTCTGCACTCATAGACGCCGCCGAGGCAACACCCAATAACTTTGCAATTGGTTTCTACACACTCGGCATTCTCACCGGTGCGTGGTATGTCGCACCGAAGGCCCTTTACGCATTCAAGGGTCTTCGAGCGGACATGAACCTGTTGATGACTGTGGCGGTGATCGGCGCGGTCTTGCTCGGACAATTGTTCGAAGCCGCCAGCGTCGCATTTCTGTTTTCACTCGCGCTGGTTCTCGAATCGTGGAGCGTGGGCCGCGCACGTAATGCGATTCGCGCCCTCGTATCGCTCGCCCCGCAGACCGCGCGCGTGCGCTGTCCGCATGAGGGATGTGAAGAAGAGAAGCCGGTCGAACGCGTCGCCGTCGGCGCAGAAGTCATTGTTCGACCCGGCGAACGCATCCCGCTGGACGGCGTGATCGTCAGTGGCGTGACCTCTGTCAATCAGGCGCCCATCACCGGTGAGTCGATGCCCGTCGCAAAGACTGTGAGGGACAACGTGTACGCCGGCACCATCAATAATGAAGGAGCGATCAGCCTCAAGGTAACGCGCGCCGCGACAGACACAACCCTTGCGCGCATCATTCACATGGTCGAGGAAGCCCAATCGCGCCGTGCCAAGAGCGAACAGTGGGTTGAGACCTTCGCGAAGTACTACACGCCCGCAATGATGGCGTTCGCATTGTGCGTTGCGGTGCTTCCACCGCTATTCACGAGCGCGTGGGGCTATTGGTTCTATCAAGGACTCGTTGTGCTCGTGATCGCGTGTCCATGCGCACTTGTCATTTCTACGCCGGTCAGCATCGTCGCAGGGCTCGCCACCGCGGCGCGCGCGGGAGTCTTAATCAAAGGTGGCGTTTACCTGGAACAGGCTGGGCTCATCGACGCCGTCGCGCTCGACAAGACCGGCACACTTACACGCGGGCAGGTAGAAGTGCAGCGCGTTATTCCAATGAACGGCCGCAACGAACGAGACGTGCTCGCTGCTGCTGCGGCCCTGGAAGCGAGCAGCGATCATCCAATTGCGCGTGCAATCTCCAATCGCGCCGCGCAAGAGAGAATCGAATCGCTGCGCATCGAGAACGCTACCGCGCTGCCGGGACGCGGTATCCAAGCCCAAGCGAACGGCAACCTCTATTGGGCCGGCAGCCATCGGATGCTGCACGAAATCAATGCGGACGAATGCGAGTTTCACGCTACTGCCGTCGCGCTGGAAGACTCAGGCCACTCAGTTGTCGCCGTCGGTATCGACAGCCAACCAATAGGGTTTATTGGGCTGGCGGACGCATTGCGCGACAATGCGCGCGACAGCGTGGCAGCATTGAAGCGCGCAGGAGTAAGGCATGTGCATATGCTAACGGGAGACAACGCAGGCACTGCGCGGGCTGTCGCGCGCGACACAAATGTTGATGCCTTCGATGCCGAGTTGCTTCCTGAAGACAAAGTCGCATCCATAAAAAAGCTCGCGGCGCGATTCTCGAATGTCGCGATGATCGGCGATGGCGTGAACGACGCGCCTGCAATGGCATCCGCGAGGCTTGGTATCGCGATGGGCGCGGCCGGATCCGATGCAGCAATCGAAACCGCGGACATCGCGCTGATGACCGACGATCTGATGCGCGTGTCCTGGCTCATCGGTCATGCGCGCAAGACCCGCGCAATCATCCAGCAAAACATCACGTTTGCGCTTGCCGTAAAGGCGTTGTTTCTCATGCTTGCGTTGTTCGGCGTCGCGACGTTGTGGATGGCCATAGCCGCAGACATGGGCGCGTCGCTACTCGTTATTTTCAACGCGTTGCGTCTGCTCCGCGGCGCGCCCGCATCAGAATAAACCGTTCCCGGCAAAAAAATGAGGCCCATGCTTCGCATGGGCCTCATTGGAATCACAGCGCGATCGTTAACAGGGCAATTCCCAGCCCTTGCGGTATTCCTTGCTGACGATTTCTTTTGCGTGGCGAACGTTGGTCACTTCGCCCTTGATGTTGTCCCAACGCAATTTCTTGCCGGACTTCACGACAAGATTTCCGAAGTTCACCATTTCCGTGAAGGGTCCCGCGTAGTCGAAATTCGAGCAGGCCTGTTCGCCTGTCTTGCACGACGTTAGGAAGTTGAGGAAGTGGTCCTCGCCCGGGACACGCGGAAGCGTGGGCGTGGGCTTCGTGTAATCCTTCATCTTGTCATCGGGAACAAGACGCGGATTTCCACCGTACTCGCCCTGCGTGACGATACCGGACTCGCCAATCAGGAAAGAACCGTTTGAATTGTCATCACCAAGCACGCACGAATCCGGGATGCCTTCTGGGCGTGCCGGCCGGTTGTAGATTTCCTTGCTCGGATCTTTTGGATCGGGCCAGTGACCATCGTACCAATACACATCCACCGCAGGCATGCCGCCGCCTTCCGCGAAGTGATACTTGATCGTTGACGTTAGCGGGAAGGTCTGCTCGTTGCGGCCCTTTTGCATGACCACTTCAACCGTGAACCACGGGCGCTCGTTCAATTTCAGCGACATGTACACCGGATCCATGATGTGGCAGGCCATATCGCCCAGCGAACCGCCGCCGAAGTCCTGCCATGCGCGCCAGTCGTGCGGGCAGTACGCCTTTGCGTAAGGACGCCACGGCGCCGCGCCGAGCCAACGATCCCAGTCCAGATTCTCCGGCTGGCGCTCGGGCGGAAACGCATCAGGACGTCCCTGGTTTTTCCACACAGGGCGGTGCGTCCACACATGCGCCTCTTTCACTTTCCCGATCGCGCCGCTCCACACCATTTCGCAAAGTTCGCGGCAACCGTTGCCCGAGTGGCCCTGGTTACCCATCTGCGTGATCACGCCCATTTCGCGCGCGGTCAACGTCATCAAGCGCGCCTCGGCGACGGTGTGAGTGAGTGGTTTTTGCACGTACACGTGCTTGCCCATTTTCATCGCGTGGTACGCGGCGGGCGCGTGCATGTGGTCCGGGGTCGATACGTTCACTGCATCGATCTCCGGGTGCGCATCGAGCATGTGACGAAAGTCTTTATACTTCGGCACGTTCTTCATCGTTTCGACATTGAACAATTTCGCCGCGCGGTCCCAATCGACGTCGCACAACGCGACAACGTTTTCGCCCGCGTTCTGAAAGCCCATAATGTCACCCGCGCCTTTACCACCCGCGCCGATTGCGGCAACATTCAGTTTCTCGTTTGGCGACAATTTCCGCGGCACTACCTTCGCCGTATTCGGCGCGGCAGCCGCACCGGTAAACGTCATAACGGCGCTGGTCGTAGTGGCGGCAAGAAACGCGCGCCGGCTCAACGACATTTTGCTCATGCTCAAGACTCCTTCTTGACCTCGCTAGAAAGCACGCGCGGACCCGCGGCGTGCGGCCCCAATATTGACCCGCCCAAGCGGAAAGAAATCACTATACGCCCGCGCGCCGCTGGCGAGCAAACCGAAGGTCAATCAGTGGGCGTCGCGTGGTTCAACGCTTTGGCGACGACATCGTAGAACTGGCGCGTGCGGTAGGGCTTCTGGATGAAACCCGCCATTTTTTCGCCGTGCGACTGTGCAATCGCCTCCTGCTCGTTGTATCCGCTGGATAGTACCACGCGCAGATCCGGGCGGATTTCGTGCAGCGCGTGTATCAACTCCCCACCCCCCATCCGCGGCATCGTCAGATCCACGATGGCCAGTACTATCTTATCGACGTTTGCTTTAAAGATTCGAAGCGCGGCTTCGCCGTCAATCGCGGTGAGCACCTCGTAGCCCTGCCGCTCTAACATCAATTTCGCGATACCGAGGACGGTATCTTCGTCATCAACCACCAGCACAACTCCATGCCCCCGCGTTTCGGATGAGTCAGACATCTGTGCCGGTGGCGTGTCAGGTATCTCGTCACCTAACGCCGGCAGAAAAACGGTAAATGTAGTGCCAACTCCCGGCGTGGATTCGACGCGAATCGCGCCGCGATGTCCGCGCACAATACCCAATACCGCGGCAAGCCCAAGCCCCCGGCCGGTAAACTTCGTGGTAAAGAATGGATCGAAAATGCGCTGCAACGTTGCATTGTCCATACCGCAGCCGTTGTCCGACACGCGAACATAAGCATAAGCCTGACTTTCCCGAAGCTCGCCTCCGAGCACATGCGCGCCGGCATCTGCGCCAGTCCATACGAGTGTGCCGGTTGACATTCGAATGGTCCCCTCGCGATCGCCTATGGCTTCGGAAGCGTTTGTAATGAGGTTCATGACGATTTGGCGTATCTGCGTCGCGTCGGCTTGGACCATGGGTAGCGAAGGTTCCGGCTCGAACACAAGCGTCACGCGTTTCGACACCGTAACGGTCAGAAGATGGCCCATCTCTCGGACCATATCATTAAGCGATACGGGTACAACAACGAATCGCCCGCGGCCGGAGTACGCAAGCATCTGGCGGCAGAGCTCTGCGGCGCGCTCGGACGATGTGACAATTGATTCAAGCGTTTCGCGCAATAACGATCCAGGGGGCGCATCGGCGAGCGCAAGATCTGCATTGCCTAAAATACCTACGAGCAGATTGTTGAAGTCGTGCGCAATTCCCCCCGCAAGCACACCCAGGCTTTCCAACTTCTGTGTCTGTTGCATCTGCTCTTCGATTTCGCGCCGTTCGGCCTCGGCATTCTTGCGCCCCGTGATGTCCTGCAACGTGCCCGTAATGCGGAGCGGTGCGCCGCTCGTGTCTCGTTCAACAATCTTGCCGCGCAATTGCACCCACAGCAGCACGGATGACTTCGTATATACCCGGAATTCGTAGTCAAGATTCGAACAAAACCCCTGAATGTGCTGCCAAAAATGATCGACCACCCGATCTGCATCGTCAGGATGAATTCGCGAGTGCCACCACGCGGAATCGGTTTGGACCTCTTCGGGTGCATAGCCCAAGATCTCCGCGAAGCGAGGATTGACCAGCATCCTTGAAGGGTTGATTTCCAGGTCCCACAGTCCCAGGTCGGCCCCGCTGAGTGCCAGTTCCAATCGCTCTTCACTTTGACGCACCAGTTCCGCGGCTTTCTTGCGCTCCGTGATTACTTCCGTAAACATGATGATGCCGCCGATTTCGCCGGCTTCGTCGTACCACGGGTGGACCTCCCAGCGGAGCCAATCTTCTGTTCCATCAGCGCGCAAGAAGCGGTCTTCTTCCCGCTTCTCGACGGTCCCGCTAAGGCAACGTTGATGGATGTCGAGCCAATCCTGATTATTTTGTATCTCGGGAAATACCTCGTAGTGGCTCTTTCCAATAATGTCTTCGCCGGTGAGTCGGTAATCGTGCAGCCAGCGCTTGCTCACGACGAGATAACGCATTTCGCGATCCAGCATTGCCACGGCAGCCGGCGTGTGTTCGACAAACAGGTGAAGTACGGCACGGCTGCTTCGCAGCGCTTCCTCGGTCGCCTTGATCGCCGAAATATCTTGAATCATTCCTATCGAGCGAACCGGCTTGCCGTCTTCCCCCAGGATTTCAACGGACGCGTCCATAATCCAGTGCAACGAGCCGTCCCGCGCGACAAATGTTCCTTCGCTGGACCACGTCGGAAACTCGCCTGCGCGCGTACGGCGAATCGCGTCATCCGGCGCTAGTCCCGACGTTGCCCCGTGCATGGCCACCACGCGGCTGCGATCCTCCCAAAGTTCCGGCGTAAACTCGCGCGAATTGAAACCCGTAATGCGTTCGATGCCTTCCCCGACATAGTTATAGTGATCATTGCCGTAATCGAGTACGTACGGTACCGAATTCGCCGCGGTAATGGCTTGGCGATAGACGTCCTGTACTTGCTTGAGGTTTTCTGTTGTCGTCTTCAGCGATGTTGTCGCCGCCCCAAGCAGGAGAGTCGTTAAGCATAGCGTAATCAGGAACAATTGCGTGTCGTGCAGGCGTGGGTGCTGCATACCCACGTCGATAAACATCGCGACTGCGGCTGAGACCAGGATTACGCCGGTGGAAGCACCCTTCATTCCCCGCCAGTATGCTGCAAACACCAGCGGGATCAGACACGGATAGAGAATCGCGCGATGGCCTCGTTCCGTCTCTGCGATGCAAAAGCCGATTATGGGCAGCACCACCGCGAACCAGACCAAAGTTGATGCAGTCATCGGAACAAGCCGGCGAATTGTGCGAGCAAGTTCTTTGTCACGATCCGGCCGTCGCGTCAGCCGCACGAATCCAGCGCTCCAAGGAAACACAATCGACAGCAGAAACGGCGATATCGATAGGATTGCGACGACATCGCCAATCCAGAAATCGAGCGCCGCGTGAAAAACATTGTCCGCCGCGCGACCAACTGCGTAGGTCACGCCAACGTAGGCCCAGGCGACAATTGCGCTGGCGATGCCAAAAGCGATGACAAAGATGCCGGCGCTATGTAGTTGCGACAATTGTGTGTCGATTCGAAACCGGAACCGCAACACCCAAACACACAAGGTATAAATACACGCCGGCACCGCGGCAACGACAATCGGAAAAAATGGGCCAGAGTGTTCGTGCTGGCGCCACAAATAGAAATTGCCAAAAGCCATTATGAAAAAATAGATGGGCGCGTATCCCAAGCCGAATCGCAGCAATACCGCGATCGAGAGGCCGACCGGCGCATACCATAGCGAAATACCTGTTTGGACCGGGACTTCGTGCCGCGCCGCACCCATGTCCAGCAAAAAAAACAGGGCCGCGTAAGGAATGCCAATTCCGGCGCCGCGAAATATTTTGTCCCGCCATCTGTTGCCAGCAGATGCCGATGGGGAAACTGTGTCGCCGTGTGTGGACGTTTCTACCACCAAACCCTCTTGGCTCTGACCTTTCATCATCTCCCCCGCAGCGAGCATAGTCGAGTCGCCCCAATAATGCTAGCCTTGCGATTAAGACTTGCCGCGTACTAATTCGCGGCCCAAGCTGATACTATGGGGATTGGGAGGACAATGGATGGCAAAACGCAGCGGCCCGCACACGTTGAATCAGTTGGTTGTCGAACGTCTTATGCACTACTACCACCTGGTTGCCGACCAGATCGAGTCGCATGCAAGTGGCCACGTGTCGAGCGCCCAGATTGCGCAGTTACTGGAAATGGACGATACACTCGTGCGCAAAGACCTTGCGGCAATCGGCGTGCGCGGTCGGCCGCGAGTCGGCTTCAGTACCGCCGAACTCATGGGAGCAATCCGGGAAACGCTGGGGTTCAACGAAAGGTATCGCTCCATCATCATCGGTGCAGGACGGCTGGGCGGCGCGATCGCATCCTACGGCGGTTTTGGAAAGTACGGACTGGATATCGTTGCACTATTCGACTCGGATCCCGCCCGCGTGGGCCAGACGCTTGGCGGAGTGGCCATCCATCCAATAGAATCTTTGAACGCGATTGTTCGCGAGCACCGCGTCCACCTCGCTGTCTTAACGGTGCCGGCCGATGCCGCCCAGGGGCTGGCTGAGTTGCTCGTCGGGGCCGGTATACAAGCAATCTGGAATTTCGCGCCGCGCAGTCTCGTTGTTCCATCAAATGTGTTTGTGCGCCACGAACACATCTCCGTCGGGCTCGCGGAACTGGCTTATTATCTCAAGCGCAGCGGCGCGCGCCCATGATCGTTTGACACCTCCGGCAAGTACCTGTCACTGTGTGCTCCGTGCGTCCCATGCGGGGTTGTAATGCCGGACGCCATTGCGAACAACGGATGGTACATCCATGTGGAAATCATCGCTCCCGCCAACTGCTGCTGAACGATCCGACCGTCTGCGCGCATCGCTCGCTGCGCGTACCGTGCCGATGCCCGGCGCAATCAACGCACTCAGCGCACGGTTGATCGAACAGCGCGGATTTGAGGCTATCTATGTTTCCGGCGCAGTGCTCGCCAACAGCGTGGGTGGCGTACCGGATATCGGGCTGATGACCTTGTCTGAGTCCGCGCTGCATTGTGCTTCCATCGCGCGCGTCACTACGTTGCCAATCATCGCGGACGCCGACACAGGATATGGAGGGCCGGAGTGCGCGTTTCGCACGGTGCGCGCACTCGAATCCGTAGGCGTGAGTGGAATTCATCTGGAAGACCAGGAATTCCCAAAGCGCTGCGGGCACCTGGAAGGCAAGACGCTTGTTAGCATCGAAGAGTTTTGTGAAAAGATTGCCGCGGCTTGCGAAGCGAAGGCGAGCGAGGATTTCTTACTCATCGCACGTACCGATGCGCGCGGCGTAACGAACTACGATGATGCCGTGCGCCGCGCACACGCGTATTTGGAAGCAGGCGCGGACGCAATCTTTCCGGAAGCGTTGCACACCGAAGAGGAATTAAAACGCTTCGCGGACGACGTGGACACTATCCTGCTCGCAAACATGACAGAGTTCGGTAAGACACCGTATCTGAGTGTCGAACAGTTTGGCGAATTGGGCTATAACGTTGTGATCTTTCCGGTAACGTTGCAGCGCGCGGCCATGAAAGCGATGGATGAAGCATTGTCCACCATCCGTGAAACGGGTTCGCAGGAAGATCAATTGCAGAATATGCAAACGCGAGAAGAACTATACGACCTGTTGAAGTATCGGCCGTAGCGCCCGTCTTTGTCCGGGCGGAATTATTGGGAAGGGAGAATTCATGTCAGACAATTACAAACCAGGACTCGAAGGCGTCATCGCGGGCGACACTGCGGTCGCCTGTGTCGATCAGGGCGTGCTGCTTTACCGCGGTTATCCGATCGAACAATTGGCCGAGAAGGCAACCTTCGAAGAATGCGCCTACCTGTTACTAAATGATGATCTCCCAAATGCAACGGAACTAGCGACATTTAAGAAAGAACTCGATTCCTTTCGCGCGTTGCCAAAACAGGTGGTCGATGCGCTGCGTCTTATACCCAACAACGTGCCAATGATGGACGTGCTCCGCAGCATGGTCTCCATGACGGGGCACTTCGATCCGGTCTCCGATCCTGCCGATAACAAACGCCGCGCAATCTGGTTGACCGCACAGATCGCTGGCATTATCGCGGCACGCTATCGTTTGCTTAACGGCCAGGAACCGATCGCCGCGATACCCGGACTGTCACACGCGGCCCAGATTTTGTATCAGGCGCAGGGAACAGAACCGGACGCGCTCTCTGCCAAGTTGCTTGACCTCACGCTGATGCTCTACGCCGAACACGAATTCAACGCGAGTACGTTTACTGCGCGCGTGATTTGTTCCACGATGTCCGATCTCGTGTCCGCAATCGTCGGCGCAATCGGCGCGTTAAAAGGTCCACTGCACGGCGGCGCAAACGAGGCCGCGATGGATATGTTGAAACAATTCAAGTCCGGCGAAGAAGCAAAGGCGTGGATCAAAGATGCCCTTGCAAACAAAAAGAAAGTGATGGGTTTCGGCCATCGCGTTTACAAGAACGGCGATCACCGAGCACAGATTCTCGAAGTCGAATTACGAAAGCTGGCCGCGAGCAAAAATCAGCAGGTATGGATGGATATCTACGACGCCATCAAAGAACCGATGGTCAACGAGAAGCACATTTTTCCGAACGTGGATTATCCCTGCGGATTGACGTATTACCTGCTCGGACTACCACTCGATCTATACACACCGCTGTTCGTCGCCGCGCGCATCACCGGTTGGAGCGCACATTTCATTGAGCAGGCGGCCAACAACCGCATCTATCGACCTTTAAGCAAATATGTAGGGCCCGCTTTGCGCTCGGTGACGCCGATTAGCGTTCGAGCTTAGCGTTGAAGACTAAATAAAAAGAGCGGCAGCTTGCCCTACTGCAAGCTGCCGCTTCGTTACTTCCTACTTGCCGAATTCCGTTATCGCCGACTCGTTGAAAACACAATGGCTGATCGTCGTGCGCCTGTTCTGGGTGAAGATAATGTGAATCTTTTCATCGCTCGTCTGAATGGCATAGGGATAGGCAAAGGTATTGTCACCGCCGCCAATGTCACGGCGATGCGGCCAAGTCTTGTCGTTGTCCGTGGAAACTACAACCGTCAGCGGCGTGCGCTCGTTCATGTTGTCGTTGTACACCATCAACAAGTGACCATTCTTCAGCTTGATCAAATCGAGCGCCGAGTTCGGGTTCTTGAATTGCGATTCCACACCCTCGCTCCACGTGTGGCCGCCGTCGCGCGACTCCGACCGTATTGCATAACCTTTGTCAGTCGGCAGGAAATTGCCGCCGCGGCGTATATAGGTGATGAGATATTCAGGCGAAATCTGCACGACCTGCGCCTGCAAGTTCCCCGTTGCGGACTTGATGCGGCCAGATTCCTTCCACGTCTTGTCTTTGGGATTGTAGCGGAGAAAATACGACGACGTGTCTGACGCGGTCATCTCGGTATCGGAACCTGTTTCCTGATACAGCGGAACAAGATACTCGCCCGTGTCCAATACAATCGGCTGACCGCGCACCATCGAGCCGGGCTCGAACGCTATCACCATGGGATCGCTCCACGTCACCGCGCCGTCGTGCGACAGCTTCGCCATCACGCGACCGTCCGACCACGTCTTGCCATAGATGTTATTGTAAAAGAGCCATACGATGCCGTCCGGCGCCTGCCACACGACAGGGTTACCGTCCGCATGATCGGGTGTGTCTGCGATGACTGCCGGGAACGTCCACTGCGTGTCGCCCTTTTTCAGCCGGGAACCGTAGACCGCCGTGTCCTGCATATATTCATCCGATCCGCCGTAATACGAGACATACAAATCACCGTTCGCAAGTTCGGTGATCGATGCGGGATGTTTATAAATACCAGGGTGTTCCGGCCCAAACAGACGATACGTTTCGATGTTGTCCCGATCCGGAACGCGCGGCGGGTCCACCTGCGCCCAAGCGACGACGCCGAACATCACCGACAGACACAACAATCCTCGCAGCATTTTTCGACTCCTAATCCGTTTTTACCGGTATTTCCGCCAACCGCGCCAGTGCATGCTTATAGCCCGCCTCAGTATCCATATCAAATAAAACGGCATCCGTTTCGACGGGACAATACGTCACGCAGCCAGCGTATTCGTGCAACAATCCCCGCAGTCCAACGCCATCATACTTCGTCATGATCGCTCCGCGAAAGCGAGCGGGCACCACAATTGGATGGCCAGGTTTCTCGCCAAATGTCGGTATGACAATCTCCGATTTGGCGGAGGCGGCGTAATTCAAGAGAGCATTTATCGTTATAGGTGAAATATTTGGCTGATCGCCCAGAACTACGAGGTACGCTTCAACATCTTCCCCTGCTTCCGCTATCCCCCGCCGGATTGAGGAAAGCATTCCATCGCAATACCTTTCGTTTCGCGCAACCAAGATTTGCCTGCCGCTCAATGCGTCGATAATGGCTGCGTGGTCGCTACCGGTCACCAGGACCGTTCGTCCCACGTCGCTCCCTAGTACGTTGTCGACGACGTGAGCAATGACTGTCTTGCCGCCGAAGGGCAACAACAATTTTTGTGTGCCCATTCGGCGCGATTCACCCGCCGCAAGAACTATCGCGCTGATCATACTGCGTAAATGCTCATCGTGCGTGGCGATGCATCGCTCGCGCGGCGCACGGCAATGATCTCCGAAATGATACTTACCGCTATCTCTTCGACGCTGCGCGCCCCGATAGCGAGACCCACCGGGCTGCGCACGCGTCCAAAATCGCTTTCTACCGCAGCGCCTTCCTCTATCAGCCCCTTGCGAATGGTGAGTGCTTTGCGCTTGCTACCGATCATGCCAATATACGCAGCAGGGGAACGAATGCATTCTTTGAGCACAACGCCGTCGTGCCGATGCCCGCGCGTCGCGATTAAAATGAACGTAGAATTGTCGATGGGAAACGCGCCAACTTCCTTTGGTATATCGCCGCAAATGGTTCGCACACCGCTGGGATAACGGCCCGCTTCCGTGAACAGCGCGCGATCGTCAATTACGGTTACTCGAAATCCGAGCCACGATCCCAGCCTCGCCACAGCCTGGCCAACGTGCCCGCCCCCCGCAATCAACAAAGAAGCAGGAGGCTCGATCGGTTCGATATACATTTCGCCAACCGCGTCGCCTTGGGCGTTCTTCTCTTCAAACCAAGCGGGCTCAGTCGCACTTAACGCCGCGCGAAGCGATGTCGATCCTGATTGCGCGCATAAGGATTCATATTCGGAAGCCAGGACCCAGCCCGATGTTGCACCGACTCCTGGAGCGATCTGCAACAAGAAAGCCCCGCGCTCAGCAAGCGGAGCACTTCCCGCTCCTGCGAGCGTGGCGCGATGCCGTTCAGGACGTGGCTCAATAAACACACGCACGTTGCCGCCGCATATGAGTCCGTCGTCCCATCCATAATCGTCATCAAGCTTCAAATCAAATACGACCGGCTTGCCGGTATCCAAAGCATCCATTGCACGCCGCCGCGCCTCTGCCTCAAGACATCCGCCGCCCAACGTGCCATGAACCGCGCCATCGCGCTCGAACAGCGCTTTAGCACCCGCCTTCTGCGGCGTCGATCCCGCGGCGCGAACAACGATTGCCAGCGCGAAAGATTGTTTGCGATCAATCAGCGTGATTGCTTGCTCGAACAACTGCATAGAAAGCCCAACCGCTTTACACAACCGCCTCGTTTGTTAGCGGCGCTGTTTCGCCGGCACGCGGACGCTGCCCCTTCACAATGATGTTTGGCCGCCCTATGCTCTGTCCGGAAAGTTGACGGTTTAACGGATCTCGGTAGCCCACACGCACAAGTCGGCGCACTGCGTTCGTGGTGTTGATATAACTGCCATGCACGGTAAAGATATTGAAACACACGACGTCGCCACGCTTCGCTGACACTGGCGTCGTGTCTTCAAGTTTGTACGCGCCCGTATCGAGATGAGGCGTACACGCTTCTCCCTCCGGTGTGACCGTAATATGGGGTAACGCCCCGCCTGCGTGTGAACCGCGCAAAAAACGAATCTCGCCATTCGCGTGACACGTATCGTCGAGATGCACGAGCACATCAAGGTACCGATCGTTCTCATGCTCGTAAAACGCGTTGTCCTGATGCATCGGAAAGGGATGCCCCGATTCCGGCGGCTTGGCGTGCAACGTGCTGTGGTGCAGTTCAACGTTTGGGCTTCCGAGCAGCGCGGAGATCGAATCCACAAGTTCCCGTTTTGACACGGCGCGCATCCACGCTTCGGAATAGAAATGTAGATCGTGCAAGGAAGTCAGCCGCGACTTCCTCTCCGTTTCTTCATCCATGTACTCCTTGCGCCACGGACCCGTCCACCCGATCTCGGTGATGGCCCACTCCTCCATCATAAAATCGAGACCGCGTTCGAGTTCATCCATTTCGCTCGGTGTGTAGACATTCGAAATGCGCAGGTATCCAACCTCACGAAAGAAAGCAACATCGTCATTCGTAATGAGCACAAACCACCTCTACGCATTCTCGCGGTAATTTCGTAACACGACGCTGAACGCCCCCGCCAACGAGCCGGCAATCGCACCCATAAACGTATATACATACGTGGCAACGTCCGGCGGCGCGATTAAGTACGACTCGCCGAAATAATGTAGCGTGGTATCCACCGCGCCCAGCACACAACCCACCAGCGCAGCCATTCCCAGGCCAAGTTCCAGCGTCGAGGTCACAGCCCAGATACTCCCCACAAGAAAGCCGAGCATCCCGCCAAAATTTAACCCTGACTTCAGCGCCGTGTGGTCACCTTGGTCGCCAATGATCAGGTGCATCAATACGCCGGCAACCACACCCAAAACCGCCGCACATGCCCAGCCCGACAGCAGCGCACGAATCACCAGCCTCTTGTAATCGATTTTCGACGGGGCAGGTGGCTTCGCAGGTGCGACAGATTGCCGGACCGGTGCGGCCAGTATGTCCCCTGCCAATGCGCCAGCACTTGCGAGGTCTGCGCCGCATACGGCGCACTGTTTTGCCTGCCCCATCAATGCCACGCCACAAATTGGACACGCACCCATATCGCAGCGACCTCCCGTAACCTATTGTCACCCAATAGATTGTGTAGCCTGCCCGCATTGCACGGGCCACAACTATGACCGCGCCACCGCTTGACGATGTCTTCAAAACGATGGTTTAATTGTACGAACCGTCTTTACTGCGAGGTATCTCTTCCATGAAACGTGCTGGATTCACTCTGATCGAACTGTTGGTCGTCATCGCGATTATCGCGATCTTGGCGGCCATTCTGCTACCCGCTTTGGCCCGCGCCCGCGAAGCCGCCCGCCGCGCCGCCTGCCAGAACAATCTGAAGCAAATGGGCATCGTATTCAAGATGTACTCCGGCGAAAGCCGCGGCGGCAAATTGCCCCGCACCCACGGAGACCAGGCCTTCGGCTCGGCCGCCAACGCCACAGGCTGCGATCCGGGCTCGCTACAGGCCGCACCGGCCTTCTCGCCAATCGCGCCCGCCGTTTTCCCGGAGTATCTCACGGACGTAAACGTGTTGCTCTGCCCATCCGATCCGCCAGATGCGCCCGAAGACAATCCCATGCTGCGGGTACGAGACGACGGAAGCAACACCTGCGCGTACGTCGGCTACGTCACCTACGGCGATCAAAGCTACAACTATCTAGGCTACCTGTTTGATCGATGCGATTCGAGTGACGCATTTGTGTCTACGCCATTGCCCGGTCCGGCGCAGCTCGTCGGCGCCGCGCTTATCTACGGCGGTGTGTTGTTCAACGAGGACCCCGCGGACGATGTTGTTCTCGAAGATAGCATCGACCTGAACAACGTCGGCTTCGGCGGGCTAGGCTACGGCAACGGCGGCACGGACACGATCCATCGACTGCGCGAAGGCATCGAGCGCTTCACCATCACCGACATCAACAATCCTGCGAGCAGCGCATCCTCCCAAAGCGAGATGCCGATCATGTGGGACAAGCTCGCCACAAGTGTGAGCGGCGGTGTCGGTTTCAATCACGTCCCCGGCGGCTGCAACACGATGTACATGGACGGACACGTTGCCTTCGTGAAGCTCGGCGAAGACTTCCCTGCCACGCCAGAAAACGCACAACTGAATTCGCTCTTCGAGTAATTCAAAAAGTAATATGGAAAGCCTCCATTCCGTCGAATTCGGAATGGAGGCTTTTTAGTTTGCTCTCGTTCCCAAGCTCCCCTATTCCACTCGTTCCCAAGCTCCGGCTTGGGAACGCACTCTTGAAAAGCTCTGCTTTGTTCTTCGCACGTTTCAAAAAGCTACGGTGTCTCGGTTTCCAACGCCACCGCAAACTTCCCCGTGAACCCAAACGGCTCAACACCCGCAAGCAGAATCGTATACGCCCACGCGCCCGCATACGCATCGAGCGTGCCATCGTCGTCTTGATCGACGCCCGTACCGCCCAACGTCAACACAACACACAAAGCCGTCGTGCATCCGCCCGAAATCAGCGTCAGCGTACCGTTGTCCTGCAAAGCGCCCGCAACTTCAACGACACTCGGCGGTGGCGTGTCGATCCATTCCGGCAATTCCATGCACGAATAATCGATTGTCACAGTACCGGTTACGAAATGGTCTTCCGGAAAATTCGCGCCGATGTTCTGCGTGAGTTCGATCTGAAGTGGACAATCCTTGATCCGTTGCGGATCGTCTTCATTGCTCTTGCCGCGCCACGTGCCGACATACGTACCCGTCGTGTCATAAGGTGGCGGCGGAAATGTGCCGGGCGGGCATCCAGTTAGCGCGAGCGAAAGGCTCGCTACGAGTAACAATGCAACTGTGCGTCGATGGACCATTACAATTCTCCCGTTCTGGTCCAGGCACGGACTAATTCATCTGACCCCTGCGTGCATCTGACTACCCTACGCGGCAAACAGGTTTCATATGCTATCAGCGTTGAACGATGACGGGCACTGAAACCAATTCATCGCCAGGCAAGTCGGTCTCGATTGAAAGCAGCGCTCCGCGAGCGGCCGTCTCGATCGACTCAGCGATTGAAACCTCTATTACAGCGGGCTTGCTGTTGTCTTCACACTTCGCCGTCACAATAGTCGCCTTGATTCGCTCCGAACCGCTTGACGCCTTCTTGATGGTGAAGGCACTCGTTTCACAACGCAGTTCGATGCGCTGCGTTGCGCGCGTTGCGTTGAGCATAATCACATCGGGAACCGCTTGAATTGCGCTGCCGACACTGAAATATACGGGCACTTTCGCAACAGGACTGTCCCCCGCCGTCGTCATGACATAGACCGTCGCACTGCAAGCGCCCGCGACAGCGTTGTCGGCAACGAACACGCTGATTTTGCGCAGGTCTTCTCCTTGCATCTGGTCCAATTCCGCGCGTACCGGACCCACAGCCTGCACGCCGACGATGTCCGGCGCGCGCCCGCCGCGACTAGACCGCACCAGCACTTCACCAATCTTTGCGCCACGCGCCATGCGGCTCTGCGTCGCAGCGATCTCCAACGGCGTGACGATTACGTCGCCCACAACAATTCCATTCGCGGGAATCTTTACAGTTGTCTCTTCAGACTCAACTCGTACGCGGGCCGTTACCGTCGCAAACATCTCGCCAAGCGGCGCATCCTTCGCAAGCGCGAACTTCACATCGATCATCTGCTGTCCGTTACGCGTAACCTTGACCGCCTTTGGCGTCAGCGACGCTTGATCCGACGCGATTTCAATCAATTCGATCTCATGCGTTGCTTCGCCGGGTACGATGACCACGGTGCGCCGAATCTCTTCACCGCGCGGCGCCTGCTGCCACGCAAGCCCTTTAGGCGGACGCAAAATCGTCAGCGTCTCTATATTCGCCGTGACGTTGATCGTAACGGCAGGGCGCTCCGGATCGTTTGTGGTGATCGCAACAACAGCCGATTGCATGCCCGTGCGATCGGTCGTATCGAACCGCACCGTCGCGTTCTTTGATTTCCCCGGCGGAATGCTGCCGAACTCGCCCTCGGGCACGTCAATTGTCGTGCACCCGCACGTCGTCTTACCGCGCAACACGATCAACGGCGAATCGCCGTCATTGAAAATGACGACAGTCTTTTCCGCCTGCGTGCCCGCCTGCATCGCACCAAAGTCCAACGCTTCCGGCTCGACGCGAATCTTTGGCGCAGCAACAGCGGTAACTCCACACACGCACACAAAGACGAAGCACCTTAGTAACAACACGTCATCACTACTCCAAACAAAAATGATGCACGAAAAAGCGCGCGCAGTCTGTAAAAGGAGCGCGGGCGTCTCGCCCGTGATTCGCACAAGGTTTCCACCAGTGCAACCACTAACTGTTATGCTCTAAACCCTCCGCAATTGCCGTAATAAACTTCGGATGATACTCCCCGAACTTCGCACCCGCGGTATTACGGCACATCACAATGATCAACTGGTTCTCCGGATCGATCCGCAATGTCGCCGCCGACGCCGCGCCATGCCCATACGTTTTCTTGCTCAAACCCGGCTCAGGCGTCCACACCGCGCCAATACCCCATTCGAGATTGTCCGCGGGAAACGACACATATGGTGCGAGTTTAACCGGCAGGAACTTCTCAAACGTCTCTTCCTTGAAGAACCGCTTGTCGCCATACGCGCCCTTGTTCAGCAGCATTTGCGCAATCGTCGCGATGTCGCGCGGCGCGCTCATCGTACGCGCGCTCATGTCGATCTCGTCGGTATTCGCGCAGCCCAGCGGCCCCCACATGTGCTTCCGGAAAAACTGCGGCAACGCCTCGCCCGTGATCTGCTCGATCGCCTTGCCCGCAATCGCATAACCGCAACCGTTATAGCCGTGCCGCGTACCAACTTCGAGATAGGGATAGTAGCCCGCGACCACTTCCTCATAATCGTTCATTTCATCGCCGTAGTGATCGTTAAACATGCGCGGCGGTACGATGCCAAGTTGCAGACCATTCGTATGCACAAAACAGTGACGCACGGTCAGCGGCGTCTTCACCTCGATCCCTCGCAACTGCGGCACATACTGATCCAGCGGCGCATCAAGATCGACCAGTCCCTGATCGACCAGCGTCATCATCGACACACCCGAAAGGAATTTCGAGATCGACGCCATCCAGCTCTTCGTGTCGAGCGTAATCGGCGCGCCATAGCGATCGCCATACGCGTTCTCAAAAAACACGACGCCGTTGCGCACCAGGCAAACTGAGAAAGGTTCCTTGCTCGCCTCAACCCATTCTTTTAAGACTCCGTCAATCTTTTCGATTGCTTCTGGCTTGATCCCCGCTTCCTGTGCGCTGCCGTTGCGCATCGTCGTTGCAGGCGCGCCTTCCTTGGGATACGGACACACGAACGCATTCGGGTGTGCCGCTTCCATGCCATCGAGTTTGCGCTTCAACCCGACCCACCATTGCCGATCCAGCGCGAACACGTCGTCATACACGCCGCGCGGCCCGCTGCCCTGCGGCGTTTCACTCAGCCCCGCGAGCAACACCGCTGAATCTTTGTCTTCCGCAACAGCATCCTGCATCTGCCATTGAATGAATTTGCCGACAGACGCGCCTTGCGCCGTCATCGATCCGTGATCGATGCCAAGCTCTGACGGGATGACCACGTTGCCTTCAGGCTTCAGATACCACCAGCTAAAAACGTTGTATGGTTGCGGCTGCTTGTACAATGTCGCATAGCGGCGCAAGGGACGGCCCACATCCGGAATGATGTCAATCACCGCGCCGTAACGCCCCGGCTTCTCCGCGGAAGTCACCTTGTTGTATTGCGCATCATAATATGCCGTTTCGATACGGTACTTGCCGAGATAACGCTCCGCGAGCAGTGGGTTCGCATAATCGCACCCGGGGAACGAGTTGCCCTGAAACACGGGAGGCGCAAAGCGCGGCGCATACGTCATCAGCTTTTGCGCGCGCCACACCTGCGCATCGGGCAACGCCAGCGTTGTGGCCAATTGCCGGCCAACGCGAACGGATAGCGCCTCAAACGATTTACCCGGCGGCGGCATGTGGAACGCAAACGAGGCGCGCGCACGCCCCGCATCATCCGCGAACGTGCCTTCCACGATCACGCGTCGAGTTTCGTTCACCGTCGCTTGCTTACCAATCCACTCCTTCGCCGCCACCACGCGCACTACCGTCCGCGCCAGTTCGTCGTACTGTGCGCGCGCCACTGCGTTCACGGGTGCGCTGGCCTTGTTCGCCAGGCGAAGCCGATGCATCGAGAGTGTGCGGCCCGCCGCGGGTGTTTGCGGATACCATGCCGCCCGAAACACGCGGTCGTTCGCGTCTACATCGTTCAAGTGCACTTGCAGTGCCGTTTCCAGACCCGCTTTGGGCGTGATCGCAAGGTTCTTCCACGGCAACAGGACTTCTATCGCGTATCCGCCGTCGGTCTTTGCGCGTGCGGCTTCGATCGCTGCGGCATCCCGCGGCTCGCGTTTGCGCCAATCGAAAACCTTGTACTTCATCTCGGGAACTTCGGCCGTCATACCCGGCGCTATCGCGAAATGGATCAGGTCCTCCGCGCCCACTTCGGGCGACACAAGCAGTTCGATGCTGTCCTTCTGCTGATACGTATTCTCGTCCTGGTTTTCGACAAAAGCGTCGTCGCGTATACTCGCAAACACCAGCAGGCCGCGTTCGTCCCAAGCGAGACGAAACGCCGGATCGAAATCGGATGGCGCCTGCGCTGCGCCATCCACCGATGTCACGACATTGACGCGGAATCCCGCGTCCTTCCAATCCTTCGCATCGCCATCGATTGCTATGCCTTTCAATTTCGGAATGTCATACGTCCGCGACTCCGAAACCGGCGCCTGCGCAAACACTGCAAGCGGTAGCGTCGCGGCAACGGCAAGCAACACAATCTGACTCCAACCCCATCGATTCTTCTGCATTTAATCGTCCTCATCTTCATCGTGGGCATCCGCGCCCGGCCAATGCTTCGCACCCACCTGTTCACGCCGAGCCAATTTCGGATAAGGAGTGTCATATCCCTTCACGGCGTGCCAGAGTATTCTGTTAAACGTTGATTCGTCCGCAAGATCGATGTCGTCCAATGGGAGTTCATTCGACAACTTTGCGTAATGCCGCTCCTTCCCGCGCAGCGAAGCCAATTTCGGATTCATCTCATCCAGCGGAATGTTGTTCGGCAGCGCAGTGTACGGCGTCAAGTCCGATGAATTCTGAAAGCACTCCACCATCGGATTTGCCGCAAGATCGAATTGCGTCATCGGCGGCAAACCCAAAATCAACTGCATCGTCCGCAGCATGCTGCTCTGATTATAGTGCGTGCTCTCGACAACCTTGCGCTTGGTATATGGACTGATGCACAGCGCCACCGTGCGGTGTCCATCTACGTGGTCAAGTCCCGCCTGTGGATCGTCTTCCACCACAAAGATCGCTGTCTGCGGCCAGAATTTGCTCTTGCTGACTGCCTCGACAATCTGACCCAAGGCGAGGTCATTGTCCGCGACAGCCGCGCGCGGCGTGGGCATGCCCTCGCGCGTGCCTGAGGTGTGGTCGTTCGGCAGCAGCATGATCATGAAATTCGGCAGCGTTCCCTTCGCTTCAAACTCCTTCAACTCGCGAATGAAATGTTGCGCGCGGTACACGTCCTGCATCTTACCGGGAAACCCAATAAAGTCCTTGCACAGATACGGCTCCAGCGTGTGCAGTTCCGTAGTCGCTTCGATAGTCACATTGCGCGTGCCGCTCTTATAGTCGTTATAGATGTCCGTCCACGTCGCGGTTGCAGGCGTGATCTTCGCTTTCACAAATTCGCCGTAAACGCGCAGCGACAACCCCGCGCGCAACACATAATCCCAAATAAACCCCGCGCCCGAATACGCAAGCGCGTCGTCCCCGTCGTAGGGATAACTGCGTGAAAAGTCGCCGAAGCTCTTCTCGATGTAATCCGTTACGTATCCTTCGTTGGTCCACTGGTGCCCGTCCGCGCTCAACACCCCGTTGCAGTAAAAATTGTCGAGCAGCACAAACTGCTCCGCCAACGCGTGATGGTTTGGCGTTACTTCGCGTCCAAACATCACAAGCCGCGGATTGCCGTTTCCCTGCGGCATGTCCCCGAAGACCTGATCGTAGGTACGGTTCTCCTTGATGATGTACAGCACGTGCTTAATCGGCGAGACCTCGCCCGGCTTCGTTGGAATTGCCACCGTCGCAGGCTTCACGCTGGCGAGGTTAAGTTCCCGATGAATCTTGGGAAGGCGCATGTTCTCCGCAACGCGCGTCGTATAGATCTCGAGTTCATCGGCATTCGGCGCGGGAATGATCGAAAGCGAACCCAGATGATCGTGCGAATTGAACCCGGTTACGTCTGCGCCAAAGTTCGTTCGTTTTGCTTCCGCATTCGCACGCTCAAACCGGCTCCCCACGCCCTTTGTATTTCCAACGTACAGCACATTATCGCGTAGCGCGATGCAACCCGGATACCAGCCCGTAGGTATCAGGCCGGTAACGCGCCTCGCGCGCAGATCGATCACCGCGACCGCATTGTTGCCGCCATTGCATACGTACAACGACGCGCCATCCGGCGACACGGCCAGCGCGTTCGGCGCGCACCCAAACGGCAACTCCGCCATCGGCTTTACGCCGAGCGTGTCCACGACAGCATCCGATGCTGTATCAATCACCGACACCGTATCGCTGTTTGCATTGGCAACATACAGGCGAGACCCATCGGGCGAGAGCGCCATTTCAGACGGATGCAACTGCACCTCGATCTCGCGCAACAACGCGCGCGATGCACAATCGATCACCGAAACAGTCCCGGACGACGCTACACCCGTCTCCGGATCGACCAGCACCTGCGAGCCAGACGACGGCCCGGTCTTCTCTCCGTCCTTCGGACGCCGCCCTCCCCAATTGGAAACATACGCTTTCCCACCTTGAAGCACCACGGTATACGGCGCGATACCCACTGGGATTTCCTGCTCAAGTTTTCGCGCGGCAAGATTCACCACGCCTACGCTGTTATTTCGACTCAGCGTCACGTAAGCGATACCACGGTCTTCATCCAACGCGAATCCTCCCGGACTCGAGTTCTTGTCCTTCGCTCCGGGAAGTTCAATTTCAGTATCGAACTTGAACGTCCCGTCCGCTTGACGTGATGCACCCCGCAGCCACTGTTCCGTCGCGGTAATCCATATGGTATTGCCGGCGCGCGACCACGCAATCCCGCAAAAGCTGTTGCCGTCCTTCGGAAGTTTCAGCGTCTGCTTGATGGTCTTGGATGCAGTATCGACCAGGACAATGTCTTGACGGCCCTTGATGGCGAGAACGGAACCGTCGGGGCTGAATGCCAAACCCACGGGCCGCCCGGGAAAGAGCACCTGCTCACCCGCCGGCGCGATGCGCTGCGTCGTAGGCACTACATAAGTGCCATCGTCCTGCGGCCCCACCGCCGCCTTCGCGAGAAACGCATCCGGCCCCGAGCGCAATGCCGCATCGATCCCGCGCGGCGCCCCTCCCGTGACACACCCCGCACAGCACAACAACACGATCCCGAAGATGAAAGTACGCATAGGCCCGCACCCCGATTGATCCGTCGTATCGCCTGGCCTCCGAGCCGGGCGTTCGCACCTGTTACTCGTTACCAAATTTCTATTCAATAAAGCGCTCTTGAAAAGCTCTGCTTTGGCAGCAACTTCACAATTTGCGACCTAATCTGAAGCGCCCGGTTTCTACGCCGGGCGATGCAGTGTAGCCACCACCCCACAACCAATCAATCGGCCTTGAACCGATCAGCCCGCTGTGTTAGCGTGTGGCCTCCGGCGACAACTTTTTAGGAGAGTCCTGACCATGAAACATGTTCGCAATATCACCCAGCCCCGCGCGGCAGCCATCGGACCCGGCTATACCTTTATCCAGCAGTTCCTGCTGTTCCTCACGAAAGGCAAGATCCTGCCCTTCCTGTAGATCGAAACGCGATAACCTCGAGGTAGAATTATGATCGGCGGAAAGCTGGAAAAGGCGCTGAACAAACAACTCAACATGGAGTTGTTCTCCGCGTACTTGTACGTGGCGATGGCGGCGTTCTTCGAACACAAAGGTCTCAACGGCTTCGCGAACTGGATGCGCATCCAGGCCCGCGAAGAAATGGACCACGCCACCAAGTTCTACACCTACATCCACGACGTCGGCGGCCGCGTCGAACTCGAAGCCATCGCCAAACCGCCCGTAGACTTCAAGTCGCCACTCGCAGTATTTGAAGATGCCCTCGCGCACGAACAGACCGTCACGAAGTCCATCTACAAACTCATGGACCTAGCGCTCGCCGAATCGCACCACGCCACCAGCACCTTCCTCCAATGGTTCGTAACCGAACAAGTCGAAGAAGAAAAAGTGGCCGACGAAATCGTCAAGCGCCTGCAACTCGTAGACAGCTCGCCCGAAGGCCTCTTCATGATCGACCGCGAAATGGCCCTGCGCCAGTATACGCCTGCGGCAGACAGCGCCGCCGCAACATAACCGTTAAGACTAGTTGGTTTCTCACAAGCCCCGGTTCCGCCGGGGCGTTTTTCGTTACGCATACACGCGTCTCATAACGATCAAGCGGATTGCGGCAATCGTACATTACGATACGCATTTGAACCAACTGAATGGCGCGAAGTCTTCAGGTGCCGTAGTATGAACAAGCATGATTTCCCTTAATACACCGACGCATAAGGCGGCAATTATATGAGAATGAGTCTACGCATGCAGAAGCCACTTCTATTGAGTTTACTGATCGGTCTGACGGTAACAATATCGGCCACCGCGGATGCCGGTATATCGCCGTGGCCGGACAACCCGTGGTATTGGTGTTACAAAGGCGATCCGGTGTTGCTGCTGGGCGGCAGCGATGACGACAACCTGTTTCAATGGCCGGAAGACAAGCTGATCCCGCAACTCGATCGGCTGGCCAATGCGGGCGGAAATGTCATCCGCAATACGATGAGCGATCGCAAGGACAAGGGCTTTGAAGTTTATCCCTTTAAGCAACGCGATGACGGCAAATACGATTTGAGCAAATGGAACGATGAATATTGGTCGCGCTTCGAACGCATGCTGCGAGAAACATCCAAGCGGAAGATTTTTGTGCAGATAGAAGTATGGGACCGCTTTGATTACACCGATTCCGGCAGCGAGCGCTGGCAGATTCATCCATACAACCCAAAGAACAACGTTAACTACACTTACGACGAATCCGGATTTGCGGAGCGCTATTCCGACCATCCCGGCGCAAACCGGCAGCCGTTTTTCTTCACGACGCCAAACCAGCGCAACAACGAGGTGGTGCTCAAATACCAACAGCGCTTCGTAGAGAAGATGCTGCAACTTTCGCTGCAATACGACCACGTGCTGTATTGCATGGACAATGAAACCGCCGCCGAAGAAGAGTGGGGGAAATATTGGGCGCAGTTCATCAAGGAGCGCGCAGCTAAGCTCCGCAGGCACGTATACGTCACGGAAATGTGGGACGATTGGGACCTGACCGCGGACCGCCACAAACGCACGTTTGATCATCCTGAGCTATACGACTTTGTCGACGTGTCCCAAAACAATCACAACGAGGGCGAGAAGCACTGGGACAATTTCCTGTTCGTACGCCAGTATTTGTTGAAACATCCACGACCGATGAACACAACCAAGACCTACGGCGCAGACGGCAACAAATTTGGCCATACCGATCAAGACGGCATCGAACGCTTCTGGCGGCATCTACTCGCGGGCGCGGCGTCGATGCGGTTTCACCGTCCGGATTCGGGGTTGGGTCTCAACGACAAAGCCGTCGCGGCAATTCGCGCGGCGCGCAAGTTGGAATCGAAGATCCCGCTGTGGGTCGTCAAACCCGCAAATGAATTATTAAAAGATCGCGAAGAGAACGAAGCCTTTCTCGCAGCCAATCCTGGAAAAGCGTATGCAGTCTATTTCCCCGCTGGCGGTTCGGTTCAGATTGATCTCACTGCGGCCAACGGCGCGCTCACGGTGTATTGGATTGACATCGCGACCGGCGAATGGGGTCCTGAACAACCGGCCGCAGGCGGCCAAAACTCCACACTCGCGACACCGAGCAAAGGCAACTGGGCGGCCGCCATATTCGCCAACAGGTAATTTCGCCACCTCGTCCACGCGCTACGCAAATTTTGATGTTCGACCCCGCGGGAGTACCATGTCTCTCTGGGAACAGTTGAAGCGTGCGTAAACGAGGGGGGACTCGAATTATGCCTACGCAAGCAGAAGAGCCGTCTGCCAGGACGGCGCGATTCGGGGGAATCGAATCCAGGCGCGATCTCATCCGCGCCATCAAAGGCGATGACGAGGAAGCTCGCGCGGCCGCATGGCAAAGCGCCGAGAACTTCGGCGCCAGTGCCGTAAAACCACTCGCCGATCTGGCGCGTGACAAACAGCCGGAGGTCGCCCGCGCTGCAACACGCGGCCTGTGGCGAATCGTGCGTCACTGCAGCCGGCCGGGCGCCGATGATGAACGGTATGCAGTGTACACAGCCTTAACCGGCCTATTGTCCGGTAAGAATCACACGCAATTCACGCGCGACGTGCTGTGGATGCTCTCTGAGATCGGTGACGAGCTCTGTGTCAAACGCATCGCAGCGCTCGCAGCAAATGAGATTCTCCGCGAGGATGCATGCCTGGCGCTCGAACGCATCCCCGGCGATGCATCGCTCAATGCGCTCCGCGAGATACTCGATGCCGCGCCCGACGCGTTCAAGCCCAACGTCGCCGAATCGCTGCGCCGACGCGGCGTTGAAATCGCCGGCATACCATCCGCAAAGAAAACGCCGTCTAAATCCACCGCAGTAAAGCCAATGTAACCTGCCGATCCTTTTAGCTTTTTTGGGGGAAACACTATGAGTACTTCACATGCCGGGCGCGGGACCGTTACACGCCGCTCGTTCCTAACGATTTCCACAGCCGCACTAGGTTTGCCAATGCTGATCCCCTCGCGCGCGCTCGCCGCGCCCGGTGCGAACTACCGCCTCACCGTCGCCTTCATCGGCCTCGGTGGAATGGGCAACTTTCATCTCAACGACATGAAACGCTTCGTCGATTCCGGCGAGGTAGACATCGCCGCGGTCTGCGATGCAGACGAAAAGCGACTGCAGGACGCAGTGCAAAAGGCCGGTCCCGGCGTCACGCCGTACCGCGACTACCGCTATATCCTCGACCGTAAAGATATCGACGCAGTCGTGATATCCACGCCGGATCATTGGCACGCCGTTCAGATGGTGCATGCATGTCAGACCGGCAAGCACGTGTACGTGGAGAAACCCGCCTGCTGCACCATCGACGAAGGCACGGCGATGATGAACGCCGCGCGAGACAACAAAGTCGCGGTTCAGGTCGGTTCACAAGGGCGCTCGCAGCCGGAGGCGTACCTCGCGCACCGTTACCTTGAGAACGGCGTGATTGGTCGCATCGACACCGTGACGTGTTTTCACTACGCAAGCCCCGGCGACGATCAGCCCGTGCCCGATAGCGAACCACCCGCCGAACTCGACTGGGACCTGTGGCTGGGGCCATTGCGCTGGCGTCCCTACAACAAGAAATACTGTCACGGCACCTTCCGCTGGCTCATGGAATCCGGCGGTGGACAAATCCGCGATCGCGGTGCGCACGTCATGAGCTGCGCCATGCATTGGATGAACGCGGACGGCACCGCGCCCGTGTCGATCGAAGCCACAGGCACCCAACCGAAGAAAGGGCTGTGGGACTCCTGCGTCGATATGACCGTGACCTACTCGTTCAAGAATCCCGATTGGACACTCACCTGGAACCAGCCGGGCAATCCCGTGCCAAAAGAAGAACGCACACCGCAGGAAGAAGAGATCAGCCGGCCTGGTTACGGCGCGGTGTACCACGGTGACAAAGGAACTTTCGTGCATTGGGGCGGCGACGGTGGCACCTGGGCAGAGCGCAAGTGCCGAGAGTGGGTGCCACCCGCAGGTGCAAAAGACGTGTTCAAAAGCCCCGGCCACAAAGAAGACTGGTTCAACGGCATCCGCACCAGTTCAAAAACGATCATGAACATCGACGCGGCGGTCGGCGTGTCCGACCTCTGCAACCTCGGCAATCTGTCGTTCCTGCTCGGCCGCAAACTCATGTGGGACGGCAAAAACCGAAAAGTCATCGGAGACGATCTCGCAAACCGCCTGCTCGGAAGGCCGCAGCGATATCCCTATTGTTTTTGAGTTCATAACTGTCCGCGCAAGGAGTAAAGTTTTGCTCTGTTGAAATCTTGTTTAGGCGGCCGGATACACAGGGCGAGTATTCCGCTGGGCAAGTATTCAGCGCCGAAGGCGCGACACGGTTCATAGCCGGGGGTGTGAGGCCCAGGATTAGGGAACACCCCCTCTTACTCAAGGCCTGAAGGGCCGGCACTTTCAGGTTGCGTGGTTGGTTTCAACAGAGCAGTAAAGTCTCTGAAAGAGGAACGACTCGGAAATCCGCGCCGGTGCGGGGTCTCGGCGGCTCGTCACACATTGAGTCAAGTCCATAAACAATTTATTTACAGTGTGTTATGCATTTTTTGTAAATTAAATACGGGTCGTTTCGCATGATGAGGTATACGGAGGCTCTTCCTCAACTGTCAACCGTTTCACCCTTGTTTCCCATCAGCGCAAATCCGCCTAATTTGCGTGATCCGCGTTCCAATATTTCCGGCCTCAGTGCAACGTGTTGGGCTACGTAGTAGAGCAACGCACAAAGGGACAGAACAGGAGTACTCATCACGGGACGCCGAACGGGTATCCTGCCGCGACGAAATTGCATTCAGCCGGATGGTACAGTTGGAGCGCGGCTTTTGCTCGCAGGGGGGCACATGACCGAATCCACTTCAAGCGTCGCTGGCTCGAACACCCGGGCAACGTTTCTGTTCGCCGTATTGCTCTTGTTTTTCTTCCAGCTCACGGGCGTCTGGATCGAGAACATCTACCGGATGTCCCTCATCAAGCTCGAAATGGGAAAAGAACTCCTCGGCAGCCTTTTCCTGTTCGCGCCGCTCTCATTGTTCCTGGTTCGCGAAAAACACGAGCGCGGCTTTCTGAAGCTCACGTTGGGTGTCCTTCTGGCCGCACGAGCATCCGTTCCACTGCTCGGCGCTTCCGCGCTGATCATCGTCGCAGGACTCGGCATGGCCGCGTTCCTGATGGTGCTCAGCTATGCACTATCGGATCGGTATCGTCACCTTCAGGGAGATATGGGCGCGGCGCTCGGTCTCGCCGTGCTGGCCTCGATAACGCTGAGAAACTGGGGATCGTCGCTCGACGTCTCAACTGACGGGACAACGGGAATCGCTATCGGAACATTGCTGGTTTTGTTTGCGCTGTACCTGGTTCGAGGCGTGATGCGAGTTGTGCCCGAACCTGCCACCACTGGCGGCCACTTAGGTAGGCGCGCCCTTGCGATGATCGGATTGTTCGCAAACTTCGCCTGCGTCACGCTTGTGCTGTCGAGTCCCGCGGTTGTGAACGCGTGGGCAGGCGGCGATTCACATGGTTACAGCATGGTCGTGATATGTACAGCGGTGACCTTCGCAGCGGCGCTTATCGGCATGATGCGGCCTTGGTCTCGCGGCGTCCTGATCGGCTGGAACGTGCTCTTCATGGCGTCGCTTCTCGGGGGCATCCTCCTGCTGACGCCGCAGCTTCCGGTATCGCCGGAATCCAGCCCTACAATCGTCAAAGGCGACGCCCCGCCCGCGCGATTCGCCTTGTATATTGCACTCTTGTTCTCACCGATCGTGATCTGCAACGTGCGTCATGCCGCGCAATACTCGTGTGGTCGGCGCCCTCGACACGGCGCGTTGCCGGTGACACTGGGTATGGCATTCCTGTTCGGTACAACGATGCTGCTGATCTTCACCAACGTCTGGGGATACGTTCCATACGGCGAACTCTTCCGTAACAAGTTTTACCTGCCATTTCTCATCTTTGGCGTAGTCATGTGCGCACCATACGCCCTGGGCCGTACTATCGCGCCGCAGACTTTAGTGACGACCGCGCAAGTTCGAGTACCAGCGATCGTCCTCGTGATCGCGGCAATCGCCGGCGTGTTCTGGAGCGGCTCCTCGAAGCCGCTCCCAAAATCGGATGAAAGCCGGCTGACCGTTATGACCTACAACATGCAACAAGGTTCGCGCGAAGATGGCGACCGGCACTACCGGGGACAACTCGCGCTGCTGCGCAAGGTGAACGCCGATATCATCGGCCTCGAAGAATGCGATACACCCCGGCCCTCCGGCGGCAGTGTGGATGCCGTCCGCTACTTCGCCGATGGCCTCGGGTACTTCGCATACTACGGCCCGAACACGATCTCCGGTACCTTCGGCGCGGCGTTACTCTCGCGCTACCCCATACGTAACCCCTATGCCTTCTTCACGTACAGCAAACCCGATGAAGTGGGAACGGCCGCCGCGGAGATTGATGTCAATGGTCAGACGATCGCGTTCTTCGTAAATCACCCCGCCGGAGGCGATGCTGTCATGAACGCCCATGTGGATGCCCTGATTGCCGAGGTGACCAAGTACCCCCGCGTCTTCGCCGTGGGCGACTACAATTTCACCGCGGACGAACCGTTCTTCGCCAAGCTGGTCACCGTCCTCACACCTTCCGCAGCCACCCTCGGCGAAGCGAACGTCAACTTTCACGGCAGGCCCAAGCCGCTCGCGCGCGCGATCGATCACATCTTCGTCTCTCCGGCCTTCCGCGTTATCGAGAGCCATTACCTCGCGCCACCGGAATCGGAAACCGATCACCCCGCTCACTGGTCCGTCCTCGAGATCGAACACTGAAAAAAACAAAAAAGCCACCCAATCGGGTGACTTGTAATAAGTTATGGCTCCGCGAGTAGGACTCGAACCTACGACCTAGTGGTTAACAGCCACCCGCTCTACCGACTGAGCTATCGCGGAAAAATACGCGCCGGATAGTTTACAAAATGAACGGCTCGGGATTCAAGCACGCAACGTCAAACAGCGCACGCGATAACCTACAGCAGCCCCGCCGTCTTCATGGACTTGGCCAGTTCTTTGCGCTCGTCCTTGGTGAGTTCACGTTGCGGGGCGCGGACGTATCCGGGGTCGTAGCCGCGTAGGCGGACGCCTTCCTTATATCGCGCCACAAGCGCGCCGTAGTGAAACGCGGCGCAGGCGCGGCACAACTTCTGCTGGCTTTCCCAGGCTTTGTCGAGGTTCCCTTTTTTCATGGCGTTGTAAATCGCAAGGAAGAGTTCGGGAACGACGTTGGCTGTGCTGGACACGCAGCCCGAGCCGCCGACCGCAAGTGCCTGCATCGAGTATTCGTCAACACCATTGATGGCGACGAAGCCTTTCGGCACGCCCAGCATGACTTCATTGAATGCGGACATATTACCGCCGCTGTCTTTCATACCGACGATGTTCTTCACGTCCTTCGCGAGGCGGTGCACAAGCGACGGTTTGATCACGTTCTTTACGCAACCGGGAATGTTGTATAGCAGAATCGGAAAGCCCTTCACCGATTCCGCGACCGTCTTGAAGTGCGTGTAGAGACATTCGTCATCGAAAGTGAAAAAGCCAGGCGTCACCACGCCCGCCGCCGCCGCACCTGCCTTCTGGGCGTGTTGCGTGAGTTCAATGGTGGACGCCGTGTCAAAGCAGCCGGTGTGCGCGATCACAGTCAGTTTCTTACCGACCGCGCCGACGACTTCTTCCACCATCTGCTTGCGTTCGGCGAGCGTCATCAACGGGCCTTCACCCGTCGTACCGCAGACGAAAAGTCCGTGCACGCCTTTCTTCGCGAGAAATTCAGCGAGACCGCAGGCGCGTTCGTAATCAACTTTCGCACCGCCTTTGGTGAACGGCGTCAACAGCGCCGGAAATATGCCCCCGATTTTAGCTTGCTTCATGGAAACGAAACTCCTTCCCCCAAATGGCAAGATGCCTTAAACCCAATTTAGGATGGCCGCAAAAGGCGAGTATACGGTGCAACTGTTCGCGCGCGCAAAGGCATCCGGTTTGGTACGATATTGCACATGACGCTTCAAGTAACTTCGTTGGACAACTCCCAACCCACTTTCATCTCCACTAGTGCTGGTGCTCAAAGTAGACTATTCCTAATCCTCATTTTCACGCTAAGCATCGCCACTTCCGTCCACGCCAATGTACTCGCCGAGCTTCGTGGCGCTTACATCAAATCCGACACGATTACCGAAACCTTTCCGATCGAAATCTCCGATCCCTCACGCGAATACGGTATCAGCGTGACCGCGATCCTAGATACAGGCAGCGGCTCCTTGCAGGTCAAGGACCCAACAGGAACGGTCATCTACCAACACCTCTGGAGTACTCGCCGCAGTCAAGAGCGCGCGCGCCTGCCTATTACACACGCCGGCAAGCACGTGGTCGAAGTCACTGTCGAAAAGAGTCGCGGCGAATGGCGCGCCCGCATCGTGCCTCTGCCACCGCGCACCGCGCTGAAGCACCTGTATGCCTCGATAATTATCATGGCGGCCATTGCGCTCGTCGCGGCGGCTCTCGTCTATCGCCGCGGTGCGCCTATGCGCTATCTTTTCGTGGGCGCGGCGATCTTCATCGCTGCGCGCATCCTATGGTTCATTGGTGCGGTCGCGCTGGAATTGACGACCCGCTACGCGCTGGAAGACGCCATGCCCTACCGCGGATTCATCTGGCTACAGAGTGTGGTGCTCGGCCTGTGGCAGGGCGTAGCTGTAACACTGGTTGTCGTGTTGACCGCTGTGCTAACGCGGAGTCTGCGGGACAAACCGATTCATAGCATCGCTCTTGGGATCGGCGCTAGCGCCTGCGAAATGCTTATCACTGCCGTCATCTCCCTATTGGGAATGTTGGTGCTCTTTATCGGTGCGAAGAGCGATCGGGCGCAGTTTAACCTCGCCTATGACATGGCGGTGACACCACTGCTGCCCATTGCAGAGCCGCTTATACTGGCGCTGCAAATGATGTGTATCGTGGCGGGAACTGTCCTGGTGGTTTCGGGTATTCAGACAAAGCGATTCGCTTCCGTGGCCGGCGGTGGTTTGGTCTTCGCGGCAACGTTGACGGTGGTCAGTGCGTCCCGGACTATAACCCTTTTCGGCCCGGAGTCTCGCTGGGTCATTGTTGGCGTGCTCGTGCCTATCGCCGCGCTGTCCTACTTGGTATTGCGCCGAAACCTCCAAACGCGGCAGGTTAGTCCAATAGGTGGCGAAACGGCCATGGACGCGTTTTTGCGCGAAAATGACGCCGCTGCAAATTGATGTGGAAAATTAACCGGGTTTCCGATTAAAATAAGAATATGGTACAAGTTGAGGAAGCGGTCGAGGCGGACCTTAACGATCTATGCGCCATCGACCGGCTCGTAATTGGCAGTAGCGAACGGCGGAGTTTCCTTTCGAGCGCAATCGCCGCGCGCCGATGCTACAAAGCGGTCGTTGGCGGCGAACCCGTGGGCTTTATGGTTCTCGAAACCGGGCTCTACGGTCACTCCTTCATTTCTTTCATGATCACGCATCCGGGGCACCGTCGCGAGGGTGTTGGCTCCGCGCTCGTCGATTACGCGGAAGACCACGCGCCCACCGATAAATTGTTCACGTCCACGAGCACAGGCAATGTGGAAATGCAACGCCTTTGCGAGTCGCTCGGCTTTGTGCGTGTGAGTAGCTTCGACAATGTCGAAGCTGACGATTCCGAAATCGTATTCGTCAAGCAGCTTGAAAAACGGCCGCTTGCTGTCGGCACGCGAAACTAAAGCGTCGATCAATCCGTCCTATTTTTCCAAGCTGCCACTCGTGATCGACGACACCTTATTTGGATCCCAAATCGTTGCGCCGATGTAGCGCTCCGGCCCGGTTGATTCTTCATCGATGTAATATGTAGTAACGACTTTACCGTCGGGACGCTGCACACTGCGCACATATCCAATGTCACGATCCGTCCCGTCGTCACGCAGCACTATCTGCGGCCCCCATGTTTTGCCCTTGTCAGTGCTCAATCGTGCGCGAATGCTATACGGAAATCCGCGGAACCCGTAAGTCAGGCAGAGTCGGCCATCTTTCAACTTATTCAACATCGGGGGGTTGCCTTCACCAAGGTCATCGACGGGTATTGCTTCCCTGGCCCAAGTCTTGCCGTTGTCACCGCTGCGCCACGCGGAAATCCAGGTGAAGTTCCCCTCGCGTTCGCGAAGCGTGGTGTACAACTCGTTGCCGGAGATTCGCACGCTTGAGGGCATAATTGAATAGGACGGTGTGTCCTTGTAGATAGGCGGCTCGGGTCCGACATCGCCAAGTTTTTTCCACGTGATACCGCCGTCCATTGTGCGCACACAAATGACGCGGCCTTCCTTCTTATCCGATTTGGCAACAGTCAAAAACACCGTCGCTTCATTCTTCCCTTCGACGATGTAATCGGTACGCGCGGCGGTCCCGGGCGCGTCGAAGTTCGGCAGTTTGTAGGGACCTTTCCACGTCTTGCCGCGATCGTAGGAATACTCAAAGCGCGATGCGCCGGAATCGATATTCTCCATGCGAAGGGTCCACGCGAAATTTGGATTTGTAAAATCGATCGGCTCTTTGAGTTCCATTAGGTCCGGAATCTTTTGCCCGGCGGCTTCTGTTCCGTGCAACGCTTTCCCGCGCGGAATGAGCGAACCTTGCTTTGACGGTTGCTCCTGCTTCCACGTCACGCCACCATCGGCGCTCCGAGCGAGCCAATGCTCCTCTGGTTTCTCGCGGTTGATGTGGTGGCGGTTGGGGCCGAGGTCTTCATAATATCCACGGCTATAGCCGACGACGATTTCGTTGTCCCAAATCCACATGCCATGGTTGGCCGGCCATCCGCCGAAACGTCCCTTTTCGTAATAGACCTTCACATGCTGCACGTCATCCGCGCGCAGCATAGGTTCGCCAGGGAGTTGCGCCAGTATTGCGCACGCAAGAAAAGTAATGGCCACAGTTTGTCCCTTTCGCCCGTTCATCTCACATGTATGCGCAGCCCACGAATTCGCGCACCAAGGCTGCTATTGCGTATTTTGGTGCGGGCAATGGGGCAATGCAAGTTGTGTAGAGCCGAATTGGAATTCCGGCTCGCGATGCAGGAACGATGTTGGCGCTGTGATAATTAATTGAGTTGAATTCCACTTCGGCTCTACGTTGATTCGTGTATTGGACAACGGGTGATACACATGTCGCAATCCGACCACATTCCGAGTTTTCGCATTTCCACACTGATTGTTGTCGCAATCAGTCTGTCCATCGGCTGGGGTGTGCGGGGAAACTTTGGTCACGAATACGGCGCGATGTTGCCGGGTGTGTTGGCCGCGCTGGCGGCATGTGCGTTGTCGGGGCGCGAGGATTGGCGGGTGCGCGCGCCGTACTTTGCATTCTTTGGCGCGCTGGGCTGGGCCTTCGGCGGCTCGATGTCTTACATGAAGGTCGTCAGCTACACAGAGAGCGGACATTTGCCTTCGCAGATATACGGGTTCTTCGGACTCTTCGCGGGTGGTTTTTTGTGGGCGGCGATGGGCGGTGCGGGGACTGCGTACGCGGCGGTCGAAGATCGCGAGCGGATCACGCAGTTGTTCAAGCCGTTGTGCTTTGTGTTCACCGCGTTTGCGTTTCTGTACTTTTGCTGGGTTCCGGTAATGAGCGCGTTCGGCTTGCACGTGCAGGAACTCGTCGAACGCGGGATCGAGCGGGAACTGCGGCAGAATGATCCGTTTTATTGGCTCGACGCAGATTGGGTGCCTGCATTCGCGACGTTGGTAGCGTTGTGCGTATTCGACCTTTGGGATCGTCGCTTCGAGAAGGCTTGGTTGCTGCTCGTGCTTGCTGGCGTTGGGGCGTTGATTGGTTGGGTTGCGCAGATGGCGCTTAGTGCGAGCGGCATATTGGCGAAGGTTCTTCCATCTATCGTTCGAATACAGGGCGATCTTTCGGTCACGAATCCTGAGACGAACCTGCCATTTGATCCGAAGAATATGGTCACGAACTGGCCGACCATCTTCATCGATCACGGCGGGATTGAGGGGGTTGTAATTGGCATTCTTATTGGCACCGCGATCTACTTTGCGAAGTTCGGCAAATGGCGATCGGGCGCATCGTTGCTGCTGCACATGGCGCTGGGTTGGTTCATCGTCTTTCTCATCTTTCCCGTGCTGCTCGGCATCCGAATGACACCCCCACGCAATGACAACTGGGCGGGTGTGCTGGGTGTGTTGCTGGGCGTATGCGTGTACATGCACCGCAATGATCGGGTGCCGGTTATTGTTGGAGCGCTGGTGACGGGGATTGTTGGCGGGTTTGGAATTGCGTTTACGCAGCTCATCAAGCTGTTGTTGATGGCGCCGGGGAATCCGAGTCGTCTCTCAGATCTCCCGCCGCAAGTGAGCGCGCCCATCATCGAGTCGTGGAAGCATTGGCAGAATGCGAATTGGCACAGCATTGCGATCGAGCAGGGCGCGGGGATCATCTATGGACTTGGCGCGGGGATTGCCATCGCGATGCTGGCGTCGCGCGTTGCGCCGGTGCAGAATGAGCCGCGCACGCGGCGTTGGACGGAGGTGCTGGCCACGGGTTTTGTGATTTGCGGAATTATTTATCTCAGCATGATCAAGCTCGTTGCGGAGTACACGAAGGTGCGCGACGGCGGGTTTATCGAAGTGCCGATGGTGATGAAGGCGCCGCTGTTTTCGAGCATCGAGATGTCGAGCCGGATGTGGTTCAACTTTTTCTTTGCGCTGTACGCCGCGTGCGTGCTCGGGTTGCTCATCACACACACGCGGCGGCGCATCGCGCTAATCCCGGAATCGGCGCCGGGCAAAGGCCAACTGCTCTACATCGTCTTTCTCTGGAACGTCGTTGTGTTCAACCAAATCAAAGCGCAGGCCGCGTTTCACGAACAGCGGCTCGGAACCGAAGGCGTGATCCTCGTGAACGCGATCATCACGACATTTCTCATCGCGACGTTGCCGCGCGCGCGGGAAGCATGGTCCGCACCGTTGACGACCTCCGCGGATTTCCCACGATTGTTGCGCCGCACGATCGCCGTGGGGGTGGCGACGGCGCTCGTATGCGCGTTCGGATTCGCGGGCGTCACGCGCGCGGTGTACGGGAACAAACCGCTCCACGCCGGAAACAAGGGATTCCGCTTCGGCCCGCAGACCGAATGGCGGTTATACCCGGTATTGCGGGACAAGGATCATCGGTAGCGGGGCACCACCTGCTTTTATATCGTCGCTCAGGGCTGCGGCGCGTCCCAAGTCGCGTTGCAGTCTTTTATTTGGTTGGGCTTGAAGCGGGATTTGTAGTTCATGGTTTTGCAGGCGGCGATGTAGTAGCCGAGGTAGTAGTAGGACTTGCCCCATTGGCGGGCGAGTTCGATTTCGGCGAGGGCGGAGAAAGTACCGGGGCTCCATTTCGCGACTGATGGGTCGTAAAAAAAGTTTACGGTGGAAAGGGCGTCGGGTAGTTCGTCGATGATGCCCAAGCCTACCAAGGATCCATCCTTCCAGAGTTGCAATTCTCGCGTGCGTCCGCCGAGGCAGGTATCCACAAGGAAGCGCCGGTACGAATCTTCATCGGGGAGCTCGTGATCGGGTTGTTCATGCTGGTGGGCGAGGTAGCGGCACTGTAGACTCAGTTTTTCGTGGGAGTACTCAGCAGGGGCCACGCGCGTAGTGAATACCTTGATGCCCTGGTTCCAGACGCGGCGTTGTTCCTTGTTTCTATGAAAAGTCTCGATGGGCACGCGGAGGACTTTGCACTCGTTGCAGCCTAGACAGTCCGGCCGGTAGACGTGGGTACCGCTGCGCCGGAAACCGGCGTCCAAGAGTTTGTCGTAGATGTGCTCGACCCAGATGCCGTCGAGGTAGAGCAGGCGCATTTCGCGGCCAGGCAGGTAGGGGCAGGCACAACGGCCGTGGCCAAGATAGGCCATCTCGACCAAACCACCGGTCATGATCTCCTGCAACTTCATCGTGCGCTACCACCTTACACTGACATTGTACCGCGTGCGGGGTGAATAAAGGGTACGGAAGGCGTGGATATTTGGGGTTTGCACGATGATTGGATTGAAATATGACCCGGTGCTAAAGCGGTGTCTGCCCGCCACCGCACTCGATAGCGTTTCGCTCGGCCACATGTTGATCCTGGAAAGTGCAAGGCGATGTGGGGATTTGTTGTGTTGATTGGAATCACAATTCTGCTCTATGCGCTTGGCATTTATGCGCTGGTTGGCGTTTTTGCTGCGTTATCATTGCACGCGCGCGGATTGCGGGTGCTCGATCATTCGACAGCCGGTGCACCACTGTTGTTTCGCGCGCTAATTACGCCGGGGATGATTGCGCTGTGGCCGGTCTTGGTCTTGAAGTGGCGCAAGGCTGCGCGTGGTTTGGAAGCGGCAGGCGCTCCTGATTCGCCAGTTCGCGCGATGGGGTTGCGAAGGATACACGGTCTTGCGGTGCGTGGCTTGGCGGTTGCATTGCCTGTGGTGATTGCTGTGGCGGTTGTGGTGCGCCAGCCAATTGCAACCAGTGAAGCGGTGGCGCCGCTGCAAGAACCCGCGCCTCTACCGCACGTTGCAACAGAGCGGAAAAACGCTTTCGACGATCTGCCGATTGCGTTGCGGATTCGCACGGACAACCTGGGTTCTTGGCAATTAGAGTTGGACGTCGCGCGCGATTTGGAGAAGGCTGCGCTTGGGTTGTATTGGTCCGATGTGGGCGACAATGCCTTGTCCCTAGGCCACGCGGTATATCTGGGCAATGTGTATGGTCCCGGTGCACGGCGGTTTGTTTTGGACGCAGCGCGTTTATCCGCCGGCGGTTCGCTGCTGCTCTACTCCTTCGTTGAAGCGGATGTCGTTGCGCGAGCAGATGTCGCGCCGATCTCTGCGCGCGCATCGGGCGGCTAGCGCGATGTCCGTGAAATACAAAGGCGTTGGGTGGAACCGGCAGAAACGCATTTATGACGCGACGCTCGCGGCGTTTGTCGTCGCATGCCTGGCGCTATTTATTTTCGCAACGATTCTTACCAATCCCAATGCGACCGCGGAGACGCTGATCATTCGATCGGCGGCGTGGACAGCGATGTTATTGTTGCACTTGATTCTTTGTATCGGGCCGCTGGCACGGTTGGATGCGCGGTTCTTGCCTCTGCTGTACAACCGCCGTCATTTGGGTGTAACGATGTTCTTCCTCGCGCTGGTTCATGCCGCACTGGCAACGTTTCAGTTTCATGCGCTTGGCAAAGTGAATCCGATTGTCAGTGTATTGACGGCGTATCGCGCGGACTACGATCCGTTTACAGGTCCCGCACAGTCGTTGGCACAGTTTCCGTTTGAACCTTTCGGTGCGTTAGCCCTTGTAATCCTTTTTTTCATGGTGGCGACGAGCCACGACTTCTGGCTGAGGAATCTGGGTGCGTCATTTTGGAAGTTGATGCACATGCTGGTATACGTCGCGTATGGATCGCTGATTGTTCATGTGAGTTTTGGCGCGCTGCAGAGCGAGCACAATCCGGTTTATGTCGCGTGTGTTGCGTTGGGGGCCTTTGTGGTCGTTGGATTGCACGTGATTGCGTATAGAAAGGAAGTGCACACGGATCGTGCAAAACAAACTGCGGAGCACGATGGGTACTTATTTGCGTATCGCGCGGATAAGATCGCGGAAGGCCGGGGAAAGGCGGTGCGCGTGGGAAACGAACGCCTTGCGCTGTTTCGGCACGAAGACCGGATCTTTGCGATGTCAAACGTGTGCAGGCATCAGGGCGGGCCCGTTGGCGAGGGACGGATTCTTGATGGCTGCGTGACCTGCCCTTGGCATGGCTGGCAATACAAACCGGAAGATGGGTGCAGTCCCCCGCCTTTTGCGGAAATCATACCCACATACCGAGTGAAGATTATCGATGGCGATATCTACGTGCATCCCGAGGCAAATGCGCTCAAGACCGTTTGTAACGGTGCGCGTGTCGTGGCGGCGTCTGCACCGGGTGCGCAGGACGAGTTCTATATCGGCTATCTGAAGAAGGCTCCGTCAGGACTTGCGCGATATGCACGAACTGTTGTCGCATCGCTCACTTTGATCGTGCCCCTGCTGACGGCAATTGTTGCTGTAGCGCAAGACCCTTTCGATCGGGGGCGCTTTGAATTTGGCGTGGCCCGCCAGTTTGAAGGGGAACTCTTTGAACAGCCGCTTCCATTGCTTCGGGTTAAAAATCCCGCGGGCAGCGCCTCGAGCTTTCCCCTGGTTGGCGCCGGGAAGTCAGGTCTCCCGGATTTTGCCCGCGGGTATAGCGGCAGCCGGGTCCGGTTCAAGGGCAGTCTAATCGTTCACGAAGGAATTGCCATGATTGAAGTAAACGACGCGAAATCCTTTGAAATTGCCGAGAAAAGCGGTTCGGCCGCAAATGACGCTCGCGCTTTAGACCTTGGCCGTGTTAGACTTGTGGGCGAGTTGGTGGACACGAAGTGTTACTTCGGTGTCATGCGGCCCGCTACCGGAAAGGTGCATCGCGCGTGCGCAGTGCGTTGTCTGGAGGGGGGCGTGCCACCGGGTTTGCTGTTGCGGTTACCGGACGGTTCGAGCCAGGTGGTATTGCTGGCGGGCCAGGAAGGGGAACCGCTCCAGTTCGATCCGCAGTGGGCGGCACTAACGGTGTCGGCGGAAGGACAGCTTGAACTTCACGATGAAGTACCCGTGTTGCGAACGAACGCGCTTGCAATCCATGCGGGCGGTGCTTCCGGGCCCCTTCCAAACTGAAAACGAATTTCCGGGAATGAGGAAATAAACCTATGACTCAGTTGTTAGCCGCGGCGCCGGCGATTGACGGATGCATTATCGCCTGCGCGCGGACCATGGATGCCGTGGACCAGTACGAACGAGGAGGCGGCGCATTCTACGCGATTGGCCCGCACCTGCGGCATTGCCTCGACCACGCGGTATGTTTCCTGCGCGGGCTGCGCTCGGGCGTTATAGAGTATGACGCGCGTGATAGGGATCTGCGCGTTGAGAATGACGCGGATTACTACCGCGAGGTTGCGCGCAGTGTAATGGACCAGCTCGCTGCCATATCTTCCGCGACGTTGTCGAATGCCATCAAGGTGTGCCAGATTTCCGCGCCGGGTGCGCCCCTATCGACAGTGGACAGCACCATTGAACGCGAACTGCTGTTCCTCTCAGGCCACACGATTCATCACCTCGCAATTGTTTCTCAGATTGCAAAAGAGCACGGCATCGCTATCGCCCCAGAACTGTCGGTGGCGTTCTCGACGGCCGCGCACCGGGAAACGCACAATCTGCAAGACGGCGCGCAGTAGCGCCGCGGACTATCAACGAGTACAAGTCCGTGTGTACGGTAACCGTCCATCGCAACACCAATCGTTTGCTGGTCACCATGAACCGCGACGAGGCGCGTGACCGTGCGCCGGAGGTCCCTCCTACGCTTCATAAAGGCGACGTTTCCTGGCTGGCGCCGTCGGATTCGGCGCGCGGCGGAACATGGATCGGAACAAATGATTCTGGCGTAGTTGCGTGCCTGCTCAATGGCTACGTCGAAGGCGACAGTTTCCTGCGCGAGAAAAATACGGAGAGTAAATCGCGCGGCGCGATTATTCCCTGGTTGATGACGCTGGGTACCGCGCACGACATTCGCGATGCAGCGATGACTAATTTCGATCCGCACCGTTTCATGTCATTCTCCCTAATCGTTGTGCAGCACGATTCGGTTGATGCATTTCATTGGCGTGGTACCGGCTACCTGCTTCATGAATCGCACGAAGGCGATTGGACTTTTTTTTCGTCGTCATCCTGGAAAACCGATGAAGTGATTGCGTGGCGACGCCGAGCGTTTGATGACTGGCGCGAAGGCGGACATACGACGATAGGCGCGCTACCTTCGCTGCATGTGTTGCACCCTGAAGGCAAGCACGAATGGTCGCCGTTAATGGACCGAGAACGCACTTGTACGCGCAGCATCACGCAAGTTGAAATCAAACCTGCGCGCGCGGAAGCGGTGATGCGTTATTGGCGGCGCGATGTACTTGATGCCGGCGAAGAGCCGAAGGCGACTACGCTTCCATTGCGTTCTGCGCGGGGCGAATGACGCGTGGCTGAGTACTTCAACGAGCTTTTGAACCATCTTTCCGCAAGCCCTTTCTTGCAGGGGCTTGTAGCGGCACTTGCCACGTTTATCCTGGAAGACCCGACGACGATCACTTGCGGCGCTTTGGTAGCCGATGGCCACATGTTGTTTGCGACTGCGCTAATCGGTTTAACAATCGGCATCGCGGCAGGCGATTTTGGTTTATACACGATCGGTCGCTTCGTGGGGCCTAGCACCGTGCGCTGGGGATTGCTTTCGCAGGAACGCCTCGACCGGGCAAAGCGCTGGTTCGATCGCAATCTGATACTGGCTGTCGTACTTTCGCGATTCATGCCAGGCACACGCCTGCCGACCTATGTTGGTGCGGGAATTTTCCAGGCCTCCCCCATTCGCTTTCTCGGCGCGGCGATTGTTGCTTCGTTGGTATGGACGTTTACGCTGCTCACCGTCACGGTGAAGCTGGGGCAAACCGTATTACCAGTCCTCGGCGCGTACCGCTGGCCGGTTGTGCTGTGTCTGATCGCAATAATCGCCTACGCGCAGCGTCGTGCCTCAAAACATATTGCATCTGTTGATACGACGGCCGCGGAGCCGGTTGTGTCTATGTTCGAGTTTTGGCCCGCGGGCGTTTTTTACATGCCGGTTGGGTTGTACTACGCGTGGCTGTCGTTACGCTATGGCGGAACTACGCTGCCGACCGCTGCGAATCCGTCGATTTATTCCGGTGGACTGATTCGCGAATCTAAATTTCAGATACTGTCGCTCGTCCCGGAACCGCAGCGGAAGTGGGTCCTGCCGGTTTGTTTATTCCAATGCCCCGCCAAAGACGTATCAAATGACGATGCAGTGAGGGACGCGCTGCGCACGATTGCCGAGGCAGCACTTTCGTTTCCGTTGGTGGCGAAGCCGGACAAAGGACAGCGCGGCGCGGGTGTGCAGAAGTTGCGCAGCGAAGACGACCTGCGCGCATATTTGGAATCGTTTCCGCCAGGACTTGAGATTGTGTTTCAGGCATTGGCTGATTTTCCGCATGAGGCCGGCGTGATGTACTACCGCTATCCCGGTACGGACAGCGCCGCAATCATGTCAATTACCATCAAGGAATTTCCGCACGTAATCGGCGATGGCGTGCGCACGCTGCGTGAACTCATCCTGGCGGATCCGCGGGCGCGGATATTGCACCACATCTATTGCAAACGCCACGCATCGCAGCTCGATCGTGTTCTTGAGAGCGGTGAAAAGTTCCGGCTGGTGTTTGCAGGAAACCACGCGCAGGGCACCATTTTCAAAGATGGTACGCACCTCGCCACGCCGCAACTCCTCGCGCGGCTGCACGAGATTGCATCGTCCATGCCCGACTTCTATTTTGGGCGCTTCGATATCCGGTACAGCGACCTCGATGCTTTTTTGAATGGCGACGATATTCACATCGTCGAAATAAACGGAGCTGGGGCGGAGTCCACGCATATTTGGGATGCGCGCATGACATTGTCGCGCGCTTACGGAGCACTGTTTCGGCAGTGGCGAATACTTTTTGAAATTGGCGCCGCAAACCGGAAGCGCGGGGCCAAGCCCCTTAACCCGTTCCGGCTCTTGGGTGACTGCTTCTGGTACCGCGATTCTTCGCGCGGGTACCCGATGGCGCATTAACTGAAAACAATTTCCTAACCAAATTTCATTAGATTCTTTACAATGGATACGGGTGCGATACAGCTTCAAGGCGGCCCGTTCGGGCCAGAGGAGGCGGTATGATTCGGGACAGTCAGGGCGGAGTCATTTCAGGCACCGATCTACACGCGCCGCATGCGGACCTGCGCATCGCGGAGGGCGCGTCCACCGATTTCATGCAGCGTTGGAATTCGACGGACCTGCTCGTGTTGCCGGGCCAGCGCAAGGGTACCTATGTCGCCGGGCTCGCCTGTTCGGACCGTTGCGTGGACGAAGTGCTGCGCCTGCGGTATGAAGTATTCAA
This sequence comes from Candidatus Hydrogenedentota bacterium, assembly GCA_020848835.1. Classification (GTDB taxonomy): domain Bacteria; phylum Hydrogenedentota; class Hydrogenedentia; order Hydrogenedentales; family SLHB01; genus JABWCD01. The sequence goes on from JADLHJ010000049.1 coordinate 83,548, forward strand.
TATCGAGTTAGGCGAAGGCTTGGCGCATTCGTCAATCGCTGGTCTCGATCGCGATGAGTTCGACAACCAGATGGCGCATATTGTGTTGTTCGACACTGCAACCAAGCGCGTGGTGGGGACATACCGCGTACAAACAATCGAACACGCAATGAAACACGCGGGTATCTATTCGTCGCAATTGTTTGTCTTCAACGGACTCGAATCGTTTTATCCGCGGACGGTGGAAGTCGGGCGCGCATGCCTCGCGCAGGATCATCGGAACCTGGCCGCAATTATCACGCTGTGGTGGGGTCTTGGCGAGTATATGAATTTGTTCGGGCAGCAGTACTTGTTTGGCTGTTGTTCGCTCACGACACAGGACCCGGATGACGGCTGGCGTGCGATGAAGACACTTCGACAGAAAAAGCATCTGCATCCTGAAATCATGTTGGCGACGCAGCCCTCGCATTCCTGCGGCGATGCGTCGCGTGAGTTTGACGCCAACCTCGGTCCTGCCATCAAACTGCCGAAATTATTTCGCACGTATATGTCGATGGGCGCGCATGTGATATCCGGTCCCGCGATCGATCGCGACTTCGGCACCGTGGATTTTATCGTGTTTCTGGACGCGAAAATTGTGACCTTTTCGCAGTTGGAAGTCGTGCGCTGATGGAATCGGAGTTGGGGGCGGCGGCCGCTGCGCCAAGCAAGCGGGCGCGATCGAGTGCGTTGCGCGCAGCTTGGCGGGTTAGTCTCGTATTTCTTGGTAGCTGCACTTTTTTGCTGGTTTGGATCGTGGTCAAGAGTACCGCGCGATCCAAAGAGCATCTCTATGAACTCGCTGCACGATGGACGGGGCATTGGGCACGATATTGCTGCTGGGCGGCGGGATTTCGCGTGAGTGTGGTAGGAACACCTCCGCCGAATGGTGTGCTGATCGCGCCGAACCATCTGAGCTACGCGGATGTACTCGCGATGGGCTCGCTTCTCCCCTGCTTCTTCGTTGCGAAACTTGACGTGGAATCGTGGCCGTTTATTGGCACCCTCTTCACTATTTCACACAATATCGGCGTCCCGCGTACACGTGTGAAAGCGTTAGTGGAAGCGACTACGCAAATTGCCGATCGCCTTCGCGCTAAGCAATCCGTGTGCGTGTTTCTGGAAGGCACCTCCAGCGGCGGCAATCGTTTGCTTCCGTTCTACCCGCCGCTGGTGCAACCGGCAATCGACGTAGGCGCGCAGGTCTGCCCCGTCGCAATCCGATGGACGCCTGGCGATCCTGCGATCGACATCGTTGAAGACATCGCATACTGGCGCGAGGAACACACTTTCGGCCCGCACGCGTGGCGTCTGCTCGGCTTCAGCGGCATCCGGGCGGACATTCAATTTGGCGAACCAATCACCAGCGAAGGCCACACGCGCAAGACACTCGCCGCCGCAACGCAAGATGCCGTATCCAACATGCTCGGCCTGCCAATTGCGCACACCGCCAGCGACCAGCGATAATAAGCAATCTCTCCAAGCCCTGATAGTTCAGTGGATAGAACAAGTCCCTCCTAAGGATTAGACGTGGGTTCGATTCCCGCTCGGGGCGCTTTTTCCTAACTAAAATCTTCGCGAGTCGGATATTCTGTTTCCCGAGGTAAGGGATAAACGGGTTTCCTCTATGGCGACGTCGGCCGCGATCGTATTTGCTTTGTTGACGGGCTTTGTTACGGCGTTTCAAGTTGCGCTGCTTTTCGGCGCGCCCTGGGGCGAGCTTACGCTTGGTGGTAAATATTCTGGTGCGTTACCGGGGCGCGCGCGGCTGATTCCGTTGGTCTCTGCATTGCTATTGGTTGGATTTGGGGCGATTGTAGTTTCACGGGCTGGGCTAGCGATTCCGGGACTTCGTGGTGTCTCAACTTTTTTGGTATGGGTGGTTGTAGCGTATTGCGCGCTGGGGTGCGTCGCCAATGCGATCACGCCGAGCCGCCGCGAACGCAGGTTGTGGCTGCCTGTGGTCTTTATGTTGCTTGTTGCGAGTGTGATCGTGGCGTTGTCGTAACGGAACCAACTATGCGATGCGCGTTCAGCGCGCATTGAGGTGCCATGCTTTTCCCAAGGGCATCGCCCCTGGCTAGGGTTGCGCGTCACCTTCGGCGCGAAATCGACCATGGGTCAGTTGAACATACCAGCGCGACGCCGTGAGGAGACGCACGATACGCTTTCTACTCGGGCTTCGTTGCTGTAAATAGTCCATAGCGCAGGCTGCCGGTATTGTAGGCGATGGCCATGCGGAGTACGGTGAGGCCGAAGACGGTGTTGGGGCCGGTGAAGAGAAAGCGCCAAGCTTCTTTGTCCCAGAGCATGCGCTTGGCCATCCGGCCGATAATGCGCGGCCAGGTGTGTTTTACGTTTCGGGTAAAATCCTGAAAGCGAATGTCAGTGAAGCCGGCGCCTTCGAACCAGCGCATGTAATCGCGTTCGTCCCCCATGCTGGGGAGACGGCCTTCGCGACAGATGGGTTCGAGCAGATAATCGACTTCCCACGATTTCGGCGCGTCGCGCGCAATCCACGCGCAGATGGCGAAACGTCCGCCGGGTTTCAATACGCGCTGCACTTCGGAGAAGAAGCGCGGCTTGTCTTCCATGTGTTCAGAACTTTCGATCGAAATCGCGACATCGACGGAAGCGTCCGGCAGATCGTTTTCAAACCAGTCCTGGCAACGGATGTCTGGGTTTGCGGGGTCTTCGCCGCGCGTGATGGCGTATTCGTATTGCGCTTTGGATAACGTGAATCCGGTGACGCGCGCACCGTATCCCTTTGCCAACAATCGCGACGTCGCGCCGTAGCCGCAGCCAATATCGACGACTGTTGTGCCGGCGCGAATGTTTGTTTCTTGTGCGACGCGTTGCGTGAGTTGCACAACTGCTAGATCGACACTTTCCGAGCCGGTCTCCCAAAATCCGTGGTGAACGTGTTCGCCCCAGATTTGGAGATACCAATGACTGAGATCGTCGTAGTGGTCCGCGACATCGCGGTGCTTTTGGTCGGTGCGGGGAAGTATCATTACGCAGTACTCATTGCACGCCGAGTTCTGCTGCGAGATCCAGCACTGTGAAACGATTGCGAATGTACCGCGCACGGGTGAGTGCATTGCGGTATTCTTCGATTGGCGCGTTCATTCCTTCGGGCGCGGTGGGGCCACCGCTTTCGCGAATGGCGTTCGCGACTGTTGTAGATGGCAGGAGGTCTTTGCTCACTGCTTCGCGTATTTGTGGTAATTGATCGCGGAATGCAGCAATCTCTGCACGTAGCACGTCGCGCGGGCGCGCCTTTTGTTTCCACTGCGTGATGACTTCCGCGGCAACATCGGCTCCCCAATCTTCGATAGCCCACTGTTCGATCTGTTCGTTCGTGGGTTGTGCGTCTGCCAGCAAATCTGGATGAATTGAATCAGGACTGAGCGCGAGAACCTTTTCCCACAATTGGAGACAATGCACAGTGGCCACGCCGACCTGCACGCCGTGAAGATCGTTCGGCGTGCCGTAGAGCGCTTGCTTCATGTCGATGTAGTGCGAGATGAGATGTTCGCCGCCGGATGCGGGCGCGGAGGAACCGGCGACGAGCATCGACAGGCCGGAGAGCAGCAATGCCTCCAGCGCGATCGCGACGGCCTCGGGATCGCCCGTACCCACACGCGAAGTTGTTTCAAGTACACGATCCAGTGCGCCTTCGTAAAAGCGCAGGGCGTTCTCATCGTAGTATTCACCGCGAAGAATATTGGCGACGCGCCAGTCTGCGCCCGCAGAACACTTCGATAGATAGTCGGCTACGCCCGCTGCGGCCATGCGCGGCGGCGCGGCTGCAACGATTTCGGGATCGGCAAATACTGCAAGCGTAGGCGTACAGGGGACGGTGCGTTTTAGTCCGCGCAACTTTACTGCGGTGATTCCCGAGGTGTATCCGTTCATCGACGCGGCTGTAGCGAATGATAGCGCTGGACGTTTCAGTTTTGTGCCGGCGTGCTTGGCGAGGTCGCACAGCGTGCCGGAACCAATTGCCACAAAGAAATCCGCGTTGATGCCGATCTCAGCAACCCGATCGCCGAGTTCTGCAGTGGCATCGAGATGTGATTCGTCGAAGATATGTTCGCTAATCTCTTTTCCATTGGCGCGCAATGCGTCCAGCGCAGACTTCCCCACGGCGTGTGTGTGGGCATCGGAAATGACGAGGCATGAATTACCGCAGCGCTTGGCCGAAAACCCGCCGAGTTGCGCGGCAGCGTCTCGTCCGATGTAACAGCGTTCGATAGGCAGATTTGGGGTTTGTGCATATGCGCGTTCGAGCAGCGCACCCACTGGCAATGTATTACTCAACCTGGGTCTCTCCTGCGACGGCTTCAAGGAACACATCTTCGAGGCGTTGCCTTACGGGGACTACGTCGCGCACTTGAAATCCCCACTGGCGCGCACGCTGAAAGAAATGGGAAGGATTCTGGTGTTCGGCAATATGCACGATTACTTTACCGTCTTCTGCAAGCTCGGCAGCGCAACCTTCGCTGTTCATACGTTCTTGAAACGCCGCCGCGCCTTCTTTCACGCGCACGGCAAATCGTTGTACGTGAACCTGCGTGAATTCGGAGATCGCGCCTTGACGTACCACGCGGCCGTGATTCATCAGAATAACTTTGTCGCAGACATGCTCCACATCGGGCAATAGATGTGAAGACAAAATGACGGCAACGCCACGCTGGCGCGCGACATCTAAAATCAGATCGAGCATTGCGATGCGGCCAACCGGGTCGAGTCCGTTCGTGGGTTCATCGAGAAACAGGACGCGCGGATCGTGTACGAGGGCCTGTGCAAGTTTGGCGCGTTGGCGCATGCCGGTTGAGTAAGTCTCCATTGCGCGATAACGTTCTTCCCCAAAGCCGGCGTAGTTGAGCACTTCGTGCGTGCGTTGGAGTGCGTCGCGATAGGGCATGCCCGCAAGCGTGCCGCAGTAGGAGACAAAAGAGACTGCACTGAGCTTTGGTGAGGTCACGTCGCGTTCGGGCATGTAGCCGACGCGCCGGCGCACTTCGCGACCACCGCGGCCCGCTTGCATACCGAACAGTTGTGCTTTGCCTGCACTTGGTTTGCAGAAGCCGAGCAGCGTCTTGAGCATCGTGCTTTTGCCTGCGCCGTTCGGGCCGAGCAGGCCGACGATGCCTTCGCCGATTTGTAGCGTCACATCGTCGAGCGCGACGCGTTTTCCGTAGCGCACGGTGACGTGATCGAGCAGAACCATCGGCGTTGCGGCGCCCGTCAAGGTCACATCTCCCTGAATCCCCCTTCAAAGGGGGACAAAGCAGATTTAATTTCCGTGCGTTGCGTCATGTGGCTCCACGTGTATCAATACGTCGCGGACGCGCGGGTTTGCGGCGCGCACAGCGTCTTTTACCCGGTGCGCCACGTCATGCCCGTCGCGCACTTTCATGTCGCCGTTTACTATCACGTGCAAATCCACGAAGTAGTCGAAACCCATCTTGCGCACGCTGCACACGTCAAGGCTCTCAACTCCGACGATGCCGAGCGCAATGTTTCGCACACCTTCCTCTATCGCCGGGTCCGGCGCAACGTCCATCACTTCGTTCAACGCGGGCCAAAGCAAGTGCAGGCCATTGTATCCGATGATTATGCAGGCAGCCAGCGCCGCCCAATCATCGGCTGATTCCCATCCTTTGCCGCCCAACAACGCTATGAGTATTCCGATAAACGCAGCAGCGGAAGTAAACGCGTCGCTGCGGTGGTGCCATGCATCCGCGCGAACCGCAGTGCTTTGCGTGGTGCGGTCAACGCGGCGCATCACGCGGAACATCGTCTCCTTGGTGATTACAACGATGATGAGTACTGCAAGGGTGTACGGTTCCGGCGCATGGTGCGGCAACATGATTTCACGGACGCTTTGATATGCGATCACTATTGCGCCCGCGAGCAAACCGATAGACACGACGATGGCGGCAAGTGGCTCTGCTTTACCATGGCCGTAGGGGTGGTTATGGTCCGGCGGAGTGGCGGCAATCACGAGACCACCCATGACGATGAGCGACTGAAAGACATCGAGACTGGACTCGATCGCGTCGGCGACAAGTGCGTATGAATTGCCGAGAATACCGGCAATGCCTTTGGTGGCCGCAAGCGCGGCGTTTACAATCACTCCGAGAAAGACGAAGCGGACACCGCGCAGAGCAGGGTGTTGCGGCGTATTTGGCGGCGTCATGCTGGAGGCCCGTTGGGGAGATGTGGCACGTTCAGCCCGCGCACGCCGGAACGGAAAAGCCGCAGGCCAATCAAAAGTGGTGTCCAGCCAAGAATGACCAGCATGAACCCAAGATTCACGTAGAGCCGCTTGTCCGTATCGGGGTCGATGAACGCGTGGATGCACGCAAACATTATTGCGCCGCCAGCGATGGAGAAGACGACGCCGAGGAATACCCTTAGAACTGACGCCGGTGTAGATAGTACCGGGCGCGAGGCAAGCGTGACGTTGCGAAGGACTGGCGGAGAGGCAATGGAAGCGGGGTGGACAACTGTAACTGCTTCCGGCAGCGCAGGTGGCACGGGATGGTGGAGCTGTTCGTGTTTCGCTTTTTTCCACAACGCGCGCGCGAATGCTACGGAGATGATCAACACTATCAGTGCAAGTATCGTGCAAGTCCCGGTAAATGTTTCGTACTCTGGCGGCACTCCGCCGAAACGCGTGGTAACTGCATTAACTGTCAATAGCGGCGCGTCATAGAGACCATGTATAAGCATGGCAAGTATGTAACCTTGAAAAATGAGGGCACCGCGGCGCTCGGGTTCGAATCGTGCTCGGCCCACGTAATACCCCATGATGATACCCATGCATGCGTGCGCCGGAACGGCAGTAAAGCCGCGCACGATGGTCATTGCCGGGCCGACGGCAAACGAATACAGCGCGTTCTCCAGCGCTGCGAAGCCCTGCGCGGCCACCGCGCCATACACGAGGCCATCCATCGGCTCATCGAATTCGCGGCGGCGCAAGCTATACCCGAGCAGCACCATGAGTTTGAAGAACTCTTCGGGAATGGCCGCGTATAGAAATGCGAACTGAAATCCTGTACCGACAACGCTCTCGGGCTGGGGCAAGAGTTGCATCATCGGAAGCGCGACAATGACAACTGGAATCGTGGTCAATGCGCCTAGGGCGAAAGTGCCCCAGATAACGCCCGCCGGTTCCGGATAAAGATCGCGCTCATGGAAATAGCGCACCAGCAGCCAAGACGGAACGATCGCAAGGGCCAGCGCTATTGCGTAATCCATGCGTGTATCCCGCCCGTGGCTATAGGTTACTTAGCGAGTTCGATAATCTTCTGCAAGATGTCGTTTGGCGAAAGACCCTGGTGCGGCACCTGTTCTTCAATTCCGCCGCAGCCTTCCTTGTGGACGCCCATGCGCGCGAAGCGCGGGTTGAGATCGCGTTCGAGCAGCCATGAGCCAAAGCGCATGCCGAGACCCGTGTTGATGTTTTGGCCTTCGACCACGAGCACGAAGTGCTCCGGACCGATTTGCTGCAGCGCTTCTTCGTCGACCACGTTAAGCGTGGATTTGTTGATGAGACCGACATCGATGCCGAGATTGCGGGCTTGCTCCACGGCGTCGAGCGCGCGGTAGAGCATTTCGCCGTAGGAGACGACGTAGCCGCGCGCGCCTTTGCGGATGAACTCGTCTTTGCCGGGCACGAAGACATAGCCATTCGCGGGATCGAAGTATTTCTCGCCGCGCGTACGGAGGATGTAGGGCACCTTCGAGCGCGTCGTGAATACGAAGCGAATACCGGGCTCGTCCCAGATGCGTTCGACGATGGCCTTCAATTGCAGCGCATCCGCGGCGAAGTAAAGGCGGTTTGTGTCGTGTTCGCCAAAGCCGTTGTTCGCGAAGAAGACGTTAATACCGAAGTGGCAGGTGTTGTCCGCAATTTCATCGCAGCCTGCGTGCGAGAAGTGACAAATTACGTTAGCCTTGTTTAGCCGTGCCATGGTTGCTTCAGAGACAATCATCTCAAGGAATGCCGAGAAGGTGCTGAAGATGCCCTGCTTGCCTTTCTCGAAGCCGAAGCCGGCGGCCGCGGAGAAGTTGCCACGTTCTTGCACACCGCCGTTGACACAGACTTCCGGGTGCGCTTTGCGAATAGCGTTGAGGCCGGTCGAGCCTTCGAGATCGCTATCGATAACAAGCACTTTTGCGATGCGATCGGCTTCGCTCATCTTGTCGAGAATGCCATTGACAATATTTCCGAATTCGGTGCGATTACTTGCGGTCTCGGGCGTCGATCCCGCATAGGTGGCCTTCGGCTTATCGACTTTTACGCCATTGAGATAATCGATCGCTGCAGTTAGCCCCCGTGCGGTGAGATATTGGACGGCGAAATCCTTTTTGATGACATCGTGACCGGCGTGGTTGCCTTCAATACCGGGCACGCCTGGCGCCATCACGCGGCGGTTCACAACCGCCACGGGACCGGCAGTGGCAACGGCTTTCTGCATGCGCGCGTAAAGTTCTTCAACGTTCTCGCCGTCACCCGCGGTGACCGTGAGGCCGTGCCCTTCGAGCGTCTTGGCGATATCGTATCCAGGCAAATAATCGCGCGGGTGCCCGCTAATCGTCACGTTGTTGTCGTCGATCACAACTTTGATATTCAGTTTTTGCGCAACCGCAAAGCGCGCGGCTTCCGCGTCGTTACCTTCCATCTGCGAGCCGTCGCTGCCAAACATTACGACGACCTTGTCGGGGTTGGCCTTGGCGACGCCATTGGCGAAGGGCCACATGTGGCCGAGACGTCCGGAGGCGAACTTAACGCCGAGTTCCGGGTCGAGTTCCGGGTGACCGAAGAGGCCGTGGCCGAATTCGCGGTAGTGGTAGAGCTTTTCGAAGGGCATTTCCCCGTTGAAGGCGGACATTGCGTATTGGATCGCGACGCGATGGCCGGCTTCGTCGAAGTAAACGGGGTACACTTTGCCGCTGCGCATGAAGGCATCAGCGATCAGAACTTCCGGCACGATGCTATACGCGCCGCCGGTATGGCCCGCGAGCCCCTTGATGCCTGCAATTGCGGTGTAGAACACGATCGTGTCGCGCACAAGTTGAATGTTCGACTTCAGTTGCGCCAATTGATCCGCGGACAGTTTCTCGGTCGCGGGGTCAATGGTTAGCGGTTTATAGGCAGACACGTCGATTGGAAACGTCATGGTCAGATCCCCTTCCGTAAGCATCGGTCAGATTCGTTGCACCCGGGATTCTGCAATCCCGAACGAGAGCCGAAAGCATAGCATTCAGCGGGTGACCGGCGCTATTTTGCTCAACCTTAAGGCCAGATTGGCGCTTTTTGTGCCTCAACCTTTCGCTCGATGTCGTCCTTCAGCACAGTCAGGAAGTCGAGGCCGGTATCCTTTTCGATTTTGTCTACGGTTACCTGAAATTTTGCATGGTCGTATGGCTTCCTCTTGCGCAGTACGGATTTGGAATTTGTGTTTGGATACTCGAAAGCTAGTACTTCGGGCAAACCTGAAGTTGCGGATTGTCGCACGACGATCTTGAAGCAATAATCGGGGACGGCGACTTTCAGTTCGTTCTTGTCGCCGATCCATTTCGTCGGCGTGTTTCGTGTTGCAAACACCGGGCCGCAGATTACCCATACGCGCCCGTAGCGGTCTGCCCATTCTGCGGTCTTATTCTCCAGGTCGAGCCAGATTCCCTTGTTTAACAAATCGGCTTGCGGCACGGCGTTAAGCAGGGAATGCGTATTGTAATCTGCGTCTTTTCCGAGTCGCGAGGCGATTTCCTTCATGCACATGTGACCGCGATTCCAGGTTGTCGCGTCACCCCTATAAGATTCGTCACGGGGAGCGATATCCTGCGCAAACAACGCTTCGTCAGTGAACCAAGATGGACGGGTGGAATGCGGGGGCTTGCCCTTGGATTTTTTTATTTCGTAACCAACCCAATGTGGAATGCGCAAGTTATCGCGGACACGGTCGCCGTTATCGTCGTCATTGCCGTCGAAACTGACGGTGTAGGCGTTGAACTTTCGCACGATGTCCGGCTTCGACGTTTGCCACTTGTCATGGTCATAGGCTGGGTCCAGTACGATAGGCTTCGGCCCCGCGAATGCGGAGACCGCAACCAGAATTAGCCCCAGCAAATGCGCCAGACGCGCGTCGCGCCGGATCGACGCGTTTTGTACTGCAGCACAAGTGACGCACTGGAACCGCATTTGGATGCGTGGCATTACTCCCCCCTCTGCCAGCTTGCCGTGGGGGTAGTTTCGGGTCGCAAGTATGCGTCACTGTCTCTACTTATTAGTCCACGGCGTTGCACTATTGCTTGCTTGTCACGCGGAATGGTAGTTGGGAAACAAGGAGTCATCGCTTAACTGAATATGAGTGCACAGATCTTTCCACGTGCGAAACGACCCCTGTTTAGCTGACGATTATTGATGATTCGAAGAATAAACTGAATTTTTTTCGAATTAGGCCTTACCTGGGGTGCCATGCGACGCCAGCGCGCGCAAATCGAGGCGGCGCAGTTTTGGTGCGAGCATGCCCGCCCCGATTACGGAAGCGATGGAGATGGACCCGCCGATGATGACGGAAGGGACAAGTCCGAGGAGGCGCGCGGCCACGCCGGACTCAAAGGCACCAAGTTCGTTGGAAGTGTTGACGAAAATATTATTGACGGCACTGACGCGGCCGCGCATTTCGTCGGGCATCATGAGTTGGAGGATGGTGGCGCGGATGACGACGCTGACGCCGTCGAACACGCCGCTGAGGAAGAGAAGCGCGAAACTGATGGCCATGCTGGTCGAGAGCGCGAAGGCGATCATGCATGCGCCGAATCCCGCGACGCAGGCGAGGAGGGTCCAGCCTGCATGCTTCATCGGTGGCCGCAGGGCAAGGTAGATGCCGACGAGGATGGAGCCGTAGAGGGGGGCCGCTCGGAGATCGCCGAGGCCGCTGGGGCCGACGTGCAAGACTTCCTTTGCGAAGACGGGTAGCACGAATACGACACCTCCAAACAGCACAGCGATCATGTCGAGAAACAATGCGCCGAAGATGACCTGGTTTTTTACGACAAAGGATAGTCCCTGGTAAATGGATTGGAATACGGACTCTTGTCTGTTCGCGACCGCCAAGGGAAACGAAGGGAGCATCCAAACGGCCCCGAGCGCGAGAAATGAAATGGCGACAACGACACCGTAAGCTCTTACATCACCAAATTGCGCATACATTCTGCCGCCGATTGCGGGACCGGCGACCGCTGCGACGTGCCATAAGTTGGAATTCCACGCCGCGGCATTGATGTAGAGTTCTCGCGGCACGATCTGCCCGAAGAGCCCGGACGTGGCTGGCGCGAGAAAACCCCGCGCGATACCGGTTGTAAAGATCACGGCGTAAAACAGCAGCTCGACATGCGGGATGGTCTTGTCCACGTACTTCGTGATGAGCATCAGGGCAACGCTACAGAGTGCGAAAAGCGTTCCGAACAGCAGCACTATGCGACGCCGGTTGAAATGGTCGGCAACATAGCCGCCAAAGAGCGCGGTACAAACAAATGGCACGACTTCGGCGAGGCCGATTAGACCCAAACGGAGCGGATCTTTTGTGATGTCGTATATCTGCCAGCCGACGAAGACCGCCTGCATCTGCGCGGCAAATGTAACTGCCAAACGGAAGGCGAGGAAGTAACGGAAGTTTCGTAGCCGAAGTGAGGCAAATGCGTCGTGGGACATTCGGGGGAGTATACCATTTTGGTGCGAGACGGCTAATGTGCGCGACGGCGCAGATTCTTAGAACGCGGATAACACGGATTAGGCAGATTAACACGGATCATGCATCAATGAAGTAACTGGATCACTTGTGACGTCGCCCTTTTGTTCGCGCTGAGGATTGGGCAGCGCTGCGAAACTCAGGCGATTGGCCAGGTGGCGCGGGCGGTGGAACTGAGGTCGCCGGTCTTGCCGTGGATGTAGAGTGAATGACCGGCCGCGGCAATCATCGCGCCGTTGTCTACGCACAAAGAGAATGGCGGAACAAAGACGGGCACGGGGATATCTTTGGCGAGACGTTCGCGCAGGTGCTTGTTGGCTGCGACGCCACCAGCGACGACAAGCGCAGGCAAGCCGGTTTTTTCCAGCGCAGCGCGTGTTTTCCGTATGAGGATATCTACCGCCGCATATTGAAATGATGCGGCAACATCCTCGGTCTTGTGTCCGTTCTCGCGCAGTTTGTAGAGCACCGCGGTCTTCAGGCCGCTATAGCTGAACTCAAGCGAATCGCTCGATGCCATTGCGCGGGGAAACGCGATCGCTTTTGGATCTCCAGTCTCTGCCGCGCGCTGGATGGAGGGGCCGCCGGGATAAGGCAGATTCAACAAGCGCGCGACCTTGTCGAAACATTCGCCGATTGCGTCGTCTCGCGTGGTACCGAGCAACTCGTATTGGTGCGGGTTGTCGCATCGAATGAGCAAGGTGTGGCCGCCGCTGACAATGAGCGCGAGAAATGGAAATTCCGGCGCGCTCTCGGCGAGGAACACGGAAAAGATGTGGCCTTCGATGTGGTGCACAGGCACGTAGGGCACGCGCCACGTATACGCGAGGGCTTTGGCGAAGTTGACGCCGACGAGGAGAGAACCCATCAAGCCCGGGCCGTGCGTCGCGGCGACGACATCGGGTCGGCCGCCAGCTTTTTCAATGACGCGGTCAGTCAGTTGATGGATGCATTCGGTGTGCTGGCGCGAGGCGATTTCTGGAACCACGCCGCCGAATGCGGCGTGCACGTCAATCTGCGAGGCCACTTCGCTGGCGATAATGCGGCGGCCGTCCTCGATGATCGCGATACCGGTCTCATCGCAAGACGTTTCGATTCCGAGCACGCGCATTACTTCACCAGGGTGGAGGCGTGTACGATTTCAATGCCTTCTTTTTCGATAATGGGGAACATCTCTTTGAGTACCGGTACCGTGTTCTTGCGGAAGTGGCAAATTGTAATCGCTTTGCCGTGCCGCTTCACCATTTCGATTACCTCGCGGAAACGCGCGCGAATGTAATCGGTGCCCGCATGATGATCGAGAAACAAGTCGTTTTCCGCGGATGGAATTTCCATTTCATCGGCGACTTCAAAAGCGCAGGCATATTTCGATGTGCGGCTATCAATAAAGAAGTAGCCGCTGTCTTTGATTA
>JADLHJ010000050.1 GCA_020848835.1 Candidatus Hydrogenedentota bacterium
CGATGAACAAGTACGTTGGCGGATTCGGCAGGGTCTTCCTGAAGGGACTCGCGGTTGATTCGCTGACGCTTACGATCCCGGAATCGGTGTTCATTGCGTTCCAGAGCACATTCGCGATCATTACGCCCGCACTGATCATCGGTGCATTCGCGGAACGCATGAAGTTTTCGGCGGTGCTCCTGTTCTGCTGCCTGTGGTCCGTACTTGTATATAGCCCAATCGCGCACATGGTATGGGGCGGCGCAGGCGCTTGGTTCTTCGATATGGGCGCACTCGACTTCGCCGGTGGTACGGTCGTTCACATTAATGCGGGTGTCGCGGCGCTGGTTGGCGCGCTGATGGTCGGCAAACGCAAAGGCTATCCCACAACACCGATGATGCCACACAACATGACGATGGCCGTGACCGGCGCGGGCATGCTGTGGGTTGGTTGGTTTGGATTTAACGCTGGTAGCGCCGTCGCCGCAAATGGAACCGCGGGCATGGCGATGCTGGTGACGCACATCGCAGCGGCGATGGCGGCGTTCACGTGGATGGTCATTGAATGGCTGAAGCACGGGAAGCCGAGCGCACTGGGCGCGATCACGGGTGGTGTTGCTGGTCTCGTTGCGATTACTCCGGCTTCCGGTACAGCGGGTCCGATGGGCGCACTTGCCATTGGCTTCATTGTTGCGATCGTCTGCTTCATCGCGGCGACGACAATCAAGAAGGCGCTTGGATACGACGACTCGCTAGATGCTTTCGGCGTGCATGGCGTGGGTGGTCTCGTGGGCGCGCTTTTGACGGGTATCTTCGCGAACCCGGCACTGGGCGGCACCTACGCGGCGTATCCCGGCGTTGGTCCGCAGATGACGACGCAGATCATCACCTGCGTGGTGACCATCGTCTATTGCGGCATTGTTTCGGCGGTCCTCTACAAACTCGTTGACCTCATCGTTGGTCTGCGCGTAGACGACGCGTCTGAACAAGAAGGTCTCGACACGACGGGCCACAACGAAGCTGGTTACAACCTGACGTAATAAGCAGCGCAGCACCGTTGCTTGAAAACTGCGGCGCGAGGGGCGAAAGCCTCTCGCGCCGCTTTTTAATGTGCGACTTTGTCCCAGATGTTTTCGTACCAGACTACGTTGTGGGTTGAAGTGCCGATTGCGACGATGTCTTGGTCGCCATCTTGGTCGATGTCGGATATGAAAATGCCTGAGGCGGCGATGTTGCCTTTGTCGAGGACGCAGATTTCCCATTCGGCGCTGCCTGCGGCCCATTGGTAAATGCGCAGCGCTTTCTCGCCGCCGCGACCGCCCGCTACAATTTCGTCGTTGCCATCTTTTTCGACATCAAAGCATGCGAGTGCGTGGCCATCTTTTAACTCGGTGTCGATCACGAAGCGCGGCTCGCCCATGGAAATGGGTTCTCCGATCTCGTAGACGACAACTTCGTTACCGTGCCACGGTTCAATTGTCGTAACGTATCGCATCTCCTGGGAACGAAGGACGCCGAAGGCGACTTCGCTGGAACCTTGTGCGGGGCGTTGGCCTTTGTGTCCTTCGCCGAGTTGTTGCTTCTTAAACGCTTTTTGACTTGGATCGAAATCAAAGAGTTGGACTCCCGTTGCACTCGCTGCGAGTATTTCGTCTGACGCATCATCGTCCCACTGCACGACGCGCATCGCGTGCGCCATTTCCAGAGTTTCGTCGATTATGAATGGGGCCCAGCTTGGCGGAGTGTGATAGGCGACAAACTTCAGCGGGCCAGCATAGTAAGGCGCTTTTGCACCAACGCCAATGATAGGCAGGTTCAGCAAGCACTCTACGGGTTTGCCATTTATTTCAATGTTTGCGAAGCGCACGCGGTGGGAAGTTGGAATGGCATCAATTTCATGCAGCAGCCAATCCTGCGACGATTCGGGTTTGTCCGGGCATTCGAGCCAGGCGACTTTTCCCCCTGCTGTGGAATTCTGAAGGCTGAATTCGTACGCGAGCGCCAGGTCTTGATCGCCGTCGCCGTCGATATCACGCGGCGCAACATCGATATTATCTTTCGTCTGGGTCGTGATAGCGTAGCGTTCCCAGGTTGGGTTCTTATACCAGACTAATTGCGAGGGCGACGTGGACAACGCGATCGCGTCGGGCTTTCCATCTTTATTGATGTCCGCGACGCTGACCTGATAGCCGCCTTCAAAGTTATTGTCCAGCTCATGTTTCTTGAAGGCTCCGGGTTGTATCGCGCCGGCGTTCCAAGTTGCGCCGAGAATCAGTCCGGCGATCATTGCCGTTGTGCGTTTATCACAACGAATCATTTCCACCTCACAGTTTGGGTTGGCCGCGTTTGAGCATGGGGGCGAGGGGACAGGACTCGCATTTGGGCCCGCGGCGGCAGAAGTCTTTGCCAGTATAGACAATGAGTCCGTGGTACTCCTTGAACGTGTGCAAATCGTTGTCCACATTGCGCTCGAACAATGCGCGGAGTTCTTCGTAGGTCGCGCGGTCGTCGGCGAGACCGTGTCGCGTCAGCATGCGGCGTGTGTAAGCATCGATCACGAAAACAGGCTTCTCACAGGCGTAGAGCAGGATGTCGTCGGCGGTTTCGGGGCCGACGCCTGCAATGCTTAGCAATTCCGGTCGCAACTCGTCCAATGGCCGTTCCGCCATCTTTGCCATATCGCCGTCGTAGCGCGTGAGCAGATGTTTGCAGAACGCGCGCAGCCGGATGGACTTCACCCGGAAATATCCAGAGGGCCGGAGCAACTCGTGAAGCGTGTCGTCATCGGATTCGAGGATTACGCGCGGCGAAAGTTTTTTCGCGCGTTTAAGATTGGCAATTGCTTTTTCGACATTGGTCCACGCGGTGTTCTGCACGAGGATTGCGCCGACGGCGATCTCGAACGGCGAATCGCCGGGCCACCAGTGCGTGGGCCCGAAGTGCGCAGCCATGCGATCGTAGATTTCGCGCAAGGCGCGGCGGACGTGCTTAGGCATTACTTCGCTTTGCGGACAGTCACCGCAGCGCCAAAACCCTGCTTGATTGCCTCCGCGAGGCTGCCTTTGTTGATGGCGCACTCGACGAAGCCCGAACTTTGCACGACTACGAGACGTTCGCCTTCAGGCACTTCGGCGTAGGTGCGTTTGAAAGGTGCGATCCATTTCTCGCTGCCGATGGTGACTTCGATAGCGTTTGCGAGCGCAATATCAAGCGATTTGAGATCGGTCGAGGTGATGTTGGTGATGACGTTGCCGTAAGGGTCCGTGCGCATCACGGTGCCCGATGCTACACCGTTCTCGACGACGCTGCGTTTGAGGTCGAGTTTTACGATCGAATCGAGCGCGGGCCCACACTTTTCGACCGGCACACCGCTGGCCAGCGACGCGCCGACGGGTCCGTAGATGTCGCGGCCATGGAAAACGGTCGAAGTCGTTTCCGCACGCCACAGTTCCTTGTTGGTCAGCTCACGGATTTGTTTGATGCCGAATTTATCCGCGACCAGCGTGGTCAGGCCGTTGTCGGGCCCGACGAAGCAATAGCCGTTGTTCGTTTCCAGCACAATAGATTTACGAGGAGTGCCGACGCCGGGATCGACAATGTTGATGAACACGGTGCCTCTTGGGTATTCGCCCGCCGCCTCGACGAGGAGATAGGCGCCTGCAGTGATGTCGAAGGGAGGTACCGCGTTGGTAAGGTCGTTCACCTTGGCATCCGGAAACTTCGAGTAAATCGCGCCGCGAATGATGCCCATATAGATCGAGTCGGTGCCGTAGTCGGTCATGAGGATGACGAGGCCGTTTGGTTTGAAGTCGTCGGCGGGGGCCGGAAACGCGAGACAAACTATTGCGGCGAAAAAAAAGACTATGGCGCGGAACGGGCGCATGGCGGAACTCCAAGGTTGTCAGAATACGCAAAGACAAGCCGAATCGGAATTCGGCGCTACGAGCGCACGAGCATAGTTGAGACGATTTCGCAATGACAACCGGTATGCGCATTGCCACCTTGAATTGGACGCGGCATGTTCCCCCCTTCGACCCGCATTCGCCTTCATACTATTGCCCAGTCTGTTGCACTCCGGCTGGAAAGAGTGGAACGCCGATGCTCACGTATTGGACGGATTGACGCGGATGGGAGACAAGGGGGAAACGGTTGACCGGAGTAGGAGCAACGGTATAGAGGCGCGAACGCGGAATGCTTCTCTTGCGACGGTCCTTCTTCGTTATCTGAGTTTGCGAAACGACCCCTGTTTGATTGACTAGAGTTGCGAAAACTACCTAAGAGATGGTCTGGAACAATGCTAAGTATAGGAAGTTATGGGATGCATGAGAGGTATGGTGGTTTCAGCGCCACGGCGGATTTGGCTGACTTGCACACGTCAATGTAATTGGCTCGAGATCGCGAATTATTAACGAACTGAAAATAGATTAGCGGCCGGGGATGCGTGGCATAACCTAAGCCTGGTATACAGAAATTAGGCCCTTGCATATCAACGGTTTGCGTTGATATGCAAAGACTTACAGGGAATCAATCGGAGTCATTTGGAGCCTATTGGAGCCAAATTCCAGCACAATTCCAGCACAAATTTTTCGTAATAGTTATGTATCAATTGCAATACGGCGATTCTTGTGTAAATAGGCATCAAGATCGCTCTTGTAGAATCGTTTGCGTTTTCCGCACAAGTGGTAAGTAATCTGGAATTTGTTCACAAGCTTCTCGAACGTCTTGTAGTGGATACTGTAATACTCGGCGGCTTCTTTCTTAGTTAGTGGTTTCTCCATTTTGCTTTCCATCTAGACATGGCTCTGCCATTGTCCATTTGAAAAGCCAAAAGTAGAAACAGTCTACCAATTCACGGCTTAAACTTGAGGGACATTATTATAGCACAAAACGGCCAAAATGTCAATCACAAATTTTACAAAATGTCAAGAGGCAATTTTTGACTCTCCCAAAAAGTAACCAGCTACCGTGGCAGTTTTTGGCAATTAGCCGATTCAATGTAAAGAATTTACCCCCGTGGGTACCTAGACCCTAAGAGCCTAAGAATCTTTTCAGTGTAAACGTCTTAAACCTAACGCTCTTAGGCTCTTAAAACAATTTCTGTTGCACAAAGGTTCCCTCTTGCAGCATGACCGTTACTTGTGATACTATAAATTTGTAGCCGATAAACCAATAAGGAGTACAAATATGAACAAGGCAGTGATTCTGACTCGCGTGTCAACGTGCGAACAAGAGACAAGTATCGAAATGCAGATTGAACGGCTAAAGGCATACTGTCTCGCTAAAGGCTTGGAAGTGGTGGAAGTGGTTACAGACTCCGCCGTGTCAGGGAGCGTGCCACTTGATGAAAGAGACGGCGGGAAACGGATAAAGGAATTGATAGACGCGAAGGCTATAAGCCATATCGTAGGCTTTAAGCTGGATCGCATGTTCCGAGACGCGGGGGATTGCCTCACCAAGACGAAAGAATGGGAAAAGAGCGGCATTGCGTGCCATATGCTTGATATTGGCGTGGATACCACAACGGCACAAGGCAGGTTTTTTCTAACTATCGTAGCTGGCTTTGCTGAAATGGAAAGGCGCGTCATTGCAGATCGCACCAAAAATGCAATGGAGCACAAGAAGAAACACAAACAAGTCTACAGCGCCCCCGTATACGGTTTTGACAGCGTAGACGGGGCATTACAGCCTAATGAGGGAGAAAACCGCACAGTGAGGCTTATACAGCGTCTAAAGGTGCAAGGGAAAGGCTATCGCGCCATAGCAAACCACTTGAACGAAAAGGGTATCAAGTCTAAGACTGGCGGAGTCTGGCATTTTTCCGCCGTGCGCAACGTCTTATCGAATTCGATCCATAAAAGCTAAGGCCCAAAGTTTGCGGCCATGCCTAGAACCTTACCACTTGAATTATTAGATTTTAGCACCCTGTATTATATCGACAATACACTAATCACCACTCCTGCCAAAATCTGACCGAAATTGAGGCTCAGAATCTTAGGTTCTGAGAACCTTCCTTGTTAACGACCGCGCGAATTTTTCGCTGGAATTCTGGCTGGCGATTTGAAATTCAGATTGTCTCTCGCTTAGTTTTTCGTATCCGGCGTAACATTGGGGTAGGTCTATGCGGTTGTCATGCCTTCTGCTCTGCGTCCTTCCAGCCTTAGGGCAATCAGCACCACCACACTTTGAACCGCCTACCGATACTCTCTACACGCCATTCTCCTTTGAGCAAGGCAAAGCCTTGGCGTCTGCACCCGGAAAAGAAATCGTATTCAGTGACTACGCTGGCATGAATGAAATGCTCAAAGCATCTTATGAGGCTTACGATCCTGAAATGGACTGTGAGGATTGTGGAAAGAAGAGATTCGCACATTCTGTAGACATAGAATTGACTGAGCCACTTTTTGAAAATCCGGTCAAGACGGAAGACGGCTATCAATATGTCACGCGCGTTAGGTCAGTAGGTGCGTTGACCCTTGGCTTGACCGTAAAGGCAGACATAGACGCGCCTGAGTTCGAGCTATATGTCATAGCGCCAAGGGTAGGACGATCCTTTGGGCCTTTTTACAAAGAGGATATGCTTGGGAGCGAAGGGCGATGTTTGCCATTGCTTCAGGGGGAGGAAATTATTCTAGTGCTCCTTACGAATGCACGAAATTTCACGGAACTAAGATTGCTCCGTTATTCTCACGGCTTTGAGCAATTGTTCGCAGTTTCAAAGCTGGAAAGTTGTCATATTGATCTTGCTTGCGCAGAAGATGGCGCTCTGAGGATTCTTGGTTCAGGAACAGGGCTATTAATCTTTGCCAACTCTGTTTATTGCTCTAGTGCTCTTGTTAACGTGCCCGCGACACAGACTAACGAGCCTTATCTACTTACCGCTGCACACTGCGTTAGTACCGACTCTGGAGTAACAGCTGCTGAAATCATTTGGGATTTTCAGTTAGGCTATTGTGGAAGCGTGGATGCGCCTGATCTAGACCTGCTTCCGCGAAGCTTCGGTGATAAACTACTTGAAACCAGCGCGATTTATGATATGACTCTTATGAGTTTGGATTCCGTAGAATCTGGTCCAAATGGGCGAGCATACCTTGGATGGAATGCGACTCCTAGAACAATTGGAGACGATCTAGTAACGATAGGACATCCAGATCAAGCGCCCACAAAGATTTCTTTCGGCTCCGTTAAAAAACTAAATCTGGATGTTTTTGGCGGTACCTACATTAAAGCGGTCTTAGCTAAAGACGGTGGAGTAACCGAGGGCGGTTCCTCCGGTTCACCGGTAGTTTTACATTCTGCAGATTATTCGCTGATCGGTATACATTCTGGTGCCTTACAACATACATGCGGGCGAGAGAACAACATCCAATTTGTAGGAGCACTTAGCGATTTTTTCCCTCAGGTATCTACTTACCTAAACAAAACCGACGATCCCGGCAATGGTGGCGGTGGCTCTACAGGCTGCGCAACCAAAACCGCGCTGAGAGGCCAAGACCCTGAGCTACTTGCACGCGCATACGAATTTAGGGATTGGCTTAATCAATCTTCGGCTGGCCGCTTGTTTGTAGACTTGTATTACAAGGTGCTTAGTCCAGTGGCAAAGCCAATTGTGGAGGAATCAGAAATCGCACGGAAAGCATATGTTCATAGTCTGAGTAGCGTTTTGAGCGTGAAGTAGGTTGGCCTTCTCGAACTCAGCTACCAGCGTTTTGGTCCGACAACTCGTTTTTATATTTCTCATACTCCTCTAAATACTGCCGTTCCGACTCATCCAAAAATGCCTTCTTCCGCTCTTGCAAGCCCTTCAGCTTTTCATACACGCTCTTATAGATGATTTGATGCGCCGGATTCTTCACCAATTTCTCGTCGTACTCGTCGAATTCCACATCCACTGATAGCGCAAGATCGACTAATCGCAACAAGTCGTCCTTGGTGACGTTTTCTATGAGATCATACTTATCTTCGCCAACAAGGAATAATCCAAGATTGTTATCGATTTGCAATAGCTTCATAGGATTGCCGCCTTTGCTCATATGAATCGCTTCCCGCTTCAAGAGTGTTCATGGTTATCTCATGGTGACTTATTTCTTTGCCATCAACAGAATGAAGTATTCGATCACTTGGGTATCCCGAATACAATCGATAGACAATCTTGTCCGCCTCCTTTTCTTTACTCGCAAACAAAATATAATCCGCACCAACTGAGGCACCTACTGTATTGTTGTGCGTCACAACAACAACGGGCATAATCTCGGAAATGTCCCGAATGATTTGATTCACCTCCTTGCGAAGGAAGATATTATCGAAAGACGATTCCGGCTCATCGATCAGCAGTATGTCATAGTTCTGAGCATCTTTGATCTCTTGTAGCAGTCGAAATTCAGAACGTTCACCGCCGGATACTTCATAACCATCTTTATTGAGGATGCGATAGGTTATTTTGCAGAAAAGTTTGTAGAGCTCAGACCTAGTTAGGCTCGCGTTAGATAGTAGTATTTGCAGGTACTCATAAGGTTCTGAGTAAATGTCGAACGCTTCTCTAAAAGCAGTTTGAACGCCACTCGCCTTTCTGATTTCGCCCGCTCCACTGAATTCCCCTTTCATCGCGACCACTCGAAATGATTGAATGGACTCCTCGGATATTACCGCCTCGTTTTGAAGACCTTTTACAATTTTTGTAAATCTTTCAACTTTCTTTTTGTTTAGACTGACCTTGTATAAATCTACGTCTTGTATCGGAACCGCTGCCGTGCGGCGTCCAAGTTGAATTTTTATGTCTTGCACCAAGCCATTTATAAATTTGTGTTTTTTAGCTTCAAGCTTTTTCTCCCATAATTTCAAGATCAATTCAATCGCAAGCTTTTTCAAATTTTGCAAATCAACGTATCTGGCGATAACTTCCCGATAGTCAACGTTTTCAATCAATTGCCGCACCGAGCCTATTAGAGCCTGCAATACTGAATCGTCACTTAGCGGGAAAAGCGATTCATTGAATAGAGCGGCTTTAGAGAAGGTATCTTTTCTGTTCGCGTCTGTGGCGAAGTCGAGCAAACTTTTGATGTATTTCTCCACGGCGCGATCATCGGCTCGAAGATCGACCGCGATAACATCATTCAATACGACCTTGAATCCAGCCAAGTAGGAATCGATGAAAAGGCTTCTGCTTTTCTGAACGCCATCATTAAAGTCTTGGGCGTATGATTCTTCATTCTGCTGAACCAACGAAAATTGTTCGATGTAATGCACTTGATGGTGGCGGACGCGGATTTTCTCCAGCGTATACGTTTTACCTGTCGATCTACCCCCGAGAAGAATATTCAGACCTGTTGATAGCAACTGGCCATCTTCAAATATCGGAAAGAGCTTGTTGCCGTGCGCCTCCGAGAGAGCTACTTTACCTTTGTCTTGCAGACATAATTTCAGGGCCGAGAGCGTCAACTCACCGCAGTCTATGAAAGTTTGGCGCGTGGGTAATACCTCCATGTCTGTGCTGATCCGCGCATCGCTGAACAGAACAGGTGTGAGCTTCGACTCATCTTTGATCGCACGGAGAAACTTCTTGGCGGAATCTACTTCACCGCAGGAAGCGTAAGGCTCAATTCGCTTAAAATCGTCTCCTTTGATCGCAGGACTCTTTTCGTAATGAGGAATGACTAGGTACTCGCTCAAATTCCCAAATATGGCAAGAAAATCATCAAGGGCCAACGTGTTTCGGTCTTTCGTCGCATCACTGATTTTCTTGGCTTGCTCATTGAAGATGTCCTCCCTTTTATTATCAGCTATCACCAAGATGTGCCCGCAATCAAGACTAACTTCTATTCCGGGGAAGACAACAATATCTAGCGCGTTAGAGATCTCCGCAAACTGGGGGCCATCGAATAGGTTGTGATTCGTAATTGCAATGGCATCCAGCTTTGTTTCAGCGACATAACGTTTCAAATTTTCAAGGTCAAAGGCAAAAGCAGCGTCAAGAGCGCTTTTGACTGTATGGATATGAAAATCGATCCGTTTCATACCGGAAATCCCCTTCCGAAGTCACTTCGTCTAGAAACGCCCTTCGCTTTGTGAGAATAGTTAAGTCATACGGGAAAAGGCAAGTAAGGCCCTAGGGCTCTAAGAATCTTGTCCGCGCGTGCCCCTTGACAGGTAAGTCAAGAACAAGGGCGTAGTCTCGCGACTTTTGCGTATAACTTCTGCTTGATAGCGGAAGGCCGAGCGGAGTAGTGACATTTTCTATGGCAATTCGGACATAGCGCAACCGTATTTTCCACCGTGTCAGAACCACCTTCGGAAAGCGATGTAACGTGGTGAACTTCCAAGAATGGTTCGCCATGCCTATCGACAAATGGTGCGGGGGTTCCGCATAGCTCGCAGTGCCCATCCGCAAAGGCCAACACCCATGCCTGGACTCGGGGATCGCGAACGTATTCAAGACATTGAACGCTTACCTGGCGAGGTTCTTTAACCCCGTTCGGTTTACTTTGTAGGCCCCACTGTTTAATGCGTTGCGCTTTACGTCGGACAGCCTCTAAATCTACCGTTGGTTCCTGATCGACAGGCATTCCATGTCGAATGAGAGCCTGAGATATTGAGGCTCTTACGTTCTCACCGACATTTTTTGCGGGTAAATAGCCGCGTATTCGCTCGTAACCAAGGCTTTCGAGCACTGCGGAAATATTTTGCATCCGATATTCGATGCTGGCTTTTGTTCGTCCTTGCAGTGGCCCTGCGCGAAGAGAAGCGTTGAATTCGGATTTGACGTAAGGGATGCTTTGGCGTTCAAGCGTAAGCATCTCAAGGTATGCTTTGACGCTTGCTTCAACTTCGGCTTCTGTCCACGTATGCACTATGTTGTATCACCGTTGGAGTTTCTGTCGATTTATTCTATATTGTTGTTCGTTAAGGGTTTCTTGTTGTCGGTTGAGATAACTCTGCTCCGACTGCGCTTGGGACATAGTTTGTGCTTGAGCCTGCGCCGCGTATGCTTGCGCTTGTGCGGATTGTGCCTGCATTTGAGCCGAATACGCTTGTGCTCTTAGAGCCTCAGCCTCAGCTTCTGCTTGCTCTTGTTGCGCTTGCGCGGCTTCTGCTTCTGCGTAAGCTTGCTCTTCTTTTGCACGTGCTGCGTTTTGCATTGCTATTGCGTTTGCCTCATCTAATTGTCTCTTCCTTTCCGCAGCGGCTAACCTTTCGTATTCCTTTCTCGCTGCATCCTCTTGCTGTTTGCGCATTGCAGCGAGAGTATTGCTATCAATGTGCTTTAATTCTTGATCCTCAAGGTCTTTTGCTGTCATACGGCATTCGAAAGTATTCACACCGTCAGTTATTGAGACTAGATAGTATGGGCCATCTTTTGCAGCCATTGTGAAGTATCCATTCACGGGAAGAACGGTTGCGCCGCTGCTGGAAAACCTCCGTGTTGACGGATCGCGCCATTGATATTTTGTAGGCTTTGATACCTGATAGACTTCTCCTTCGAAAAGTTCTGGCGATGTTGGTGTTACAGGTGCGGTAGGTGGAGTTTGTATGTTTGCCGCCTCTATTGCTTGCGGTTTCGATTGCGGTGCTGCCTTTGCAACTTCCGGTTGTGCTGTAACATTTTCCGTGTGTTTTTCATACTTGAATTGATAGACCAGAAAAACTCCAAGCGTACCAGTGAGCACCGTCATGGTAGCTGCGTAGAGCGCGAGTACCTTCTTTCCTTTGGCTGGAACGGATTTTGGCGGGCTGTCGTTACTAGGTTGCGTCGCGCAGGTGGCCGTTAACTGAGGCACTGTGATGAGTGTTCCACAACTCTTGCAGGCTCCTTCGGAACCAGCATATTGATCGGGAATTTTAAGCATTAAATGACACTTGGGGCATTCGACTGTAATCATTGTGTTTCCCTTCCCCTTTATGCCCTTACCTGTGGAAGGATGTTAGATGAAAAAGATGGGAAATTCAATGAACGTGCGTTTCTATCAAGGGCCCAAGAGCCTGACGTCCGATGAAACCATGAGCAAAGGGATTTTTGGACGGAAATGACCTGAAATCCATTATTTTGAAGTACCTGTGCTCTAACTGATAAGCTCTAACTTATTGCCATACAATAACTTACAGATCGGCGTTACCGTGCGATTTTAGGTAACCGTGATTGTCCAATTTTTTAAGGACTATTGGCTCGCCCAAACAGAATCGCTGTAAGTGCAGGAATATAAGGGCCTTAGGTACTATTGGCCCGTGCGTCCTATCAGGCTCGGTGAATTAGCAATTCAAGTAAAAAAGAGGACTAGACGGGTAGACGGATTAGACGCTATTTCCCATTGGGTATCCTATTACATTTTAGAATTTGCCACATTTCCTTATTTGATTTTTTTATCTCAGGGAAAGAAAGTAGCTCAAATTTGAACCAGCCCTCTAGCCAACCTAATTTAATTGACGCAAAACACATCACCTTGCAATTCAGAGTGGCGTGTAGACTAAAGGGCACAACGCAGTTCAACCTCTCCCAATGCTCTAGCTTCCACGTCAGAGGCAAAACTAGACAGATAGACGGATTAGACGTGATTTCTTACCGCCGCCACTACCAATAATGGAGGGGTATAAGCATTCCCACTTTTATTTTTTTTGTCCCAGAGAAAGAAAGTAGCGTCTAATCCGTCTACCCGTCTAGTCAGCGTCAGGCGGCAAGCTCAGCCGGGCGGGCCGGGCTTAAGAGAAACGGCAGTACCTTAGGTTCTACAAACATATCGTCTGCCGGATCGCCCAAGCTTACACCCTCAAAGGTGCGTACCTGTTTTTTTAAGGAGCTATCGTAGGGCTTGGTTTCTTTCACCCCTAAGCGCCCAAGAAGCTTAGCTCCAAGCATTTTTTGGCTGACCGGCTCAAAACCCTCTTCCTCGCAATATTTGACGTAGCTCTCGTACAATGCACCCTTGCTGACCTTTCCCCTTGGCACCGTGCAATCATTCAGGAACATGGTGACTGAGTCCTTAGATTCTTTGTATTGCAAGGTTGCAAGTTCCACGCTTCTAGGCGGATTCAATCCCTTATTGATTGCCGTTACCGCTCCGGCAACCATCTTGGACAGTATCCCCTCTGCCTCCTTCATGCATTTTTCCACAAACAAAGTGTCTTTTTTCTTGCCTAGGCCCTGACCAAAGTCCAGAACGTACCAGCGTGAAAAGAACGCTTCATCGTCCGGGTTGTTCACGTTTGGCAACGTGTTTGTAGAAAACCAAAGAGCAATCAAGCTTCTCCAAGTTCTAGCACGTTCGCCTTTTCGATCTGACGTAATTTCCTCGTTCCCGCTTAGAGCTTTGACTCTTTCTTGGTCAAGTTTTTCTCCCGTCCCAGGCTCGGCAACATATCCAAAATGCTTGCCTTCAAGTTCCGCCAGGTAATGGTCAATATTTCCGCTACCCTTTGTGCTCACGGCACGAAAAGAAACATTCGTGTAGTAATCCGTGCCTAGAATTCGTCCAACTGTGCTTATGAGTGCAGTTTTACCAGCATCAGGTGCGTGGCTGTAGCACATAAAGTTTAATTTTTGAGGGTTACCGCCGATCATGGAATACCCAAGAGCACGAAAAACAAAATCGCTCATTTGGGCGTCACCCCAGATGTTCAAAAGACCTTGATCAAAGTATGGACAGTCGGCATTCTCGACGTAGTTGTGTGGGATCATTTTTGTCAAATAATCCTCGCGATCATGCGGCTGTAACTTGCCGGTACGAAGGTCAACAGTCCCATTCAAAAAATTGACGAAATACGCATGCTGATCGAAGTCTTTAATTTCTCGGATGATTGCCGGTCGTTTGCGCGCGGCAAACAATGCTGATTCAACGCCTGCCACAGTCTCTTTGAAGCAATGCGTCTTGTTCTCTCTGTTGAATTGACGTATGCAGTGGTACATTTTCATATGTACTGCGGCATTGTCGATGTCTCGTTTCCATCTCTTTCCATCAAACACAACCCAACCGCCTTCATAGAGCACGTCTTTCTCGGCGGACACAAAATGATCGGCCATTTGCTCATCGGTCAACGGGATACGCCTAACCGCACCAACCGCACCAAAGGTCATAGAGAGAAAGGCGCTAATAGCATCAGCGTCTTTGCCCAAATGTTCTTTGAATTTATTAAAGCCCGCTAGCGGCTTCCCATCAGCGTAGTCCTTGAAAGTAGCCCCTATGGCTTTTGAGTGATCCTGAGAATCATTCTTGTATTGCGCAATCGTGGCAATGAAATATTTGGTTTCTTCCTCTGTCCAATTATTTTGCGCAGCCATGGCAGCAAAGGTCATGGCGAGATCGTTTCGTATGCCATCTTGCCAATATTCGGACAGAAGTGCAGCCGCAGCTAGTCTTGAGCATCCTGTATAAATTTCGTCATAGGCTACTTCTGGAATTTCATCAGGGTTCCCTGTCCATTCCACAATCTCATTGTGACGGATGCTTGGGGGAATGATCGTGTAGTGCGCACCGGCCCTAAGCTCCAAAATATCTTTTTTGTGCGCACCTTGCTGTGTGAATTCCTTGCTGCTGAATTTCTTATAAGCCCCGCTCGCCTTGTACCAAAAGTGGCTAAGGGGGTTAGACGCTCTGCCGCTTTTGACAGTAGTAGCTGGTAGAAACTTATCGGCCAAATCCCTTGCACTCTTCCAATCAAGGTCAACATCAACCAAGCCGCTTTTTCCCAAATGCACGGCACGGTTTCCGTCAATCGTCCAATCGTTTCTATCGTTCCATCCCGTGGGAGGAATTCCTTTTTCATTTACTGGTATCAATGTCCAAGTCATTCTTTACCTTTTTTCTAGTCGATAAGACTAACCTTTCGTTGTTGAAAAGCTAGGCGCAAAACCACATCACTGCGCCCAATGCTTTGTACTATGGAGTGTTGCCATCGTTCGTAACGACGGCACTACTATCTAATTCTGCCTGCTCTGTTTAATCACATCGAAGGCGGCATCTACGCTCCAATTCAAGAAATCAAAAAGATTTTCAAATCGGAGAGTTTTTTCATCGGCTAAGCGCACATAAATAGGTGCGTCTGCCGAAAGGTCAAACCTACATTCGTATTCGGTATCTGTTTTCATGTTTTTAATCCTTTATACCCAGAGCTTCCTTCCCTTCTACGCTCTGCCTCCATTTTCTATATTCATCAAAGTTGATGAAGGCATGCTGCTTGCCATTGAAGACAAGTTCTACAACCTCTTCACCCGCCTTTTTGGCTGCTGAAATCTGAACTTCACGCTCGGCTTTTTGCTTTGCTTGCTCAGCTTCATCTGCAAGACGGTCTCGCTCATCCAAATAATCGGAGAGTTGGTCTGGACCATCTGCGCTCCAGTTTTTTCTATTCATAGTCAAATCCTTCTTCTGCTTCGTGCATACAAGTGGCAACGCGCACCATGCGCGCTGCAAATACGCTTCAATTTTGCTCTCCTTTCTGCCGTTTAGGCGTGATCCTTCCTTGTTTGGACGAATACATTTTCGTCCAGATACACCTATGGCATATCGTTTTCTAGGAAGTCGGGCCAAAGATTGTCACGGCCCAAGGCGTCTGAATAGAGTCTGCGCTTACACTATTCCAGACAATAACGCATTATACCACAAATCGCCCTGTTTGTCAATAGGAAATATTTACCTACACGTGTCCTGTGCTATTATGAATAAATAGAATACACAGAACCAATTAAGATTTTTGATTCCTGCTCCCTCGTGAGGCGAGTCTTAGTTACAGGTAGGGCGAAAGGACTTCACGGCCCAAGAAAGTTGGCAATCTGCCAACTGTGCCGCATTATACTACAAATCGACCAAAAAGTCAAGAGAAATCTAATACACTCGTACAGAACGGAATAAAGTATTTTGCGAATCAAGCACGGATTAGCAAGTGTAGATAGCCCTTGTTGCGCAAAATTGTGCTATTCGATTGTACAGTTCTGATTCAATTCTGACGTTCTTACTGAACGGTAAAGGTTAAGCAGTACGCAATAAGTTTAGCTGGTAGGGGTCTAAGAGTCTTGCCAGCTAAAAGCGTAATGCGTGACGAGGCTCTTAGGCTCTTATAGGTCTGCTATCTCGGAATCATAGGGTTTGATCGCGAGGTAATGCTTTTGCAGAATCTTAATGCTATGTCCTGTCCGCTGCGCGATCTTTCCGATGCTGATATTTTTCTCTATACACAATCTGATATATGTGCGTCTCAATTTCTGGTAAGGATCGCCCGTGTCGAGTCCTGCCGCGCGTAATGCCTCTTGTATGTGTATTTTAGGGTCAAAGACATATTCGTATTTCTTGCCGCTATTGTAGGTAGACTCGAAAACAAATCCTGTTCCGGCTAGTGGCTGAAACGCTTCTACAACCCGGTCGGGCATCGGTACGAATCGCCATTCATCGGTTTTGATCTTAAATCTTGGATTTTCTCTGATATGTATAACCTTTTCCGTAAAATTGAATTGCTCCCAAGTTATGTTTGTAGCTTCTTTTTTTCTCAGACCACAAAACGTGCAGAGAAGTATCAGCATTTTCAACTTGCCGCTAGACTTTTCCAATAGTCGGTCTATTTCCTCGCGACTCCAAGAATCTGGCGCGGGCGGTTTGGGTCGAAACCTGACTACGCCCTTGGCAGGGTTCGTGCCTGAGTAGTGCCCGTGGTCAATAGCCCAATTGTATAGGGTCTGAATGTCTTTGAGATTATTGTCTACTGATTGTTCTCCCACTTCCCCGCGCCGATGCTTCTTGAAAGCCTCTACCGTCTCGCGGCGAACGTCGCCAAGTCTAAGAGGTTTGGCGAATTTTTCGAGTTTGTCCCAATGAGCTTTTTGGATTGCAAGCGTTTTGGGTTCGCGATGCAATTTCCCCCAAGCTTCATAGGTCGGCCAGAATTCGGCCCATAGCGGATTCTTTTTTTTCTTGACGATTACAACGTCCGGGACGTTGTATTTAGCGTCAAGTTGAGCCTGGGCGTGCTTGGCGTCGCCCTTATCTGTGGTCTTTAGGCTTTCGCGATATTGCTGATTATTAAAGTTACCGTAGTACCACCAAATTTTCTTATCACCACGTTGTTTGATCTTGCTCGCCATGCCGGAATTTCCCTTTTATGAAAATTCCAGCACAAATCCAGCACACTTGTCAATGGGTTAAGAATATTTGGTTCTTAAATCATTGATATAAAATGAATTAGCGGCCGGGGATGCGTGGCATAACCTAAGCCTGGTATGCAGAAGGTTTCGCACTGCCACACAACTTCCGACCGCTAAAGACTGCGCCACTGGAAAGCGGCGTTATTGGTAAAGTTAGAACCAGCACTCTCCCCAATTATACCGGCAAAATTGAAATCATGTACTGAGAAGCAAATTTATTTTGCCGGTCAACAGATGCGAGACACCCCATTGCTAGTAACTATACCTCGAACGCGCGAATTGGTTTCACGTGGCTTGAGCGAATTATTGGGCGGCCAACCAGACGCGGGAGCGCGATGGAATCGGGATATCGATTTGCCGACCTTGCGGGGTATAGGTTCTGCCGGAGAACTGGTCGCGGATTTTTCCTTTTGCCGCGAAGGAGGCGGACAGGCGGACGGCGCAGTTTGCCGAGGTGTAGTTTTGAATGACGAACTGGGAGGGGCCGAGCGGCTGCAGCGTGACGCGGACGGGGGCTTCCATCTTATATCCAAGGGGGAGTGTGAAGGCTTCGCGGATGGTGTTGACCGCGGCTTCCGGTAGCTCCATGAGGCCGAGTTGGCGCGGCGGGAGTAGCACTTCGCCGACGGCGTCGTAATCGGCTTGGGAGAAGGTGCGGGTGTTGAGGACGTAGACTTTTGCGCCGTCTGTTTCGTTGACGGTGAAGAAGGGGACTTTTTTTCCGCCTACGTCTGCCATGAGCAACGGCTTCGCAGAATCGAGCGCGAGGTTTGCGGCAAGGTCTAGTCCGTGCACAAACGCGTGGTCAGCGCCCTTGATGCGCATCGACATCGCGCGGAGGGGATCGAGTTTGATGGGGCCGCGCACACCTGCGTAACGGACGAGATCGTCGCGCATTGGCGCCGTGGCAAGAAATCCAGTGGTCATCACCAGTGTGACTTTTTGCGCGATGGCGTTTCGAATAAATGTGGCGATGGCGGGATCGCCTGCAGCTTGCGTGGGTAGAAAGACGACGCGCGCGCCGGCGGGCGGGAATGCAGTGGGGACGAGGGGCACGCCGAGCATGCCGATATAATCCATGATGAAAAGGTCGGGACCGGCGTCGGTGTTGGCGGGTTTGTAGCCGTAGACGCCGAGGACGGGGTTTTCCTGCACGACCGCGGAAAGCTTTGCGAGGTTGTCTTGTTCTTGCTTGAGTAGCTCGTGCCCGGGATGTCCCTCTTCTATGTCGCTGTATGCGAAGATCATGATTTCGCGCGCGCCCGCGAGAACGGATTGGTACGCCTGATCGATGAAGTCGTTTGCGTCGCAATCGCCGTGATCAAACCATGCGCCGGCGGTTTTCGGGCCGGCGATCGAGGAAATCCAGCGTAGGTTTACGAAGCCTTGGTAGGGTTGCGTGAACCCGAAGCGAACAGTGCCGGGGCCGCGGGTTTCGGTGCCGACCCAGATGCGGTCGAACATCGCGGATTCGGCGGGCACGTCGTATCCGAATTCGTGGAAGCGATCGTACCACTGCGGAAACTTCATGATGAGCGTGGCGGTGGGGTTGGCCGTTTTCGCGGGGACGATGACGGATTGTTGTGCGGCCTGCACCATTAAAGCGCGGCGGTAGTCGCCCCAGGGGAGCTCACCTTTTGCCGCGACGGATTCGGCGCTCATGTCACCTGTGCAGAAGAAGTCATCGACGATGATTTCGCTGAACAATGGCGCCGCAGTGGACATCACGGTCGCGACGTCGTCGCGCGTTTTTTGTGCCTGCCAATTAAACCAGCCGAGCTTGGCGTCTTCGCGGACACCGTAGTTTTCGCCGGGAAGCGTGGCGATGCCGGCGGCCGTCTCGAAACCCTGCTGCCCGAGCGCGTCGGACACTTTCTTGAGGTCGTCGTTTGAGACGGGAGTCTGCCGGAAGAACTCGAGATAAACTTTGGAAATGCCCAGCGCTTTGAGTCGTTCTGGCGCTTTTTCGAGTGCGGCGGGATCGGACGCGAGTTTTTGGACGGAGCCATTCGTGAGATACGCACACCAACGAAGCGGCGTGGGCGCGTCTTGCGCATGTGTGGTGGTTGCGAGAAACAATGCAAATGTGGCGATGGCAATCGGGACTGTTGAATGGCGTGACACGGTGTGATGACCCCCTCATACTGCCGCGGGCGCGGAGGCGCGCATGGATTGATTGTAGTGCATGCCGGGGGATGGGTGCGAATGTGTGTGAAGGTGTGACGGCGAGATGGGGCAATGGTTGTCTGGGCTTGTGCGCGGCGTTTGCGCGCGTTTGCGCGCGTTTGAGGGATTCTGGATAATTGTTCTTTCCTGATAATACGGCACATGGTTTCGGTTGCGGCATGATCGCGTTGCGCGTTTGGCGCGGCAATCGAGACTTACTGGTGGCGCCTTCCTGCGCTTGTTTCACTTAAGGAGGTAGTTCCGTGCGGAAGCAGTTGCGTTTGTTTGCATTATTGTCGGCGTTGGTTTGCGCGATTGCGTTTGCATCGTGCGGCAAGAAGGAAGAGACCGCGCCAAAGGAAGAGGTCAAGGCCAAGCAGATCGAGCCCG
Organism: Candidatus Hydrogenedentota bacterium; assembly: GCA_020848835.1. Lineage (GTDB taxonomy): Bacteria > Hydrogenedentota > Hydrogenedentia > Hydrogenedentales > SLHB01 > JABWCD01. The sequence goes on from JADLHJ010000050.1 coordinate 19,652, forward strand.
TAGCTGTGACGGGGCCCGCGCCGGAGAGCATGAAGAAACGCGCGACGGGACAGTCCGCGCAAGAGCCCAAAGAGAAGGCCGATACGGAAGACAAGGCGAAGAAGAAAGAAGAAAAAAAGAAGATGCGCGGACAGCAAACGGAAGAGCGCAAAGCGAAGAAGGAAAAGAAACAGGCTGAGCGCGAGCAAAAGGCGGAAGAGGCGAAGAAAGATGCCGAAGAGGCGATGAAGAACCTGCCGCCGAAACCCGAGGGTGACTATAAGAATATTTTGTTGATCACGATCGATACGTTTCGCGCGGAACGGATGGCGTGCTACGGCGCGCCGCGCGAGACGACGCCGACGATCGATGCATTGGCGAAGGAAGGGATGGTGTTTGAGAACGCATTCGCGCAGCGCAACTCGACGTGGCCTTCGCTGGCGACGATCATGACGTCGCAGTATCCGATACAGCACGGCGTGCGAAACAATGGGCTTAAGCTGGGCAACGAGGCGTTCACGCTCGCAGAGTATTTGTCGCAGCACGGGTATGTGTGCGCGGCAGTGTATGCGAACGCGACGGCACAGAATTGGGAGGGGTTTCAGTTTCGGTTTCCGTGCGACCACGAGCCGGTGGACGAGCGCGCGACGCATAACGCGGTGAAGTGGATCAATGAATATAAAGACTACAAGTTTTTCATGTGGCTGCATTACCTCGCGCCGCATGCGGACTACATGCCGCCGGCGGAATTTCGGAAGTATGTGGATGCGAGTTACAGCGGGCCGATCGATGGTTCGAAACAGACGGTCACGAACCTTACGTTGAACCGTTATCCGAAATCGGACGCGGACGTGCAGCAGGTGTTGAATTTGTATGACGGCGAATTGCTGTACGTGGACAATGAAGTGAAGAAAGTGCTCGACACACTGAAGGCCCACGGGCTTTATGACAAGACGCTGGTGATTATCAGCGCGGATCACGGCGAGGAGTTGTACGATCATCATGGATATTTCGGGCATGGTGCGTCGGTGTATGACGGTGTGTTGCAGGTTCCTTTGATCGTACGGATGCCGGGGGTCGTACCCGCCGGGGGACGCGATGCAACCGTTGTGCAGCATCTGACCATCGCACCAACGATTTGTGAAGTTGCGGGTCTGCCCATACCGGAGTCGTTTGCAGGAAAGAGTCTAATGCCTTTGTTCAAAGGCGAGAAAGCGGACTACGGCCCGGCGATTGCGGAAATGCGCGATGAGATACTTTCGATTCGCACGGCGGACTATAAGTACATCGCGAATCCACTGAATTATAAGCCGCGCAAGCTGAATGAGGAGCGGCGGCAGAGTGCAGGGTTGCCTAGCACGAAAGGAAGTAAGGGTAAGGACATCGAGGGCGAAGGCGAAGCGCCAAGCGATGTTGATCCCATGCTGCTGGACATGCAATTGAAGGACGAAGAATTGTATCACGTTGCGGCGGACCGGCGGGAGAAGAGCGAGATCGCGAAAGAAAAGCCGGAGATCGTAAAGGACTTGAAGGACAAGCTGGTTGCGTTTCAGGAGAAGTACAATTGGAAGTTTGGGCACGATGTGGGCGAGCGCGTGCAGAAGGAAGTTGACCCGGAGCTGAAGGAAAAGCTTGAGGCGATGGGATACGTGTTATAGCGGCGATTGGGAATGATGGGATTGGCGATTGCACGTTGCCCATCACGATGTGTTTGTGGGTGAGCGTTACGAGGTATCGGTTTTGAAGCAAGTATATTCGATTTTTGTTGTAGCGATTCTTATTGGAATGTTGGGGTGTTCGCAGCCGGAGCCTGCTGCCGAACCAAGCGCGCAGCAGCCATTGGCGCAGCAGGTGAGCGCTCCCGCGAAACCGGCGGAAGAACCGAAAGCGCCTGAAACGCCGGTGGTGAAGAAGGACCTCGATTACACGAATGTGTTGTTGATCACGGTCGATACGTTGCGCGCGGACCATTTGAGTTGTTACGGCAACCCGAATCCGACTACGCCGAACATCGATGCGGTGGCGAAGGAAGGCGTTGTGTTTGAGCACGCATTTTCGCCGAAGGGTTCGACGTGGCCCGCGCTCGCGACGATTCAAACGGGTCTGTATCCGGTGACGCATGGCGTGCGCTACAACGGCATGACGCTCGATTCCAAGCACGAGACGCTTGCGGAGACGCTTGCACCGGCGGGCTACACGAGCGCGGTATTTATCGCGAACGGCGGGCAGCAGCGTTGGGAAGGTTTCGAGATGCGGGTGATCCTGAAGGATGAACCGCGCGACAAGGGTGTCTCGGACGCGGCGCTCGATTGGCTGGATAAAAACGCGGACAAGAAATTTTATTTGTGGTTGCACTACATGGCGCCACATGGACCGTATGAACCGATGAAGGATTACAACAAGTTTACCGACAAGAATTACAAAGGCGATCTGGACGGCAGCTACGACCGCTTGACGCGCGCGTTTGTGCGGCAGGAAAAATTGTCGGACGCGGATACCACGTATGTGCGCGGGCTGTACGACGGCGAAGTTGCCTACAATGACGCGCAGATCGGGCGCGTGTTGGACAAGGTGATGTCGCTTGGAATCATGGACGACACGCTGGTGGTCATCAGCGCGGATCACGGCGAAGAATTGGGAGAGCATCACGGATATTGGCACCACCAGGCTTCGCTGTATGACGGTACGCTCCACGTGCCAATGATTTTCAAATTGCCGGGCAAGGTTCCCCCGGGAGTGCGCGAGGCGCTTCCCGTTTCCTTGGCGGACATTGCGCCTACGATAGTGGAGCTGATCGGTGTAGCGCGGCCAGCTGCATATGAAGGAAACGCGCTGAACGCCGTCTTCAACAAGCAGCCGCTTGAACGCGGGCCGGTGATTGGCGAGTGGGGCGACAAGATGCTCTATATCCGCACGCCAGAATATAAGTATATCTCCAATCCTTCCGGGTTTGAGCCGCCGGTGAAGCGCGAGCGCAATATGGCGGATGGACCTGAGACGCAACGCAAAAAGGGCGATCATACGCTGCCGATGAAGAAGCAGGAGTTGTACGACATTGCGAAGGACCCGAAGGAACAGCAGGATATCAGTGCATCGTCGGCGGAGGTGATCGCGAAACTGGAGGCGGAGCTGAAGTCCCGCTATATCGATAAATACGGTTGGAAACTCGAGAACAAAGCGGAGGAATTGCTGCAACAGCAGCTCGATCCGGAGACGCGCAAAGAGCTCGAGAATCTGGGCTACGTTCAGTAGAAACATTCGGTCCCCGATTGCCGATTTAGCGGGCGGTTTGACAGTTCGCGCTTCGGCGTGGATCATATTGCGCTGCTCACCACCACAGGCTGGGCGGTTGCAAGGCGTCTAGGCCACGCCGATTCCGGCCATCAAGGCCGCAGGGGACACACGCTACGATGTCGCAACGACAATCGATCACTCACCTACTATTTATATTCTTCGCTTCGCCATTTTTTTGCGCTATCGCGCAGAGCGTCGCGATCGTCAACGCCGGGTTTGACGAAGGCGCCGACGCGCCGACGGGATGGGCGTTGAGCGAAGGGACCGGCGAGTGGATCGCGGAAGGGGAATCGGGAAAAGCCATTTCGGTGACGGGCACGGGCAGCGATGCTAACTTTTGGAAGTCAGACCCTGTACCGTTCGAACCGTTGAAAACTTACCGGCTTCAGTTTCGCGCGCGTGGGTTCGGCGCGACGGGCGGCACGGCCATCTCAGGGCCGGAATTCTGCAACCGCGATATAGGCCAACTCACCGATGCGTGGCAGACCTTCACCAGCTATTTTGTTTCGCCGACGGAAGTTGTCGCGGAAAACGCGTGGCTGCGGATGGGGCAATTTCAGGTAACAGGCAAGATCGCGTTCGATGCGTTGTCGATCGTGCGCGTGCAACCGGTGTACCTGGATTTTGGCGGGCCGCAACTCGGCAAGGGCGAAACGATCAACGGCAACGACTATGCATTCGTCGCGCCGTTTGCGGACATGCAGACGAACCAGAGCCGCCCGCTCGCAGCAATGCGGGGCCGCTTTAACACCAATCGCTGGACCTTCGCCGCAAACGATCAAGTGAGTTACGCGCATTTTGTTGCCACGCGCCGGCAAAACAGTGGCGCGGTGGAGATTATCGTGGAACCGTTTGGCGGCGGTAAGTTGAGTGTGTTGGCCGACAACGGCACCGCAGCCCCGCAAGAGATTGGAGCGATCACAGGCGCAGGAACGCACGCCATCACAATTCCGGCGGCGCTGTTTCCAGCCGAGCGCATCACGATTTCGCTCGCCGCGCAAGCGGTGGATGGCAACGCCGATGCGGTATCGATGCAGGTGCGCGGATATACGTATAAGGCCGTTCTTGACGGCGCACCGTTGACGGCGGTTGGAGAGACAATGTACTGGGCGATGCCTACGGCGGACCCGAGGCTGCAGGTCGAGATCGCAGGTCTGGGCAGCGCGGTGCCCGGCGGACAGAATGCGTTGACCGCGCAGATCGTAAACACGTCCCCCGATGCAATTCCGACGACGCCGACGCTGTCGATTACGCGCGCGGGCCAGCAGCCCGAAAACTTCGCGCAGCCAATGTTGATTGCAGCGGGCAACTCCACAATTCAGTTACCGTATCAGTTGCGCGGCGGCGGGCTGCACGATGTCGTATTCACAATGGGCGATGGCGTGCCCGCGCGTTTCGAAGGGCAAATCGATGTGCCGCGCCTTTACGATGCGACCTTCGGCGAAGTGCTGCCGCTTTCCGGTGACATCGCGGGATTGTGGTGGGCGCCATCGGGATCGAAAGTGAGCAAGACGCATCCGATGCCCGCGGTTGCGGGCGAGCGCATTGTAATTCGCGCGGCGAAGAACGAGAGTGAGGCTGCGCAGTTGGTTGTGCGGCCCAGCGCGGAACTCGGCGGATTTGTCGCGCTTGGCGCGCCGCTTACCGGGCCGGGTGGCGTGGCGATTCCCGAAACGAATGTTAGCGTGTTGCGCGTGCGTTACGTGCAAACGGAGCAGGCGACAGACGAAAGTACCGTTGTTGGTCAATGGCCGGATCCGCTGCCTCCCGCGTCAACCCCAGTTACGTTGGCGGGTGGACAAAACCAGCCGTTGTGGGTGCGGGTTACGGTGCCGCCCGGTGTGCCGGCGGGTAACTATGAGGGTACGATCGCGTTGCGCGGGAATGCGTACGCGGTGGATGTGCCGATCCGCGTCGAAGTCTTCGATTTTGAATTGCCGACGCGGCCGACCTGCACGACGACCTTCGGGTTTAATCCGGAGTTGGTGTTCAAGTATCACCGGGTGAGCGATCCTGCGCAAAAGCGGCAGGTGCTCGATCTTTACTGGAAGAATTTCAGCGCGCACCGCATTGCGCCGTATAACCCCGCGCCGCTCGATCCGATGGGTGTCACGTGGCCGAACATCGAGGCGTACAAATCGGGCGCGAATACGGATATGAATGCGGCGTTTACGCCCGCGATCGATTGGGCCGCGTGGGACGGCAGCATGACCGTGGCGATGGATACCTACGGGTTCAACTCGTTTGTTATTCCGGTTCAGGGTATGGGCGGCGGCACATTCCATTCGCGCACGGAACCGACACTGCTTGGCTACGCGGAGAGCGCACCGGAGTATGCGATGGCGTTTGCGAATTACCATCGCACGGTGCAGGAACATTTGCGCGAGAAGAACTGGCTGGATCGCGGCTACGTGTATTGGTTCGATGAACCCGATCCGAAAGACTACGAGTTTGTGAACAATGGGTTTCGTAAATTGAAAGAAGCGGCGCCGGACATTCGGCGGATGTTGACGGAACAACCCGATCCGGCGCTGGTTGGGCCGAATGTGTGGTGTCCAATCTCGGACGCCTTTGACCAAGCGAAAGCGGATGAACGCATGGCGCAGGGCGATAAATTCTGGTGGTACGTGTGCACCGGGCCAAAGGCGCCGTATTGCACCTTGTTTCTTGATCATCCGTCGCTCGAGTTGCGCGTGTGGTTGTGGCAGACCTGGCAGCGGAAGATCAGCGGCATTCTCGTTTGGCAAAGCAACTACTGGACGAGCGATGCGGCGTATCCCGATCCGAACGCGCCGCAGGACCCCTACGTGGATCCGATGAGCTGGATGTCGGGCTACGACACGCAAGCGAACACGAAGAAGCCCTGGGGCAATGGCGATGGACGTTTCATCTATCCTCCGGAGAGTTCGAGCGTGCGTCAGGGCGAGCCGATTCTCGAAGGGCCCGTCGATAGCATTCGCTGGGAAATGCTGCGCGACGGCGTGGAAGACTATGAGTATCTGGCCATACTCCGGCGCCTGATCGGGGAAAAGGAACAGGCTGGGAAAGACGTCGCGCAGTATAAGACGCTGCTCGATGTGCCGCCCGCGATTACGATCAGCGCGAAAGAGTTCACGACGGACCCCGCGGCGATCGAAACACAGCGTCTCGCAATTGCGAAAGCGATTGAAGCGGTCAGCAAACTGTAATGCAGCAGAAGCAGACGGACATTCGCGTCGTTCGTGCGGAACTCTATCTCCTGCCGATCCAGACGCGCGTGCCGCTAAAGTTCGGCAACGAGACGCTTACCCATGTGACGGTCGCGCGTGCGCGGGTGCGGGTTGAGAATCGCAAAGGTACCGTGGCCGAAGGTTGGGGCGAGACGCCGCTAAGCGTGCAGTGGGTGTGGCCGAGCGCGGTTGCCTACGAAACGCGGCACGAAGCGTTGAAGGCATTCTGTGTTTCGTTGGCGAAGGCCTGGGCGTCGTTTGAAGCGTGCGGGCATCCGATGACGGTGGGCGCTGCGTTTCAAGCGGGGCCGCTCCACGATCTTTGGCGCGAGTACAATGCCACGCACGATCACGCGATGCCCTGGCTTGCGGCGCTGGTGTGTTGTTCCCTGTTCGATATTGCCGTACACGATGCCTACGGCAATTCGCTGAACTTGCCCACCTATGCGACGTATAACGCGGACTTCATGAATTGCGATCTGAGCGCGTTTCTTGAGGGAGATGCGTCGGTTTCCTTTGCAAAAAAACATCCGCAAGATTTTTTTGTGCAGCAGTGTGTGCAGCGATTGCCCGCGTGGCACCTCGTGGGTGGAAAAGACCCTATTGATGAATCCGAACTTGATGGTTCCGAGCCGAACGATGGATACCCCGTGTTGTTGCGCGATTGGATTGCGCGCGACGGTTTGAAATGCTTAAAGGTGAAACTGCGCGGGAACGATGCCGCGTGGGACTACGACCGACTGATGGGCGTGGGCGATATCGCAGCGGAAATGGACGCGGATTGGTTGTCGGCGGATTTTAATTGCACGGTGACCGATCCTGCGTATGTGAACGAAATTCTCGATCGCTTGATGATCGAGAGCCCGCGCGTATACGGCATGCTGCTGTATGTTGAGCAGCCGTTTCCGTATGAACTCGAAGAGCACCGCATTGACGTGCATAGCGTATCCGCGCGCAAGCCATTGTTTATGGATGAGTCCGCGCACGATTGGAAATTGGTGCGGCTCGGGCGAGAATTGGGCTGGACGGGCGTCGCGCTGAAGACGTGCAAAACGCAGACGGGCGCGCTGTTGAGCCTGTGCTGGGCGAAGGCGCACGGCATGACGCTGATGGTGCAGGACCTGACAAACCCCATGCTCGCGCAAATTCCGCACGTGCTACTCGCGGCGCACGCAGGGACGATTATGGGTGTCGAGACGAATGCGATGCAATTCTACCCCGAGGCGTCGAACGCAGAGGCGAAGGTGCATCCAGGGTTATATACGCGACGCAAGGGGCGTGTGGATTTCGCTTCGGTGAGTGGACCGGGCTTTGGATATCGGGCGACGGAAATCAACCGACCGTTGCCGGGCTCCATCATTCTCACTGGAGTGTGACGAGATTAGTTTTGTGTTGCCTGTTCCGGCGTCAATCTTCCGAGCGGCGTGCGATCGAAGTCCGTATCGAGCGATACAATCTTTAGATCGTTGAGTACTGCTGCGGTAAATTGGTAGGCATCATCGAAGTCAAGCCCATATTCCGCAGCGCGCCTAAGTTCAATTTGCACCTGCTCGTCGTTGAGGGCAAGCCGAATGACGTTAACTTTCGCTTGCTCAATGTCTCGAAGAAAATCGATCCAAAGATTCCAGGATCGCTTAAACAGATAAATTGCGACAGAAAACATTCCGAATTCGGTGACATACAAATTTGTTCCGTCAACACTGCTCAGGAAGGCTGCTGCTGCATCAGTGTGTTGGCGTTTGAGTATGACTTCGAGAAGGACGTTGGCGTCAACCAGATACATTCTTTCTCCACGAATCTAGTATGTCGTGTTGAATTTCTACGCTGCTCCGCGTTTCGCCGGAATCCTTCAGCCCACCCAGCCACGTAAGCTTTAGCCGGTGCGTTGCATTTGCTGGAGCCTTTTCTTCCAGCTCTGAAACCAACTGCTCCACCTTGGCCTGCTTTTCGGGTGAAAGATGCGCTATCCTATCGAGTAAAGAACCCATTTTGCCGTACTCACCGGGTCAAATTAGACTGTACCTTGTGGCAAGCATAACTTTATTAAAGCATAAGCTCCACTTTTATCAGGAAAAGGCATGAATACCTCAAGATGCGTTTCTGGGCGGCATGAAGTAGTGTCTCGGCGCAAGTTTGTAGCAATCGCAGCCACAACGTTCCTGGGTCCCAACATTATAACGAGCAAAGCGCTTGGCGCGGACGGTGCGACACCTGCGAGCGAACGGCTCACGCTCGGCTTTATTGGCATGGGCAATCAGATGGGCGGGCATGTGGGAACATTTCTTGGGCGCGACACGTGTCAGGTTGTCGCGGTATGCGATGTGGAGTCGCGGCGTTTGGAGCAGTATAAGACGCGCGTGAACGAAACTTACGCGCAGAAATCGGGGCAGGGTTCGTATAAGGGATGCGATGCGTACAAGGATTATCGAGAACTGCTGGTGCGCGAGGATATAGATGCCGTAGTGATCGCGACACCGGAACATTGGCACGCGTTGCAGGTGGTGGATGCGGCGAATGCGGGTAAGGACATCTATTGCGAGAAGCCGTTGTCGCACACGATTCGTGAGGCGCGCGCGATGGCGACGGCGGTGCGGCGCAATGCGGTGGTGTTTCAGACGGGGAGCCAACAGCGATCGGAGCGCGGGTTTCGCGTGGCGTGCGAGTTGGTGCGCAACGGGCGAATAGGAAAAGTACACACCGTGCACGTGAACGTTGGCGGGCCGCCGGTGGATTGTTATTTGCCCGCGCAGACGACGCCGGAAACATTGGATTGGGACATGTGGCTGGGCCCGGCGCCGTATCGCTCGTACAACGAAGATATTGCGCCGCCGATGGAATATGAGGGCTGGCCGAATTGGCGTGCGTATCGCGATTATTCCGGCGGGCAAATGTGCGATTGGGGCGCGCACCATTTCGACATCGCGCAGTGGGGACTTGGCATGGACGAGTCGGGGCCGGTGGAAATTTATCCGCCGGACGCCACGCATGAGCGGTTGACCTATGTGTATGCAAACGGGGTGGTGATGCAGCACGGCGGCGGCGCTGGCGGCAAGGCGGGCGTTGAATTTATCGGCGACGCCGGTCGCGTCATGGTGAATCGTGGGTATTTGGAAACGGATCCGGCGCATCTGGTGAATGAACTTCCAGGGCCGAACGAGATTCGCTTATATGAGAGCGACAACCACGCCGACAACTGGTTGGAATGCATTCGCACGCGAAGCAAGCCGATCTGCGATGTAGAGGTAGGCGCCAGATCGATTTCGGTCTGCCACCTCGGAAATATCGCGTATGAATTAAAACAGCCATTGAAGTGGGACCCAGCGAAAGAACAGTTTGTTGGCGACGAAGAGGCGAACCGTAAACTTTCACGTTCAATGCGGAGCCGGTGGACGTTGCGGGCGTGATGTACCTATCCCAAAAATAAAAAAGAGCCGAATTCGAATTCGGCTCTACGTAATTCACTAGTTCTCTTATGCGCTGGCTATTTCGGCCGCGTGCGCGTGGATTTTTTCAATCGCGTCGGCGATTTGATCCATGTCGGATTCCGGGCCGAGCAGCATATTCTGCGTGAACCACACCGCTTCTTCGGTCAGCTTGTCGTTTTGGGGGCACTCAATACGCGCGAGGTAATCGTCAATGCGCTGTTTCCCGTAGACGTTCATGAATGGGCGCGACATAACGCGGTCAACGATGTATTGCTCCTTGTTCAATTTCTTGTAGCCCGTCGAACCGGGAATGCCTTCGGCGCTGAGTGCTTTCAAGAATTTCTCGCGCGGTAGGCCGCCAAATTTTTCCGCGTCGAAACGGAACATGTAGAGGTGATATGCGTTTCGCGTGCAGCCTTCGTACATTTTCGCCGGTGCGATGCCCGGTATTTTTTCCAGTCGTGCCGTGAGGCGTTTTGCGTTTGTCTCACGAGTTTTGCTTTGCGCCTCCACGCGGTCCAATTGCCCGAGGAGGATCGCGCCCTGGAACTCCGTCATGCGCAGGTTCGCGCCGCTACGGGCGTAGACGCCGGGCGATTTCACGCCGGGAAATGCGCGGCCGTTGGAATGAAACGAATACGCCTGGTGGTAGAGTTCTTCATCGTTGGTGAGCATCGCGCCGCCATCGCCCGCGCTGATGTTCTTTGTTACCTGAAAGCTGAAGCAGCCAGTCTTGCCAAGCGTGCCGACTTTTTTGCCGCGCCATTCCGCGAGGTGGGACTGGCAGGCGTCTTCGACGACGGGAATGCCTTTGGCGTCCGCGATCTTTGCGACCGTATCTACGTCATATGCCGCGCCACCGAGATGCACGGGAAGAATGCAACGCGTGTTTTCAGTGAGCGCCGATTCAATTTTAGTTGCGTCAATTTGGAAGGTTTCAATATCGGTGTCCACAAAGATTGGCAACGCGTGTTGAAGTAGAACCACGTTTATTGTGGCGCTAAAGGTGTAGGGCGGCACGATGACTTCGTCACCGGGGCCGACATCCACCATATTCATGGAAGTGATGAGCGAAGTTGTCCCGCTGGATACGGCGAGGCAATATTTTGCGCCGGTGAGTTCGGTGAATCGCTTTTCGAAATCCGCCACGTAAGTGGTCTGCCCGGCGAAACGGTACCAGCCCTTCTTGCGAATGACATCGAGCCATCGCTCCTCTTCGGCCGGATCGTAGACGGGCCAGGATGCAAAGGAATCTTTGCGGATCGGTTCTCCTCCGAGGATGGCGGGCTTGGTGGCTTCGGCAGCGAACACGTTTAACGATGTCACTTGTGCAGCAATTGCGGATGCCGCGGCGGTCTTCAAGAAGGCGCGGCGTTGAATGGTGGTGTGTTTCATAGAACCCCCCTACTGATTAGTGTCAATACCGCCCGGCGCGGAGACCGGGCGCTACGCGGTGAAATGCTCCCATGCGCGACGTTCGAGCGCTTCGCGCACTTTCGTTTGTCCGTCTTGATCGAAGTATCGAGTAAGCGCGTCCCAAAAATCGTTCCACATGAATCGAAGCACGAGACAATCTTCGTGCGCGATAACGGTGGCGATGCGCATCTTCTTCGGATTGAATTGCATCACTTCGCCGAGCAGTTCGGGTGCGTGGCCTTTGGAATCGGGCATATCGGCCTTTTGAATACGTACGGAACCGGTCAACAAAATGAAGCCGCGATCGCGGCCGCGACTGCCTTCGCGCGTCATGCGATGTCCTTTGCGCAGGCGTCGGACCTCCGAGATTTCCTGGAGCAAGCTGGCAAGCGTTTCGCGTTCGGACGGCGAGAACTCCGCAACGAAGGGGACTTGGATGATCGCCTCGTGAATTTCATGCGGTCTCATATAGGTTGAAGTCTCCCCATATCGTTTGTCGTTCCGCGTTTGCGGACTTGGTCGGCAGCCACGCCACAGAATAACTAGGCAGCGCTGGGCGAAGACCGCCTGAAGGCGGAACTACGAACTCAACTCCGGTCAAATCCTAGCGTAGGAAATGCTCCCAAGCTTGTGTTTCCAGCTTTTCCTTCAGCTTCGCGAGTTCATCTGCCGACAGAATCTGCTCGGCCTTCTGCCAAAACTCATCCCACATGAAGCGCAGCACGATACTTTCCACCGCGCCGGCGCAGGTTGCCGTACGCACACCTGCGGGATTGAACTGCATGATTTCGCCGATGAGTTCCGGCGCTTTGCACGTGATATCGGGAAAGCCTGTCTTGCGCACCAGCACGGCGCCCTGCAAGAGAATGTAGCCTTTGTTGTCTACGTGTTCGCGTTCGTGGATGAATACGCCGCCTGCGGGGACGACGCGCGGCGCGCTGATAGACTGGAGCAAGTCGGTCAGCTTCTCCACGAGCGGGTCGTCCAAACCCCTCATGATGCGGAGATCGCGGATCTTAATGCGGACTTCGTCCATATCCATGGTGCGCCGTCCCCTTTCCTGGTTGGAAGCTCCGCCCGCCACTATGCTACCACGCAACCGGGTTAAATGCCGAACCCGCCCGTAACTTCGAGAATGTGTCCGGTGATGTACGAGGCAAAGGGCGATGCGAGCAGTAGGATACCGCCTGCGGCTTCCTCGGGCGTGCCGGTGCGGCCCAGCGGGATCATCATGGTCATCATGTCGCGCATGTGCTGCGGTATGCCGAGCTGGATCACCTGGCCCTGCATGGTGATTTGTTCGCCTTCTTCCTTGGGCTGGATGAGGCGCGTCTCGATGGTGCCGAAGGCGACGGCATTGCAGCGGATGTTGAACTGGCCCCATTCCTTCGCAACAGTTTTCGTCATGCCGACGATTCCCATTTTTGCGGAGGCGTAGTTAATCTGACCGGCATTGCCGTGAAGCCCGGAAGTGGAGGAGACGTTGATGATGCAGCGCGGCTCTGGCGTAGCGCCGGCGGCCATTTCGGTTTTTGCCGCTTCGCGCATGTAGGGGACTGCCGCGCGGATCATGCGGAATGGCGCGCCGAGGTGAACATCGATGATCGCGTTCCATTGTTCATCGGTCGTCTTTTGAACGACGCCATCCCACGTATAACCGGCGTTGTTCACGAGGATGTGCAACATGCCGTATTTTTCGATTGTCGCCTTCATAATGGTTTCAGGAAACGCGAGGTTCGTGACGTCACCGGGAACGGAGATTGCCTTGCCGCCGTCGCGACGGATTTCCGATGCGATAGCTTCTGAAGGGCTCGCGTCAAGATCGGATACGACGACGCTCGCGCCTTGTGCTGCCATGAGTTTCGCCGTCGCCGCGCCGATGCCGCGGCCTGCGCCGGTCACGATTGCTACTTGACCGTCCAACATTCCCTTCATCGTTCCCTCAAATTTCTCTACTTCGTTTCGACTTTCAGTTCGTGAATCGACCAGAACAGCCCATCGACTTTTCCGGTCTGTTCAATTTTAATGAAGCGTGCGCGCTGGTCTTTGAATTCGAGCGCAGTCACTGGGCCATCGCCTTTACCTTTTAGCACAGGCTCGCCCCAATCTTTTGCATCGTTCGAGGTGTATACCGCGTACTCGCGCGGAAAATCGCCCGCGGAGCCGGTCGTATCAAGCGTCACCTTGGCAATAGTCGCGACGAAACCGAGATCGATTTGAATCCATTGACCCGGCTTTTGCGGTTCACCGGTGGTCCAGCGCGTGGCCGGATCGCCGTCAATTGCGTTTCCCAGGGCGTCCGCGCCGTATGAAGCGGTCAGGCCAAAAGATGATTTCTTAATTTGCTCGAGCGCGAGCGCCGCTTCCTGCTTCACTTCGGGATCTTCTGCGAGTGGTGCGATCAGATCGATCAGTTTCGGATCGTGCTGTTTGCCGATGCTGGCGAGAACCAGTTTGCGATCTTCCGCACTGCGCGACGCTTTCAGTGCCGCGTCGTACTGCGGGGCGCGTTCGGCCAGGTTGTCCGGGAACTCGACCATACGCAGGTATCCACGCAGCGCGATGTCGCGGATTGATGCATCTTCGGTGTTTTGCGCGACTTCAACCAATTTATCCATCGGCGCGTTATTAGGCCATTCAGACAACGCGCGGACCGCCGTCTTGCGGACGTCGGTGTTTTTCAATTCGGCGGCGCTGACCAAGACGTCGTACGCGGAGGGATCGTTAATCTTACCAACCACGCGCAGGATCGAACAGTACGCGGGAATGCCCTGCTTAACGTCGGGTAGCGCGGACATCACCGTCGCCGCCGCGAACGCAGGATCGTTGTTGCGCGCCAATGCCGCAAGCGCAGCTTTCTCACCCTCGGTGCGCGCGGTATCGTCTTGCTCAACAGCAAGCAATTCAACAATGGGTCTGAGTTGGTCCGCGGGCGCTATAACGGTGAGCGCCGCGAAACCTTCCGCGCGTACGGTGGGGTCGGGGTCCGCGGCCGCCATCAACAACGCGGGAATGGCGCTCTTCGTTCTGCGAGCGCCGAGGGCGTGCGCGAGTTCACGGCGCACGGACGGATCTCCCTTGCCTATCGCGCCCGCGATTGCGGAATCGACGTCTTCCCCACGCATTCTCGCCAGGCTTGTGCGCGCGATGGGCTGAACATTCGCGTCGCCCTTCGCAGCGAGCTCGGCAACTTGCGGCACGCTTGTCGCGTTGCCAAGCGCGCCGAGTGCCTTGACGGCAGCCAACGACACATACGGATCGGTGCTTGACACGGCACTGGTCACTGCGGGAAGCGCGGCGGCGTCCGCGCGATCGGCGAGTGTGTCAATCAGAAGGGTCTGCGCATTTGCGGGAAGTTTATCGAGTTGCGCTGCAAATTCGCGCGTAGCATCCGGTGCAGCGGTGAGGCGCGCGGCGACTGCAGCGCCGCGTTGCAATTCTGCATCGGTGGCCGTAAACGCACGAAGAATCGCGGAGATGGCTTTCGGCGACCCCGTGCGCGCGAGACCTTGTAGTCCGCCGACTTGCGCGCGCACGGAATTGGCTGGAGCCGCAAGAAGTTCGTAGATTTCGGTTGCACGCGCAACATTTCCCGCCGCGCCGCGCGTTTCCCCCGCGGTGAGAATTGCGTCGAGATACGCTGCTTCTTCGCCGGGTGCGGCGGTGGCTAAGGCAGTTAACAACGACTTTTCCGCGTCGTCGCCGCCAATTTTCCCAAGGGCGGTTGCTGCTGCCGCGCGCAGCGACGGATTGGACGATTTGATGTAAGTTGCGATCAGCGGGAGCGATGCCGGGTCGTGCATTTCTCCGAGCGAATTGATGATGCCAACCTCAGTGCCTTCCACTGGCGCGGCCAATGCCTCGCGTAGCGCGGTGGCCGCGGCAGGCGATGCAATGCGTTCGAGTGCGTAGCGGCCGTCGTCTGCTGTGACGGGATTGGCGAGTAGCGTGGCGAGCAAGGGCACCGACACGTCGGTCCCGATCAATCGCAACTGTTTCGCGGCAAACTGTCGCGCTTCGGGTGTTGGGCTGGATTGAAAGATGCCGATGAGCCTCTTTTCGAGCTCCGCGCGCTTCGCTTCATCGCCGTGCGAGGCGATAATTATTTCGGAGAGAAAATTCGGCAGAGACGGATCGCCGAATTTAAGTTGTGCGATATCTTTGAAGCCTTCATCGAGCATGATCTGCGCGCCGGCAGTTTTTGATTGCTCAATTTGTTCGGGCGTGAGCGTCGCGCTTGGCGAAACGTCTGCTTGAAGGTCGCCGAGTGCGAACTGAATGCCGTCGAAATAATGCTGCAATACCGCGGGATTCCAGAACGTGCTTTCGTTGTGACCCAACGAACAGTAGAACACGCGGCCGCTGCCGAATGTGCGCGCCCAGGAAATGGCGTAGTCGTTATCTTCGCGTTTGAGGCCGCCTTTATCCATATTGGTCTTGGTGACGTCGAGTGAGACGAGCACGCGCAGTTTCTCGCGGGAGTAGGGCTTCGGTTGGAATTGATAAATCTCGTCTTTGATGTCGAAGCCGCGACCCTTAAAAGCCGCGTTGAGCGGATGTGCTGGATCGTCGAGCTTGCAGGTAACCGTGTCGCCGGAGCCCCAGGGATGGCCGTCGAAGTAGCCGCCCATCATTTCGCCGTAATCGGCCCACTTATACGAACAGTCCGTAGCCGCATGAATGCCGATGAGGCCTTTGCCGCTCTTCATAAACTCTATGAAGGATTTTTTCAGCTTGGTGTCTTCGATCACTTCGCCGGTTGTGCTCAACATGCAGATGGCGTCGAACTGCTTGATGCTGTCTGGCGCGAAGACATTGGGATCGTCGGAAACGGTCGCGGTGTAGGCACCAGTTTTCGCGCCCATGGTTTCAAGCATTTTCGCGCCGAGCGGAATCGAACTGTGCACGAATCCTTTGCAAAGCGTAAACACGAGCAGTTTGCGCGGGGTAGCGGGCGCCACCCGTGCTTGCGCGGGTAACGCTGCCTCCATGCGCGCAGTGTCTTCGGCGAGGTCTGCGAGGCAATAGCGCGCAGAAAAACCAAGGCAAGCAAAACAGAAAAACGCGCGAAGCGATTTATACATGGCTACCACCGCAAGTGAGTTGGCACGAAAGCCAGATTTTAGCACAACGTGTTCCGCGAGGCGGCGTTGCGGATAAGGGGCCATTTAAGCCGGAAAGGTCGCGTCATTCGGTCTTAAGGGCATCTTTCGTATTGAGCAATTCCGGACGGAATTCGAAGTGCATCAAGTCGTAGTGGTGCCACTTGCCGCCCCAGATGAAACCGTTTTGTTCGAATATTTCAACGATTTGGCGGAGCGCAGTATCTTCCAGGATTTCGGCAGGGTAGTTCGACGCGGTTGCGCCCTTGTCCTTCGCCCATCGCCAATATTGGTTCAGAAGATGTTGGATATCGAAATCGATGGCGATGCCGTAGCTGTGGGGGCTGAGGCGATCGGTTCCGGCGATAGGTCGCCAATTAAACGTGCCATTGGGACGCGAGACGTAGTCGCGAACTTCAGGGTTGAGCTTGGCGATGGCCTCTCCGACTTTTTCCAGGGATTTGTTCGCACTGTTGATAGTAGTAAACCGCACAGTCTTTCCCGCACCGGCGGGAGGCCAGGACACGCGTGCGAGGTTTCTTTCAACTTCCGCCGCAGTGTCGCCATACATTTTTTTGAGAAAGGCGTCGCAACGCATGCGGCCGGGGTCACAATCTGCGGAAGGCGGCGACTGCGGCCACTCGCGCGGATACGGAATGGACATTTGATCGTATAGCGTTGCGATGGCAAGGCGATCTTCAAAGGCAAGTTCTGGGCGCGGCGATCCGAAAGGCATGCGTGTGTTGTCCGGCCATACGATTTCGTTCGCCGCGGCGTCGAAACGAAACTTCCCAGGGTATGCGGCGCAGAGCGCAGCCGCTGCATTTGAGATGTCCGCGATCGCGAGTGACGATAAAGCGAGCGCGAGAAATGCTGCGGCTTTTGCGCGGACTCGCATCGTCTATTGCGCGGCGGGTGTTGCGGTGTCTTGCCCTTCGACGATGGAGGGCAACATCGGAAATGGGCCGGGATAGGGCATTTGTTCCATCCGATTATTCAGGAAGAAGACCCACGCCTTGCCGTCGTGCGGTTTTTCGATTAGCACGGGGATATTGTTGAGCGCGTTTCGATCCGGCACAGGGATGACGCCGTCTTTCGCAAGCACTTCTTCGAGTTTGTTGCGCAGCCGGTAAAGTTTTGAAGCACCCAGCGTGCCGCTGCCTTGAGGTACCGGGATGTCGGCGTCCAACGCGGCGCCTTGACGAATCGCGTCGCGCAGTGCGATGAACTCTTTCTCGCTCGCGAACGCGTGGCCGAAGTAACGATATTCTGACACGATCGGATCAACGGGCTTCAACGTATACGCGGCGGAATTATTGATCTTGCCGAGCAACAGCGCGTCGATGTGGCCCGCGGGCTCGGGTTTGAATTGCTTGCCGACAGTGTATCCGCGCGGGATGGCATTAAGCGGAAGCGCGAACACGCGGGTGGTTGGGTCCAGTTGTGGCCAGAATTCGCCTTCGCTTGCCTGCGCATAACCGCGCGGCAATAACGACAAGCGGTGAAACTGTGTCGCGGAATCCTGATACGGTTTCAGGGCAAGGCGCTGTTTGTGCGCGATTTGAAACGCCGCGGCGAATGTCAGAACGCCGGCAATGATTAGCGTAATCCGGCCCTTGCTCATGCGCGCACCATGATGCCGCGTTTGTCGAGCCACACGGCGAGGCACCCGAGCGCGGCGATCGGTGCGATGCCCACCAGCAACAATAGCAACAGCGGTTCAGTTTGCAGCAAGTCCTTCGGAAGAAAGTCCCAATACACGCTGACGACGAACCCGCCGAGTGCGAACATGATCAGCAAGTTCTTGCCAAAGCTGCTGAGTAGCGGAAAGCGCACGCCGATTTTTCCGAACGCGAAGAATATGGTCAACATCAAACCG
The DNA here is from genome assembly GCA_020848835.1 of Candidatus Hydrogenedentota bacterium. Classification (GTDB taxonomy): domain Bacteria; phylum Hydrogenedentota; class Hydrogenedentia; order Hydrogenedentales; family SLHB01; genus JABWCD01. The sequence continues at coordinate 37,956 of JADLHJ010000050.1, forward strand.
CCCGAATACACGGCCATTAATTGTAGCGCGATAGGCAGATCGTGATGTTCGGATGGCTGGATCCATTCCATGCAATACGCGGCTATCATCGCAAACATGCTTGCCGGCGCAATCCGCTTTTGAAACCCGGCCAATGGATCGTCCTTGTCCATCTGGAACCATTGACCGAAACAGGATCCAAAAACCGCGACGCTGCAAAGCCCCCATGCGCCGAGCGGAAATTTTGTGAGGCCCAACACGTCGTCATACCACGTGTGGTGATCGGAGATCGGGAATTCGTACACGAGCGCGTGGATGATCATCATGGCGATTCCGAGCAACACGCGACGATCGGCATTGCGAATAATCGCGCTAGTCACAAAGGCGGTGAGTGATCCCAATGCGATACCTGAAAAAGTGCCGCCATACCAAAACATGTTCCAGTCAGGCCCGCCGCGGGTGAGGCTTCTCAAGAGAATCGCATCAAGGGCGGCGAGTGCGTACAGCAGCAACACGCGGCGCGCGGCGTAGAGCGAGGCGGAGCGTGCGCCGCGTTTGCGCAGACGGCTCATGAAGGCCGTGTAACCGACGAAGCCCATCACGAAAACGAATAGCGGCTGTCCCACGTCGATAAACGTAATGATCGCGGGAATCCCATCGTAATAGTCGTAGCCGTGGTTGTACATGGGCGGGCCAAGTATCGGCTCGCCCATGACGATGTCCCCGGCGAACTCGCCGGTGGCCATGGATGTAATCAACATGAGGACGACAAATCCGCGGGCCTGGTCGAGCCAGTCGTAGCGCGGATGCAGTTCGCCCGTTTTTGATTCGTCTGACATGTTCTTCACCCCTTACGCGCGGAAGTTTACCACAGCGCCGTGGCCGCGGACGCAATTCGATCACAAGCGTGTCTTGCGGTTACGATGAACCGCTGCTGGAACTTGTCTGGGGATACACGCGCCTCATGCCGAACGCCGCTGCATATTCGTTGGAATGGGAAGACGTCCCTGCTTCGGCGTCGTCCGCTCCTCGCATGGGGCCAATTCCAATCGTTATCGGTGTTACCGGTCATCTGGATCTCGATCTGCGTGCGGCGGGTGCGGTACTGGCGCTTTCCGACGCCGTGCGGGGAATTCTTCGCGAGATTCAAAAGAATGCACCGCATTCGCCGTTGCTGATCCTCTCTGGACTTGCCGAAGGAGCAGATCGGTTTGTCAGCAAGTTGGCGATGCAGGAATTCCGCGCGCGCGTCGTTGGCGTGTTGCCTTTGCCGCAGGATTTGTACGAAGAAGATTTTCCTGATTCGGTAGAGGAATTCAGGACGATGCTGGACGCAGGTGCGCGCGTGGAGATGCCGTTTCTCGGCGGCAGCACGCGCGACGACGTGAAAGCGCACGGCAATCGCCGCGACGCGCAGTATGCCGAGGCAGGCGCGTACATCGTGCGGCAGTCTCAGGTGCTGATCGCGTTGTGGGACGGAGGAAAAGGGGGAGAGGGCGGCACGAGCTACGTGCTCGATTTTGCCCTGTCCGGATCGCTGGGGCCTTTTGCCGATGCGTGTTCCCCACTGGACGCGCACAACATTCCGCCGATCTACCGAATCGTTACGCCCCGAGTATCCAAGAAGCGTGAACTCGATGGCGCGCCCTTCGAGTGCCAGATACTGCCGTGCGACGAATGCACGGACACGATTCGCCACCACGATTTTCTCGGTATCGGCGGAGGCACGGAGACGGTCACGGATACCGTTGGCCGGCGCCGGGTGAAACGTTTTCTGCGCGTGATCAATCGGTTGGATCGGTTTAACGCGGACGGCTTGCACAAGCGCGAGATGCTTTCAACCTGCGCGGCCGCGTCATCGCGCGACCTGCTTCCGGACAAACAATGCAACGGGCTGCCAGACACAGTGTTGCGTCTGCGTCGTATTTACGGAATCGCGGACGCGCTTTCGATTCACTATCGTACGGTGCAGCGGCGATTTCTTTTTCTACTGCTCGGATGCAGTCTCGCCGCGATTGGCGGGTTCGAGGTCTACGCGCACCACATCGTGCACAAATTGCCGGTGATGGTCTTGTTTCCCGTGTTTTTAGTCGCCGCATATGTAGTGTATCGATTGGTGCGCGCGTGGGACGTGCAAAACCGCTATCTCGATTATCGCGCGTTCGCCGAAGGGTTGCGCGTGCAACTATTCTGGCGGCTCGCGGGGATCGATATGGAGGTCGCGAACGAATACCTCATTCGTCACCGCACCGAGCTTGACTGGATGCGCGAGGCCATCCGTGCTTGGAACATGCCTCTCGGTGAACCCGCTTCGACAGGCCGCGAGAAATCACCGCTACACGACGGCGATCGCGTAAAGTTGCTCTCCGAGCTTTGGGTCGAGAACCAGAAGGTATTCTTCGAGAACCGCGAACACCGCGATGAACGTTGGGAATTGGGACATCATCGTGTGGTCAGCGGACTGTTTTTGGGCAGCATCGCGATCGCGGTGTTCTATCTGGTGATAAGTTTTTTGGGGTTTCCGGCGGACGAAAAATCTCATCTGCCGCATGTCTTTGTGTTTGCCATCGGTATGATGCCGGTGCTTGCGGCGGTGGTTGGGGCATATGCGGAGGTGATGGCCTTTGCAGCGCAGGCGCAACGCTATCGTTTTATGGCGGAGATCTATCATCACGCGTCCGAAAAGCTAAAACAGGCGACGGTGATGGGCGATTCCGAGCATATCCGCAGCATCCTGCGCGAACTCGGCAGTGTCGCGCTGGAAGAAAACAGCAATTGGGTGTTGCTGCACCGCGATCATCCGCTGGAAGTAATGTTTTAAGGCGATTGCAACGTCTGCTTTCTTTTCGTGCTCGTGCCACATGTGATGCTTTAGTCCGTCGCATATTTTTATTGCACGCCGCCCGCGCGGTACGATATCCCGCTTATGCCCGATCCCCGCGATATACTCGATTCAATTGGCCAGGCCGCTTCGCAACGGGTCACCACCGATGCTGCGCAGGCCATCGCTTCCGCGATTAACGAAACCGGCGGGCGCGAAGTGTTCTTCGCCGGAACGCTCAATTCGAACGCCTTGGTGGCGCAGGTGCGCGTGCTTGCGCGCGGGCATGAAGGCGCGGTGCCTGCGGTGTTCGAAGGACTCAAGACCGGCGAGGTGATGATTCACAACCACCCGTCGGGAAACATCGCGCCGTCCGAAGCAGACCTGCAACTCGCCAGCATCTATTCGTTTCACGGACACGGCGTGTACATCGTCGACAACGCGGTTACGCGCGTATACGTCGTCATCGAACCGGCGACATCCGAGCCGAAACAGAAAGTTGATATCCGCGAACTCTCGCACGACCTTGCGCCGAACGGTCCTTTGTCGCGCGCGGTGCCGCAGTTTGAGGTGCGCCCGCAGCAGGAAAAGATGATGGAAGCCGTGGCGCAGGCATTTAATGATGACGGCATCGCGGTCGTCGAAGCGCCGACCGGTGTGGGGAAGACCTTCGCGTACCTGCTGCCCGCGATTCAGTGGGCGCTGCGCAATAAGGAACGCGTGGTAGTTTCGACGAAGACGATCAATCTGCAAGAACAGATTATTCACAAGGACATACCCGTGCTGCGCAAAGCCTTCACCGGCGATTTCAGCGCGGTGCTCGTGAAAGGGCGCAATAACTATCTGTGTTGGCGGCGTCTGCAACGTGCGCTTTCCGAAGCGACGTTATTCAATGATGCGGAAGAACAGAACACGCTGCGCGCGATTGCGGACTGGGCGGAGAGTACGAAAGATGGCAGTTTGTCCGACCTGCCTTTCGTCCCCCCAAAGGACGTGTGGAGCAATGTATGTTCCGAAACCGACTCGTGCCGCTTGTCGAGTTGTCCGAACCCGAAGAATTGTTTCCTGGGCCGCGCGCGTCGGGATGTCGCTAAGGCGGACATTCTCGTTGTGAACCATCATATGCTGTTTTCCGATCTTGCGATTAAGCGCGAAGTCGGAAATTTCTCCGCGCTGGCGGTGCTGCCGTCGTATCGCCGCGCGATTATCGATGAAGCGCACAGTGTTGAGGATTCGGCCACGGAATATTTCGGCGCGGAGGCCACGCGCTCCGGTGCGCTCGCGTTGATAGCACGGTTTATCAGAATGGACCGCGGGCGCGAGCGGGGGCTACTACCGTACCTTGCGCTAAAGCTCATCAAAGACAAGAGTAGCCTGTCGTTGCCGGAGATCGAAAAAGTCCTCCATGTCATCGACAACGAACTCCAACCCGCGCTCGCGGCGTCGCGCGACGCGTTAACCGTGGCGTTTGATTCCATCCGGCAGTTGACCTCTGCGCGTAGCTCGCAGATGGGCCGCGATATCAAGTGGCGTCTCACGCAGGAAGTTTTGTACGACGACGATCTGCGCGAGATTCACACGGTGTATGTGCTGCCTGCCGTGGAGGAAGTCGCGCGTTGCGCGGAAGCGGCGACACGCGTGCTTGAAATGCTCAAGCACGTGAAGGCGGAAGACAACGTCAACGAGCCGCCCTTCGTGACGGAATTGTTTCAGTTGGAGGCGTATCGTGATCGTTTGTTGCGCTTGGCGAATACGCTTGCGGAAGGCACGAGCGAGACACTCGCGCCGAACACCGTGCGCTGGATAGAAATCGAAACCGGCAATCCGAATGTTGTCCGCATTGTTCGTTGTCCCTTGGAGATCGCGGAACCGCTTGCGGATTGGGTGTACGGAAATCTGCATTCGCTGGTGATGACTTCCGCGACCTTGAGCGTGCGCCGGCAGTTCGACTACTTCAACGCACGTGTCGGATTGGATCGCGTGCCTGAGCGCGAGCCGGTAGGCGTGGCAATCGATTCGCCGTTCGATTATCAGTCACAGGCCCTGCTCTGTGTGCCCACGGACCTGTCCGCACCGGATGAGCGGTCGTTTAATGACGACACCGTCGCGAGCGTGCGCGAGATCATGAAGATCACGAAGGGTCACGCGTTTATCCTATTCACGTCGTTTTACGCGCTGGATTATGTTCACGGCAAACTCGAACGCGAACTGAACGCGCTGGGGATCACCGCGCTGAAACAAGGGACCATGGCGCGAACGCGCCTGCTGGATCGCTTCCGCAGTGATACGTCCAGCGTGCTGTTTGCCACGGACAGTTTCTGGGAAGGCGTGGACGTGCCGGGCGACGCGCTGCAGTGCGTCGTATTGACGAAGCTGCCCTTCCGCGTGCCGACGGAGCCGATACTGCAAGCGCGCTCTGAAGCGATTGAAGAGGCGGGTGGCAACGCGTTTATGGACTTCACCGTGCCGCAGGCGGTGATCAAATTCCGGCAAGGATTTGGCCGCCTGATTCGTCGCCGAAGCGATCGCGGCGCGATAGTCGTTCTTGATCGTCGCGTCACGACCAAGCACTATGGCAAGGTATTTCTCGAATCCCTGCCGGGGATTCGTATCGTAGCGGGACCAAGCGACGGGGTGTACATGGCGC
>JADLHJ010000051.1 GCA_020848835.1 Candidatus Hydrogenedentota bacterium
TTATTATCGCTTCACGGTTGGTGGGCGAGGCGGGACTTGAACCCGCACATCTTGCGATACTGGATCCTAAGTCCAGCGCGTCTGCCAGTTCCGCCACTCGCCCGGAACGCCGTCTAACTACTGATCGTGCATTCCAATTTCTTCGTTGCAGACACTCTGAATACCCGGCACACGAACATGGCAGGGTTCGCAGCCTAAGCGCTGAACTTTAACATGCAAAACAGGGGGAAGTCAAAGCGCTGGCGTAAGATACGCAGTATCAACGCTGCCAAATGGAACGGGCGCCGTAGCGCCGTGCAGGGTCGGCTATTCAGTTTAGTCGAGGCCCATGAGATTGAGTTGCGCCGGAAGCGTTTCGTCCAGTCCTTTGGCGACTGGCGCGGCCAACTCCGGGCCTTCGACGCCCGCCTTGTTCACAGCGTTCGACACACGGTGCATGTGAAGGTCCGCTGCGGCATAGGGCTTGAGCAGAGACAGGCATTCATCCGGCGGAGTGGCCGGGTCCAACCAACGGGCTTCGTCCACCTCATCCAGTATCGCAGGCATGCGATCGTGAATGGCCGACACGAATGCGTTGGCCGCCGTCGTTACGATACTGAAAGATTCCAGCGACTGTGTGCGGTCCCGTGACTGCCAACGGTCCCATACCCCCGCGAACGAGAAAATCTCGCCGTCACCTTTCTGGATGCAATGGGGCACGCGCACTTTCGCAGGCCCGCTCCATTCATAGAAGCCCGTTGAAGGAACAAGACAGCGCCGCGAAGCGAACGGGCCACGATAGAGTCTGGAAGTCGCAATCCCCTCGGCGCGGGCATTGAATGTAGCCGACTGCATCTTCGGAGAATCCGACCACGGCGGGATCAAACCCCACGCCATCAAACGCAACACGCGCCGGCCATTCTCCATCACGATGACCGGTACGCGATTCGTCGGCGCAATGTTGAATAAAGGCAGGCTGTACACCGGTATGCCTGCGCCATGCTCGTCAAAATCCTTGTCGAGCCCAAAACGCCGCAGCAGGTCTTTGCGGTTCTTTGCGAAAATGTATCGTCCGCACATGATGGGAGCAGCCGGATACGCGCAATCGCGCGGTGATTAATATGGCGCGCCCGACTGGACTCGAACCAGTGGCCTACGGCTTAGAAGGCCGTTGCTCTATCCACCTGAGCTACGGGCGCTTTGTGGTCTCAAGCGGGACAAATTGCTAGACTTGCTCGTCAATTGCAGCGCGTCCCGCGCCGCCGCGTGAAGCTATTTACGATAACAGAATGGAATGAATGACTCCAGAAAGGGCAGATACTCGTATGCGCAAAGTTACCATGAGCCCTGCATTTCTCGCTGCTGTAGTTGGTGTACTGGCGTTCGTCGTTTTTTTCGGCCCCGAACAGGTGCGCGCAAAGGGCAAGGCAAATACGCGCGCGGGCGTCTACGTAATACGCTGGGACTTCGACAAGGATGGCTCGACGGACCTGCAATCATTCGCCAGTTTGCTCAAGAGCGGGGAACTGCAGATGGACGGTCCGCTGCTGCCCGCATCGCACGCGGGACAAGGCACACCGCGCCAACTCGGCGATGGCCGAGGATCTTGGCGCTATTTGTCGGGCAGTAACAAATACAGTTTCTCAATTGTGTTCGACGATACGGATGGGAGCGAAAAGGTGTTCCGATTGTCGGGCCGCGTCCCGGCTGTCGATGAGAAGAGCTTTGATGGAAATCTGACGCTGAATCGGTTCGCCGATATCGATGCGGAAACCGCCGAGGCTTCGCAAACGCTGGGCTGGGTCGGCGGCTCGGACGACGGGTCGAGTATATAACCTGGATGGCATACTGACGCTAGGAACGGCTTTGCAGTGATTGGCGCGAACACCGCAGACCTTGGGAATTGCAGGTGGTGGTGGCAATAGACAGCGCATTTAGTTCACCCTTATTCAGTGTATGAACATGTCGTTCTTGCAAGTCACGCTTTTGGGGGACACGCAATAGGGGAAATCGCCCCATTCACTCCGGGGCGATCAAATAAATCTTGAGGAGCATATTTATGCACAAGAAGGGGTTCACGCGCCGGGAATTTCTGGCGTCAACTGCGGCGGCGTCCATCTTTTCGATTGTGCCGCGAAATGTGGTAGCGGCAGCGGGAGAGTTGGCGCCCAGCGATAAACTGAACCTTGGCGCCGTTGGCGTTGGCGGTATGCAGGGTTTGAACGACACCCGTGCCGTTGGTACTTCCGAGAACATCTATGCCCTGTGCGACGTGGACGAATCGTTTCTGAAAAAAGCAGCGGAACTGTTTCCGAAGGCGAAGTTGTACCGTAACTACCGCGACTTAATCGACAAAGAACACAAGAACCTTGACGGGATTACCATCACCATTCCCGATCACATGCACGCCACCGTCGCGCTCTACGCCATGCAGCACGGCGTAAACGTCTATTGTCAGAAACCGCTCACTCAGACCGTGTGGGAAGCGCGCCTCTTAACCAAGGCCGCGCAGAAATACAAAGTTGTCACCCAGATGGGCAACCAAGGGTATTCGTCCGAGGCCACGCGGGTTGCGTGCGAGATCATGTGGAGCGGTGCGCTCGGTGACATTACCGAAGTCCATTCGATGAGCGGTGGTGGGTTCGCCCGCGACATCACCGCTTGGCCCGCCGCCGAACCGGTACCCGCCACGCTGGATTGGAATCAGTGGACCGGCCGCGCGGCGAAGCACGATTACAGCAAGAAGATTCATCCGTCGAATTGGCGCGGCTTCCTCGAATATGGTTCGCAGATGATCGGCGACTGGGGCATCCACATGCTCGGGCCCGCGAATTGGGGGCTGCAACTGGGCAGTCCCGTCAGCGTGGAATGCACGGCAGTCGAAGGCGTGAATCCCGTTACCTACCCAAGCTACGCCTGCAAAATGAAATTTGCGGAGCGCCCGAATCAATACGTGCCCGGCGGAAAAATGGGACCGGTGACGGTCTACTGGTACGAAGGCAGCATGGCCGCGAAATTCACGCCGCCCGCGGAATTCACCGCTGAAGATGTGAAGGGCATCAACGAGATATTTGTAGGCTCTAAGGGATACATGGGCACAGGTGGACGTGGCGAGTCCGTGACCTTGCTGCCGAGGACGAAGATGACAGATTACGCCCTTCCTCCGCAGGTATTGAAACGTTCGCCGGGCCATTACGAAAACTGGATTCAGGCCTGCAAAGGCAACGGTGAAACCTGTTCGCCTTTCGGAATCGCCGGCCCTTACACAGAATGGGTACTGCTCGGCGCGATCTCCTGGCGCTTTCCCAACGAGGAATTGTTGTGGGACGCCAAGAACCTGCGCTTCACCAACAACGAGAAGGCCAACGATTTCGTCAAGCCCGTATTTCGCAGGGGGTGGAAACTCAAAGACATCAGGGTGTAACGGCCGGAGGGGGAGAACAATCGTGCGTGCTTTGCTGTCCCGTCGCGATTTTTTGACGCAAAGCGCCGTTGCATCATGCGCTCTGGCAGCTTCAGCCTCCGCTGCCGAAGATATGTCAAAGGTTGTACCCGCTTTTCTCGTGGTGGATTTTCACACCCATCTCGACAACAGCACAATCGAAGATGTGCTCCGTTTGAGTGAGGAGCGGAAGGTTAAATTCGGAATCGTCGAACACGCGGGCACCAAGGAAAACAAATATCCCGTTGTGCTGAGCAACGACGAGGAACTCTCGGCGTATATCGCATCGCTCGAGGGAAAACCGGTTTACAAAGGTATTCAGGCGGAATGGACGGACTGGATGTCGTGCTTCTCGCGTGATGTGCTTGCGCGGCTCGACTACGTGTTGACGGACATGATGACCTGGCCGGGTGCAAACGGACAGCGCCAAAAGATGTGGGAGCCCGGACTCGACGTCGGTGATCCCGCCACGTTCACGGATCGGTATGTCGATTTTTACGTGAACAACATGGAACTGATGCCCATCGATGTTCTCGCCAATGTGTCCTGGTTGCCAGAACCTTTCGCGAGGGACTATGACGCGCTTTGGACCGAAGCGCGCGTAGGCAAAGTGGTTGACGCGGCGGTCAGACACAGCATTGCCATCGAGATCAGTTCCGGCTTCAATCTCCCCAAAATTGCCTGGCTTAAACAAGCGAAGGCTGCCGGGGTAAAGTTTTCATTCGGCTCCAACGGCCGCTATCCGAAAATGGGGCTTCTCGATCACTCTCTGGCCATGGCGCGTGAGTTAACATTGACGCAGGACGATCTTTTCACGCCCATCGAAGGGAAGAAAGCAGTTCAACGCAGGCTATGAACTTACCGGGTTTTGACAATAAGCGTGTGGCGACGTTGATTCATCGTACCCTAAGGATGCGCTTGTCCTCATAGGTCTGTCCGTACATGTCTGTCGTGCGCACGGTGATGGTGTGCGTGCCCTGGGGCGGATTCGCGGGAAGCTTGCCCGTCCACATGTGCGAGGTCTGGCTTGGCGCGTCCATCTTCCAGCCGAAGACTTCTTCATTTAGAAATTCGTTTTGTTTGTGCATCCGCAAGCATTCCGGATCGACGGTGCGCGTCTGGGCGAGTGGCGTCCATGCGCCGTCCTTCCCAAACTGCATTTCCACTTTTGAACGATCGGACCCCGCAAACACGTTTACCAACACATCCGTCGTTGCCGCGTTCGCTTGGTCCACGTCGTCGGGACAATAGATATTCATCTGATAATCCGCGGGACGCCGCGCCGCCTTGAATACAACGCTGTACTGATTGCCGTTGAACGTCACGATCGAATACCCATTCGGCGCGCCGTCGTTCATGGTGGCGTGGGGGATACCCAATTCGTCGAAGGTCCCGCACCACCACGATCCACAGACCGTCGCGCTGATGAGATGATGGTGGGGCTCGGCACCTGGCCAGCCGCGATCCTTATCGATAAATACATTCGCCTGTTCGTGCGTATGCGCGGAGATCGTGAAGGTGTTTGGACGCTCCGCAAGCATCGCGTAAATCTGATCGTTGCCCTTCACGCGCAGGATGGGAATGTGCATCGTCATCACGATGAGCTTGTCTTTCGGCACGGTCGCGAGGTAGTTCTTCACAAA
>JADLHJ010000052.1 GCA_020848835.1 Candidatus Hydrogenedentota bacterium
ATTCCGAACGGCGTTGCACGCGGAAGATGAGCAGCGATGCGATGAAAACGAACAGCGCGACGGTGTATGCAAGCGTTGATGCGTAGCCGAACTTAAAGTCGATGAAGGACGAATTGAAAATATAGAGGCCGATGTTGAGCGTGGAGACGCTGGGGCCGCCGTTGGTGAGGACGAATATTTCGTCGAACATGTACACCGTGCCGATGATCGACATGATCGTGCAGAAGGCGAAGACCGGCCGCATGTGCGGGAGGGTGACGTGCCAGAGCCTGCGCAACGGGTTTGCGCCATCGATGCGCGCGGCTTCGTAGAGTTCGGTGGGAATAGTCTGGAGCCCGGCGAGCATGAGTACCATGTTATACCCTGTCCAGCGCCACACGAGCAGAATCGCAATCGCCGGTTTCGCCCACGATTCGGAAAGCAGCCACGGCACGGGCGGGAGCGTCAGCGATTGCAGCGCGAAGTTCAGGAGGCCGTTTTCAAAATCGAAGAAGAGACTAAACACGACTGCGACGACGACCATTGGCACAATCACCGGCATAAAGACGGCGGCGCGATAAGCAGGCCGAAATCGCAGCATCGCGGAGTCGAGCAATACCGCGAGAAGGAATGCGCCAATAAGCATCGGGGGAACATAGAGCAGGCCAAGTATAAACGTATTCCAGACCGCGGCGGCGAAGAGTTCGTCCTGCAGCATTACGCCGGCATTTGCAAGGCCGGTCCAGCGCAGTTCGGAGAGGCCGTCCCATCGGGCGAAGCTTATGACGAACGAAAAAAGTAGCGGGTATAGACCGAGGACCGCGTAGAGCAAGAAGAAGGGCGCTATGAAGTAATAGAAGTGACGGCTTGCAACGATTCTGGAAATACGATCATTTGTCATTCCGAAGCGACTTTCGAAAGCGATTGCGGCGAGATTTCGCGTCCGAGGCGCGCGGCCAATTTTTCCTCGAATTCTGCGAGGAAGGCTTCGGGCGCGTCGTTGCTGTTCAACCAGCGGCTTAGACCTTGCCGAATGTAATGGCGGGTCTCTTCCCAATCCGGGGTGCGGTTGAAATTCTTTATCTTGGCGACCTCATTCGCAAACATCCGGCGGATTGGCTGATTGCCAAAATATGCGACGGGTTCGTCGAAGAACGGATCGTTGTAGGTCGCGCTCATTGCCGGAAACAGATCGAAGCGTCGGTAATGAGCCAACTGCATCGCGCGGTTGCAGAGCATAAATTCGACGTATGCACGCGCGGCGACTTGCTGCGTTGACTGCTTTGGAATTACAAGCGCCGATCCCCCGTACGTCGTGGCGCGAGCTTTATCGCCTGCGAAGATCGGTAAGGGAAACACTCCCCAGCGGCCCGCGTCATCGGGTGCATAGTCTTGAATGAAACGGCCGAACCAAACTGCCATTGGGTAAGTGGAAATGGTGTCCGTCTTAAATGAAGAAAGGAATATTGGAGTCCAGACCGGCGTGTTTGCGCCGATACCGGTGTCTGTTAATCGCCGGAGCAGCGTGAGTACGCGCCGGGATTCAGAGGAATTGATCGCGACGTTACCGGCTTCGTCGAAAATCTGGCCGCCCGCTTGACGCAGGAGAATCTCAAAAAGAAACTCAGCAGTACTAGTCGGATGAAACAACATACGTGTCTTGCCGTTTGACGCCGCCAGTATTTTTTCCCCGGCGGCGATGTAATCGTCCCAAGTGCGGATTGTCGCTGGATCGATTTTGTATTTCTGAAAAATGTCGCGCTTGTAGAACACTGCACAAGGCGCGAGGTCCCATGGGATGGCATACACGCGGCCTTCAAAGGTGCAGTCCTTCCAGGCGCTTTCGGGGAATGCGTCGCGATAGCGCTCGGCCAAATCACTGAGATCCGCGAGCTGTCCCGTGGCGGCGAAGCGCAGGGCGTCGTGGAATTGCAGAATGGTCACATCGGGCGCGCCGACTCCGGCGGACAACGAGAGCATAAGCCGCGCCTGCAGCAAGGCGCCGGTCATGTTTATGTCTACGCCGACGTCAGGATACGCGTGATTGAAATCCGGCAGGTGCGCTTTGAGGCTTTCGGCTGCGATATTCCATGCGTCTACGCGAAGGTCGCCCTGTATGTCGGCGGGTGGAGAAAGATCAGCACGCGAAGGCAGACACATTAGTCCCGCCAACATCATGAGTGTTATGTTCGAGTTGCGGCACGACATGTTTCAATTATGCGATATCCACGGCTTTCAACAACGCTGACGCGCCGCCGAGATCACGAAGCGCATGACAAAAAAACCGGAAATGCCTTAAAGGCGCTCGGCGATCTGCAAAGTCGTGGAGGCGAAAAGCGGTGACGGGCTCGCTTCTTGAACCGCCGAAAAGCAAGTCAGACTCCATATTTCGCTCGACCCCAGCGCGGCAGCGTGGAAGTGTCTTCACTTTATATGTCCAGCGCATTGTACTGGCCGTATCCAGGAACGCGTTTCTCGCTACGTTTTTTTGCACGTTACAACTGATGAGTGGGCTGCACCCAGTTGGGGGTGCGAAATTTATTTTTTGACGAAACAAAGGGGTGTATTTGGGTGGTATCCGTTGTAAGTGCTTGTTTCATAAGGGTGCCTTTTTCGGGCTGGGTCGTAGGGGTAGGGGTGTAGCTTTTTGTTTTCGACGATTCAAGGGTTGCGGGGGTATCGATCCAATGCGATTCGCGGTTTCAAGGTTGGCACCTTCCGTGTCGGGATATTCGCGGGCATGGGGCATGGTCTTATTGATGGTGGCGGACATGCAATGCATCCTTCCTAGTCTATTCGCCCATGGCATTGCACTATCCGGTGCCAACGCGAGGTAATGCATACGGGGCGACGGGTTCTGGAACGCGGGTAGAATGTTGCGCTGGGTAGTGCGGTTGCCGATAGAGGCCACCTTGCGAAACGACCCGTGTTTGGTTGACGTATTCATAGAAAGCAACGAACAATGCGGATGGTATTTGCCCGCCAATTTCTCTCATCGCGCGCAGGTGATTGCGCGGCCGCATTTCATGCGGGGCGCCGCGTTGGGTCGGATACCAAATTTTGTGGGGGTGCGTCGCGCAGCAGCGAAGAATGCATCGGCCCAGCGGGCTGCCATTTTTTGCTGGCCCAGAGCGTTCGGATGGATTTCATCATCCGTGTCGCGTTGTCTGTCGAAGCTGGAGTAGTGATCGACCACGATGATACGAGATTTGCGTGTGCCCTTCTCTTTGGCAACGCCCGGAATGCGATTGTTGATCGCGATGACATTTGGGTCGTATTCGCGTTCCCACTGGCCACATAGCGGGATGATCTTCGCCAAGAAGATGGTTACTTTTGGGTTTGCTGCGCGGAGTTGATCGATCGCCGTGCCGATATTCGCAATTGTTTCGTCCGTGGGCGTCACGTGGAAGGCGTCGTTGGTGCCTATATGAAGGAAGACCACATCGGGTGTGTAATGCTTCAACCATTCCTGCAACTTCCCGCGTCCGAGTTCCCAATCGCAGCCGCGCAACAGGTCGCTCGATGTCCAGCCCGAATGGCCTTCGTGATCGGTATCAAACGCTTTGCCCTTGTGCTCGGGCCACTGCGCCGGCCCCTTCTCCCCGGCTCCGTGCATCGACCCAATTATGTCGAAGTCGACCTGCGCATCTACAAGCTGCTTCCATAATTCGTAGCGATAGCCCGGATTGCCTTGTTCGGTAATTGAGTCGCCCAGAGGAAGTATGCGAACAGGTTCGGCGTCGGCGAGGTTTGTCAGAACTGCAACGATCGATAGGCAGAGACAGCCTCGCAAAACTACGTCCGTCATTTTGCCGAGGGGCTACCGGGTGGCGGAGCCACACGATCGGCGGGCGGCCTCAGTGCTGGCCGGTCAATCTTGGGGGCCGGGTTAGATTCCGTATCGGCACCGGGCCCGGCTATGGGTACTGTTCTGGCACTCTCACCGCCGCAGCCGGTAAAGCCGGGAAGATACACTATTAAGCAAAGCAACCTGCATAGGACTTTTCTCATTGCTGTTCTTTTATCGTATTGCCGCGTTTGCGCCGGGTGATTCATCTACCATAAATTTCAGGGGGACCTTTTGGAGGTCCGGTACAGATGCCCGGACTTCCCTGCAGTTGACCGGTAATTACCACATTCCCGCAAAAAACCACTGCCAGTATGCAACCTCTTCCGCACCAATGGTTCCGCTTGAAAGCGGTATTCCGTAGCAAGGGAATTTTTCGGGATACTTGATGAATTCGACATGGCCATCCATGTAGAGCACATTGTCGCCACCGGGTATATGATTGAAAACTGCCAGTACTGACGGGCTAGCGCCACCGCCACCTGCGGCCCCCCATGAATCCCACATGATTGGAACCAGGCTCTGCCCTTTTGCGGATGAAGCGGGATTATTTATGTCCGTGATGAAGAAGCGCTCGATCCCCTCTCGGACGCGTTTGAACTCATTTGGTATGGGGTTAAGATCTTCGTCGGTCAACCACGAGTCAAGGGCCCACCAGTCAGAGACTAAAGCCGAGTTGATATCTTCCATCCCAGTGCCATTTGTTTCCACGCGTGCACCGAACCCATCGCAGCCATATGGAGCAAGATCAGTGTCGGTAAAGGATACACTTGTGGCCCCTGTAGCGAAGGCCCAAGCCCATTCTGAATAACCCGAGTTGATTAGCAGCCAAAAAACTGCAAATTGCTCGCTTGCATTTTTTATTGCGTAGGGCATGTAGTTATACGAAACAGGCATGGAAAGCTTCGCGTGTAAGCAGGCTTTGGCTGCGTCCGTCCCGTCGCTGAGTTCTCCGACCCGTGCAATTTCGTCACCCAGGTCGTCGTTGTTGATAATACCGCCTTCAGGCGCGCCTCCGCCCAACACTGAGCTTACCGTCGCATGGCTTGATGATGGACACACGGCAATGTTGGGATCAGTCCAATACTCCGGGTAGAGATGTTCCGAGCCGATGCCGCCGAACACATAGCCGACACCGCCGTCCCAAGTTGGTATTGTTGTCATGCCTGGGGGGAATTTTTCGCCTTTGGCTTCGGTTGCGAACAACTTGCAGATTATCCCCCACTGTTTCAGGTTGTTCTGGCAGGAGGAGCGCCGGGCTGCTTCGCGGGCGCGGGCGAGCGCCGGGAGCAGGATTGCCGCGAGGATCGCGATGATGGCAATTACGACCAGCAGTTCGATCAGCGTAAAGCCGTGCCTCTTTTTCATGGATGCCTCTCCGTACCGTTTCAATATTCGCGAGCAATGTACATTAAGAATGCGTCCGATTTCTGCGTTACTACGATACTGCAAACTGACTTTATGCGCGGCCCAAGCGCCCCGCTCTCCTCGGCGGGCGCGACTTAGGGTCGAATTTGACTCTCCGCAGGACGCCCGGCGCGGAGACCGGGCGCTACAAAACTCGGGCTGCTAAGGTTCCGCTGCACTCCCGCAGGCCCTCTGTCGGCGTTGGACTTATTTCGGATGTAATACCGCGCTGACGCCGTCCGGCGCGGTGTCTTTCCCGATGCCCGATTCCGTGCGAGCTCTCGTGGCGGAGTAAATACCCACTTCAAACGCGCCCAGCGCGACCTTATCCGCGACAGGCACCGTGCCCAATAGCGCCGTTAGCCCCGCAGTCAAGGTGACTTCCTGCGGCGAATCGGTGAGATTCACGAGGAACAGGACGCGCGCATCGTGCTTCTCGCGCCAACTCACGTCAACACCTTCGGGCGCGCGCACTTGGCGCACAATGTCTGCTGCGTCGAGTATCTCGCCAAGGATGCGGTCGTAGAAGGCAGGTTCGCCGTAGGTGCCGATATACCAGACCTCGCCGCGACCGAAGGGATGCTTCGTTACTGCCGCTTCTCCCTCAAACAAGCCATCGGCGAAATGAGCACGCGCTTCGGCGCCGTCGAGGAGCAAGGCGTCGGCCCAGACGCTCACTTCGTAGGCGGTGCGGTCGCCGAAGGTCACGCGGCAGGTGGCGGTGCCCAGCGCATCGTAGTCGTCCACTTCGATGCCGGCCATCTTGGCGAATGCGCCGGGCAGCGGCGAATCGCTGCAAACGTTGTCTTCGTTTTTCAGGCCGGTACGCGGACACAGCACCAATCGGCCACCGCGTCGCACATAGTGTTCGAGCGTTGCGACGTCGGCGGCCGACTGAAGGGACCAACTTGGCAGAATCACGACACGGTAATTTGAGAGATCGACGTCGATTGGAACGACATCCACATTGATGCCCTGACGGCGCAGCGCGTTGTAATAGCGGCTGACTTGTTCCCAGTATGCGAGGCCTTCGGCTTGTGGCTGAATCTGCAACGCATAGTTCTGCTCGCAGGAATTGAGAATCGCCACTTCGCTGCGCGGTG
>JADLHJ010000053.1 GCA_020848835.1 Candidatus Hydrogenedentota bacterium
CCCTGGGCTACATGCCTTAATCCCTTCGGGATAAAGATGCGCAACGCTGGGTTCGCTAAGAGTTCTAGTAAACCTTTAGCCTATTTAATGCTCGCCTGCGTCGAAGCGACTCCGGCGGTCCAACCCTAGGCTACATGCCTTAATCCCTTTGGGATATAGATTCGCAGGATACGTTTCGATTTATGTTTAAGGAGCCTAATTTGGCTTTCGATCTGCGAATGCGATGACGAATAGGAGCACGAGCACGATTGGAAATCGGGGCACGCCGTTCAGTCGAACGGCGTGCCCCAGAGTTAGTACTTATTTCTTTTCGTCTTCAACGGTGAAGTCCGCATCGATCGGCCCTTGTCCCGTCGCACCTGCCGCGCCTGCGTGGCCGTCGCCGCCCGCTTCTGGGCCGAAGCCTTCGCCTGCATCCGCGCCCGGCGCGCCTGCGCCGGCCTGTGCCGCGCTGGCGTACATTGCTTCGGCCATCTTGTGCGATGCTTGCGTGAGCTTCTGCATCGCTGCTTCGATGGCTGCGTTATCGGTACCGGCGAGCGCTGTGCGCACTTCGGTGATCGCGGCTTCGATCGCGGCCTTGTCGTCGGCGCTAATCTTGTCCGCGTTTTCTTTCAGCGTCTTTTCCGTCGAGTAGACCATCGAGTCCGCGTTGTTGCGCACTTCGATGCCCTTCTTGCGCTCGGCGTCTTCCGCCGCGTGCGACTCCGCGTCCTTCACCATTTTGTCGATATCGGATTCGGACAAGCCGCTCGACGATTCGATGCGGATCTTCTGTTCCTTGCCCGTGCCGAGATCTTTCGCAGACACGTGCACGATTCCATTTGCATCAATATCGAAAGTCACTTCCACCTGCGGCACGCCACGCGGCGCGGCGGGAATGCCGATGAGATCGAAACGCCCCAGCGTGCGGTTGTGCGCCGCAAGTTCGCGCTCGCCTTGCAGCACGTGAATCGTGACCGCCGTCTGGCCGTCCGCGGCCGTCGAGAAAATCTGACGCTTCGTGACGGGGATCGTCGTGTTGCGCTCGATCAATTTCGTGCAGATGCCGCCGAGGGTTTCAATGCCCAGCGACAACGGCGTCACGTCGAGCAGGAGCACGTCTTTCACTTCGCCCGCGAGCACGCCCGCCTGAATTGCCGCGCCAACGGCGACCACTTCATCGGGGTTCACGCCGCGGTGCGGTTCTTTGTTGAAGATGCTCTTCACGATTTCGCCGACCGCGGGCATACGCGTCATACCACCGACGAGGATCACTTCGTCGATGTCGCTCGCTTTAAGGCCCGCGTCTTCAATCGCGCGGTAGCACGGCGCCTTCGAACGCTGCAACAGATCGTCGCAAAGCTGTTCGAGTTTTGCGCGCGTCAGCGTGAGGTTTAGGTGCTTCGGACCGGACGCATCCGCCGTGATGAACGGCAGGTTGATGTCCGTCTGCATTGTCGTCGAAAGCTCGCACTTCGCCTTTTCACCAGCTTCTTTCAAGCGCTGCAACGCCATCGGATCCTTGCGTAGATCGATGCCCTGATCTTTCAGGAACTCATCCGCGATCCAATCCATCACGCGCTGATCGAAGTCGTCGCCGCCGAGGTGCGTATCGCCGTTGGTGCTCATCACCTCGAAGCTGTCGTCGCCGATCGCGAGAATTGATACGTCGAAGGTACCGCCGCCGAGATCGTACACGGCGACCTTCTCGTTCTTCTTGCGATCGAGGCCATAGGCCAATGCTGCGGCCGTCGGCTCGTTGATGATGCGCAGCACTTCGAGACCCGCGATCTTGCCGGCGTCTTTCGTCGCCTGGCGCTGCGCGTCGTTAAAGTATGCGGGGACGGTAATCACCGCCTGCGTCACCGGTTCGCCGAGATAATTTTCCGCGGTGTCCTTCATTTTGCGAAGGATGATTGCGGAAATCTCTGGCGGGCGGAAAGACTGTCCCTGCACTTCAATCTGGCAATCGCCGCCCGGCGCGCCCGTGACTTTATACGGCACCAGCTTCTCTTCCGCCGTCACTTCTTCGTGACGCCGGCCCATGAAGCGTTTGATCGAAAAGATCGTGTTCTGCGGGTTGGTTATCGCTTGCCGCTTCGCAACCGCGCCGACCAGACGTTCGCCGTCTTTCGTGAACGCCACGACCGACGGCGTTGTGCGCGCGCCTTCCGTGTTCGCAATGACGGTAGGCTCGCCGCCTTCCATCACGGCCACGCACGAATTTGTCGTGCCCAGGTCGATTCCAATAACTTTTGCCATATGTCTTCTTCCTCCATCCCGCGACGCTATCCGCGCCCAGCGGGTCTCTTCTTACGTACTTGATACGCTGCGTTCTTATGCTCTTACGCTTCAGATTCCGCAGCGCTAGTTTCTTCAGCAGTTTCTCCACTACCGGCCGCGCCTGTCGAAACCACAACCTTTGCAGGCCGCAGCACCAACTGGCCGAGCTTGTATCCTTTTTGATACTCCTCGATCACCGAGTGCGCGGGCACTTCGTCGTGTTCGCGCTGCGTTACGGCTTCATGCACTTCCGGATTGAACGCTTCGCCCGCGGACCTGATCGGCTCGACACCGTTGCGCGTCAACACATCGTGGAATTGACGCAGCACCATTCCGACGCCTTCGGCCAATGCATCCGGTCCGCCGTCACGATGCTTCATCGCCAGTTCGAGATTGTCCACCACCGGCAACAGATCTCGTATTAGCGACTCCGCCGCCTGTTGACGCACACGATCCGCGTCGCGCGCCATGCGTTTGCGGTAGTTGTCGAACTCCGCGCGCATGCGCAGCAACTGATCCGCGAGCGCCGCGCGTTCGCGCATGACGGTCTCGACATCGATCGCCGGTTGCTCCGGCGTGGATTCAACTGTTTCATCACTAGCTTCGGTCGATTCGGCTTCTTCAGCCGCGACCTCAGCTTCGAGCTTTTTTTCAAGCTCGGTCTTTTCTTCGTCAGACTTCTTCATTCGAAAACGCATCTCTTCCGTAATGCCTACTTATTACTCAGAATCTCTAACTAAGTTGCCAGAACCCCTTCAGGGTTCACTCGGCATTTGGCGTTAGCTTACCCAGGATAGGCCCACCTGCGTCGAAGCGACTCCGGCGGTCCAACCCTGGGCTACATGCCTTAATCCCTTCGGGATTAAGACCGTTTATCCTGTATTGTCCAAAGCCAACCCAGGGCTGCGTGCTAGAATCCCTTCGGGATATTCAAATCTTGTTAGAGGCACTATTTCACAATCAACACATCAACCAAACAACAATCACGTCGCCAATCGCGTCAACAACCTGCTCAGCAGGCCCGCCGTGTAATCGACGAGCGCCGTCACCTTTGGGTACGGCATACGACGCGGCCCTAGCACGCCTATCATGCCGACCTGCTTCGTGCCGACCATGTACGGCGCGGCCACGAGGCTAATACCGTCAACACCTTCGCCCGGCGCTTCTCTTCCAATCAGCACCGTCGCTCGCGGGGACTCGCCCTGCATGACGGCGGAGCGCAGCATTTCGAGCAGGCGCTCTTTTTCGTCCAGTAGGACAAATACTTCGCGTGCGCGATCTACGTCGCGAAATTCCGGCTGCTCAAACAGTTGCGTCGCGCCTTCCAGGTACAAGGTACCCGGCCTGTTCGCCGGCAGCAGCTGCAACACGCGCACGGCTTCCTCCGCCAAGCGCCGTTGCTCATCCATAAACATCCGCAGCCGCGTCTGCACCGAGGTCATGAGCCGATCCACGGGCACGCCGCGGAAATTCTCATTCAAGAACGCGCTCAAGCGCGGCACCATCGCCGATTCAATGCTCGGCTCGATCGACACCATGTGCGTGCGAACGCGTCCTACACTGTCAGCGATCAGCACCGCGACGCGCGCGGGCGTCACCGGGATCAATTCGATTCGGTTCACCTGCGCGTCGCCTTCGTTCGGCGATTCCACGATGCCGGTCTGGTGCGACAACAGCGCGAGTAAATGGCTCGTCTGCCGCATCACCTCGTCGGCATCGCTCAGGCGCGACGTCAACTCCGACTCAATCCGCGCGCGCTCCTGAAGCGTCAGCTCTTGCGCGCGCATCAGGTAATCGACGTAATAGCGATACCCACGATCGGTCGGCACGCGTCCGGAACTAGTGTGCAATTGTTGTAAATAACCGGCCTCTTCAAGGTCGGCCATCACATTTCGCACTGTCGCCGCGCTCAAATCCAAACCAAAACGCTTCACAATCGCGCGCGAACCCACCGGCTCGGCCGTCGTGATAAAGCTATGCACGGCAGCCTGCAGGATCAGGTTTTCGCGTTCGGACAGTTCGGCGTCTTGGCGCAACCTTTTGCTCCAATCTGGCACTCGATTAGCAAGAGTGCTAACAATCTACCGAAGTCTACCATAGGGCCACCCCCCTGTCAAGACGAAGCCGCCCACAAAAGGCACTGTGTAAAGCTCTATTGGGCCTAGGTTTACCTAGGTAATTTAGCCGAAGCCGGCCTGCGCCATTCCTTGACTCCCTACAGACCCCCTGCTACGCTCGCCACAATGCGCGTAGGATTCGATATTGGACCCATCACTCACAATCGAAGCGGGGTGGGAAACTACTGTTTGCACCTACTTAAGGCCCTGATGGAAATCGAAGGCCTTGATATCTCCGGTTTCGCGGCGCAGGCGCGGGCGCTTGACCTTGAGGCGATTGGGCGACCGCTGCGCCACCGTCGTCTGCCGATCCCAACGCGCGCGATGTACAAGGTCTGGTCCATGCTCGGCATGCCTGCAGTCGATTCTCTGCTCGGCGGTGTGGACGTCTATCACGCAACAAACTATTTTCTGCCCCCAACGAAGCGTGCGAAACGCGTACTCACGATCCACGACATAACATTCAAGAAGCATCCTGAACTCTGCAGCCCGAAAATCGTCGGGCCTTTCTCTTCAAAAGTCGAAAGCTTCGCGCGCGAAGCCGATGCTGTTATCGCCGATTCCGAAAGCACGCGGCGGGACATTATCAAATTGTTCGGGGTAAAACCTGAGTGCGTGCACACGGTGCACCTCGCGGTTGATGACTCGATTGCGCCCGTACCGAAAATGAAAGCCCGCGAAATCATCGCGGTGAAGTACGACATTCGTCAGCCTTATGTGCTGTTTGTTAGCACGATCGAGCCTCGAAAAAATGTGCATGGTATTGTCGAAGCGTTTCGCAAGATTCGAGACGACGTACCGCACAGGCTGGTACTAGCTGGTGCGAAAGGATGGCTTGAGTCTGATTTCGAAATTGAATTCGATAAAGAGGAATGGATTGATCGCGTAGGAGCATCCGTTGTTGAAAACATCCAAGGTAAGAAGAAAATCGAAGTTCCTAAAGGACGCGTGATTCAAACGGGATTTATCGCACAATCTGATTTACCGGCTTTGTACAGCGCGGCCGATGCCCTCATATTTCCATCATTCTACGAAGGCTTCGGACTTCCTGTGCTCGAAGCAATGGCTTGCGGCTGCCCCGTGATCACCGCTAACAATTCGTCACTTCCCGAAGTCGGCGGCGATGCCGCCGAATATTGCGATGCCAACGACGTGGACAGCATCGCAAACGCGATGCGCCGAGTGCTCTCCGATGAATCGTTGCGCGAGCAGATGCGCCAACGCGGTTTCGCGCAAGCCGCGAAATTCTCGTGGAAGAAAGCCGCGGAAGAAACCGCTGCCGTGTACCGGAGCGTCTGCTGATGAAGGTGCTCGTCAACGCGCTCCAAGCCAATAACCGCAGTGGCACGGGCGTTTACGTTGTCCAACTTTCGCAACGCTTACCTAAGCTCGCGAATCCTGATGAGGTCATCTTCGCATGGCCGAAGGACTTTGAAGTTCCTGCTGAAGGCCGCCAGCCCAACGCAGAATTCATTGAACGCGGTTACGCAGGACCCGCCGCGCGCCTGCGATACGATCAGTGGGGCGTGCGCGCCGACATTTATTCGTTTGAAGCGGACGTCGTCCATTATCCCGCAAACGTGGGTAGTGTCATTCCGCTGGACAACATGGTCGTGACGATTCACGACATGACCTTCTTCCTGCATCCCGAGTGGTACACCCGCGAGCGCGCCATGTATTACAAATGGGCCGTTGCGCGTTCCGCGCGCAATGCCGCGCGCATCATCGCTGTGTCAAGAGCCACAATGAATGACATCATCGAGATCCTGAAAATCCCCGCCGATAAAATCGAAGTGGTAAATCAAGGTGCGGACGAGCGTTTCGCACCCGCGACTGAAAATGAAAAGCAATCAGCGCGAGAGAAATACAAACTTCCCCATAGCTACGTCCTCTATTACGGCACGATTGAGCCACGCAAAAACCTGGAGCGGTTGATCGAGGCGTGGTCGTCGATCGCAGATAAGGTCGATAATCATCTCGTAATCGCCGGACGCACGGGTTGGAAAACGCAACCGATCACCGATTGCGCGAATCGTTCGCCGCATCGGGCGCGAATTCATTTCCCCGGGTTTGTTGCCGATGACGATCTGCCCGCTGTGATTAGTGCCGCGGATATAATTGCACTTCCCAGCCTCTACGAAGGTTTCGGCAACGCGATCCAGGAAGGCATGGCCTGCGGCGTGCCCGTGCTCACGTCCAACAACTCCAGCATGCCGGAAGTAGCGGGCGGAGCAGCGGTACTTGTCGATCCGCTCGATGTAGAGTCCATCGCAGATGGACTCTGCCATTTGCTGGAAGACACCAACCTCCGCGCCGAATGTATCTCGAAAGGCAAAAACCGGGCCGCCCAACTCTCCTGGACCAAGACAGCAGAAGGCGCCCTCCGCGTATACCGCAGCGTAGCTGGCATGTGAGCATCAAAAGGGGCACGGGCGTCTCGCCCGTCTGTACATCTAAATCACGGGCGGGACGCCCGTGCTCCTTTTATCCACTGGCATCGCGTCGTGCGTAAGCGTAAACTATCCGGTTGTGCGCAATGCGCATGCGCGGGGGAAACTTACACCACTCTAGAGAGGGCAAAATGTTCGAAGCATTGGAAATGGCGCCGCCGGACCCCATCCTGGGGATTACCGAAGCGTTCAAGAAAGACCCGAAACCGGGGAAGATCAATCTCAGCATCGGCGTGTATTGCGATGAAAACGGCAAGACGCCCGTGTTCAACTCCGTCAAGAAGGCGGAACAGCGCATCCTCGCGGACGAAAAAACGAAAAACTACGTGAGCCCGAATAGCGGCACCGTTGAATATTGTGCAGCGGTGCAAGGCTTGTTGTTCGGCGCGGGACACGAGGCCATCGCAAGCAAGCGCTGCGCAACCGCGCACACGCCTGGCGGTACCGGCGCATTGCGCGTCGCCGCGGACTTCATCAAGTTCCTGAAGCCTGACGCGAAGGTTTGGCTCAGCGAGCCGACCTGGCCGAACCACCCGAGTATCTTTGCCGCGTCCGGAATTCCGACCGCTGCCTATCCTTATTATGATGCCGAAGGTAAGAAATTAAACTTCGGCCCATTGCTCGACGCATTGAAGAAAGTGCCCGCAGGCGACTTCGTGTTGTTGCACGGCTGCTGCCACAACCCCACCGGCATGGATCCAACCGTCGACGAATGGAACGCGATCGCCGAAGTCGCGAAAGCGCAAGGCTGGGTGCCACTCTTCGACTTCGCCTATCAGGGTTTGGCAGATGGCCTCGCCGAAGACGCTCGCTGCCTTACGCCCTTCGTCGCATCCGGACGCGAAGTCTACGTCTGCTCGTCGTTCTCAAAGAACTTCGGCCTCTACAACGAACGCGTCGGCGCGCTCACGCTTGTCGCCGATTCGGAGACGAGCGCTCAAAAAGCGTTGAGCCACCTCAAACGCATTATCCGCACCAACTACTCGAACCCGCCTGCGCATGGGTCGAACATCGTCACCACGATTCTCAACGACCCCGCGTTGCGCGCCGAATGGGAATCGGAAGTAAAAGGCATGCGCGACCGCATTGCCGGTATGCGCCAAGTCTTCGTTGATACGCTCAAAGCAAAAGGCGTCAAGCAGGACTTTTCATTCCTCACCAAGCAGAAAGGAATGTTCTCGTTCTCCGGCCTTACGAAAGCGCATGTGGATGCATTGAAAGAAAAGTATGGCATCTACATTGTTGGCTCCGGCCGTATCAACGTCGCCGGTATGACGCCATCGAATATGGACGCGCTCGGCAGTGCCATTGCGGAAGTGCTGAAGTAAGGGCAGAATAGTTGTATCGTCTGTAGTTCCTCCCCCGCGCAGCGAGGTGGCCGTCGACTGGCGTTGTCAATCGACAGACCACAATGGATCAACGTGCGAATGAGGAGGCATCTATATGTTCACGCTGTTTCTTGCGTCGCAGGTGTTGCTGTCGGTAACGCCGTCGCCGGGCGAATTGGCCGCGACAAAAACGTGGACACAGCAGGCCTTCGGCGATCCCGCTTCAGTTGGTGTTTCTGCGCAGTTCCCGTTCAGCTTCGCGGTTGACACTGCGCCGTCGCGCACAGTTTCGGCCGGCACGTGGAACGTAGAGAAAACCGCCGTCAACGTCACGGTGGCCGATACGTCGATTGAATTGCGTTGCGACGTACGATCATTCTCTGAGGCCCCCGCTGTCGAATGGGTGCTTCACTTCAAGAACACCGGCCAAGCAAACAGCCCCATTCTCAGCGACATACGCGCACTGGACATACTGCTCCCGTTGCCGCGCGCGAATAGCGCGCGCGTGCGCTATGCAAACGGCAGCGAATGCCGCCTCGACGATTTCGCCCCAAAGACAATGGCCCTAGGCCCCACGGAAGAAGATCCGCAGGATCCGTGGCGGGGCGAGTCGAATCCGTTTGTTCTTGAATCCAAAGGTGGCCGCTCTTCCTGTGGCACGCTGCCTTTTTTCAATATCGATATGGGCGATCACGGCGTCATCGGCGCAATTGGCTGGACGGGTGATTGGACCGCTAGTTTCTTCCGGACCGACGAAGGTGTGCGCGTGCGCGCGGGTCTGCGCCGTACGCATTTCACGCTCCAGCCCGGCGAAGAAGTTCGTATGCCGCGCATACTCCTGTTGTTCTGGGAAGGCAACGCGATGCGCGGACAAAACCTCCTGCGTCAATTCATCCTCGCGCAGCATCGTCCGCAGGTTAACGGCAAGCCTGCGCAGGCTCCCATCACCAACGCCACTTGGGGCGGCAACTTCGTCGGCAAGCATATTGAACATGCGCGTTGGTGGAAGGAGCAGCAGCTCCCGCTCGAATATCTCTGGGTTGATGCGGGCTGGTTCGGCAAAGACGAAGCCAAACCCGGGGCCACGGTGTTCAACAGTCAATGGTGGCGTTACGTGGGCGATTGGCACGCGAATCCCGGATATTTTCCCCAGGGCTTGGCCCCGCTCGGCGAGACATTGCACCAGCTCGGTCTTGGCTTTGTGTTGTGGCTCGAAGTTGAGCGCGTCTACAAAGACACGCCTTGGACCAGCGAACATCCTGAATGGTTGCTCGGTCCGATCGGTGACAATCGCCTTTACAACCTCGGCATTCCCGAAGCGCGCCAATGGCTCACGGACTTCCTCTCCAAACTGATCGATGAAGGCAAGGTCACCTGTTATCGCCAGGACTTCAACATGGATCCGCGCCCGTTTTGGGAAGCTGCTGACGCGCCCGATCGCGTTGGCATCGCGGAGATCAAACACATCACCGGCATGTACGCGATGTGGGACGAATTGCGCCAACGTCACCCGGGCTTGTTGATTGACAATTGCTCAAGCGGCGGACGTCGCATCGATCTCGAATCGATTTCGCGCAGCATCCCCCTTTGGCGCAGCGACGTGCAGTGCTTTCCGAATTTCGGCGCCACAGCCATGCAAGGCCAGACCCAAGGGCTCGGTGCATGGGTGCCGCTCAGCACGGGCGCGTGCGATCGCGAGGACACCTACGTGTTCCGCAGCGCGCTCGGCCCCGGTATGGTGCTGATCATGTACGACTTTGAAAACGACACGACCAAACATTTTTCGACGGAGTGGTTGAACGCGCGCATGGTGGAACTCGAATCCGTGCGCAAATACTTCGAGGGCGATTTCTATCCCTTGCTTTCGTATTCGCTGGCGACGGATGGTTGGTCTGCGTGGCAATATGATCGACCCGATCTTAAAGAAGGTATGGTACTTGCCTTGCGCAGGCCGACGAGCCCGTTTACGGTAATGACCCCGGTACTTCATGAACTCGAGCCTGACGCGCAATATGAACTACACGATGCCGATACGGGCGAAACACATGTGCAAACAGGCAAATCGTTGATGGAGAGTGGTGTTCAACTCACGATCGAAGCGATGCCGGGTTCGCGGCTTATCACCTATAGAAAACAATAACCTCGACCGCGTGTTCGTGCGCGTGGAATACGATCGGAAACAATCATGACCAGTATTATCGTACTGACTACGCTTCTCGCAGCGCTTCCACAGTGGGAGTTCGATTCGCCCGATGCGCTGCAAACGTGGACACCAAACGCCCATCTCGCGAACGTCGCCGTGCGCGATGGCATAGTCTCTGCCGACACAAGCGACTGGGATCCGTTCTTTACATGTCGCTCGGTGGATTTTGCGGCGACGCCGTGGCAGTACGTGCACATCCGCATGAAGGCGGATCGACCTGGTGCATGCGATTTGTTTTGGTCGGGTTCGCTTGAGGGCCAATACGGTGGGCTGACCGAACAGAAGAAGGAACGCTTCGCGATTGCGGGTACCGGTGCGTGGGAAGATGTTGTGTTATTCCCGTTCTGGCAGCGCGAAGGCAGCATACGCCAGTTTCGTTTCGATCTTTTTGCGAATGCGCACTTCGAGATTGATTTTTTTCGCGTGGGGGAATGGGGCGACGATTCGGCCACGAGCAAAACAACATTCGCTCCCAACGACTTCAGGAAGAGAATCGATGAACAGCCTATCGCGTGGAGCAATCGTCTTAGTCTGACAGCAGCGAACGCGTCGTTCGCGACGCTCACAATCGATAACAAACGCGACGATGACGCGGTGAATCTCTGTTGGGCGTCCAGCGAGTTCACGGGCATGCAGCGCGCGGGCGTTTCGCTGCGCAAAGGCGCACATACCTACAACGTTCCGCTCTCGAAGAATGAATCGTGGAAAGGCAGCATCGCCGCGCTGGGGCTTGAACTCCCTGATGGCGTGCAGGTTTCGGCCCTGTCCCTTGCCAACGCCCCCGGCGGCGAAGCCGATCTTGCGCTCACCTATCTCGGATTCGAAAACGGTGTGAACCGCGCGGGGCGTCCCTGTCGCGTGCTTGCGCGTTTCAAGAATTTCGGCGGAGTAACTGCGCCCGGCGCTATTGCCGAACTAAAGTTGCCCGCCGGTGTTGCGCTGCATGAGGGTGCCGCGAAGCAACAAATTCGTGACCTTGCCTACGACGAATCAACCGATGTGTTTTGGACTGTCAACGCATCAGATTCAAAAACATATGAAGTATCGGTGAACGGCGTTGTGTCACGTCTGTCTTTCGGACCTGCTCGCGCAATTCAACCGGCTGACTACGTGCCCGAGCCACAGCCCATCAAAACTTCCATCGACGTCGCGGCCTATTATTTCCCCGGCTGGGAAGCGCCGAAGAAGTGGAATCCCGTGCGCGATACCGCGCCGAACCGCAAGCCTTTGCTCGGCTACTACGACGAAGGCAATCCTGAAGTGGTCGATTGGCAGATCAAATGGGCGCGAGAGAATAGCATTGGGACTTTTCTTGTCGATTGGTATTGGCAAGCGGGACATCGTTCGCTGGAGCATTGGTTCGATGCATATCGCAAGGCGCGCTACCGCGATCAACTTCAGGTCGCGATTATGTGGGCAAACCACAACGCACCGAAGACGCACAGCCGCGACGATTGGCGCGCCGTGACACAGCACTGGATTGATAACTACTTCAACCTGCCCGCGTACTACCGCATCAATGGCAAGCCCGCGCTGTTTCTCTGGGCGCCGAGCAATTTGATCGACGACCTCGGCAGTGCCGACGAGGCGAAGGCCGCGCTGGATGAATCGCAACAAATGGCGAAAGCAGCCGGCTACGATGGCATCGAGTTCATCGCGCTGAATTACAGTTTCGCAAAGACGAATATCGAGACACTGCTAAACGTCGGGTTCCGCGGCATCACCACGTATCACGAATGGGGCGGCGTCGCGGACTCCAGCACATCACGGCGCGCGCAATTCGATGATGTCGTACTCACGGTCGGCGCATCATGGCGACAAAAACAAACCGACGCAGCCGCGCTCACCTATTACCCAGTTGTCGATACGGGCTGGGACTCACGCCCTTGGCACGGCGACAAGGCCTTCGTGATCGATGGCCGCACGCCCGCGCACTTCCGCCAACTCCTTGAACAGGCGAAAAGTTTTTGCGCGGAAACCAACAAGCCGCTCGTTATCCTCGGGCCCGTCAATGAATGGGGCGAAGGCAGCTACATCGAACCCTGCACCGAATTCGGTTTCGCCATGCTCGAACAACTCCGCGAAATCTTCGGCATCAAACCCGCCACCGGCTGGCCTGGGAACATCGGCCCCGCCGATGTCGGCCGCGGGCCTTACGATTTTTTACCCTAGATGCAACATACTCTTAGAAATAACAGAACAGTTTTGTTCGTCGCGATCGCAGCCATAACCACGGCGATCGGGCGCGCAGACGATGAATCCCCTATCGATGTCGGCAATCGCAAACAGTTGTTCATCGACTCCTACTTCTTTGCGAAATCGGAAAATATATCGCTGCGTGTCACGCCGCCGGTGAAAACGGGCGAACGCACTCTGATATCCGATAGTCTGTGGGAAAATGCGTCGCTCAATTGGTTCAGCGTACTGGAGGATGACGGCAAGTACCGTATGTGGTACGAGTGTTACGACGTGGAAGGTTGGCCCACCTCCGACGATACCTCCTTTTGCTATGCAGAATCAGCGGATGGAATTCATTGGAACAAACCGTCGCTGGGGTTCTTCGCATACCACGGCGCGAACGATACGAACATTTTGTTTCGCCAAGTTGGAGAGGCCGGGGCGCGATCGCGCGTGCATGGCGCTGGCGTGTTTCTCGATCCGAATGCGCCGCAGGACGCTCGCTACAAAGCTGTCTCGCAGGGGGCATTCGCGGACGAACAACCGCCGCAACGCATCTCGGCAATGACATCGCCCGACGGGCTTCATTGGTCGCGCATACCGCATCCCATTTGCGACGTATTTGCGGATAGTCAGTACTCTGCATTTTGGGATGCGGACATCGCGCAGTACGTCTTGTATGGACGCGTGGGTGGACGCGGTCGCGCCATTGGACGAGCGACGAGTGCCACATTTGATCGATTCGATCCGCTCGCGTTGGTTTTTCAAACGGATGAATCGGATCCCGCCAATTGCGATCTCTATAATCCCGCGGCGCTGAAATATCCGTATGCCGATCGCGTGTACTTTATGTTTCCCAGTATGTACCACCACGATGCGGA
>JADLHJ010000054.1 GCA_020848835.1 Candidatus Hydrogenedentota bacterium
AATCAGATGCACATCAAGATTTGGGGATCAGGCGGTTGGCTGCAGATCAATAGCGAAAAAGACCGCACGGTCGAGTGGTATTCCGCGAAGTCAGGACAGGGCGAACAGATCAAGTCGTTTGCGGATCAGACTGATTTCGATCCATACGTAGTCTTCGTGCGCGATGCCGTGCGCGCGAGTTTGGGTGTCGCCCCTCCACCTATCACTACGCAGGAATCGTTACGGGTATTGCAGGCGATTCATGCGTTGTACCGCGCGGCGGAGTCGGGTGAGACGCAATTTATAAGCAAGTAACTTCCCCGTTCAGGTCTGCTGGCAGATTCCGCACCCTCCTGCTGTCCAGATACGACTCAACCAAACCAATAACACCGTCGGCATACTCGGAATTTTTTCAGGCTTGAGCGTGCCATATACAGATGTGTACAATGCAGATAGATAGGTTCATTCCGGTTAGGGGGAAATCAGGGAAACCGTAGACAGCGAACCCAGTGATAACGATCTCCCCCGGCTGCTTTCGCATCTCACCTTAGTTTACTGCCCAAGGCCTATCGTAAATTGGGAGCAGGAACATGATTATCATCAAGAAGTCTGTCGTCGCCCTTTTAGTGTTATTGGCTCTGATCACACTCTTATTCGCCTACAATGGAAAGCCTCTGCAGGCGGCAGCCGTCCAGAAGCCGGGAGTTTTCGTTAATGTGGTAAGTGGACCGGACGATCTTCATGCAGTCTCCATGGGGTTAAGTCTGGCGGGATCCGCACTAGAACGTGGCCACAAGGTTGTTGTGTTTTTGAACGTTCAAGGAGCGGCACTAGCGGCAAAGACTTTGAGTGAAGATGTGAAGTATGAAGATTTCCCTCCCGTCAAGACCTTGGTGGCAGACCTAATTGCCAAGGGCGCCACTGTGTTCGTATGTGGGCATTGCGCAACTATCTGTCACGTCGCCACCACTGACGTCGTTGACGGCGCAAAAATTTCCAAACATGGGGACGTTTTGGACGCATTGGAACCGGGAATGATCAGCGTCACTTATTAGCATCTGCGCTGCGAAATATCCGCCTAATTCCACGTTACGATAGGAGAAACAAGACACCTGCCACGGCATGACGTGTCAACGGACAAAGGGGACAAGCCGTGCGAATTAGACAGATTTTTGACTAAAGAATTGACACGGCCGGTGATTTGTGATACCAAGTGTGCTTGGTAGAATTACAGTTGGGTGGACGCGCTACGCGCGTTTCTGGTGACTAGGCGCATGATTCGACGACGATATAACACGCTGACTGCGGCCTCCGCGGTAGCGCTTTTGTTTTCCGTCGCCTTCCAAGTCTGCGCGCCAGGCTTTCACTATGCGCTTGCACACGCGGAGCAAACATGTGAAGCGCACGGTGCGCATGGCGATTCCGGTACGCACGCTTCCCTTTCGCAAGAATCGTCCAAGTCTCATAGTGAATGCCTAGTTTGTGTCGCACTTGCGCATCACTCGCGTAATGCTGCGGTTGCCATAAGTGGCAGCGCGATTCTCGTTGCAGAGTCTTTTTCCGCGGAACCTTTCACGACCTGTTTAGACTTGCCGCGGCCGTCGTTACTGACACACGCCGGCCGGGCCCCTCCCACGCTCTCCTAAGTCCCCTTCGTTTCTAGATTTCCCAAATGTATTGGCGCATGAGTAGTGCGCTCGGCGGCATTTTGTGACTGCCGTGTGCCGAGCTTACTCGTGGCTCGGGCCATCAGCGCCGTATCCGAACTTAGGAGAAACACATGAAATCCGCTTTCAAAAGGCTTAGCAACCAGACCATAGCCGGCCTGGTCATCATTTTTCTTGGCGTATCCGCCTTTGCTGTAGTAATGCTTCACGACGGTGAATTGGAGGAACAACTCACGCAGTACGGCCAGCAACACCTGGACGAATATCTGAGTGACATGCCGGGTAAAGAGACTTGGCAAGGCGTCGTCACCGTCGCCACGAGACGCGAATTTGGCTTTATTGGCGAACGGCGCGCACTTGTCCACACCTTTGTGCGCAATACGGCCCCCGGCGCGCCTGAGCACGAGAAGTTCCGCGGTTTCGAATATCACTACAAGCATGACGGCTCGAAATGGGTACTTACCGGCAGCGCTTCTTGCACTGCAAAGGAGCATTTCGGAGAAGGGTTGAAACTCTTTGCTGAAATGGATCGGGCCACCGGCGGACTGATAAACGGCCCCGCCAAATCAACGTCGCCGTCAGCAGGTGAAAAAACAGCGCTCAACACGGCCGAGGTGAAGTCATGAGCACACCTATTATTGAGATCCGCGGTTTGTCCGTGACTTACAAGACGGAGACACGGCAGCGAATCGAAGCCGTCGCGGGTCTCGACTTGACGGTAAACGAAGGTGAGGTTGTTGGTTTCATCGGCCCCAACGGCGCGGGCAAAACAACTACAATTAAGGCGCTGATGGGATTTCGCTCGCCGACTTCGGGGGTCGCGACGATATTTGGCTTGCCCGCCGGGTCAACCGAAGCGCGGCGGCGCATCGGTTATCTTCCTGAAGTTGCGCAATATTATCCGTTCCTGACCGCGCGGGAAACGCTTCGTCTCTATGCCGAGCTGACCGACATTCCGAAACAGGAACGGGACAAAGTCATTAGCGAATTAATCGACACAGTCCGGCTCATCGGGCGCGATAGAGAACCGCTCCGTGGTTTTTCAAAGGGCATGTTGCAACGCGTTGGGATCGCGCAAGCAATTATGGGCAGTCCTGATTTACTTATCCTGGATGAAGTCACATCGGGCCTGGATCCCGTCGCGCGCAATCACGTGCGCAACATCCTGCTTAACTTCAAACAGGCTGGAAAGACGGTTTTCTTTTCCTCGCACGAGCTGACAGAAGTCACGCAGCTTTGCGATCGCGTGATTCTGATTGATGGCGGCAAAGTGATCGAGAACCGGTCCATGGACGAATTGCGCAAGCTGATGCGGCGCTACACCGTGTACACAGCACCTCCTGCATATACGGACCAACTGCCGGACGGCGTGCGGGCCTTGGGAGCGAATAACGGCCACGTGCGTTATGCCGCGCCGGACAAGGCAACGTGCGACGGGCTTGTGCTAAAGCTCAATCAGCTTGGTGCACGAGACGTACACGTTGAGGCCGAGACGGGATCGCTTGAGGAATACTTTGTCGAAACTATCGGACATAAGGTGTCGTAATATGAATACCACATTAAAGATTGGCGCAATCGCACGCGTGACTATTCTCGAGTCCGTGCGGCGCAAGGATGCATACGTTGTTCTGGTGCTGGGCCTGGTGATCATGCTGGGCGCGGCGTTGTTTAGCTCGTTCGGCGTTCAAGGGCTCGAAAAATTCGTGAAAGACATTGCACTCTCGGTAACCAGTGTCTTTGCAAGCGTGATTTGTATCGCGGCCGCGGCCCGGCAAATACCGCACGAAATCGAGAACCGCTCGCTTTATCCGCTCATCGCCAAGCCCATCGGGCGAAGCGTATTTCTGCTCGGTAAATTCGTCGGCGTGGGCGCAATCAGTTCGGTGGTTGTGCTCGCGTTCTGCGTGGAAATCCTGGTCCTGTTTTTGATTTTCAAGATCGACATCGGGGTATTGTTTTTTCAAGCTGTTTACCTGCGCATCCTCTCCATGTGGTTTATCGCCGCACTTACCCTCGCAATGTCACTTGTCCTTACGCACGCGGCAAACGTCACGATATCGATGCTGCTCGTGCTCGCGATGCAGACCTTTGCCAATACGATTCTGACTGTACACGGCGGGCTGACCGGGATACCGCAACGGATTGCCGAAGCGATCTACTGGTTCGCGCCGCACTTGGAATTGTTCAATCTCAGTAAGCTCGTCGTGCATGAATATCCGCCCGTTCCGGTTTGGGTGCTCGCGGCACTGACGATATATGCCATTCTTTACAGCGGAATATTCCTGGCTGCGGGCTGCATGAAACTGCGGCGCATGGCGCTTTAGGAGCACGCCATGAAACGCTATATCTCTTACGTTTGGATTCCTGTCTTACTGGCAGTGGCGGGTATGTTAGCGAGTGCCGCAAAGCCGCATCTCAAATACGATGCGCGATACCGGCAATCGGAAATCGAAGCTGCAAAGGAGTCCATCGCGCTAACCCTAATGGGTCAATTGCAGACCTCGATGTTCGATCTCATGTGGTTGAAGACACTCGAGTATCTTCACCACGGGGTGGTCTACCGCATGCCGACGGCGGCGGAAGAAGAGAAAGGAAAGGTTGCGACAGACTCAATCGGAACCGCACACGGTCTAGAGCACAAAGAAGGGGAGTCGCTAGTACCCCACCGCGAAGAAGATTGGCGAGGGCCGATCGGAGACATTCATCGAAGCGTAACGCCCTATAGCACCGCGCATAGCCACAGCGATCCAAAGGAACTGATTCCCTGGTACAAATTCGCGACGAAGATCAGTCCGAGCCAGGTGCGGCTGTATACGATGGGCGCGTTTTTCATGTCCGACTTCGCCCACGAACCAGACGAAGCAATCGAACTGTTGGAAGTGGGACTCGAATCTAATCCATGGAGTTTTGAGGTCAACGGAGCGCTGGGGCGACTGCTATTCGACTATGAGCAAGACTACGCAAAAGCTGCGGAAGTCCTTGCGGTGGCGGTTGAGTACGGAGAAAAGGAAAGGGACTATTATCTGGCGCGCGACGAGCAGTTTGACGACTACCAAAAGCAAGTCTACAGCGAATCGTATTTGTTTTTGGCCAAGAGCCTGACCGAACTCGGTGAATACGACAGGGCGCTTTCGGTTTGCGAAGAAGGGTACGAGCGCACAAATCACACCCACCTCAACGTACAAAAGCGCATCACAACCCGCCGTAAGGAGGGTGTATCTGTCAATGACGAAGGCGAGGATTCCAGCAGCAATATGGTCGGTTTGCTTGAAATGATTCGGGCCATTGAAAACAAACGCCCGATGGATAGGATTTTGAATTATTTCCGAATCAATCCGGATGTCGGGCAGGTGATCGATCCGACGTCCAAAACTACTGCGCTTCATGCAGCCGCACGTGCCGGCTACCTGGAATGCGTCGAAAAACTGCTCGAATTCGGTACCGACGTGAACATGCGTGACGGCAATGGAGATACCGCACTCAAGATTTCTCTCGAGTTCGGGCAGCAGGAAGTCGCGCAGCTTTTGGAGTCGCGAGGGGGCATTGTGCTGAAAGGCAATGAAGTGTTGGAACATGACGATCACGGCGCGGCAGCCAGCAGCAACGGAAAAGATACCGCTGCGGGACCGGTGGCAGCGTCTGTCCCCGCAGCGCAATTGCAGTCCTCGCTTGAAGGCGAGATTACAGACTTCATGCGGGGCATTTCTCAACACGATCCTATTCGGCAGTTGGATCGGCTTCTTGAAAAGTCACAATGGCCAAAGGCGGTCGACAAGAACGGCGCGACGGCGCTTCACTACGCAGCAGCCGCGGGCTACGGCGAACTGGTGCGTGAGCTTGTGAAGATGGGCGCCGCACTCGATGCGAAGGACCAGTCTGGAAAGACGGCGCTGGATATGGCGCGCGAGTCAGGGCACGAGGATATCGCCGCAATCTTGGGCCAAACCGGGTCACTCGCCCAAAGCAGTCAGTGACATGCCGCTCTGGAAAGTCGCATTCACGTACGCGTGGGGCCGGCGCTGGCCAGCGTTGCTTACAATACTGTGCGTGGCCCTCGGTGTCTCGCTGATTACATGTGTAACAACATTGCGCGCAGAGAGCCAGAAGGGATTCGAGGCCTTCAGCGATGGTTTTGACTTGCTCGTCGCCGCAAAAGGTGATCCGGCACAAGTCGTACTTAGCACGCTGTTTTATTTGGACGTGCCAGTCGGATCCTTGTCGCACGACGCATACGCGACGCTGAAGGACGATTCGCGCGTTCGCAACGCGTACCCGGTGGCGATTGGCGATTCCTATAAAGGGTATCGCATCGTCGGAACAATCCCGCGCTACATCCTTGGAGATTCAAGTCTAGAAGGAAATCCTGCGCTGAGTGGTCTACGTATTGCGGAAGGGCGAACCTTTGTGCGGCCGCTTGAGGTCGTATTGGGTGCGCGCGTGGCAGAGGAGGCAGGCCTGGCCATAGGGTCCCGATTTGTTAGCACGCATGGTTTTGATACGGAGCTCGGCCATCAACATGACGTTTCGTTCGAGGTGACCGGAGTCCTTGCAAAGACATCCGGTCCGGCCGACGTCGCGATCTTTACCATGCTGGAATCGGTATGGATGGCGTGCGGCTCCTGGGCCCTGGAGCAGAACGACCACGAACATGCTATGAAAGGCCATAGTCATGAACACCCGCCCAACGCTTCGCCAGCAACGTCCAGCGCAATAACGGCGATCCTGCTGGATCTGAAACCGGGACAGTCTGCCGAGAAACTGGCGAAGGAAATAAACCTTGGCACAACAGCAATGGCGGTACAGCCGCGACTCGAGATGGAGCGCTTTTATGTTAAGGAGATGGCGGCGCTGCGAAGCGTACTGCTATCAGCCGGGCAAGTTATCGTCTTAATTTCGATTCTATCCTTGGCAACGATCCTGTATTTATCAGTGCTGCAACGTAAGCGCGATCTCGCCATCATGCGGGCGCTTGGGGCGTCCACTTCCGACGTGTTCGGCTTGGTTATGCTCGAAGGCATCGGGCTTGTCGTTTCGGGAACGATCATTGGCGCGGCGCTTGGTCACGTGCTCACGTGGTTCACCGGCATACAGCTTGCTGCTCACGCAGGGCTGACAATCAACCCTTGGCGGGTTGCGGCGAGTGAACTTGCCGCGTATCCGCTTGTCTTGGTCTGTGGAATCATCTCGGGGGTCATTCCAGCAGTGCAGGCTTATAAGCGGGATGTTGCCACCGATCTCGTCGAGGAATGACCTGCTACGCACTGTAACAAGTGTTTGAGTTTATGGGGTTTAAAGCGTAGTCTTTACCGCTTTGCGGGCAATGGAATGGAGTACATGGGTTGGTTACGTTAGACCAGGTGCGGCGGAAGCTTGGCCCGGGGGTCGAGTTTTACTGCGAGCAATTCCATGCGCCGGAGGGTGCGCAGATCGCGCTGTGGGGACCGAGCGGCTGCGGTAAAAGCACCATGCTGAACCTCATAAGCGGCCTGCTGCGCCCCAGTTCGGGCGTTATCAAGATCGGCGAACACGAAACGCAGCGCATGAGCAACGGTCAGCTCGACCGCCTGCGTGGCGAACAGTTTGGCTTCGTGTTTCAGACCTTCAACTTGCTTGCCCCCTTCACTGCATTACAGAACGTGATGCTCGGCATGCGCTTCAGCGATACGCGCCCATCAAAGGAGTGGCGCAGGCACGCGATCGAACTATTGGAGCGCGTCGGCCTGAAACATCGTATCCATTCGCGGCCGGGCACGATGAGCGTGGGCGAACGGCAACGCATAGCGATAGCGCGCGCGCTCGCCAACAAGCAGCGCATTGTTGTGGCCGACGAACCGACAGGAAGCCTCGATCCGAAAACAGCGGCCGCGGTCATGGACCTGCTCTTGCAGATGTGCGGCGAAAACAAGGTCACGCTGCTGCTCGTCACGCACGATCAAGGTATCGCCAATCAATTGCCCGAACGCTTCGACTGCACGGGCCTGGCACGCGAGGTCGCCCAATGACGCTTTGGCATATCGCGTGGAATTATTTATGGAACCGGAAACTCACGACGTTTCTGACCATTTTGTCTGTAACACTAGGCGTAGGGCTTATCACTGCGGTCCTGCTGTTGAGTTACGAGGTTGAGCGGCGCTTCGTGCAGGAAGGCCAGATGTTTGACATCGCGGTAGGCGCCAAAGGAAGCACGCAACAATTGGTCCTAAGCACGATTTACTACATTGGCCAGCCTGCGGGCATCATGCCTGCCGACTATTACAACAAGTTGAAGGCTGAACCCGATGTGCTCGCGGCGTTCCCGATCACGATGGGCGATTCGTTCAAGGGCTTTCGAATTGTTGGCACCACGCGCCAAATGCTCGAATTCGATTGGCGCGACCGCGTCACGAATGAACGACGCGGAACATATGACCTCGCCTCAGGCGCTTATTTCAGCCGGCCGCTGGAGGCGGTGATTGGCGCAACCGTAGCAAAAGATACGGGATTGCAGGTTGGCGACAAATTTGCCAGTACTCACGGCATGATGGAAATGGAGGGTATTGAGCGCCATGAGGACACGCCATACACCGTCGTGGGCGTGTTGAAGCCTTCGGGCTCGCCGACGGATCGTGCCATTTTTGCGGACTACGAATCGATCTATGACGTGCACGAGCACGAATATGGCACACCAAGCCTGTTTGGACGTGACTTTGGTAACGACGAAGCTGTCACAGCAGAGCCGAAAGGTGAACACCAGCAAGGTGAGTCCGATCACCACGATGGTGAATCAGATCACCATGGCGACAAGGATTCCGAACACGCTGATCATGAACACTTCGATCCACGGGAGAAATTGACCGCGGTGCTCCTGGTGCTTGATAGTCCTGGTCAACGGTTCGAGTTCAATCAACGTATCTCCGAGGAATATCCGAATGCCGTGGCAGCGGTGCCGATCCTAGAAATTCAAGCGTTGTACAACCAGTTGCTCGGAACGGCGCGCTTGGTAATGCTCTACATCGGTTTCCTGGTCATTATTATCAGTTCGATTTCTATCGTGATTGGGCTCTACTTATCGATCATCCAACGCAAACGGGACTTGGCGATTATGCGCGCGTTGGGCGCATCGTCGGGCGAGGTGGTTGGTGCGGTGCTGATCGAAGCGTTCTGGGTCACGCTGCTCGGACTTGTTACGGGCTACGCCGCGGGCTTGGGGCTCACGTGGGGCATTGGGGCCTACCTGGTGCAGACCATCGGTTTCAAGGTGTCGGTTTTCAGTCCATCGCCGGACATGATCTCTGCGTATTCGGCGATCCTTATCATGGGGATGATCGCTGGAATTCTTCCGGCGTGGCAGGCCTACCGGACAGATGTCGCTCGGGATCTCGCGGAATTGTAACGGTTTGTTTTTATGCTATACTTTCGGGCTGCATTCGGGTGTAAGGAGTCATAGTCGTGAGAAGGCGAGTCGTACGCGATCTGGGCACAATCGCGGGTATTGCAGT
This sequence comes from Candidatus Hydrogenedentota bacterium, assembly GCA_020848835.1. Lineage (GTDB taxonomy): Bacteria > Hydrogenedentota > Hydrogenedentia > Hydrogenedentales > SLHB01 > JABWCD01. Next base: position 9,125 of record JADLHJ010000054.1, read on the forward strand.
CATTTTGGCAGGCGTCGTCGGGCTGAACATTTATTATCGGCTGGGTGGCCTGCAGGCGAAATTCACGGCGATTCGGAAGAATGCTGAAATTGCGACCGCGAAGCAGGGTGTCGATCTGCTCGATTGGGAGTTGTTGCAGAAGACGAAGGGCAGTCTCCGCAGCGGGCCAACCTTCGACAAAGATCTTATCGCGCGCGCGAAAGAAGGACGCACTGCGAACCTGATGGGGTTCATGACGCCGATCGATCAGTTTCGAGACGTATCTCACTTCATGTTGCTGCCCATGCCGATCGAGTGTTACTTCTGTCGAATGCCACCGATGCGCGATGTGATGTTGGTGAGGATGGCGGAAGGCGAAGTTACCAATATCATGGAAGAACCTGTACTCGTTACCGGCGGGCTTAATTTGCACGAAGGGCCGAAACAGAAGTTCTTCTATAGCATGACAAATTCCGGGCTGCGCGCGGGCGACACGGGCAAGAAGCTTACCGTGAAATCGATTAACGAGGAACACCGCCAGCAGGGTTACAAGGAAGGCAGCAAGCTGATGCAAGAGCAAGACGCCGCGGGCGGTGCAGCGCCTGACGGGGAATTGCTGCCGGCTATCGAAGAAGACGCCTCGGTCCCTGCCCCGGCACCGCCCGCAGACGCTACCGCTGCGGAGTCGGCCACACCGCCCCCAGCGCCTGCGCAGTAAAAATAATCCGACTTTCAGCAGAGCCGAATACCAATTCGGCTCTGCTTTTTTGTCGCGCAGAATTTCATATCGCGTTTGCAGGCGAAGAGGCTATCATGCGCGAGGGATAGGGGTGACGGAGACATGTCGCATCTGCACCGTTTTTTTGTAGCACAAACGCCCGTCGAAAGCGCGCGCGAAGCCGTGCTTACTGATCATGAGGCCCATCACGCGCTGCACGTAGTGCGCCTGCGCGCGGGCGACGCAATTGAGGTCTTCGACGGCGCAGGGCGCGAATGGGAAGCGACCGTCACGACGACCACGCGCCACGAAGTTTGTCTCGCGCTGGGCAATCTTCGAGAGCACCCCGCTCCTCGTGTGCCCGTCACGTTGTTTCAGGCGTGGCTGCATCGCGATAAGGCGGTGGAGGAGTTGATACGCCACGGCACGGAGATTGGATTCACACGGTTTGTTTTCTTCCGATCACAGCATTCGGAGCGCGCACCTCGTGTAAATGATAAATGGCGGCGCACGGCAATTGAGGCTTGCAAGCAGTGCCGGCGCGTCTGGCTCCCGACCTTTGAAACCGCCGATAGTCTGGATGCCGCTTTCAGGATGGTTACCGGCAGGCCGATTGTCGCCACTTGGAACATCCCCCCCATCCCCGTCGCATCGGCGTTAGAGCGTGTCGATGAAGTGTCGCTATTTGTCGGTCCAGAGGGCGATTTCGATGTCGATGAAATTCAAATTTTCAGGCAACGCGACGCGCACGCGATTTCTTTGGGAGACTCCACGTATCGCTCGGAAGTTGCGGCCGTCCTGGCCGGCACGCTGATTCAATACGAGTTGGGACACTTAGGTCCGCGCAATCAGCGATAAACGCACGGCGTCCTTGCGAAGATTACGGGTTCTGCGCTACGCTCCCCCGACAGCGATGGGGACATGGCCATGAGTAGCGAATGTCTTTTCTGCAAAATAGCCGATGGGCGGATTCCGTCCACGCAGGTGTATAACGACAGCCATTACTACGCGTTTCGCGACATTAATCCAGCAGCGCCCACGCATATCCTCATCATCCCGCGTAAACACATCGAGAAAATTACCGATGCCTCCAAGGAGGACGCCGCGCTGATCGGCAATCTGTTCCTTACCGCGAACCGCGTGGCGGAACAAGAGGGTATTACCGATTTCCGCTATGTAATCAATTGCGGCGTACAAGCGGGCCAGAGCGTGTTTCACATTCATCTGCATCTGCTGGCAGGCCGCGATTTATATTGGCCTCCCGGTTAGACGGTCCACACGCCCGAATGCACACGATTGATACGGCCACGAAGCTATGCGCGGTGATCGGCAACCCCGTCGCGCATTCGCTTTCCCCGCGCATGCACAACGCCGCGTACCGCGCGGCGAATCTGAACTTTGTCTACCTCGGCTTTCACATCGAGAATGTTAGCGCGTTTTTGAATGGCGTGCGCGCTATGCCCAGTTTCCGCGGCGTGAGCGTGACGATTCCGCACAAGCGCGCGGTGATGGATCACATCGACGTTATCGAGCCAATGGCACAGCACGTGGGCAGCGTGAACACGATTACCAATGAAGGCGGTAAGCTTATCGGCTCGACGACGGACGGCCCCGGTGCATTGCGATCATTGACAGAGGCGGGAATCAATTTGTGCGATCGGCGCGTGCTCTTTCTCGGGTCGGGAGGCGCCGTTCGCGCGGTGGCGTTTGCCGTTTCGGAAATGACGAAGGCGTCGCATGTGACTATCCTCGGGCGCACACGCGAAAACGTGGACGAACTCGTTTCAGACCTACACAACGCCGGATGTGCACGCGTGTCCGGCGGTTCACTGAATGACGATTTGCGGGACGCAATTGCATCGAGTGACATCATCGTTCAGGGTACATCGGTAGGCATGGAACCGAATCAGCACGAGACTTGTGTGCCAAAGGACATTCTATGTCCCGGGCAGGTCGTATTCGACATGGTGTACCGCCCGCATGAGACGAGATTGTTGCGCGAAGCGAAGGAAGCCGGCTGCACGGTCGTACATGGCATTGACATGCTGCTATATCAGGCGGCGCTGCAATTTGAACGGTGGACTGGTGCGAGTTGTCCGATCGAAGCGATGCGTGAAGCGGTATCGGACTTAACGAGTAGGTAGAACGGCAGCCGATCAGCCGAGGATCACCAGCTTCACGATAATTGCGATGAGCACCACGGCGGCAAGCACCAAGCCAATCTGCGGGCCGCGGAACGCGAGTGGGCTGGGGTCGACGGGCTCGCTCGTGGATTCCACACTCGGATCAAGCGGTTGGGGATCGGGCAACGCAAGTCGCGATTCCAGTTCGAGCGCCTTTTCACGCGCCTGTTTGGCCCGTTCAACTTCTTCATTGGGCACGCGCATTCCATTAATTAGCTGACTGACTTTGTCCTGCCGACGTTCGATGGCGTTGTTGGCGGTTTCCACTCCGACGTAGGCGTACTCGATGGTGCTCTTCTTCACCGTTTCAATAACGCCGGGATTACTGCCTTCTTTATAGTAAATGCGAAGTCTGAGCGGATCTTTCGTGGTGTCATCGATGATGGCGAAATACGACTCACCACCCGCGATCGGGGTGATCTCATACACCTCGCCCGTCACCGATTGATCGGCCGCGGCAAAAACAGGCATTAATATGGCAATGACAAGCGCGCTCATTTATGCTCTTTCCATGACGAATTCGCCTTATCCTATTCTAGACGAAACGTTTCGGCAACTTGAGCCGATAGAGCTTAGCTGAACACGATGGGTGACCTCATTCCGCCGTTGATTTGCGCGGCCGTCGGCACCGTGATTGTCATCGTGCTTACGATGCGTGCAAAAGCGCAGCAAACGAGCAAGACCGTGCGTGGCGTTTATGCGACAAACACGGTCGAGCAGCAATGCAACGTCTGCCAGAAGCAGATGGTGATTCCCGCCGCCGACCTTGTTCCGCTGCAGTCGGTGGAGATGGCGTTGTGCGTGCGGGCGATTCCTGCGCTCATGGGCCGAAAGTTGGCCGAGTATACCTGTCCGTACTGCGAGGCCGTGCATTGTTTCACGGTCGATAAACGCACACCGGAGTGGGTCGGCGCGAACCTCTATTCGCCGCAGACGAAGGGCACGCGTTGTCTCAATTGCAGCAAGCCGTTGAGGATCGCGCCTTGGGGCGAAGGCGCATACAACAAACGATTGAAGGAGGCGCCGCTGCAGCCAGATTACGGTCTGGTGTGCTCCAAATGCGAAGCAGTGGTCTGCGTGGCGTGCACCGTAGATGCGACGCGCAATCGAACGAAGGATGGAACCTTTGTGTGTCCGCGCTGTTTTCGGCCCGGCGTGGACCGCACATACCACCCAATTTGATAGACTTTGCGGGAACTTTGGCTGCGCGAAGGGGATTAGCCAGAGGAGAGGGCGACTGTATGAAACTCCACTACGCAGCGATACTTTCGGTTTGCGCGCTTGCAGGAGCCTGCGCTTCGCATGCCAAGGGCGAAGCCGCAGCGTCAGCGCCTGCCGAAACGCCCGCTGTCGCGGGAGCGTTACCGCCTTCTAATCCAAACGAAGTGTACCGTCCACCCAAACAGAAAGAAGAGGCCGCGCCCGTGGCCAAGCCTGCGAGACCAAAAAAGACCAGCATTACAATAGAAGCGAGTGCGATGCAGCTTGGCGACGTGATTCGCCGCGTTGGTGAGCAGGCTGGCGGAAACGTCGTACTCATGGGCGGCGTCGAGGGCCGCATCGCTAACAATCTGGATATCACGCGGCGCGCTCTTGCCGATGCCGTGCCGATGATTGCGAACGCTGGGAATGTTGCCGTCGAGAAGCACCCGCACTACTTTTTCTTTTTCCCAGAGGGCTATGAGCAATTGCTGAATGTGTCTCTGGCGGGAAGGCTGGATACGCGTTATAGCGAAATCAAAACGGACGCGGTATTTGGATCCGGCCTGCCATTATGTTCTGTGTTCATGTGGATGAGCTACGCATTGAAGGTGTCGATTGTCGCGGACAATTCGGTCGGCGATGCCCAGTGCGGCGAGCTTGCCTTGAAACAGGTTCCGCTGGATACCGCGATTGAAGCAATCCTGAAATCGGCGCGCATCGCAGCAGTGCAGGTGGAAAGCACACCCGATTACATCTTTCTTTCGACGCCGCAGAACACCAACCCGAAATCCGCGTTGCTGGAAGAATCGTCACTGGACGAACAACAGAAGGCACTGCTGGGAAAACAGGTAACACTGGCCTTGCCCTATCCGCTGCGCACGGGCCAGCCCTTGGAATTGCCGCTGAAGCCGTCACCCCTCAGCGATGTGTTGCCTGCCTTGAGCGAACAGGTAGGTGTGCGCGTTGTTGTGGAGAAGGGGCTCGAAAAATTTCCGGTGAATCCGTACTTCGTGAAGAACGTCACGCTGCGCGAAGCGCTGGACTTATTGGTGCGCCAGTGGCTGGAACCCAACTATGGATATCAGGTGCTGGCCGACAGGATTGTGATCCGGCGGCGATAGCGGTTGTCTCGTTCGTAGTTCATCAAAGGAGCACGGGCGTCCCGCCCGTGATTGGAAGCTTGGGCGAACAAACCCATCAAGGGCGGGACGCCCGTGCTCCTTTTTTTCGCGCACAATTAATGATGCTGTGCCATCGATTATTTTTTTAGCCAAATCTCATTTAGCCGCGAACGCTGCCGCCGGTTGAGTTGCTCCTTCCGCCTTTGGGCGGTCTGCGTCCCGCACCATCGGCGGCTTCATGAAACACAAGACCGCGTGAACGCGGAACTACGAACCCTCCTCGCGTACCTCCGTCTGGAGTCTGCAATGTGTTGATCCTCCTCCCCACCACCATTACACTTTCGATATGTCCACTGACACGATGATCCTGCTGCCGGCCTTTAATGAAGAGAACAATATCGGACGTATTGTGCGGCGGATTCATGAGATTGTGCCGGACGCATCGGTCGTCGTTGTCGATGATGGCTCACATGATGCGACCGCAGAACGCGCCGTTGAAGCGGGGGCAACGGTCTTGTCGCTGCCCTACAATCTAGGCTACGGCGTGGCGCTACAGACAGGCTACAAATACGCGCTGCGCACGGGTCATTCCTACCTCGTTCAACTCGATGCAGATGGCCAACACGATCCGCAATGTATTCCGCGCCTGCTCGATTATGTCCTAAGCGGAAAAAGTAGTCTTTGCATTGGCTCGCGTTTTTTGGAAGGCGGTACGTATTCCATTCCATTTGCACGGCGCGCCGGGATGTATGTGTTCCGCCGTGTCGCGTCCCTGTTGCTCCGGCAGACGATTACCGATCCCACAAGCGGCTTCCAGGCAATGGACCGTAAAGTGCTCGACCTATATTGTCATGACTCCTATCCCGTGGATTACCCGGACGTGGACGTGATTGTTATGCTGCACCGGCATGGAATCAGGATTGCCGAATTGCCGGTGACCATGTTTGCAGGCGAAGGAAAATCGATGCATGCGGGCCTTAAGCCGGTCTACTATCTGTTTCGCATGGGATTGGACATTCCGTTGAATCTGATCCGGCGTGGCGATTAGGAGACTATAGGATGGACGTTCGACAGAAGATCCTTGCGGCCGCGTTTGGAATCGCATTGTTGGGGACGATTATCGAACTCGTGCGCCGTCGCAAACTGCGCGTCGAATACTCGTGGCTATGGATATTAGCGGGTGTCGCGATACTAATTGTCGGATTGAACTATCCGTTGCTTGAGTGGATCACGCGGTTGATCGGCGCGGGTTGGACGTCCTCGACGCTTTTCTTCTTCGGAATCTTTTTTGTGCTGGCGTTGTCGCTGCAATTCAGCGTGAAGATTTCGCGGCTGGAAACGGAAGTGAAGAACCTCGCGCAAGAGCTGGCGCTGCGGGAACCCAAGATTCCGAAGTAAATCGCTAGTTCAAGCCTTTCAGAGCCTTCTCAGCGAGCGCGACAAACACGGGATTCTCGGCGGCGCGCTCGTAGTGCTGCTTCGCCGACGCTGGATCGCTCAAGGCGTCACGGCACGCGTCGCCCATTTTCATATCGAGCAAAGCGACAGCATTCGGCAAGGTGCACCGTTTGCGGGCATCCTCATAAGCAGCCAAGGTACCCTGCGGCGTATTAATGTTAGCGCCTGTCTCTTGAGCGATGGCCGCAACCATCTCTTTCGCAATCCGGTTGCCGAGGGCATATTGCTCGTTACCGTGGAATTTCGCGTAGTCCTCGGCTACCCGCTCTAACGCGGCGAAGGTGTTCGCGCGATCCCGCTTTGCCACGTCCAACTCCTGCAACGAAGCAAATTCTACCTTCTTGGCCTCGGTCAAAAGTTCGCGCAATTCCATCGCCTCGGTCATGCGTGCGCCGTCGGTTTCAAGCCAGTCACGGTAATCGCCGAATAGCTGATGACAGGCATCGTAGGCGTCGGGATATTGTTTCAACTCAACCAAGCAGTTCAGGGCCAACCATTGCGCCTCACCGGCGTGGACATCACCCGGTTGATGCGACACCGCGCGGCGCAGAACGTCGTAGGCGCCGGTATAGTCGTATTTCGCCAGGAGGACCTTGGCCTGATCGATGGATTGGGAAACGAGGGTAACGTCGCCACGGCCTTGCGCGGTCTGTACGGCAGGATACCCGTTTCGGTGCTGGTATACCTTCCACGATACGGCCGACGCACCAGCCACCACAGCTACAAGCGTGCAGGCATAGGCGAGACGGAAGCCCCAAGCAGGACTCGAATGCTCGTCCAAGCGACCTCGTACCAGAGGTAAAAGGTCGGGGGTTTTCGCCAACCCGACATTGGGAATATTACCGGCAAACCGCTTCAGGGAATCGTACTCTGCCGCCAGCCTTGTGTTTGCGCCGATGGCCTCGTCGAGCTCGCGTTGCTCCGTTTCCGAAAGCGGTTCATAGAGCGAGGCTGCCATCAAGCCTTCGATTCGGCTTTGTTTCCAGTGAAACATTACTTTTTCTCGTCCAACTCTGGTTCCAGTTCCTTCAAATCTCGCAGTTCCTGCTGCAGCTTGCGCAGCGCCCGGAACAGATGCACCTTTACGCTACCTACGCTGCACCCCATCACCTTGGCGATGTCCGCCAACTGGAGTCCTTCATAGTGCCGCATGGCAAACACGGCCCGTTGGGCCGGTGACAGCATAACCAACGCGCGCTGCACCCGGGCCTCGATCTCCTGCGCGCGAACGTCACGCCCGGTACCCCCGGGAGCGGCATGCTCAAGGGTACGCTCGTTGCCTTCAGCGTCAATCGTTTCCAGCGGCTCGGTATGACGCCGTTTGCGCCAGCGCACCATGTCGATGGCCTGGTTGGTTGTTAGCCGAAGTAACCACGGCAGGAAACCGCTTACCGGTTGCCATGATTCAATTTTGCGGTACGCCTTGAGCAGGGCTTCCTGCGCCACGTCCAAGGCATCGTCCCGGTTGCAGGTAATGCGATAGGCAACGGCGTAGACGCGGCCCTGATGTCGACGAACTAATTCGTCGAAGGCCCGCCGTTCCCCTCGCTTGAGGGCCTCGGCCAACTCCTCGTCGTCCGCTGCCTCCAAGTCCATTCCCTGCTTCCAGTTCACTGGGTCAACGCCTCCGGTGCGGTAAAGGTTAACATGCCCGGTGGCCTCAAAACCGATCATACTTTTGCCTTACTGCGAAATACCCGAAATACGCCGCCGACGCAGACTGTTTTTTAGTAAGGTATCGGTTAGCGTACGGTATAATAAACAAGAGACAAATTTTGCCAATAGTCTGAAAAGAAGGCTGGACATTGGAGGTCCATTGTGATTATTATCACGAAATCTCGTCGGGGAGGGCGCGGAGGCAACTCTGCGGTGTGGGTCTTCTGTCAAGGGGCCGAGGGTTTATAGCAATGGACTGTAGACTTTCCCGCGCGGAACAGCAGGCGGTGGAATTGCACCGTATCAAGCTGTGTAGTGCACGCGGGATAGACGTGTGTTTAGAGGACGCGCTGGCTGACTGGAACCAATTCCATTCAGTCCGGTGGCGCGAGGACCGGCAGCGGCATTATCTGTCTGAGCAACGCGCAGAGATTGAGCGGCACAAGTGGATTGAGTCTGAAAAGGCTGGACGTGACTTGGGCCGAGACGCGGTGCTGGACTGGATCACGAAGAACGCTGCCGCTTGGCGGAACTGGTACGAAGCGCGCGAAGAAGCCGTCCGCTAGTCGTTCTGACCAGACGTCTGCTGTGAATGCGATGCGGAGAATTATTTATACTCCTGCCACGTTTCCCCATTCTTTTCGCGTGCTCGCAAATTTCTCTCTCATTTTTTTGCTAACCCTTAGTCACAGCGTGTATTACTATGCCCAAGCGGACATGCGCAACATGCGCAAGGTCCAGTGGGGCGTTTAAGCGGACAATTGCACCTAGACCAGCGAGGATGCGCCGACACCCGTGCAGGTTCCCGTTTCCCAAGAAGTGAACGCCCTTCTCGACGACGCGACATCCATCAGCCTGCGCCGCGGGCAAATGTACGTGGGTGTCGAACATCTCTTTGAAGCCATTCTGATCAAGTCTGACTTGCTTCCCCTTCCTCTCTTGAACCAGTACGGCGAGCAATTGCGTGCAGCGTCACACGAGATGACGCGCGAACAATGGAAAGGGCAAATGCCCATCGCCGGGCCGGAAGTGTTCTACACGCCACGCTGTGCAGCCGCCGCCAACCAGGCCGCGAAGCTGGGGCAGCGCCTGAGCCAAGGCAACGCGGGCGCGGGACATTTATTGCTGGCCATACTGGCCGACGCACTCGCTGCGCCTAGCCGGGCAATGGATCGGCTGCAAATTCCGCGCGGGGAAATGCTCAAGTTGCTGCGGCACGAACTCATGCACGGGAGCCGCGTAAACCCGCGACCGCTCGAAACGCAAAAAGTGAGCGCCAAAGCTGCTACCGTAGCGAAACGAGGTGCAGACGCGCGCGATCTGCCTGACCTGCGAATGAACGACGAACCGGATTCGCGCGCAACGAGCGTGCGCGTCCTGGAATCGCTCACGCGCGATCTCACGCAATCGGCGGCACTCGGTTCACTGGAACCGGCAATTGGCCGCGACCGAGACATTGTCTCGATTGCGGAAATATTGTCGCGCAAGACAAAAAACAATGTAATCCTTGTTGGCGAGGCCGGCGTGGGTAAGACGCACATCGTAGAAGGACTAGCGCTGGCGGCGTTCAAAGGCGGCAAGAACGGCGTCTTGGCCGGCTACCGCTTTCTCGAACTGAACATGGCCTCCCTCATGGCAGGCACGCAATACCGCGGCGCATTCGAAGAGAAACTATTGGGACTGCTCGAAGAGTTGCGCCGCGAACCCAAGAGCGTGCTGTTTATCGATGAGATCCACTTGATCATGGGAGCAGGTACGGTCGAAGGCGCGGGGACCGATCTCGCGAACCTGTTGAAGCCAGCGCTCGCGCGCGGCGAATTGCGCTGCGTCGGCGCTACAACTTTGCAGGAGTACCGAAAGTTCATCGAGAAAGACCCCGCTATCGAGCGGCGTTTCCAAATGCTGCGGATTGACGAATTGTCTGCAGCGGCAACCTGGGAAGTGCTGAGCCATCTGCGTCCCGGTCTGCAGCGGCACCACGGTGTATATGTCGGCCGCAAGGCAATGCAAGCGTCTATTGCGCTCTCCCAACGTTACATGCCAAATCGGCAACTGCCGGATAAAGCGATCGACGTGCTGGATCAGGCCTGCGCACGGTATCGCCTGAAATCCGTCGCGGCCAAGAACATGCCGAAAGCCTTCGACAGCGACGCAAATGCTCCCATCGCCGAGAAGGTCACGCCGCACGACGTGCGCAAGGTAATTAGCCGAATGACGGGAATCCCAATCGAGGAGATCACCCAGGAAGAGCGCGTGCGCCTGACCGATCTCGAACGCAAATTGCGTAAGCGCATCATCGGGCAGGAAGACGCCGTCGCGCGTACTGTGGCCGCAGTCAAGAAAGCACGTGCGGGGCTCGCCGATCCGAATCGTCCGGAGGCCGTGATGCTTTTCCTCGGACCGACGGGCGTTGGCAAAACGCAGCTCGCGAAGAGTCTTGCGAACATGCTCTATGGTTCCGCGAAGCACTTGATCACCTTCGACATGTCGGAATACGTCGAAGAACATTCCGTGTCGCGACTGCTGGGCGCACCACCAGGCTATGTGGGCAGCGAGGAAGAAGGGCGCTTGTCGCAGGCAGTGCGCAACGCGCCATTTTCAATTCTGCTGTTTGACGAGATCGAAAAAGCGCACCGGCGCATCTTCGACATCTTCCTCCCCATACTCGACGAAGGCCGAATGAAAGACGCGCGCGGCCGCGACCTGAGTTTCCGCAACTGCATCATCATCTTCACTTCGAACATTGGGGCGGACCATCTTCATCGCGGCACGGACGTGATTGAGGACGACGATTTGATGAACACCTTGAGGAAACAGTTCCGCCCGGAGTTCATTAATCGTATCGACGAGATCGTGCCGTTCTATCCCCTGCTGTTTGAAGACATCCGGCACATGCTGAAGATCAATCTCGGCGAAATGAATGAGCGATTGAAAGACAAAGGGTTGCGCTTGCGTGTATTCCAGGGCGCTTACGAGCATCTTGCCAAGCAGGGATACAGCGTCGATTTCGGCGCGCGCGAACTGCGGCGTACCGTCGAGCGGCTCGTAATGAACCCGATTAGTTCGATGGTGCTCGAGAACCGGTTTACAAAAGGCGATACGATTGAGGTTTTAATAGAGAACGATCAACTCACCTTCCGCAAAGGCGAAACGCTGATCGAACGCGGAGTGGCGAACGCATGAGGGCCGCGGGACAAGCCGACTGCTTTGTCGTTGTGAACGGCCCGGAGGACGGCGCGGAGTTTCCCATCGTGCGCGCGCCATTTCACATCGGCCACGACGGCGGCTGCGCCGTCACGCTGCGCCTAGACAAAGGCATCGAGGACTTCCACGCGCTCGTGTCCGTTGTATCGGATGGATACCGCATACGCAAAGCGCGCGACAAAGCGATCTACGTGGACGGCTATCCCGCGGGAACATTGCGCTCGCGCATCGTCCGCGACGGCGGAATGGTGCAGATCGGCCAAACGCTCCTGATCCTCGACTGCTCCCCCGACGGTCTCGCGCGCCGTGCGCACGGAATCTCAACCGATAGCGACATTGTGTGGGCAGCCAGCGAAGGTTTCGCGCATATCGCGAAATTGGTAAAAGGAACGGCACGCTTCGTATTCAACATCGTCCGCCGAATTGTGACGAGTTGGACAGCCATGGTGGCGATAGCTTTCCTGCTATACGTTTTTTACGTGCCGTTTCGTTGGCGCGTTCAGTGGGTCCTCCAGTGGGCGTGGCTGCACATCACCAGCCTATTCTAGATTTGAAAGAGGAACTCCACGCTCCCAATCAACGTATTTTTGTTCGTGCCTTTAGAGTACCCGCATCGCCAGCATGGTTTGATCGTCGTTGGGGCGCTGGCCCAGCAAGTGCAATTTCACATGTTCTCGGATCGTATCGATCAAATCGGGTGCGGATGTGTGGCCGTTGAGGATGGCGTTTTGCAGACGTTCTTCGCCGAAGAATTCGCCGGAGAGCGCTTTTGCTTCGGTGATGCCGTCGGTATAAAGCAGCAGGGAATCGCCGGGGTGCAGTTGTACTTCGGCCTCTTCGTACCACGCGCCGCGATCGATACCAAGCGGGAAACTACCGACGGCGTCGAGCCATTTTGCTTCGCCCTGCGAGCGCAGCACCGGGTGGTTATGCCCTGCGCAGGCATAGCGCACCACGCGCGTTTCCGGGTTGTAATACATCAAGAACGCCGTAACGAACGAACTGTTGATTGGTTTCGTCGCGATGTGTCTATTGAGATACTCGAGCAATTCGCCCGGGCCTTGCGCCTTGTGCGCACGCGTGTAGATCAGTGTGGACAGCATAGTAACGACGACCGCGGCAGAGGGCCCGTGGCCGGACGCGTCCGAGATCAGTATCCCCCACTCGCCGCAATGCCCGGCGCCATCCGGGCAATCTTCCTTCGGGCCAACGGGAAACACGTCATAGTAATCGCCCCCCGCACGATCGAAACTCTCGTGAACCGCCGCCATTTCCAATCCTGGAATGGGTGGTAACGGCGCGGGCAATAGACCGCGTTGGATGCTCGCGATTTCGTCCACCTCATGGTGGATGTACGCGGTCGCTTCCAACAATTCTTTGTTCGCGCGTTTGCTGTTGGACATTCCGCCAAGGAGATTTGCTTCGAGTATTTCCGATTCAACTTCGCGCGTCGGAAACGCATCGGCCTTCACCCCGAGGAAAATGAGCCAGTTGAGCGCGCGTCCGTTGTCGAACACGGGCGTGGCCATGAGTGACTTGTACGGGGCAAGGATCTCGCCAAGCACGGCATCGTCCGCAATGCTGATATCGCGCATGACCTTGGGCATTTCATCCGCGAGCAATTCGCCAATAATGCCGCCCGAGACCACCGGCGCGGTCGCGCCCGCGAATTCAACGTTCGGATAACGGCCTGCGTCAATTCCCTGATGGTGCAACACGCGTATAACGCGATACTGTCCTTCCGGAACACCGCGGCGCGAAATAGAAATCAGTCCGCGGTCGCCGTAGAGAGTAGCCATCGTCCTTCTGTAACGGGTCACAGACGACACCGGATCGGGATCGGCGCTAATTTCGCGCAACATATCGATCAGTTCGCGTAAGCGTTTATTCTCGTCTTTGCGTGGGGGCGCCACCTTAGGCTCCTGTCTTCTGTTCAAAGGGATCGCTCGCGGCAGTCAACCACGCGCACGTCATTTTCTCGCAAGCGTCGCGCGTCGTCCGCGCATCCGCGGTATCGAACAGATTTTTCATCTGATACGGATCTGCCGAGTTGTCGAACAATGAGCCTTCGCCTTTATCGGTTACAAAATATGTGTGCTGCTTTGTGCGCACGCCGCGGAACAACGGCGCGGGATGGTTTTCCGCGCCGGACGCATTCTTCTTTGCGATGTGCATGATGAACTGCGATTCCGGATCCAGACCGCCGCCGCCGATCACGTGGCCTGAGAAGTCCTGACCTTTACAGGTCGACGGCGCCTTCACGCCCGCCAGCCCGCATAAGGTCGGTACGACATCGATCGTACCAAACAGGCTGCTCACTTTCTTCTTTGCCGCAATCCGTCCCGGCCAACGCACGAAAAATGGGACGCGAATCGATTCTTCGTAGGGCTGCCGCTTCCCTCCCACGCCGTGCGATCCGAACATCGAACCGTGGTCGGATGTATAAACGAGAATGGTGTCGTCCTCCATTCCCAACTCTTCGAGCTTTCGCATGACGCGACCGACTTCATCGTCTATCGCACTGATATGCGCATGGTAGCCTTCGTAATAGGGCCAACCGTTGTTGCTGAAGAATTTCGATTCTTCGGTCACGCCTTCCGGCGCACTACGCCAGTTTGGCCGCTTCGACAGTGAACCCTCGGGGTACAAGGCCTTCTTTACTTCGGGTGCATCGGTAAAGTTTGAGTGGGGTGGGTTCAAGGATACGTAAAGCGCGAAAGGCTGCGAACGATTCGCATCGATAAATTCAATCGCCTGGTCGGTCATTAAGGTGGCGTTATATCCCTTGGGCACGACCGGCTTATTGTCTGCGGGATAGTACTCCGAAACGTCGAAATGCTGATTCGTTTTTTCCCAAATCAGTGAGTGATCGAATCCAAACGGTTCCGCGCGCGTGCCCCGCAAATGCCACTTGCCGATGTATCCGGTGCGCCACCCGGCAGCTTGAAACGCCTTCCCCACGGTGTTTTCGTTTGGTGAGAGCGGCAAATCGTTATCAACGATGCCAGTCTCATAAGGCCAACGCCCCGTTAACAACATGGCGCGATACGGCGAGCAAACGGGATAGTTGCTGATACAGTGCGTAAATTCGGCCGATTCCTCGGCGAGACGCGCGAGGTTGGGAGTTTTTAGTTCCGGCAGTTCTGTACACGACATCGAATGCCAGCGGTGCTCGTCGCTGAAAAGATAGATGATGTTGGGCTGCCGTTGAGACTTGCTCGGAGGTTGTGCATTCGCCGAAGCAGTCAGCACACCCGTTCCCGCGGCCGCAAGAAAGGACCGCCGAGTCACATCGGTCTTGTTAGGATTCGCCACGTCATTACTCCACCGTTAGCCATCACAGGATCAATGCTACGGCGCGGCGGCGGCAGCGTCAACCTTGAAGTGACGCACCTTGAAAGCCCGTTGCGCGGGCTGCTACGGTTGGCGCGGCTAGCTGCCAAATTCACTTTAAAACCAACAGCAAGGAGACTGTGTCATGGCGGGCAAATATGCGGGATTGAGTGCACAGGATATCGATCTGGAAGCGGCGCAGCGCGCGGTCGCGGCGGCAATCAAAAAGGCCGAAGAGCTCGGCTGCAAAATGAATATTGCGGTGGTGGACGCCGGTGCGAACCTGAAGGCGTTTGGCCGAATGGAGAATGCGTGGCTGGGCAGTATCGATATTTCAATCAAGAAGGCGAAGACAGCCCGCTTCTTCGATATGCCGACGGGCGCGATTGGAAACCTGAGTCAGCCCGGCGGCTCGCTCTACAACATCGAGCACTCGAACGGCGGATTGATTACTTTCCCGGGCGGTGTGCCACTGCAGAATGCGAACGGCGTCGTGATTGGCGGAATCGGCGTGTCGGGCTCGACAGTCGAGAACGATCACGCATGCGCAACAGCGGGCGCAGCCGCGCTGTAAGTATTATTCGGCCGGTTTGCCTTGGGCCTGCAGCACGCGGTTAAGCGCGCTTCGCGCAGATGCGAGCGAAGGATCCAACCGAATCGCTTCACGCAAATTGCGTTCGGCTTCGGCGTAGTTACGGACGTCTTCGTAGGCAACGCCAAGGTTTGCGTAAACGATTGGCTGGTTTGGATCGATTTTCAGCGAGGCCTGATGGGACAAGATCGCGCGTTCGGGTTCGCCCGTCATACGAAATGCGACGCCGAGTCCGGTGTGGGCCTCTTTGAGTCCCGGACGAAACGCGACAGCCTGCTCAAAGGGAGCGATGGCATCGGCTGGTCGATTTTGACGGAGATACGCAACGCCGAGGTGCGCATGCGCCTCGGCGTTGTCTTTTGTCACGGCGATGGCGTGCTTGAAGAGCGATTCGCTGACTTTCCAGATTGCAGTCTGTTTGTGAGACAACGCAGCAAGCCCTGCAACCAGAATGAATCCAAACGCAAAGACCGTGCTACGTGTGCGCTCGGAGTCAAAACCGCGTAGCATGTCCGAACCGCTCCAGATTACTGCGACAAGAACGCCCGTCATGGGCAAATACATGTAGCGGTCGGCCATTGCCGCAAAACCAACCTGGACAATTCCAATTGCAGGAACGAGTATGCCGAGGTACCACAGCCAGCCCATAAGCGCGAATGGCGCGCGTTTGCGGCGCATCCACAGTACGCCTGTAACTCCTATCAAGAGCAATCCGGCAAGCAATACCTGCCACGCCGCGCGTCCACCTTCCGGAAGCGGATAGATTGGCGAAAGATTAAAAGGCCAGAAAAGCTTCCAAAGGTAAAGCACGTACGCGACGAGCGCGTTTTCGATACGAGCCGCAATAGGCATTTGGTAAAACGCATTCATCGCGCCGCCACGCCACTGCACGAAGTACGTTACAACACACAACAGCGCGGCCATCGCGAACAACGGAGCTTTCTCTAAAACCAGTCTACGCGCCCGCAGCGGAAATGTATCGCCCTGAGCTACGTCGTTCATGCGTTGCAACGGCCAATAATCGAGCAACAACAGGACAAACGGAAGCGTTACCGCCATAGGCTTGCTTAAAAGAGCGCATAGAAACGCGAATGCGAGAAGACCGTAGTTCACGATGCTTCGTCGCAACGTGTATCGTGTGTATGCAAGCAGCGTCATCAGCATGAAGAACGCGCAAAGCAAATCTTTCCGTTCGCTGACCCACGCGACGGATTCGACATGCAAAGGATGCACAGCAAAAATCAACGCCGCCGCCCACGATTCTGGCGCACGATGCGTCATACGCAGAAGGAGGACGAATACGAGCAAAGAATTTAGCGCGTGCAACACGAGGTTTGTGATGTGGTGGCCGCGCGGTTCCAACTGCCAAATCGAAACATCAAGCATGTGCGACAGCCACGTGAGCGGGTGGTAGTTCGCGGCATGCCCAGTCGTGAATGCCCACCGCACATTGTCGAGCGAAAGTCCAGCGCTGACGTGCGGGTTCAGGAAGACATAGTCATCGTCGTCGTAATCGACGAACCCGCTCTGACTGCAGAAAACGTGGGCGGCAACCGCGGCTGCAAACACAGCAACGGCATACAAGAGCGCGCGCTTGCGACCGGTCATGACGACTTGGCAGGCGGCGCCTCCGCCGCTGCGAGCGCCGCCTGGTATTGCGGGCTGCGATCAAGCAGGTCTTGCGCGGTAGCGGTCTCGCCGACCGCGGGTAGCTCGATGGGAAAGTATCGTTCCACGCGCGTCACCCGGCCCGTGCGCGGATTTCGTACCGGCGCCATCGCGCCCGTGTACCAAAGGTAGCGGTCGCCATCGAGTGGTTTATCGAAAGCAAATGCCGCCTCCAACGGCCACCCGTTCGCATCGGTCTTCAAGACGGACACGGTCACGCCGCTCAATCGAATGGTCTCACCCGTTTGCATGGGATACTTCGCGCTGCGATACACGCTAAGTCCGCGGTCCACAACAAAGCTATCTGTCGTGCGCAATATCAGCGTACCGGCATCCGGACGCTCGATGCTCATCGGGCGAAAACTGGATGAAAGCATTCGCAAATGCCCCGGCATAAGCTGAACGTTCGCCGAGCGCGCAAGCATGAAATAGTAACAGGTGAAGTCGTTCGCGCCCTGGAGCACTATGAGATCGCGGTTAACGACACGCGCGTCGGAGGGAAGCGATGCATACGCCGCATCCAGTTTGCGGCCTGCGGCGCCGTGAATCATAGATTGCACGGTAAGGGTATTTGGCCCGACAACAAGATGGAGAATGACAAAAACACACATCAACACAATGCATGCGTAACGCAGCAGACCGGCGCGCGGGATCCATGTTGACGAGCGCTCGCCATTCCAAACGAGCAACCCAACCAGAATCGCCAAAAGGACCGCGACGATGACATACGCCGCGCTGCCCAAACGAAGGGTCGCATCAAGCACTCGTATGAGCACGGTGAGGCCGACGATTGTGAGCAACAGCTTCGCGAATTGCCGCGCATTGAACCAGCCGGACAGGTACTCCGCAACCAGCCCCATAATTCCAATTGCGGAAATCGTTAGGACGCGCGGCTGCGCGACGACCGCGCTCACGGGAACAAGCGCAATCAATGCGCCGATGAGCCAGAACCTCGCTCGTGCGTTGGCGCGGAGCATAGGGCGCATCACGGCGAACGCAAGCAGGATCAGAACCAACATCACGACAAAGGTGTAAACGCCGTGTCGAAGCAATGATGCCGGCCACATGAACATCTCCGTAAACAACAGTATTGGAATGTTCGTGCCAATCATCCTGATCCAAGCGAAAAAATCAGAGCCCGGATCGGCATACCAGGAGGACCCTGCGGAACCGAAGCCGTAGGCGCGGTGTAATAATAAATACACCACCGAAATCGCCGCATACGGCGCGAGGGAGAAGAACCGTCCTCGCCAAGTGTCGTATCCCATCACCAGCGCGTAGGCGAACAAATATCCTGTGACCGCGATTGCGCCTTCGCCGCATGCGAGTCCAAGTCCAAACGACACGAATGCAAGAATCGCCCAAATGTCACGCTTCGTCGTTCGCCAGCGGTGGTGCGCAACCAGCACGCACAGGGCCGCGCATGCGACCATCAATGTATTGCGCGACGAAATCCAGCCCACCGCCTGCCCATGTATTTCATCAGCCGCGTACATGAAGGCGGCGAGCCACGCAATCCACGGAGCGGAGCTGAGTTCGCGATAGAGGACGAACGCCAGCGCGGCCATCAACGCGAACCAGAAGACGTTTTGCAGATGCATCGGCCACGCGTTGTCGCGCCACCGCGAGTAATCGAACCAGTGTGTGAGTGCCGCGAGAGGACGAAAGAAGGATAACTTCGCGTTTGTTACGGACCACCACGGGAATACGCCCTTGTCGCGAAGCCATTCGTTTTCCTGCACGTTTCCCTTGGAAAAGGAGAATGGCTCGACCCAGCTACGCTGCAAGGTTTCGAGCCCCGGAAACCCCTTGTGCAACGCACGCATGAAATGGTCGTCCGTAGCAAAGCCATTGTTCGTGGACGAAAACGTCAGCGCGGCGGCCAACAGCGCGAAAAGTAATGCGCCGAGCGCGGTTTGGGTTCGGGTACTCAATCGGTTTCCTTTTTTTGGTGTGCGCGAATAATGCGTGGAGAACGACGGCGCAAGTATACTGGCGTGGTAACGGGTGCGCCAGTTCAGGTCGCGGGACCGGAGTAGCTCATGCATTACCAATTGAATCGCCGAGAGGAGTGTCATGTCCAGGACTATTGCCATTATTGGCGCATCGACGGATCGAAGAAAGTATGGCAACAAGGCAGTGCGCGCGTTTCGCGACGGCGGATGGACGGTTTACCCCGTGAACGCGAAAGAGCAAGAAGTGGAAGGCTTGAAGGCATACGCATCGATAACGGACGTGCCGGATCCAATCGATCGTGTATCGATGTACGTGCCGCCATCCGTAGGGATAACGATGCTTGAGAGCATCGCCGCGAAACAGCCAGGCGAGCTGTTTTTTAATCCCGGATCGGAAGACGCCACTGTAATTGAGAAGGCGAAGGCGTTGGGACTGAATCCTATCAATGCATGCAGCATTGTGAACATTGGCCGTCGGCCCGATATGTATTCCGACCAATAACCACGTAAGGACGCGCAGACCATGAGTGAACGCAGACCATTCAAGCCGGAGATCGTTCGCGGACCGGGCGGCGGGGGCGGCTTCGATCTATCGAAGTTCAAGCCAAACCTCGCAAAAATTCTCTGGCCAATTTTGATCTTGCTTTTCATTTTCTGGTTTCTGCGCGGCGGCCCCGCGTACACCGTGGCGCCGGGCGAGGAAGGCCTCGTGCTCACCTTCGGCGAGTACACGCGCACGACCGAGCCCGGTTTTCATTTCAAGTTGCCGTGGCCCATTCAGACCGTGGAGTTCGCCGACATCGGCGAAGTAAAGCGGCTTGAGATTGGATTCCGATCGAGGACATACGACGGAGCAACCACGTACGCTACGTTTCAGAACGACCCCACGCTGCTCAATGAGTCGCAGATGCTGACCGGCGATGAGAACGTTGTGAACTGTTCGATGTCCGTGCAGTACCGTGTGAAGAGTTCCCAGGAGTATCTGTTCAATTTTTCCCCCGGCGATGTCGAAAACATGCTAACCGCCGTGGCAGAAGCGGCGTTGCGGCAGGCGGTAGGCGATCATCCAATCAATGATGTGTTGACCACAGGCAAGTTTGAGATCATGGGCGAAATCAAAGTGAAGATGCAGGAACTGGCCGATCTTACCGGTGCCGGCGTGACCATCGAGGACGTGTTTCTGCAGGATGTGCAGCCCCCGCGCGAAGTGGCCGAGGCCTTCCGCGACGTGGCCAGCGCGCGCGAAGAGCGTGAGCGCATCATCAACGAGGCGCGCGCCTACCAAAGCGGCGAAATTCCAAAGGCGGAAGGCGAAGCAGAACGGGTGAAACTGTCTGCTGAAGGGTACAAACAGGCAACCATCGCCGAAGCGCAAGGCGCGGTGGCGCGCTTTAATGCTATCGCCGAACAATACCGGCAATCGCCGGAAATCACGCGGTCACGGCTCTATCTCGAAACGATGTCGCGGCTCTTGCCCAATCTCAAGCTGACGTTGATCGATGAGGGCGCAGGAGTGATTAATCTGAAAAATCTTGAAGGCCCCTTGGTACAGTTGCCACAGCAGCAACAATTGCAGGGAGATCAGCAATGAGAACGTTCAAGCTAATTGCCGGTCTTGCGGCGATTGTCATTATCGTCACGTTACTGCTTGCCAATACCTGCATGTTCGTGGTGCACGAGCGCGATCAGGTAGTGGTCACGCGGCTGAACAAACCCGTACACGTCATCGTGGGCGACCGCCCCGCCGAACAATTCGAAAAACTGAAGGGTGAAATCCTTCAGTCGGCACGGCGCACCGGCGAGGGCGCGGACAAACTGCGCATCAGCATGGGCGCGGGCCTGTATTTCAAGGCGCCGTTCACGGACACCGTTGAGCGTTTCCCCGACGTGCTGATGACCTACGACGTGGAAGAAGAAGCGGTCGTGCTGGCGGACAAGAAAACGCTGGTCGTGGACAACTTCGCGCGATGGAAGATTGAGAATCCCCTGCTCTTCCGCATTAGTGTGCGCACGATAACCGGGGCAAACGGCGCGCTCGACGACGTCATCTATTCCGCCGTGCGTGAAGAATTGGGGCGAAACGATCTTACGGAGGTGATCCGTACCACGAACGCAAATGTCGAAACCGGCGAAGCAACATCGGCTGAGAACCCTGAAGCGCTCGAAGAAGAGAATACGATGCGCGAAACTATCTCGCTCGGCCGAGAGAAGATCATGAACGCGGTCACCGCGCGCGCAAACGAAAGGACGCGGTCACAATACGGCATCAGCGTGGTAGACGTGCGCATCAAGCGCGCGGATCTCCTGCCTGAAAACTTTCAGGCCGTATTTGGCCGCATGTCGGCGGAGCGTTCGCGCATATCGCGCGGATACCGCAGCGAAGGCCAGAAACAGGCAGACATCATCATGGGCGAGACCGATCGGCAAATGCAGGTCATTCGCGCGAACGCGGAACGCGAAGCGGCGATGCTGCGCGGCACGGCCGATGCGGAGGCGATTCGCATTTTTGCGGAGGCCTTCGCCTCGAATACGGAACTTTACAGTTTCGTTCGCTCGTTGGAAGTTATCGAAGAATCGACGCCGCCGGGCACCGAAGCGATACTCGGCGCGAATTCGGGGTTATTCCGATTGATTAACGCAGGCGGTGAAATCTATACCACGAATTAGTACTCGATCGTATACTTTCCATCTTCGTATTCGTCTGTACGAATGATGAGTTTCGCGCGATCGCGATCATAGGTCCAATCGACATTTTCTTCGAGCGTCTTCATGTCGCGCTGTACCTTTAAGGGCGGGAAGATCATATGTATCCGCAAGATGTGTGGCTTGTGCACGCCGGACAATTGCAGCGTGAGTGACGTGGACATGCGTGACTCGAGTTTTGTGCGTCCGCTCTTGTCCGGGTGGAACATTTCGAACTCAGTATTCTTCGACGGATACACCAGCCACGTCACATAGCCTTTGGAATTCTCGTCGCCATACCCGGTGTACGCGCGGGCAACGTTCAACGGGATGATTGCGCCATCTCGAATATAGACTGGCGCTTCTTCAAGCGGGAAGGTTCGCCGCGTTGTGGTGGGCCCTTCAATCACTTCCAGATCGTTAAACAAATATCGCCATTTACCAGACGGAAACGTGACCGACCGCATTAAGTTGTCTTCGTAGATCGGCGCGACGAGGAAATCGTCGCCAAAGAAATAGTGATATTTTGGCTCCATCGGGCGCATGAGCGGTTTGCCACCTTCACTGCACGCGGCAACATGCGTGTAGATGTACGGCACGAGTTCTGTGTGCAGCCACGCGAACTTGCGCACGATCTCCCATTCGCGCTGGTTCGTAAGCCACAGGCGTCGATCGCCGTGACCGCCATTCAAAAACAACCCACAAAATGCCGAGAACTGCGACCACCGCGCATAGAGATTCGGCGGAATATCTTTTCCCGAATAGCCAGGGATGTCCGAACCGATAACGTTGTACCCCATGGACGCGCTGCGCAGAATATCGGTGATCGCTTCTTCGATACCTTCATTCTCCAGCGTCCACGCATGGTCTTGGTCGCCGACCCAGTTTACGGGCGACGAATCAAGCGGCGAAAACCCTTCGGGATGCGCAATCGTATCGAGCCACTGCACAAACTCGCTTTTCTTTTTTCCGTTTAAAAGGCCGAGACGATCCGTCGAACGCGACATCGTGATGAACTCGGGGTTTTTCGTCAGGCCGTGCTGATACTCGTCGCGATAGTAATGGTCCATGTACTGCCGCGTCGTCATTGGTCCCGTGTGAACATTCAAATAGGGCACGGGCAGCGGGAAACGCAAACCGCGATAGACAAATCCAAATTGCGTTGCGGTGTCATCGAGCTTCCAACCATCGAGCCCCCATTCGAACACCTGGTTCTGCATCCCGCGCCACCACTTCATCGCCGCAGGGTTGGTGTAATCGATAAAGCCGCCACGGCCCATCCACCAGCCGACCTGTGAACCGCCGCCCGCGAGATACCCGTCGGCGCGCGCCTTCTCATACCACTCGCGCGAATCCGTGATGGCGATTTTGCCTTCTTTCGATTCGCTGTTGACCATCGGGGTCATCCACAACACGACGCGGTAGCCGCGCTTGTCCAAATCACCGAAAAATTCCGCCGGCTTCGGGTAGGCCTTTTCGTCTACGGTGAAGTCGTTGTAGCGCAGCGACCAAGGGCTATCGATCAGAATGGTGCGCACGGGAAAATCCTGTGCTTCGTAATCGCGCAACAGGCTCGAAATCGTCTCTGACGTGTTGCCGTCGTCTTCCCACAACCACGGCTCAAGCACCCAGGCGGGGGTCAGCGGGACTTTCAGGTTCTTACTCGAATGAAGAGGAAATCCCCAAAATGGGAAAACAAATAGAAAGTAGATACCCACGCACAGAACGAGTACGAGAAAAAAGAAAAGCTGGAACAGCCGGTACCCACAGCCGCGTTTCTTCTTCATGGCCCCCCAAACGCTATCGAGTCAGTTCGGTTCCGTTTGCAATCATTTCGAACGCCGCGTGTCTTTCATTGCGCGATCGATCTCGCGCTTCACCTCGCGATCGCGGATCGTGTCGCGCTTGTCAAAGGTCTGCTTTCCTTTGCATAGACCGATCTCGACTTTCGCACGGCCTTCCTTAAAGTATACGCTCAGCGGTACAAGCGTGTAGCCCTTTTCCGCTACTTGCGTCCCGAGCTTGGCGATCTCCCGCTTGTGCATCAGCAGCTTGCGGCGGCGCTCCGGTTCGTGGTTCCACACCGTCCCCTGCTCGTAGGGATTAATGTGAACGCCCACGAGAAACATTTCGCCACCCTGGATGTCCGCATAAGCGTCTTTCAATACGATATGCCCGGCACGCAGCGATTTCACTTCCGTCCCGCGCAGCTCGATGCCAGCTTCATGCTTCTCCAGCACGTGGTAATCATGCCGCGCGCGGCGGTTCTGAATAACGACTTTTTCGCCCATACATCCTGCAATTCTGATTTCGGCCACATCGTACCATGATCATTATGCGCATTTCTTGGGTTATGCAGTGCGAAAGGGCAAATTGCTTGACTAAAAGAAAGCCTTTGATCGGTACCAGCCAAAGCGGTATGCCACGCAGCTTTAGTCTGCGGTCAGCTTAAGACTTTTTTCGGCGGCGCGGCCAATTGCTGCTGCAAACGCGCGATCTGCTGCGACGCGCGCAACGCCGTAGCCGTATTGGGCTCCTGCTGGATTACGTTTTGGTAAGTAGCGATTGCTGCATTCAGATCGCCGCCGCGACGGTACACGTCGGCGAGACGCATCTGCAGCGCGGTGTCGCCAGGGTGCAGCGTGATCGCCGTTTGCAACTCGGTTTGCGCGTTTTCGTATTGCCCCAGTTGCTGATATGCGAGCGCCAAGCTCGAATGCGCGGTCACGTTCCCCGGCGCGAGCGACGACGCCTGCTGATATTGGGATAGCGCACTCACGGGATCGCCGTTACGCCGGTAGTATTCGCCGAGCGCAAGGAACGCTTGCGGCGAAGTAGGCGCTGCACTCACCCAATCTGAGAGCGCATTCAACTCCTGCTCGGGCATGCCAAGCCGCCGGTACATCGAGGCCGCAGACTGATAGCTGTCTGGCGCGCCATCTTTGATCCGTTCGAATTGCGCGAGGCTTTCGAGTGCTTCACCGTTCATGCCGAGCGACTCGTATAGCCCCGCCTGCGCGAGAAATGCGCGCGCATCTTCCGGGCGCGCAGTGGTCCAATCTTGATACGCCTTTATCGCTTCATCCGTCAGGCCAAGGTCGGAATACATTTTCGCGAGCGACGCATAGGCCTGTGCTTCCGTTGGGAACTCCTTCACGGCGTCTTCCATGAGCTGCAGGGCCGTCGCGTAGTCGCCGTCTGAAAATGCCTTGCTCGCCTGCGACATGGTCTTGCGTAGTTTCGGGGGAATCTGGTTTGTCGAGTGCGCTGTAACCGTTGCGTTTTGTACGGCCTTCTGTTTGGCCGCCGATGCCTTTGATTCGGCCTTCGCAATTGTGGTGGCGGTGGCAGCACTTGATTTGCTGGAACCCGCAGGCTCTGTAAGGTCCCGCTCGCTGTCCTTTGTCGAACCCGGTGCGGGCAACGATCCGGCGTCAGAGTTGAATCCGCTTTGAGTTGCTTCGAAATCGTGTCGTGCCAGGGGATCTAACTTCGCCGATGGAGTGATGGAAACATGTTTGGCAAGCTCATACTGCAACCGGCCGACGCGGTAAGTCTGCAATGCCAACAACGCCGTCAACAGGCCAATAGCGCCGATGATTACTTTGCTCATACCGAATGCCCCGACAACCTGGTTTGACTCGTCCCCACGCGGAACTTCAGATCACTACATTTATTAAACCCCGTCAAACGCCAAGCGTTCCACGCCAGATTACTCCGGCACGGCATAGAGCCAGCGGTGCGCAACATCCGGCGTCACCGAGAATACAAGCACTCCATTCTCAATGCCACATGGCACTTCAGCGCCAAGACTCCCGGGTGTTGCGCCTTGCGTATACAGCCTGACTTTGCCGCTGAGTTCCGGCGCGGGAATTCGCACATCCGCGATCCCAGCCACCAACGCAACCAGCAGCGCGCCTTTTTCAATGCGACGCTCCGCAGCGACCGGCGCCCAACAAATTGATCCGACGGGTTGCGATGCAAACTTAATCACTGTTCCATCTATCGAGATTTGTTCGCATTGATTTCCAGAAAACGCGATGAGTCGCTTCTCATTGTCTATGCGGAACGCCAACGCTCCGACACCAGTGTAGTTGAGGCTGTGACCGTTCAAGCGAAAATCATTCAGTTCGATCTTGTCCGACGGCGGCGGCACCCGCTCAAGGTAGGCGCGGTCTTCTTCATCCTTTCGCGCGAAACCGCCGGGCCAATCTTCAAGCGTACCTTTCAAGTGCGGCGCGATTGCCGTCGCGCCGTTCGGAAAGCGGCACGCCAGGTAGGGTGAATTGCGCGACACGAATTCGGTGTTGTCGTTCACATCTGCAAATTTCCCGGACGGCGAATATGAGCCCAACGCGTTCAGCACAGAAAACCATGTGCGCATTTCGTAGCCAAGGCTCGCCGCCTGATCGTCTCGTGGACGAAAACCCAGGAAAGTCACGGAGCCATTATTTGCCGTTATGCGTTGAGTACCCACAACTTCGCCGCCAACCCGTGCAACCGTAGCTACACCTTCACCTGGCGTTACGGGATAAACTCGATCGACTAGGAAATCCGTGAGTATGGTTTGCGGCGCGACGTCTTTTAATGCGCCATCAAATTCAACGACCTTACCTGGTGCAATCGCGCCTTCGTCAACGCCCGGCACATATTCAACACCCGTCAATTGCTTCCACGGTCCCAATGCGTCGCCGCCTTCCGCAGTCAATACAGGCGGCGGGCCCGACCAGACAACGCGACCGCCGTTTGCGGAGAATTCATTCGCCATGCCCAACAAACGGTCTGAGGGAAACGGTTCAAACAGCGTGACGAGGGTCGAATATTTTCTACCACGCACATCGATGTGTTTCCTGTCGATGTGTCCGAGTTCGAGCAATTTTGCGGGCGTTATCAGATTTGCATACGCATATTGCGTCATCCAGCTCCCAAAACGTTCGTCCATTGCGACGAGATCGATGGGATACAGCATGAGCACGTCTACCTCGCGGTGTTGCGCGTCTTCTACGAGCATGTAGTTAGGCGACGCAGCCGCACCGAACACATCCACCAGCGCCTGCCTGCGCCGTCCAATTTCATGCGGCATGCCCCAATGCGCGCCGTAGGAATAGGGCACGTCATTTATCGATCCCGTCGAACACGCGACCATGAGCCCATAGTAATTGCGATCGAGCCAACCGCCTTCCGCGTGGTCGTTCCCGTTACCGGTCAAGAAGTCACCCCACTTGAAATAGTCGTAACACGCCGACGAGGCCTGCTGTACCGTATTCGACCACACAAAGTTCGATGTGTATTCGTAAAAACTTCTGAATTGGTTTTGCCGTCCCGTGTTCCATTTATCGATGGTCGGGCTCTGCGCCCACGTCGCGTGCGCGCGCGCTTCGAGCCGGTACCCAATGCGTTCTTCCGCGTAGCGTTTGGCCTGCGCAAAGAGATCAACGACTGAATCCTGAAGCAGCCGATAGTATCGCGCGCGGAACAATGCCGTACGCCGCGTAGCCTCGGGCGAATCGCCGAACACGTGCATGCGACCGTCCTTCGCACCTACGGTGCTCGCGGTGTCCTCCTGCCCGTGCGTGAAATAAACCATGTACTTCGCAAGGTCTCCAAACTCCGCGCCGTACTTCTCTGCATATACGCGGCTGAGATGCGGCGTCACATAGCGCAACGCAAACTCGCCGTTATCGTGGTGCGCAAAATAGTGCCAGTCCTGCTGGATATGCATCTCGTCGGAGTACAACGCGTTCAACTTCACACCCGCGTCGAGATACTTATCGATAAGTTGTTTGAGAAATGGCAACGCGTTCGGGCTGAAATAATCCATCTCCGGCGTGCGGTATTGCTGAACGACGAGCACCTTATCCAGCGGACCGATATCCGACTTGCCCTCGCCATACACACGAACGCGCACCGCGGAAAAATCGCCCTGCTTGATTGCCGTGCCCGGCCACACTTCAACCTTGGCGGTTTCGGTAATTTCAACAATGGAATTCGGATCGACGACGTTATACGGCGTCCCGTTCATCACGCGCTCGCGAAACGCAAACACCCGAACACCCGCGTCCTCGACCGCGATGGTCCCTTTGTTATTCGACCACTTCGTGTGCCTCCACAACTGCACGCTGTATTGTCCCGTCGTCGCATCGCGCACGCCCTTGCGATAGTGCAGCCACATGCCGGACTCGTTTGTCTCCGCACGATATCCGCGCCCAATCTCGAGCGGACTCAACAGGCTCAGTTCCAAACCCAGCCCATACTCCTGCGCGAACTTGCTGATCTTCGCGACACGCTCAACCATCGCATCTTCGTCGGGAACATATTTGCGCGCGCCGTCCTTTGCGCCCTTGCGGTATTGGCTGAAGAAGTGATCGAAGGCGAGAATCAGCGTGCGGTGGCCAGCGGCCTTTGCGCCTTCGCAGATTTGGCGCAACGATTTAACATCCGGCGTTCCAGTCAGTCCGAGATCGACGGGTTTGTCGGGATCGGTGAGATCATCTAGTTGCTGGTCCTCGACGATGATGATGCCCGACTTCCCCAATTGATACGCCCAAGCACCGGGATACGAGATAGCCTGCGCGGTATACAGGTTCTCTGGGACACCGGCAGCGCCGTCGGCATGTGTAACCGCCGCAATTATGAAGGTTAAAACAAGAGCCAGAGAGCTTCGCTTGTACTGCATGGTGAATATTTCCCCCAAATTCCACCATGCTAACATTTTCTTCCCGCCTTGTGCCGGGTGAGCGTGCTAGCCTTTTTACTTCTCCGGTTTTGCCGTTGATGTGCCGATGCGCACAATATAGACCTGATCCAAGATGATGCCCTTGGGATCACCCACGGTCTCCGTATTAAAGGATATGCCGTTAGTCTTCTTTTGCGCCGACCAATATTTGAGATGCGTGATATTACCCTTTTCATCGCGCACCCACTCCTGAAAAATACACGAGTGCCCAGAACCATTGCCGCGCCAGAACTGTACAAAGTCGCCGGGCCGTGCATCATCGCGGTTCTTCACTTCCTCCCCCACGCCAAACGTCAGCACCGCGTTGTAGATGCACTTCTTGTTTCCGTCACTGCCGAACCACTTAAACTGGAAATCCTTGACTTCCTCCGGCGTCCACGTGTGCAACGCTTTCTCTTCGTGCGCCGCGTTGTATTCATCGACCGCGCGCATAAAAACTTCCCAGGTAATCCCGCTGCAATGGCAGCGGCCCTGCGGGTCCCCGGTGGCGACGACTTGACCGTTATACGTTACATCCCGCGTAACGCCTTTCCATTCGCCCTGCTTTGGCCAATAATAGGTATTGCTGCCGTTGGTGGGATAACTCGCCGCAATTTTTAACACGCATTCCGAGAACGCATTGGCATCGGGGAGCGGAGGCCCGTCTGCAAAGCCGACAGCGGCCCCAAGCAAAACCAGTAGCGAAATCAAAAAACAGTATCGCTTCATAAACCCACCTCGTTCCTTTGCGGCGAAAGTGTAGCACGAATTCCACGCGGCAACGTTGTCGGATCCACGTTGCGCGATCGGCGGTGGGACGAGTAGGATTTCAGTTTGCAGGAAGGAAAGTCACGTGCATACCTTTTGGACTCTCGCGAGACCATTTTCTATCGTCGTCGCCATGCTTGCAGCCGGCTGCACGAACGGCGACGAGTCCACGCTTCAAGTAACCGGCACGATTGAAGGCACTACCATCGGCGTCGGTTCGCGGGTAGGCGGCCGCATCGCGGAAGTGGGCGTGAAAGAAGGGGACAAAGTCACCGCCGCGCAGGTGTTGGTCAAACTCGAGTGCGGTGAGCAAGAAGCGGCGCTGAACGCTGCAAACGCAAAACTTGCACAGGCACAAGCCACCCTCGAAAGACTTGAAACCGGTGCGCGTCCTGAAGAACTTGCCCAGGCGAAAGCCGCCGCGGAAACGGCCGACGCCGCTTACATGATGGCCCTGAACGGCGCACGCTCCGAGGAGATCGCGGCCGCACGCGCGATGGCGGAAGCAGCGAAGGCGCAATTGGACACCGCGGCGTCGGACTACGATCGCATCAAAAAACTCCGCGAGGGCGCCGCAGTTTCGCAGCAAGCCTACGATACAGCATTACACAAGTTTGAAGCAGCCCAAAATCAGCACAAGGCGTCGCGCGAACAATTGGACATGTTGGTCACTGGCACGCGCAATGAGCAAATTGCCATGGCGAAGGCCGACCGCGATCGTGCAGCGGCTGCGTACGATTTGCTAAAGAACGGCACGCGCAAAGAGGACATCGACGCCGCTCGAGGAGCACGCGACGCGGCGCAGGCTGAAGTGTTGCGTGCGCAAACGATATTCAATGAGATGACGGTCAAGTCGCCGCGCGACGCCGTAGTAGAATCTTTCGATATGCACCCCGGCGACTTGATTCAAGCCGGGCCAGTGCTTCAATTGACCGATCCGAACGACCTCAAATTGGTCGTGTACGTAAGCGCGATTGCGCTTGGGCACTTGCAACTCGGCGAAGAAGTCACCTTCACAACAGACGCGCACGGTTCCGAAACCTTCAAAGGCAAAATCAGCTATATCGCGCCATCAGGCGAATTCACGCCGCGCAATTTACAGACACAAGAAGAACGCGTACACCAGGTGTTCGGAATCAAGGTGGCCTTCGATTCCCACGGCGGAAAGCTGCGCCCCGGCATGGCGGCGACGGTGCGCGTTCCGCTCGACGTGCCTCCGCCACAATAATTATGGAGCCGCAATTTGCCATCGAAACGCACGGTCTCACGCGGCGTTTCGGAAGTTTTACCGCCGTTGAAAATGCGGATATTTGCGTCGAGCGCGGCAGCATCTACGGTTTGCTCGGGCCAAACGGCTCCGGCAAGACCACGCTAATCCGCATGTTGTGCGGCATTCTTCGCCCTACGTCAGGGACCGCGACAGTCATGGGCTACGAACTCGGCCCAGGTACCGATGAGATCAAACATCACATCGGCTATATGTCGCAGCAGTTCAGTCTCTACGGTGATCTAAGCGTGATGGAAAATCTAAACTTCTACACACGCGCGTATTCGGTACCGCGCGCAAAGGCCGCGCAACGCATCGAAGAAGTCGTCGAACTTACCGGCATTCACAATTACCGCGACCGCCTCGCGCGCAATTTGTCCGGCGGCTGGCGGCAACGGCTCGCATTAGCGTGCGCACTTGTACACGAACCGAAGCTGCTCTTTCTCGACGAACCCACGGCCGGTATCGATCCCGTCGCCCGGCGCGCATTGTGGAACCTGCTCTTCGAATTGAGTAATCGCGGCCACACTTTCTTCGTCACAACGCATTACATGGACGAAGCGGAACGGTGCACACACGTCGGGTACATCTACTTCTCGCGCATGATCGCAAATGGCACACCTGCCGAATTGAAAGAAATGCCCGAAGTAACGCCTACGGGATTAGAGCGAATGCGCGTCATGTGCGACCGGCAACCCCAGGCAATGGGTTTTATTAACGGTCTCGATTACGTACGCGATGCGACAATCTTCGGCGACTCGTTGCACGTGCTCGCAGAGGAAGGGAGTGGCGAGCGGTTGCGCTCCGCTCTCGCGGACAACGGGTTTGGACACGTCCACGTAGATTCCATTCCGCCATCGCTTGAAGACGTATTCGTGACCCTTACACGAACAATGGACGAGGCCCGCAGTGTTTAGGGGCTTCAGCGCAATCGTCTACAAAGAGACGATCCATATTCTGCGCGATCCTAAGACGCTCCTGTTGATGCTCGTCATCCCCGGCATTCAATTGACGATCTTCGGCTACGCGATCCAAATGGACGTAAAACACATCCCGACCGTCTTTTATAATCTCGATGGCCGCGAGGCCAGCCGTGAACTCATCGATAGCTTCGTCAATACGGGTTACTTCGATATCGTCGACCAAGCATATTCAGACGACGAATTGACGGGGTTGATCGTTCGCGGGCGAGCGAAAGTCGGCATCAAGATTCCGCCGGATTATTCGGATCTCACCGCACTTGGGCGGCATGCAGACGTGCAAGTATTGATCGATGGAAGCGATTCAACCGTCGCGATGCAGGCCTTAAACGTGTCAAACGCAATTGCGCTGCGCAAATCGTTTGCAGTGATTCAGCAACGGCTGCCCGGGCAAACGCAGCCCGTCGAGTTTCGCCCGCGCGTGCTGTTCAATCCCGACATGAAAACGGCAAACTTCATGGTGCCCGGACTAATTGGCATCGTGCTTCAAGTCGTTACCATGTTTCTCACCGCGTTCGCCGTCGTGCGCGAAAAAGAAAACGGCACACTCGAACAGCTCATGGTCACGCCCGTGTCCCGGCTCGGTTTGATGGTCGGCAAACTCGCGCCCTACGCCTGCATCGGCGCATTTGAAGTCTGCATGGTCGTGCTGCTCATGCGATTTATGTTTCAAGTGCCGATCGCGGGCAGTATTACATTGCTGGCTGGGTTCTCGCTGTTGTTTCTATTCACTTCGCTTGGCCTTGGTCTGATGATCTCCACCATCGCCACCAATCAGGTCCAAGCAATGCAAATCGCATTCCTCGTCATGCTGCCGTCGGTACTATTGTCCGGTTTCATGTTTCCGCAAGAATCGATGCCACTGCCGATCTACGTCATCGGTCAAGTGCTCCCCGTCACGTACTTCATCCGTGTGCTGCGCGGAATTATCCTGCGCGACGCGGGATTCATGGAGCTGTGGCCACAGGGCATCGGCCTGATAATCATCGGCGGGTTCTTACTCACCGTCAGCGCAGGGCGTTTCCGCAAGACCTTGGGCTAAGCAGCAAGACTACACCTGCCCCACCCAACTCGCTTCGGCAATCTCATCCCACTGCGCACGTATCGCGTCGATTTCCGCTTCCGGTAATGGCCCCGACTCCAGAAGCGCGGCGTTATGCTTCCAGCGCCCAGGTTTCTTCGTCCCCACGATAGCGGTGTGTACGCCGGGCTGGCTTAAAGTAAACCGCAATGCGATACTCACTGCATCGTCCAGATTTCCATCGAGAAAGCCGTACTGCAATTTCTGCAGCCGCTCCCAATATTCGTGGTGATATGCATTCTCCGGCTTCTTTCCGGTTTTCCACGCCGCGTTCGCAATCGGCCGCTTTGCAATCACGCCCATACCGCGCTCGCGCGCCTTGGGCAAGTTCTCTTGTAACACTTGCTGGTCGGCGATATTGATCGAGGTCTGCAAGGTGTCGAAAGCGCCCGTGCCGATCGCACACTTCGCGGCCACGCCATCGCCGCTATATCCGATATAACGCGTGTAGCCCTTATCGCGCGCCTTTTGCACAGTTGCGATGACATCGCCTTTGCGCAATATATCTTCCGAACACGAGTGCAACTGAATAAGATCAAGCCGATCGGTCTTCAGCAAGCGCAGACTCTTTTCGATGTGCGCGAGGATCGACTCCTGCTTCCACGAGTCTTCACCCGTGTCTCCCGACCAGCCGCATTTCGAGAATAGAAAATAATTGTCGCGCCGGCCGGACACGGCCTTGCCAATCATCTCCTCGCTGTTCACGTAGCCCGTTGCCGTATCGATGACATTCAGGCCCGCATCGAGCGCACTGTTCAGCAGGTCGTTCACTTCCTGCTGCGTCGCGCCTTCGAACCCAATCTCCGCCCCGCCAAAGCCGAGCACGCTCACCAGCATATCGGTATTGCCAAGTTTTCGCTTTTCCAAGAGTTAGTTCCTCTACGTTAATAATCGATACTTCGTTTTTAGCGTCGAAAATTCAAATATACCGTGCGTTATTTGGAGTGCGGTGGCGTAGCGGATAGCGTAGACACCGCTTTGGCTGCCTGTGCAGCGAGGTGCCGTGCAATCGCGCTACACCGTAGAAGCCAAAGCGCCGTCAACCCGCCGGCGCATTCCATGTAGCATGCTTGCGGTATTCGTGAAACTCTTTTAGCGCCCGGTTTCATTCCGCGTCCGGCTTTCGCCGCAAGGATTTGGTTTCGCTTCGTATGCGCTTGGACTCAACCCGGCGCTTCTTCGCCGCCTTCGACACTTTCACTGGAATACGAGGCTTCGGTTTCCGCCGCCGCGCCGCAAGCCGGCGCTCGAGTTCTTCGAGCGCCGCCTCCTTGTTTCGCAGTTGTGATCGTTCCGCCGTCGCAACAACAATAATTCCAGTAGGAATATGCCGGACCCGCACCGCAGACTCGGTGGTGTTCTTGTGCTGCCCGCCGGGCCCACTGCTGCGATAGAACGTGATTTCGATTTCATCGTCGCGAAACATGGCGCTATTGTCGCACGGTCCGCGCGATGTTAAAAGCACGTTGACGCGCGATGCCGTTAACGGACCGCGACCGCATGAAAACGCAGGAGTACTCTCATCGCGACCAGCGCAAGCGTGACGGCCAATATGAAAATGGCAAGCGGCGATACGGGCAGGCCGGCGTATGGCACCCCAGCAACGGCGACAAAGATCGGAGACGAGCCAACCGCAAACGACGTTGGGGCCGTCAGAAACTCATTGGTAATGGTCACGCCGCCAAAACTGTCCCCTACCACGACAGTACCGGAACCGGATACGTCCACATCGGTGAGGTTTGTGCTCTCCGCGATTCCGGAAAGATTGACGGAAAGCAGCACGGTCCCACTCGCGTTGGTCTTGTACAGGTTTCCGCTCCAGTCCACAATGAACAGGTCGCCCGCGACATTCGCCGCCACGGCGCGATAGTCGCCGGAGCCAATCGTCGCATCAAGATCAATCGAATATTGAAACGCCAGCGATGCTGGATCGTAGACGTGAACATCGTCATTCGCCAACGCGTAAAGCCGGCCATCCTGGCCTATGTTCAAATCTTGTGGGCCGATGCCGGTGGCAAAACGCGTCGCGCTTCCATCGGAATCAAAGCGCACGATACCCTGTGGCGCGCCCGCGCCAGCCGTTGCCATATCGGTCACAAAGACGTATCCGCCGCCGGCTATACCACCGTACGATACGTTGTTAACCGTGCTGAGCCCGGCAAAGTTGTCATGCGTCCACGCGCCGGTAGACGAATCCAAGGTACTCATGGACGGCGTGAAGGTCCCGTTGTATACATACGCTTGAGTCGTACCGTCCTTGATTGCGACGTCTCTCGCGGTATCCGAATTCGGAATTGTACCTGCGCCGTCTGGTATCTGAAACGATTGAACAAAGGATCCGGCGGCTGTGTACTCGTATAAAACGTTGTTCGTGCTGACAAGGATGTTATTTGAAGTAATCGGCGCGGCAATGCTGGCCGGCAAAAACAGCAAATTGAGCATGGACACATACAGAACAGACCGAATGTTTGACATCATTGGATCCTCCGCTCCCCAGTCAGATGACAACGCGGAACAGCTGCCAGCTAACCCACGACAAGAAAACACCCAAACGACCAATGTAAATCAAACCCGTGAAATGTACAACGCCGCTGCGAACTGCTCAGCATTCCGATTCGGAAGGAGATATGATTCTTTCCGCTACGCCTTCCGCCTCCGTTGCACCCATTCAAGCGGCCCTGTTAGAGTTTGGGGCGTTTGCGGGGCAAGAGAGGGAATTTCGATGAAGGGAATTATTCTGGCGGGCGGTTCCGGGACGCGGCTGCATCCGTTGACGCTGGCCGTGAGCAAGCAGCTCATGCCAATCTACGACAAGCCGATGATCTACTACCCATTGTCCACGTTGATCATGTCTGGCATCCGCGACGTGCTGATCATTTCCACGCCGCACGATCTGCCGCTGTTCCAGCACCTGCTCGGGGACGGCAGCCGAATCGGAATGAATCTGAGCTACGCCGTGCAGGAAATCCCCAACGGTCTCGCGCAGGCGTTTGTGATTGGCGAGAAATTTGTGGGCAACGACAAAGCCGCGCTCATCCTCGGCGACAACATCTTCTACGGCACCGGCCTGGATTCCCTGCTGCAGGCCAACAACGATCCCACCGGCGGCGTCGTGTATGCCTACCACGTGTCCGATCCCGAACGATACGGTGTAGTCGAGTTCGACGCGCAAAACCGCGCCATCTCCATCGAAGAAAAACCCGAGAAACCGAAATCGAACTACGCCGTCCCCGGCCTCTACTTCTACGACAACTCGGTCATCGACATCGCAAAGGCGCTCAAACCCAGCGCGCGCGGCGAATACGAAATCACGGACGTCAACAGGGAATACCTGAAACAAGGCAAGCTCAGCGTCGCCATCCTCGACCGCGGCACCGCCTGGCTCGATACAGGCACCTTCGCGTCGCTCATGCAAGCCGCCCAGTTCGTCCAGGTCATCGAAGAACGCCAAGGCCTAAAGATCGGCTGCATCGAAGAAGCCGCCTACCGCATGGGTTTCATCTCCGACCTCGAACTGCGGGCCCTGGCGGAGCCGTTGCTCAAGAGCGGTTACGGGAAATATCTCGTGAGTTTGTTGGATTAAGAGCAATCGAGCCCAATCGGAATTCGGCTCTACATAGTTGCCAAAGGGCGCGTAAAAACGATAAACTATGGTCTGCCCTGCGCGGATGGTGGAACTGGCAGACACGCCAGACTAAGGATCTGGTCCTCGAAAGGGGATGGGAGTTCAAGTCTCCCTCCGCGCACCATTTATGACTATTCAGGCGGTCCTTGCGGGCCGCCTTTCTTTTAGACTCTGGGATAAGGATTTCGCCCGGCGCGGAGGCCGGGCGCTACATTGGGAGCGAGTGTGATGGAACGGACATTAATTCCGGCGGGGTCGAAGTGGGAGCCGATTATCGGCTACTCGCGGGCGGTGAAGATTGGAAACGAAGTGCATGTGTCGGGAACAGCACCTTCGGGGCCCGATGGCAAAGTCGTCGGCCCTGGCGACCCCTACGCGCAGACGAAGCGCTGCCTGGAAATCATAGAGGGCGCACTGGCCAAAGCCGGCGCATCAATGAAGGACGTGTACAGAACGCGCATGTTTCTGACAGACGTGTCGCAGTGGGAAGCGGTTGGCCGCGCCCACGGTGAGTATTTCGGTGAAGTCCGCCCCGCTACCACGATTGTCGAGGTATCGAAGCTGATCGACCCCGAGATGCTCGTGGAAATCGAAGCCGACGCATATATCGGCTAAGAAACTCGTCCTCTGCAAACCGGGAATATTAGCGGCCAGGTTCAGGTTACACTACGCAGGGATCGACTCGCGAACGCGGGTTCAGTATAATGAACACAATGAGACGGATATTTGAGGAGGACGTACGGTAATGCCACCCCTTTATGAGCCAGAGGCTGTGAAGCCGATGTGGGAAGAATTGGCCGCGGTCGGAATTCAGCCGCTAACAACGCCGGAAGAAGTGGACAATCTGCTAGGGCCGGGCGCAACGGGTACGACGCTTCTGGTCATCAATTCGGTATGCGGTTGCGCGGCGGGTGGTTGCCGACCGGGTGTGATGCTTGCCCTGCAAAACGATGTCATCCCAGACAATCTGGTGACGGTTTTCGCGGGAGTAGATCGCGAAGCAACGCAACGTGCACGTGAATACATGCCGCAGATCCCCCCCTCCTCGCCCAACATCATTCTGTTCAAGGACGGTAAGCCAACCCACGCACTTCAACGCATGCACATCGAGCGCATGACTGCGGTAGACATCGGCAACGCCTTGCGCGACATCTTCAACAAAGAATGCACACGCAAAGGCCCGAGCGTACCGAAAGAGGATTACGACAAGATCGATCCTGTTCAGAAGTGCGGATCGAGTATCCCGCTATACCAAGGTTAAAACTACACCAAAGTGACGAATGTAAGGACGGGCGTTCGCGTGATTGCGAATGCCCGTTTTCTTTATGCCTTACGAAGCAGAAGAATCAAAGCAAACTTCGGTTCACCATTGTCTCGTAAACCCGCATTAGCGCAACGTCCGTCGTAGCTTCCGTCAGCGTCCGGCCGCGCGCAATCAACGACTCGCAGGCGGTATACGCATTGTCGAGCCGATCGCGCACTTCCACCAATGTCTGCTCGCGCGTAAACTTCAGCCCTCCCAGCGCCTGGCGATATTCGAGATTCGATGCAATGACACCGCCGGCATTCGCATACGAATCGGGAAGAATCGTCACGCCCTTCCCTTGAAGAATCTTCATCGCATCATAGGTCACCGGCATGTTCGCCGCTTCTACGATGCAGCCTGCGCCGATCGTGTTGGCATTCTCGCCGGTAATGACGTGCCCGCTCGCAGCGGGAATCAGGTAATCGCACTTCAGGCGGAATAATGCATCGTTGCTGATCTTCTTTGCCGTGAAGCCCCCCACGCCCGCGGCCGTTTTGCAGTGGCGGTCGAGTGCTTCGATATCAATCCCGCCGGGCTCGTGCGCGCCGCCGGAAATATCGGTTACACCCACCATTCGCACGCCTTCCTCGAACAGGAAGCGCGCGGCGTAAGAACCTACTTTTCCAAATCCCTGGATCGCCACTGTGCACTGCTCCGGCGCGATGCCGCGTCGCTCCATGTCGCGCATGATGACGTGGTACACGCCATAGCCGGTCGCCTCCGCGCGTCCCGGCAGCCAACCCTCGATACCGTCCGGCTTGCCGGTAACCGACGCCGGATCCTTCGTCTCATTGTAAATACGGACCATCTCCGCGCCGCCGGTGCCCATGTCAGGCGCGGGCACATACTCATGACTTGCGAAGAGTTGTCCAAAGTGATGGGCAAACTCGGTCATGATGTCCGCCTTCGCAATGCGCTCGAATTCGCGGTATTCGCCGCCGAAGCGTTTCGCCTTGACCATGTGTGCGTACAATGATCGCAAATCGACACTAATACCCGACTTGCCTCCGCCCAACTCAACATCGGCCAACGCCGTCTTTAATGTCATCAACCGCGCCAGCTCGGTGGTCTCCCACAAGTCAACATCCGCGGCAAGGCGAATCCCGCCTTTGTAAGGCCCGCGCGCGCGATCGTGCAACACAATGCCGGAAATGATGTTAATGACTTCACCCAAAATCGATACCGGCAGACGTTGAATATGGACGGCGGAAGGCTTGATGATTTCCTGAATCGCGTCTTCGGAAATCTTCAGGCGCTTCCCGCTTTCGACCAGCAATTGCGCCGATCGCGTCACCGGCTCCTTACTACGCACATACTCTTCGAGCTTGTTCCCAACTTTCATTTCGATTCCCCGGTTCGTTGGCATAGACAGCGCGCCAGTATTGCGGACGTGGCAACAGGGTTCAAGCAAGAACAATTGATTGCAAGGGGCGTCAGCGCGTAGTGTTGCGCGCGCATTCGCAACGCATGATTCACGAAGGAATTCATGACCACCAATATTGATAGGCTTTGGGAACCGGCACGCGTCGCGGCGTCCATTACGCACGGCGCGATACACACCACGTTGGACGACCGCCTGCGGGGTGAATTAGCGGCGACAGACGCGATTCCCGAACGCGTCGTCTGCGCGTTGACCGATCCGAAACCGTTGGACATTTGCATGCCGGTGCTAAACGCCGTGCTCGCCGCGCAATACCAAGAAGTGTTCGCGGCATTGGCGCTTCCGAACACGTTGTCGGTATACGAGCCCTGCGTCGGCGCGTCGCCGCCGGTGATCTTCGCTACTGAGGCATATGGGCAAGGAAGCTATCTGACGATTAATCTCAATCGGAAATTGCGCGGCGAACTGCAGAATAAAATCGCGCACATCAAGTCAGTGATCCGCATCATTGAAGAGAATGCCGTCGCCGCAACAGTTTCGCTACCGGACAATTCGTTTGATGTCGCATGTTTTCACCACGCGATCAACGACATCCTGCAGACGGCATGCGCAGAGCCGCGCGGCATGGACACCACGGCGATCGATTGGTTTCCGAACGAGCGCCAGATGATCGAATGGCTCGCGGAAGACTTTCAACGTGACCAACTGGCATCGCGCGGGAAGCCGGAGCTGATGTCGATTGTAGGTGAAGCAGCGCGGCTGGTTAAGCCAGGCGGCTACCTCGTCTTTGACCACTTCAACTGGTGCCGGTTCATTGGCGTCGATTGGTTTCCCTGGGACTTGTTCTACAACCTGATCCCAATGACGCGAGGTTGGATCACTGAAAGCGCACTGCCGTTACAGGAAGTCTCATTGTCTGGACTTCCAACGCAATGGTGGATGATCTGGCAGGTCAAAGATTAGTTGGCCAAGCGCCGATCGAACAAGAATGGCTCCGCTGGATCAGTCGTCACAGTGATCAACAATGGCCTCGCTTTCGCCACCTGATCCACTTGCACGCGCGTCAGGTTCGGTACGCGCCAACTTGGTTCTACCTCGTATTTATGCCCGTCGCCATGCAGGTACATAGATGGTTTGCCGAAAGCCTTTATCTCCTCGATCACGATGGCGAAAAAATCTTCTTGCGGTTCCTTTGGACGCGCCTGCGCAAAAATGACCGATGCGCGCACGCTCGCGCCATGCTTCGATAATGCTTCCTTCGCCCATGCTGCACCCACGAGATGCCGAGCATGCCACGCCGCCGCATCTTTCATGGTCCCGCCGACCATGTTGATGCCGATCATCAATACCCCCTGTTGAACCCATGCCATGTTCTCCGGGTGATCCTTTTGCCTCTCAACAACGACATCCTTTTTCCAGCGCTCATCCAGCTTCAGCAGATGCCGCGTCCAAAATGTCCAGCCCTCGGCGGGGTTCAGCAGATCGGTCCATTCGTTATCACCCGGGACGATATACACCGGCGCGACGGATGTGCGCAGTAAGGCGGCAACCTGGAGGTAATGCGATTCGGGCAATCGCTCGCTACCTTTCCAAATGTCGCCGAGGTGCAGCAGAAACGCAGTCTTGCCGTCCGCGTTATCGGCATCGATTTGCTGCTGGAACAGCATCCAATCTTCTTCGCTTCTAGGACCGTCTCCTGTCGCGGTGAAAACAAGGGTGCCAGAATCGGCGACGCCGGAGACAGTGGCAAACACACACAGCCAAGCTGCAACCCAATGTCGAAATTGCATCGGAAAGTACCCCAGATTAGTAGACCAGACAACAAGCGTAACATAGGGAAGTTTTTTAGGGTAGGTTTGTGTTATTCCTCATCAGGAAGATAATGTGTCTGGGCGCAAGGCTACCTGAGGAAATTACCATGAGCGCAAATCCCCTGCTCGACCTTCAACGATTCGGGCAAAGCGTCTGGCTCGATCTCTTAAAACGCAGTCTCGTCGCAAGCGGAGAGCTGAAGCGGCTGATAGTTGAAGACGGCCTGCGCGGTGTAACCAGTAATCCAAAGATATTCGACGATGCAATCGAGGGCAGCGCCGACTACGATGAAGAAATTCGTACGCTTGCGAAAACGAGGGACAACGTCACCGAAACCTACGAGGCACTCGCCGTGACGGACATCAAGGCCGCCGCTGACGTTTTGCGTCCGGTTTACGATGAGTCCGATGGACGCGACGGTTACGTCAGTCTCGAAGTCAATCCACACCTTGCGCACGATACCCCAGGCACTATTGCCGAAGCGCGGCGTTTGTGGAAGGCTGTGGATAAGCCAAACGTATTCATTAAAATCCCCGCGACCTTGGAAGGCGTGCCGGCAATCGAGCAATGTCTTGGTGAAGGCATCAACATCAACGTGACCCTGTTATTCAGTCTCGATCGCTATCGCGCGGTGGCTGAGGCCTTCGTGCGCGCAATTGAACAACGCGCAAAGAATGGGCAGACGCTCGCACGCATCGAGTCTGTGGCCAGCTTCTTTCTAAGCCGTGTGGACGTGCTTGTAGATTCGTTGCTGGATAAGCAAACCGATA
Organism: Candidatus Hydrogenedentota bacterium; assembly: GCA_020848835.1. GTDB lineage: Bacteria > Hydrogenedentota > Hydrogenedentia > Hydrogenedentales > SLHB01 > JABWCD01. The sequence continues at coordinate 50,582 of JADLHJ010000054.1, forward strand.
ACGCAAGCGCGAAGGATCTGCGGGGAAAAGCGGCCATCGCCAGCGCGAAAATGGCTTACCAGATCTATAAAGAGATTTTTGAGTCTGATGCCTTCAAAAATCTTGCGGCGAAAGGCGCGCGTAGTCAACGCGTGTTGTGGGCGAGCACGGGAACGAAGGATCCGAAAGTGAGCGATGTAAAATATGTGGAGGCGCTCATCGGTCCTGAAACGGTGAATACGATGCCGCTGGAGACCCTCAATGCATACCGCGATCATGGGAAACCGGCGTCGCGGCTTGAACAAGGTATCGGAGAAGCGCGCGACATCTTGAACGAATTGGCGGAAATTGGAATCGATATGGACGCCGTTTCCGAGCAACTTGAGAAGGAAGGCGTCAAGAAATTCAACGAGCCCTTCGACAAACTATTGAAATCCCTGGAATCGAAGCGCGCCAAGATTTGTTAGCACGGCAAAGCCAGCGGGCGCGCCGTCGCTCAGGAATGCGGAAGCCGTGGAGTGCATTGGCTATGAAACCGTTTTTGCTCACCTGCGTTTTGGCCATTTTATTTATGGCACCGAGCGTGCAATCGCAACCCATTGAAGTTCCTGTCATCGATCGAATCATTGCCGAAGAGATTGCGGCGGAAATCTACGTTTACACCTATCCCTTGCTCGTGATGGATACGACGCGCCGTAAGATGACAATTCCAGTAGGCGCATTCGGGCTCGGCCCCGTGAATCAATTCAATCACATGCGCATCTTCCCGAAACCGGGGTTTGAGGCGGTCATTCGGCCCAACTTCGATACGCTATATTCGTCCGCGTGGCTTGATCTCACGCGCGAGCCCGTCGTGGTTTCCACCCCGGACACCGACGATCGTTATTTTATTTTGCAGATGCTGGATATGTGGACCGAAGTCTTCGCCTCACCAAGCAAGCGAACAACAGGAACAGCGCCGCAGAATTATGTCCTCGTCGCTCCTGGATGGCAGGAACAGACGCCACCGGGCATCACACGGATCGAAGCGCCAACGCCTTTTGTGTGGATCATCGGGCGGATCCAGACAAACGGACGCGACGATGTGAAGAACGTGAGAGCGTTGCAGGACGGTTTCGTGATCAAGACGCTGTCCAACTATACAGGCACTGCCACGCCGAGCCATATTGAGGAGGAAGTCACCACCGCGCGGCCGCCGAAACGCGCGGTGGATAAGATGTCTGCCGACGTGTATTTCGCCTACGCTTCTGAACTTCTGCGCGTGAATCCTCCGCACGTCGCGGATGCGCCATTTCTTGAACGCATGAAGCGCGTAGGATTTGTCGCGGGAGAAAAGTTTGATGTGACATCGCAGCCACAACCATTGCGTCGCGCGTTTGAAGAAGCGGTATTCAAAGGGCAAAAGCTAATGCGCGATAATCAGAATCAGTTCACAAAGCAGGTGAACTCGTGGCACTTGAACAATTCCGGCCTCGGTAACTACGGCACGAATTACTTGCAACGCGCAATTATCGCCAAAAATGCCCTCGGCGCGAATGCCCCGGAAGACGCGGTGTATCCCATGACAAGCTGGGATGCCGAAGGTCAGCCGTTGGATGGCAACAACAATTATGTGCTCCATTTTGACGAAGCGCAGTTGCCTCCTGTAAACGGCTTCTGGTCGGTAACCGTCTACAAAGCGGACGGATTTCCCGCGACAAACAGCATCGATCGGTACGCTATCGGCGATCGCGATTCACTGAGATACAATCCCGATGGCTCCCTTGATCTCTATATTCAGAAGGAATCTCCCGGAACTGACCAGGAATCGAACTGGCTGCCTGTCCCACGCCAACATTTCAACTTGACGATGCGCTTATATTGGCCCATGCCCCCGGTCTTATCTGGCGATTGGGCTCCACCACCGCTGCGACGCGTCGAATAAAACGTCGAAGGCCCCCGCGAAGCGTCCGCCGAGGCAGAAAGTGCGTCGCGACACCCGCGATTTTATTCGAACAAGTCTCTAGCCGCGTCATGTTTTCTTGTTGCGTGGCGCAACCATCACCCATTCAGAAATTTGCTATGATGCGATGTACGCCGTATCAAAAAAAAGGGGGCCTCTTTATGAAACGGACCATGCTTGTCGCAACGCTATTGGCCTGCACATTTGCCGCTGCGCAATCCGAACCAATCAAGAACGTTGTCGTTTTCAAAGAGACCAACAAGTTTGCGGGCTGGCCTGCAAACAACGGCATGTGGTCCTGGGGCAACGAAATGGTCGTCGGCTTTGTCGTCGGCGCATTTGATGACGACAAAGTTGGCGGACACCCGATCAAGGCGCCGCAAACACAACGCCAGGCCCGATCGCTGGACGGTGGCGAAACATGGGCCGTCGAGAAGCCTTCTTTCCTTGATGATAATGAAAAGGAAGTCGATCCCGTCGCACTAAAGGACAAGTTGGATTTCACCAATCCCGACTTCGCATTCAAGTTTCGTTCACAGGACGCCGCTTTCTACTACAGCACCGATCGTTGCAAGACATGGTACGGTCCCTTCACATTTCCCAACTTCGATCGCCCCGGCGTACTCGCGCGCACTGATTACATCGTAAACGGCAAACACGACATGTTCGTGTTTCTCACATCGCCAAAGGACGACGGCAAAGAAGGCTGGCCCTACTGCGCACGCACCGTGGACGGTGGTCTGAGCTGGGAACTACTAGGTTGGATTGGGCAGCAACCGCCGGCGAATTCGTATGGTTATGCGATCATGCCTTCCACCGTGCGGCTCAAGAGCGGCGCGTTTCTATCCATCATTCGTCACGGCGGGCAGTTCGACGGCAAAAAGTCGTGGTGGATTGACACCTACCTATCGCCGGACGAAGGCAAATCGTGGTACCTGCTCGACGGGCCGACAATCGATAACGCCGGCAATCCTGCCAGCATGATTCGCCTCTCCGACGGTCGCATAGCCATGGCCTACGGCTGGCGTCACGCTCCCTATGGTTTACGCGCCCGTATCTCCGGCGACGAAGGCCAAACCTGGGGCAACGAGATCGTGCTCCGCCACGACGGCGCCCGCTGGGACCTCGGCTACCCGCGCAGCGTGCAACGGCCCGACGGCAAAGTCGTTACCTGTATCTACTTCAACGATGCGTCCGCCAAAGAACGCTACATCGCAGCTACGATCTGGGATCCGAGCGCAATTACCGCTGAGTAGGTTTGGCGAGATTACTGCGCAGATGTGTTCGGCCTCAACAAAGTTGTGCAGGCATTCACGCGCTGCTCCGCGTTGTAAAGTGTCTCAATTACTCAGTTTCACCCAAAAATTCGTTAATTCATAGTCGGCATTAAATTTGCGCCTGCCCTCAGTAGTGACAAAACGTACTGGGGGACGGCATCCACGCAGACGCGTGCGGATGCCGGGGAGACTATGGAATATCTCTTCGTATTGGCAATGGTTGGCCTGGCCGCTTCGATGGTGGCCGGGGGACTAATCGTTGCCCGCCTCGTGGCGCCCCACAAGCCAGGTGGCCTTAAAGACATCCCATACGAGTGCGGCGAACAGCCCATCGGCCAAGCCTGGATTCAGTTTAACGTCGGGTACTACCTCTTCGGTCTCCTCTTTCTCGTGTTCGACGTAGAAGCCGCCCTGATGTATCCATGGGCGGTTGTGTTTCGCAGTGTAGGTCTCGCCGGTCTAATTGAAATGGCGATCTTCGTGCTCGTGCTTATCATCGGCCTGGTCTACGCGTGGCGCAAGGGCGTACTCGAATGGGTGTAGCCCTCGACAAGCTTCCCGGCATCGTCGAACGATTCCCCGGGGGATCTGTTGCGATTACTCGTCTCGATCAAGCCATCAATCTTGCTCGGTCAAACAGTCTGTGGCCGCTCATGTTTGGCACAAAATGCTGCGCCATCGAAATGCTGATGGCCACCGGCGCATCGCACCACGACCTCTCTCGCTTCGGCGCGGAAGTCGCCCGCGCCTCTGTGCGGCAAGCGGACCTGATGGTCATCGCAGGTGCAATCGTCAAGAAGATGGCCCCCCGAATGCGTCTCCTGTACGAACAGATGGCCGAACCGCGCTATGTGATCGCCACGGGTTCCTGCGCCATTTCCGGCGGGCCCTTCATGTACAACTCCTATACCGTCGTGCGCGGCGCCGACGAAATCATTCCGGTGGACGTTTACGTGCCGGGCTGTCCGCCGCGTCCCGAAGCCTTCTTCTGGGGATTGCTGACGCTTCAAAAAATGATCCGTGAAGGCGAGACGATCCGCGCGCCGGGAATACGCAAAAAGCCCGTCCTGGCCGCGCTGCCAGAGGACGTTTCCATCCACGATATTCGCAGAGAAATACGCTCCGCGCTTGTTGACGAAAATATTATCGACATTGAAAAAGCCGCGCGGGAAAAACCGTGGGCGCAAAAGGTCAGAGCATGGATACGAAGAGTCTCCTCGCACTAGTCGTGTCGCTCCATCCAACCGTACAACGGCGGGCGAATGCCGATCGCCTCGCAATCGTCGTCCCTGTCGATGACTTGCTGGAGGTGATGAAGACCCTGCGCGATCACCAGGAACTGAAGTTCGATCTGTTCGTCGCGCATACGGCAATCGATCAAATCGAGGCCAACCGGTTTGAACTCGTCTATATCCTCTCCTCTACCATGCACGGCAACAACATTTACGTTACCGCGTATATTGGCCGCGAAAATCCGGTCGCGCCGTCCATGGTTGCACTGTGGCCAATTGCGGAGTGGCAGGAGCGCGAAGCGTACGACCTGCTCGGACTGCTTTATGACAACCATCCAGACTTGCGCCGCGTCTTTTTAGAAGACGACTGGATCGGATTTCCGTTGCGCAAAGACTACCGCGACCCCTACATGCTGGACCTGCCCAAATGAGCGTACAGGTCCGTACCCTCGACGATTTGCTCCATGCCCCGCTCGATGCGGACAGCGAGCTTACGACCCAGGAATACCTCGTCAATATGGGCCCGCAACACCCCATCGCGCACGGTTCATTGCGCGTCGTGCTGCGGCTTGATGGTGAAACGGTCAAGCACGTGATCCCGGTTCCCGGCTACGTGCACCGCGGCGTCGAAAAAATGTGCGAACACCTCACCTACCGCCAAATCATCCCGTACACGGACCGCCTTGATTACCTCTCCGCAATCATGAACAACTGGGCCGTGGCCAAGACCGTCGAAAAGGCCGCGAACATCCCCACGAACGAACGCATCGACACCATTCGCACCATCATGTCCGAGCTACAACGCCTGCAAAGCCACGCGCTCTGGTGGGGCGTTACGGGCATGGATCTCGGCGCATACACCGCATTTCTCTACGGGTTCCGTGAACGAGAAATCATCGGTGAGATATTTGAAGAAACAATCGGCGCGCGCCTCACGATGAACTATATCCAGCCCGGCGGGCTGATGTATGACATCAAACCGGATTTTGCCCAAAAGGTAAAGAACCTGCTGCCATATCTGAAAGGCTGCATCGAACAATATGAAACGCTGCTGAGCGGCAACGTGATCTTCCAGGAACGCCTACGCAATATCGGCATCCTTGACGGTAAACACGCAATCGCGCTCGGATGCACGGGGCCTGTGCTCCGCGCCAGCGGCGTCCCTTATGATTTGCGCGCGGTCGAACCCTATGGCGTGTACGACAAAGTAAACTTCAACGTCGTCGTCGGCGAAGTAGGCGATTGTTGGGACAGGTACTACGTGCGCCTCGAGGAAATGCGCGAGTCCGTGCGAATCGTTGAACAACTCATCGACAACATTCCAGAGGGACCGCACGCGACTATTCGTTACAACGAGGAAATCATACTTCCTGAAGGCCTGCACTACGGCCAGGTGGAGACTGCGCGCGGCGTGTTCGGCGTTTTCATCGCCTCTGACGGCAAGAACAAATGCCCTATCCGCCTGCATTTTCGATCGCCCAACTTTAACAATCTCTGGATCGTAACGGCGATTGCGTCCGGCTGGCGCATCGCCGATTTCATTTCCATTCAGTCCAGCCTCGATCTCGTGATACCGGACATCGACCGATGAACACGGCCTTAATAAACATGGCGATGCAGACAACCTTGGCAGCCATCGAGCCGCGCACCATCGCGCAACGCGCCGCGGAATCTGCGCACGAAAATCTGTGGATCACCGCAGGCTATTTCCTCGCTGCCATCGTTGGCGTTGCGCTGCTACTGTCATTTCTCGGCATGGCGCTGATTTACATCGAGCGCAAAGTTGCCGCGGCGTTCCAATGCCGCATCGGGCCTAACCGCGTAGGACCTTGGGGTCTGTTACAAACCGTCGCCGACACGCTGAAGCTGGTATTCAAGGAAGACTTCGTGCCACAGATGGCCGACCGCACGCTGCACATGATCGCGCCGTTCTTGGCGCTTCTGGTACCAGTTGTGCTGCTCGCGCTTATCCCTTACTCTCCTGCGCTCCAAGTAGCCGATCTGAATATCGGCATTCTGTTTATTACCGCAATCGGCGGATTCGGCGTGATGGGGATCCTCATCGCGGGATGGAGCTCCAACAACAAATGGTCGATGATCGGCGCAATGCGCGCAGGCGCACAAATCATCTCCTATGAACTCTCCGCCACACTAGCCCTGCTTGTTGTCGTTTTGTTCTCCGGCACCATGTCACTCACGGGCATCGTGCAAAGCCAGGAGGACGGTTGGTGGATTTGGCGCGGCCACGCAGCCGGGCTATGCGCGTTCATCATCTATCTCGTCGCATCCACAGCCGAACTGAACCGCACTCCCTTCGACATTCCCGAAGGCGAATCCGAACTCACTGCCGGATTCCACACGGAGTACTCCGGGCTCCGCTTTGCCTTCTTCTTCCTGGCCGAATTCATCAATATGTTTACAGTCTCCGCATTGACTGCCACGCTCTTTCTGGGCGGTTGGATGCCTTTTCATATTGGCGACTGGACGTCGTTCAATTCCGCGATGGACGCGATACCGCCGTCGATCTGGTTTCTAGGCAAGGTCACCGCGATCATCTTCGTCATCATGTGGTTCCGCTGGACCTTTCCGCGACTGCGCGTCGATCAGCTCATGCATCTCGAATGGAAAGTGTTGCTGCCGATTGGATTTGCAAATCTGTTCATCGCGGCGATCATTGTGCTCGCCAATGCCTATCCGTACCCCGTGGCAGGGCAATAACGATGGGTATGATTCGCTCCATAGAGACCGTAACCGCCCAGCGCGTGATCGCCGGAAAAACAATTTCGGTCTCGGTCGTCCAGCGCAAACAAACGCCCAATAAACTGAGCATCGCTTTCAACGCTGTACTCGGTCTTTTAAAGGGCATGTGGCTCACGCTTACCTATTTCTGGTCGCCCGAAAAAGTCGTGACGCGTATGTATCCCGAAAACCGCGATACACTCCAATTGACCGAGCGGTTCCGCGGAAACCTGCGTTTCAAATTCCCCAACGAAACCGCCCACAAGAGCCATGCCGCGCTGCTGGAACATATAACACACGAAACACAGACGCTGCCTGAAGTGGCCTCGGAGTGGATTCGCGACGAGGACCCGACGCGCTGGTATCACAACTGCACCGGCTGCTCGAAATGCGAAGAAGCCTGTCCGAACGCATCCATCCGGATACTCACGCGCCAAGGCGAAATCCTCGAGGACCGCGAAATCGACCGTTTCGTCTGGCGCCTTGATTCCTGCATGTTCTGTAACGCATGCGTTCTGGCATGCCCGTGGGACGCAATCGAAATGACCGGCGGATTCGAAAATGCCGTGTATGATCGCCGCCTGCTCGTATACTGTCTCAATAAGCTCGCCGGGCCGCGCATTAACCTGATTCAAGACGAACAAGACGCCGCCGTTCGCGCGCGCATGATCGATCCGCGCGAACGCTTTGGCGGACCAATTCCCATGAATGGCGCAGGATTGCCGAACCTTCCGCCCGTGGCGCTCCCTGCACCGCCTGATGTTTCGACGGGGGCCGCATGATCTCTGACGCCACGTATACCGTGATGTTCTACGGACTGTCAGCGACGGTGATATTGCTCGCGCTCCTCGCCGTGAACGCGCGCCAACTCTTGCGCGCCGCGCTCGGCCTCATGGGTATGCTCGCGCTCAGTGCGGGGTTGTACGTAATGCTCCGCGCCGAGTTCCTCGCCGGCGTGCAAATTCTCGTCTACGTCGGCGGCATCGTCGTGTTGATCGTATTCGCCATCATGCTGACCCGTTCTTCTGAATTACTGGAAGACCATCCCGCCAAATTGACGCGCATACTCGGCGCAACATTCTCGATAATGTTCATGCTTATCGCGTGCTATGCGTTGGGAACCACAAAATTCACCGAATCCGAATCAACGCAGGCCGTGCGCGACGAAGTCCGCGACATCGGCCTGGCATTGCTCGATCGCGGCGCGAACGGATACCTGCTCCCATTTGAAGCGATCTCGCTGCTGCTACTGGTCGCTGTCATCGGCGGCACAGTCGTAGCACGCAAGACGCCGCCCAAACACCAGCCATTCACCACAGGCGGCGACCTGCGCGGGGAAACCGTTGCGCATCCACCACTCGTGCAGGATGACGAACACGTAGTGGAATCAAAGTCATGACCGAGCTCCTCGCACGATTCGCACCCGGATTGCACGAATGGCTTACGCTCTGCGCCGTCTTATACGCCATCGGCCTTTACGGATTGCTGACCCGTCGCAATGCAATCGCCATTCTCATGGCCGTCGAAATCATGCTGAACGCTGCCGCGCTGAACGCCGTCGTCTTCAATCGATTCGTCACGCCAAATGAAATTGATGGCCATATCATGGCTATCTTCGTGATCGTCATGGCGGCCGCCGAAATCGTTGTAGGCATGGCAATCGTCGTTTCTCTGTATCGCCTGCGCGCAAGCGTTGACGTCAACCAAATGAACTCGATGAAGGGATAGAGAGATGACCGGCAGTACAGGATGGATGATGCAGCACGCGTGGCTCATACCCGCGCTGCCGCTGATTTCTTTTGCTGTGACCGGTCTGTTTATTAGCCCCATGTCGAAGCGCGCTGCAGGCGTTGTCGCGACGTTGTCCATCGTCGCAGCCGCGGTTTGCGCGTACGCGCTCGCATGGGAGTATTTCACGGCGTATCCCGCCGGACACGATCATCCCGCCCTTGTCCCGTGGTCCTACGAATGGCTGCGCTATCAGCCCGGGCTTACCGTAAATGTCGGCGTGTTAGTCGATCCGATTTCAGTGCTGCTCATGATTGTCGTCACCACCGTGAGCGCACTCGTGCATATCTACAGCAACGCCTACATGCACGGTGAATACGGGTTTGGACGCTACTTCACGTTTCTAAACCTATTTACGTTCAGCATGCTTGGCCTTGTCGTTGCGCCAAACATCATCCAGATGTATGTCTGTTGGGAACTCGTCGGTGTCAGCAGCTTCCTGTTGATCGGCTTCTACTACTCGAAGCCAAGCGCCGTCGCAGCCTCAAAGAAAGCATTCATCGTCACGCGCTTCGCTGACCTCGGTTTCTTGGTTGGCGTCATTCTTCTTAGCTATTGGGGATTCAAATTGTACCCCGATTGGACGACGCAAGTTGGCGCGGCGCAGAACGGCCTCTCACACGTACAGCCCGTTGACTTCGCCTATCTGAATCACCCCGCATTTCTCGAACAATTCGCTGGTCTCGGCGCAACATTTATCGGGATAAACTTGCTTACGCTGGCCATGGTACTCGTTTACATGGGCGCGGCCGGCAAGAGCGCGATGTTCCCGCTGCACATCTGGCTGCCCGACGCGATGGAAGGCCCCACCCCCGTATCCGCATTGATTCACGCGGCGACGATGGTCGTTGCGGGTGTGTATCTCGTCGCACGGCTGTTCCCTGCCTTTGCTTTCAGCGGCACCGCGTTGATGGTAGTCGCTTGCGTCGGCGCATTCACGAGTCTCTTCGCAGCCGTGATCGGCACGACCCAGGACGACATCAAGCGCGTCCTCGCATTTTCCACCTTGAGTCAATTGGGTTACATGATGCTGGCGCTGGGCGTGAGCACCGCCGATCATGCAATGGGTTACACGGCCAGCATGTTCCACCTGTTTACGCACGCCTTCTTCAAAGCGCTGCTCTTCCTCGGCGCCGGCGCTGTAATCCACGCGGTACACACGAACTCGATTTGGGAGATGGGCGGCCTGCGCAAGAAAATGCCGATCACGCACATCACCTTCCTGATCGCCACACTCGCCATCAGCGGCATATGGCCCTTTGCGGGTTTCTTTTCCAAGGATGAAATCCTCGCATCAGCACTTGGCAACGGACACACCTTCATATTCGGCGTCGCAATGCTCGTCGCGGGCCTCACAGCCTTCTACATGTTCCGCATTTACTTCGTCACCTTCTGGGGACCGCACCGCACGCACGGTGCCGATCACGCGCACGAAGCTCCCGCGCTCATGTGGATGCCCATGGCATTCTTGGCGATTCTCTCCGCCGTCACCGGATTCGTGCCGATGGGCCAATACGTGAGCATGGGTGAACACGAAGCGCACCACGGCGTGAATCTCGCAATCGCAATCCCCGCGACACTCGTCGCGCTTCTTGGTATAGGCGTAGCCGCATTTCTCTACATCGGCGATGGTAGTCGCGCAACCACACTCGCAGCACGCCTCGGCGTGATTTATCAAGCCATTAAGCAAAAATTCTATTTCGACGAACTCTACCTCTTCGTCACGCATAAGATTATTTTCCGCAACATCGCGCGCCCGATTGCGTGGTTCGACAAGAAGGTCGTGGATGGCGGCGTGGACGCCAGCGGCTGGATCACGCGAACCAGCGGGCTTCTCTTAAGTTATTTGCAGACGGGGCAAGTGCAAACCTACGGCCTGTGGTTCACAGGCGGCATCGCATTTGTCGTATTGGTTCTATGGGCGGCGCTGGTCTGATGCGCAGTCCATTACAGGAGACGAAGTAGATTATGGGGCTTGTCAGTTGGCTCATAGCAATGCCATTCCTGACAATGGTGGCCGTTGTACTAGTGCCGCAGAAGCACTGGCGAGCGATCCGCTGGATTTCCGTCGTCGGCACCGGCATCGGCCTGCTATTGACCGCCTACATCACCTACCGCTACTGGATCGAAGCGCGCAACGATGTGGATTTCCTCCGCACCGCAACTTTGACCAAGCTCTACCTCGTCGAACGCGTCCCCTGGTTTGAAGCCTTGGGCATTCAGTATTTCGTCGGCATCGACGGCATCTCCGTGAGCATGGTCATCCTCACGTCAATCATCATCTTCTGCGGCGTGCTCGCGAGCTGGAACGTTGAAACGCGCACCAAAGAATTCTTCGCGCTCCTCCTCCTGCTCGTAACCGGCGTCTTCGGCGTGTTCCTCAGCTATGACCTCTTCCTGTTCTTCATGTTCTACGAACTCGCCGTGCTGCCCATGTACCTGCTCATCGGCATCTGGGGCACGGGCCCAAAAGAATACGCGGCGATGAAGCTCACGCTGATGCTGCTCGTAGGCAGCGCGTTCGTGCTCGTCGGTTTCCTCGCGCTCTATCACGCCTCCGGCTTAAACACCTTCGACCTCCAGGCACTCGCATCCATTCATTATTCCGATCGCTTCCAGTGGTGGTTCTTCCCGATGATCTTTGTCGGATTCGGTGTCATCGGCGCACTATTCCCCTTCCACACTTGGTCGCCCGACGGTCACAGTTCCGCGCCTACCGCCGTATCGATGCTGCACGCAGGCGTCTTGATGAAGCTCGGCGGATACGGTGCACTTCGCATCGCCGTGTATGTGCTTCCCGAAGGCGCGAAAGCATGGGCGCTCTTCTTCATGGCGCTCACCACAATCAACATTCTCTACGGGTCCTTCGGCGCAATCATGCAGCGCGACCTGAAGTACTTCACCGCATACTCCTCCGTCAGCCACTGCGGGTTCGTGCTCTTCGGCGTCGCCGCGCTAAACCTCATGGGATTCAAAGGTGCCGTGCTGCAAATGTTCAGCCACGGAATCATGACCGGCCTCTTCTTCGGCCTCATCGGCATGGTCTACGGCCGTACGCACACGCGCGTCATTCCCGAAATGGGCGGCCTCGCGAAAGTCATGCCGTGGCTCGCCACCTGCTTCTACATCGCCGGCCTCGCGAGCTTGGGTCTGCCCGGTCTCTCCGGTTTCGTCGCGGAAACGCACGTCTTCCTCGGTGGCTTCTTCGGCAACCCATGGTCGAACACGATCGCAACGCGGGTGCTCACCATCGTCGCCACGCTCTCGATCGTCGTTACCGCCGTCTATGTATTGCGCGGTCTCGCGATGGTATTCCAAGGACCGATCAACGATCCGCACTTTGAGGAACTCCGCGACGCCACTTTGACGGAAAAACTGTCCACGGGAGTCCTGGTCGCGACATTGCTCTTCGTCGGCATGTTGCCGTGGCTCATCATCAATCTCATCGAACCATCGCTGTACCCGTTCATCAATCGTTTGAATGGCGTCGCGGGCAACGTGGTAGCGGGCTTATGACAACCATGAACATCGCCTATCCAGAAATTATCGTCATCGCCACCGCTTTCATCGTGCTGGTCGCCGATCTATTCATGACCGAACGTAGCCGCGCCGCACTTGCGCCTATCGCCGCACTGGGATTACTCGTCGGCATTGCAGTGACTGCAACACTCACACCAGTCACCGGCGAGCTCCTCGGTGGACGTTTCGCGATGGACCCCGTGGCGTGGTGGTTCAAGATCGTCTTCATGCTCGCGTCGTTAGTTGCCGTGATTATGTCGATGGACACGCTCGACGGCCGAGCGCGCGTGCGCCCGCGCGGTATGGGGTTCCGGGGCGAATACTACTGGATCATGCTCTCCAGCGTCGTCGGCATGATGCTCCTGATCTCCGCGCGCGATCTCGTGACCCTGTTCGTCAGCCTCGAAATCGCGACGCTCCCGCTCATGGTGCTTGCCGCGTGGCGTCGCGACGACGCAAAGTCCGGCGAAGCGGGTTTGAAATACGTCATCCTCGGTGCGCTGGCTTCCGCATTCATCGTATATGGTTTCAGTATTCTCTATGGCCTCGCCCGCAGCGCAGACCTCAACGAGATTGCGCGCGCCGTAGCAACAGAAAAGTCACCCGCATTCCTCCTTGCAGTCGCGCTCGTACTCGCGGGTACTGGATTCAAACTTACGATGGTCCCCTTCCACATGTGGGCCGCCGACGTCTATCAAGGCGCACCAACGCCAGTCACAGCGTATCTGTCGGTCGCATCGAAAGCCGCAGGCCTCGCATTCGCGTTTCAAATCCTGTTCCGCCTGTTCGGCGATATGTTGCCGCAATGGGGAGCGCTCATTGCCCTGTTCGCGGCAATCACGATGACGCTCGGCAATGTCGTCGCAATCGTGCAACACAACATCAAACGGTTCATGGCCTTCAGCGCAATTTCTCAGGCGGGTTATTTCCTGCTCGGCTTCCTCGGCGACGCAAGTGAAGGCGTCCCCGCGATGATCTTCTATCTTCTCGTGTACGTCGTCAGCAATCTCGCCGTCTTCGCATGCATCGTCTGGTTCGCCAACGAAACCGGCAAAGAACAGATCGAAGATTACCGCGGCCTTTCGCTAACAAACCCGCTTACTGCGCTGTGCATGATGATCGGCCTCTTCAGCCTCGCCGGCATTCCCCCACTCTCCGGCTTTGTCGGGAAGTTCTTCCTCTTCAGCATTGCGTCAAAAGCTGGCTGCCATTGGCTCGTGGCAGTCGCCGCCGTCAACTCCACGATCTCGCTCTACTACTACCTGCGCGTCGTCCGCCAGATGTATATCGAACCAGCCGACAAAGAGGCACAACCGCCATCGCCATCCACAAGCATCAGCATCACGGTCGCGATTCTCACTATCGTCGTTTCAATTCTGGGTATCGTTCCGACGATATACCAGCACATTCACGCCGCAACCATCACTTGGCTGGCGTCGCTGCAATAACGCGAGCTACGCTCCCCCGCCGCTCTCCTGCCTGTATCCCGCGCGAAAGTTGCCCACCAATTCACTCGTCCGTAATGCGCGCGCATAAATCCTCAGCGACCGCACGCACGACGATACAATTGCAGTCTCGCCGCCATTCGGCGCGCGCAACGTCGGGCTAAACCGTCCCCACCCGAATTGACGCACATCACCGCCGTCGCACAGAACACCATCAATCACGAATGTAATAATCTTCGGCCCGCCATCAACCACAATCCCGACGTGATCCCGCTGCCCCGCTTGCAGCAAATTCGCGTCGCTCTCCCAGCTCGCTTCCTGCCTGCCGTCATTCAACGCAATACGCACGGCGCCTTTCTTTGTAATGCTGACCAGCACACCTTTGCCGTTGATGTCCCGGCTATCAAGCAGCATTTCTTCCGATGGCGCGCCATCATATTGAATCCAGAAATCGATACTGAACCCCCCGCGCACGTCCTTGCCGCGATAGTCGGGCTGTTTCGTATCACGCTCATGAAACTCCGCCAGCTTTGGCATTGGCACGGCCTCTGGAAGGACGTCGTCCCCCGACAAATCAAGCGCGATTCCCGCCCGCGACACCTCTGCCGCATCGAACTGGTTAAACAACCCTTCAAGCAGAGCGTGCGGAATCTCGTGAACTCTCGCCACGTCTTTCTGCGTTTCGGTGATAAAACACTTGTCGCCGTCTTCCACAAGATCGGGGTAGCTCATGCGGATAAATGGGTCGTCGTCGTACAAAAGAATTTCGGGTTGCGACCATTCGATGATCTTCCCCTCCGGCGTATCGCGCTCAACGCCTGCGGCAAGCCACGCCGGATTGCGATCGTTGTACGGAAAACTTCCATCGCCGGATTTCTCGCCGACAATCGGACCGCCATGATTGTGAAACCAATAGAGGTACTTTCCATTCGAGTACTTCCACACAAAATTTGCGGCGCGCGGATGTTTGATGCGCTTTCCTTCAGGCGAATATGTCGCGTATGCAGGCGCCGTCCACGTGTGCCCACCATCACGGCTGTACGCGCACGCAGGCCAGCCATCTACAGTGCGGTACACACAATAAAGCGACTCATCGCTCAATCGAACGATGCTCTGTTCCTCCGCAACGCGCCCCCCGCCCGCTGGGGCGCGCAACCCAACATCGCCATCGGGTAATGTTTCAAAAGTAATCTTCGCAGGCTCCTGTTCGGTAAGAATGTTCGCGCTGCGGAGAAAGCAGCCCTCGGATTGCGAAAAGAAGCCGACGCCATTTGCGCCGACTTTGTGCAGCACCATGATAGCCGCGTCATCGAGCAACAATGGACGGCCCACGTTCCAGAACATGCGCAGCGATCCGCCGTAGACGTTGTTGCGGTCGCATTCGAACTCCCGCACGGGAATGTCGTACCGCTCCGGCGACCACGTCTTGCCATGATCGTCGCTGAATTTGAATACGTAATGCCCAAGGGAATCGACGCGCTTATAAACCCCGCTGTCCTCGCGCTTCACCTCGCGCACGTTGTCGGTGTTATGGTTGTAAAAGACATACACGCGCCCGCTAGGAATTTTCAGCAACACTGCGTACGAAGCTTCCGGCCCGCCGGACGGCTCGACATCCGCGCGATCCGTCCACGTTCGCCCCTGGTCCATACTACGCATGGAGATTACGTGTTGCCCCTGCGCACCCTCCTTACCCGGCCCTGTGGTCATTGCACAAAGCCACGCACCATCGTTCGTCTTTACGATGTAGGGCTGGTCTGCGTAGCTTTCGTCCGGAATGATATTGCCATTGCTAATATGGCGCGGATCGGGCACGGGTGCGGTATTTGGCTCCGCGATCGAGACGCCAATCACAGCACACCCTATCAAGAGATTAAAGATCGACTTGCAGTGCTGTTGACCGGCTTTGCCCCGCATGCTTTGTCCTCTGTGTTTTGTTCATCAATTACGCCGCAATTCGATTTGTTATGATTGCCGCATGACGAAAGAAATCAACTTGAGTCGGCACTATAGCGCACAGCGTCACGAAACGACCAAATCTGACAAAAGAATGTTGGCGCTATTCGCGACCATCGCGGTGTGGTGCGCCGCATGGTGCCCTGCGGAAAACCGCGTGGAGCTGATAGACATCGCCCCCGTGTGGGCGGGACACAAGGTCGCCTTCGCCCTGCTCACTCACCCGCCGTACCAATATGTCGCTTATTACGATGACCAGCGCCGCATGACCGTCGCCACGCGTACGCTCGACCAGACGGAATGGTCGTTTCACGTGTTACCCGAAACCGTGGGCTGGGACAGCCACAACTACATCACCATGGCCATTGATAGTACCGGCTCGCTGCATCTTTCCGGCAACATGCATGTCGCGCCATTAAAGTACTTTCAAACAACAAATGCGCACGACATCGCCAGTTTCATGCGCATCGATAAACTGATCGGCTCCGAAGAGTCTCGCGTGACCTATCCATCATTCATGACAGGACCCGCGGGACAATTCATCTTCACCTACCGCGACGGCTCCAGCGGCAATGGCAACCAAATCTACGACGTCTACGATCCAATTACGAAACATTGGTCTCGCCTGCTCGACAAGCCGCTGGTGGATGGCGAAGGCCAACGCAATGCTTATTTCAGCGGCCCCATGCGCGGTCCAGACGGTTTCTTTCACCTATGCTGGGTGTGGCGCGAAGACCCCGATTGCGCAACCAACCATGATCTGAGTTACGCGCGCAGCAAGGACCTCGTAAATTGGGAAACGAGCCAGGGTAAAGCACTGAAACTGCCAATCACACTGTCCACGGGCGAGATCGTCGATCCCGTACCTGTGCATGGCGGCATGATCAACGGCAATACAAAGATTGGCTTCGATACAAAGTACCGCCCCGTCATCGCGTACCACAAATTCGATATGGCGGGAAATACGCAGCTATACAACGCGCGCTTGGAAGAGAGCGGTTGGCGCATTTACCAATGCAGCAACTGGGATTACCGCTGGGATTTTGGCGGCGGAGGATCGATCGATTTCGAGATTCGCGTGCAACCGGTCACCGTAGACGAACACGGAAATCTGACCCAAGGATGGCAACACAAGAAATTTGGCAACCAGCGTTGGCGCATCGATCCAGAAACGATGCAACCCATCGAACGCATTCACGATTCACGGTATCAATTGCCCGCGGACTTGGAAAAGCCCAGATCAACCTTCCCCGGCATGCTCGTGCAATTCGCGAGCGATACCGGCGCATTGAACGAATCCGGGGTTGATTATCGGTTGCGGTGGGAAACATTGGGACCCAATCGGGACAAACCACGCTCCGAACCGTGGCCGGAACCAAGTATGCTGCAAGTCATCAAGATCTATAAGTGATCCGTCAAAAAAGCAACCGTCATTTAGGGAGTGACCATGTTTCGTCGCCGAATTGCACTTATTCTGTTAGCTACTTGCGTATTCGCGAACGCTGCCGATCGTCCCGACCCGCCCGCGCGCGATCCGCATGGGCCCGGCTTTGTCGAAGCGACAGAATTGCCCGATGGCGCCGTACCGCCGATCAACGTGAACGGCAATTTCATCATCGGCCCGACACACGCGCCAGCGCCGGAGATGATCGCAAAAGTCGACGTGCCAAAAGGAACGGTGCATGAATTTGTAATGGAATCAAAGGACAGCAAAATCTACCCCGGTATCGCGCGCGACAAAGGCACCTTCGGCACGCCTGACCCGGACAACCCCGCTAAACTCGTCGTCACCACGAGCCACCCCGCGCCTTACACGCGCAAACTCGCCGTCTACGTGCCGCAACAATACAAGCCCGGAACCGAGGCACCATTCATTGTCGGCGCGGACGGCCCCGACACATTGCTCTTCACCGCGCTCGACAACCTCATCGCACAAAAGCGCGTTCCCGCGATGATCGCGATCTCCATCGGCAACGGCAGCGGCGACGCACAAGGCAGCCAACGCGGCCTCGAATACGACACGATGTCCAGCCTCTACGCCGAATTCGTCGAGACAGAAGTACTTCCGCTCGTAGAATCCCAGTGCAACGTGAAGCTCACAAAAGATCCAAACGGCCGAGCCACAATGGGCTGCAGTTCCGGAGCGTCGTGCGCGATGATCATGGCTTGGTACCGGCCTGACCTCTACCGCCGCGTCCTCTCCCTCTCCGGTACTTTCGTGAACCAGCAGTGGCCCTGGAATCCCGAAACCCCGCACGGCGCCTGGGGCTTCCACGAAGAAATCATCCCCAACAGCCCCGTTAAACCGATTCGCATCTGGATGCACGTCGGCGACAAAGACCTCCTCAACCCCAACATCATGCAGGACAACATGCACGACTGGGTCCTCGCCAACGAACGCATGGCCAAAGCCCTAGCCGAAAAAGGCTACGACTACCAGTTCACCTTCGCCCGCAACGCCAAACACTGCGAACGCATCGTGAAAGAGCAACTCCTGCCGCAAGCACTGGAATACCTTTGGCAGGGCTATCCCTCCGAACCCTAGTCGCCCGCACTTGTGCTTTAACGCCGATTCGTAGGATAGTGTTTGGCATTCGCGCCCGCTATCGAGGTGCAAAGGGGAAAACACGCATGAAGACGAATCGCCGATCCTTCCTGAAAACTGCCGCGGTTGCAGCCGCTCCGTTCATTCTGCCGTCCAAAATCTGGGCCGCGGAAACCAAACCGAACGATCGAATCACGATGGCCTTCATCGGCATGGGCCGTCAGAACCATCATCTGATGGGTTCCTACCTTCAATATAAGGAGTCTCGTGTCGTCGCCGTGTGCGACGTGGACACCACGCGCCGCACCGACGCGCAGAATCGCGCAAACGAGTTCTACAAGAACAAGCCCGAACTCGGCTCCGCCGACGTTGTGGCTTACAGCGACTTCCGAGAGATTATTGCGCGCAAAGACATCGACGCTGTGTGCATTGCCACGCCCGACCACTGGCATACGATCCCGGTAGTCGCAGCGCTCGAATCGGGCAAGGACGTCTACTGCGAAAAACCGCTCACGCACAACATTCACGAATCAATCGTCGTCATCGACGCAGTAAAGAAAAACAAGCGCGTACTCCAAACCGGCTCGATGCAACGCTCCATGAGCGAATTCCGCATCGCGTGCGAACTCGTCCGCAACGGTATCATCGGAAAGATTGATCACGTCGATTGCAGCTTCGGGCCTCCCGGAGTGCCCTGCGATTTGCCGGAAGAAGCAATGGAGCCCGGTCTCGATTGGAACATGTGGTGCGGCCCCGGCCCACTGCGCGGATACAACTCCATCCTCAGCCCGCGCGGCGTCCACACGCACTATCCCGACTGGCGCAAATATAAAGAATACGGCGGCGGCATGGTTTGCGACTGGGGCGCGCACCATCTCGACATCGCGCAGTGGGGCCTGGGCATGGATGAAAGCGGCCCTGTTGAAGTCGTCGCGCCCGACGATCCAAACGCGACAAGCGGCGGCGTCCTCCACTACGCCAATGGCGTGCGTGTGAATCACGTCAGCGGATTCGGGGCGGAATTCTTCGGCGATAAAGGCACGGTGAAAGTGAATCGCGGCCAAATCGAGTTCTATCTCGACGGCATAAAGATCGCGGGCTTCGTCAACCGCGAAGACGGCTCACTCGGCGCGACGTTGCAGAAAATCGAAGAAGAATATCTGAAAGACGCAAAGGTAAAACTCTACAAGAGCGACAACCATCTAACAGATTTCCTCGACTGCGTCAAGTCCCGCAAAAAACCGATCACGAACGAAATCGTCGGCGGCCGCACCGCCATCTGCTGCCACCTGCTCAACCAGGCCTACTACAACCACACCACCATCAAATGGAAACCCAAGAAGATGGCCTTCGCATCCGGCAGCGGCGACGCCAAATGGCTCACCCGCGACTACCGCGCGCCATGGAAGGTCTAATTACCGTCCTGCGATAAATGGCCTATATAAACAAGCCGCACGTTTGATAGCTCCTTCACCCTGCGAACCCAGTGTGAAGGAGCTTTTGTATTCCACAAGCCCTGCGCAGTCCGCACCGGTTATTTCGGCGGCTCGCTTAGGACGCGAAATTGATATGCCATATCAAGGCTTTCCCCTGGTTTCAACTCGCGTACTTGCGTGAATAACTCGAGATTGACCTGCTGAAACAGTGGCAGCCACCGCAACTGCGGCAACTTGACGCTCTCAGGGGGAAAACTGATCGCCACGCCGGCCCCAGTTCTTGCATTGAAATACGAGAACCCGCCACCTTTCGCAGCGGCCAGTATTGGCTGATCCGGCCCATCTATATCCTTCCAGTCGCGATTGATACGCTTCCAAGCGGAATCCTTGATATAAACACCAAGGACGTCCGGCGCGGTTGATTCTGCAAACGCATCAAATTCAGGCCGCACACGGAATTGGTAGACCTTCGGTTCTGGGCCACGGTGCGTGAGCTTTGACTCGAATTCGATGATTTCCGGATGAGCCGCGTTCAGCCCAATCCATCGCTCCACAGTGGACCCATCGTCAAGCGAGCGCGTCAGGTATATCTTGTTGTCCTTGGTTTCTGCGTGGAAGAGCGTGTATGCGTTCGAGGTGAAACCCACTTGTGCGGGCTCGTCTACTGCTCCCTGCAATATGTTCTCGTGGTTAATCGCCGGCAGGAAATGCCGTCCCGATGGCTTGTGAAACATCTCGATGAGCTTGCCGTTCTCTTCGGGCAGCACGGTCAAGCGCCACACATCATTTTCGATGCGGACTACTGGCATGGCTTCGACATTCTGCGGACGCTCGAAATAGACGGTGGCTGGCAGCATCTCCGACACCATGGACATGTTGTATTTCTTGCACAGCTCCACGTAAGTGGATACCAGTTCCTTATCCTCGACCGGCAAGTCGCGCTTGCACACACCGCCCTCAACCTTCCACGGACGTCCGTTGGTTAATATTGTGGTCCGGTACGCGGGAATCGATGCCTTCTCAACCCGCGCCCGCACCGAGTCCGTTGTGGCCGCGGCAAGCGCCTTTGCAAACAGCGCCATGGATTCCCTTCCAATGGACAGATCCAATCCGAGTTCAATCGGCGCGGCCCCGCAATTCGGATGGACATGCTTGGCCTCGGCATTGTCGTGGATAAGTTTGAGGTAATCGAGAATAAACGGCGCCGCTTCGCGGTAGTGCAGCCTGCAAAACTCCTCCGTCAGCGTCCAACTGTCTTGCGTGGGATCCCAGAGACAGCGCGCCATGACGTAATTGCGCAGATCGCACATTTCCCCCGAATTGCCGTTACCGTTCGCTTGCATGAATACGCCCTTGGCGTGACTCGCGAGAAAAAAAAGTACATTCGGCCCGATTGCACGCAGGTTCGGGAACGGAAGATCGTAGTAATTGAAATTAGTGTTGTAATTCCATACCCAGATGTTGTCGGTGACGGCTTTCCACTTCTGCAAATCCGCGCAGAACTGGTGGTTCATCTCGCAGGTCGCGTCGTTAATGGGGTGTAGCACACAGCATTCTGCACTGCACAATTGAACTTGAACGTTCTTACGCGGGCCAAAGGTTTTCGGGGGAGTACGCGTGTAGGAATAGGCCAACGTGCCCACTTTGACGAGCGGAAACTTTTTTTCAACCGCTTCCGCAACGGCGTTCACCAAGGCGAGGTTCGCCGCGGCCGGAGTGCCTTCTCGTTGATTGATGTCCTCGCATTCGGCACACCGGCAGTAGGCGCTGTTGTCGTTCTGGCTGACGGAGATGTTCTCCATAGCCGGGTTCGCGGCGATCTCATCGAGCACGCATTGCGTGATGATGCGAATGACATCGGGATTGCTCACGCACGGTTCGGTGTCCCACGCGGACCCGCTGCACTTTCGCGCGCCATCCACCAACGCGAAGTACTCCGGGTGGGCCTTTCCGAACTTCTCGGGCGTGATCCATTTTGCGTAGGTGTGATTGATTAAACTTTGCCTCGTCGAACCGCCCAGCTTCTCTTCGGTGGTTACCGTATTGACGCGCAGCCTCACCGCAAATTCCGGCCGATCAAAGTTTTCCTTGTAATAACTGGAGCGAAATGAAAAGGGCGGCGAATAGGTGAAGTCCGCTTCCGGAAGGAAGTGTTGCTCCCCGACTTCAGGGAAATACGTGTGATCAAATGTCAGGAACCGTACACCGCAGTAGCGCTCGAAAAACTCGTACACGCCGTACAAGGTCCCGCGTGGCCGGCCGCCCGCAATGACCACGGCCTTCTTCGCAATTCGAATGCGAAACGCTTCCTCCCCCATGCCCGTTGTGTCGAATCCCAACTTGCCGGCAGCGGCCGCTGCCCCAGTGCCGATGAAGATGTGCCGAGCGTTGCCGTGGCCGGGCGGTTCAATCGGAAGTGTAGTTCCTGTAAGTTGTCCTAGCAGCGACTGGAACTCCGCGGCAGCATACCGTTCGCTGGGAGTCGCATCATCGGCCACCACGATGGACCAACCACCCAACGCATCCAACCGGACTGCTCCCTCGTCCGCCATCGCAGCCGCTGCCCCAAGCAAAAGCACCCACACGCACGCCAATATTCTCATCACCAGATTTGTCCCCCAAAGTCGTTCACAATTTGCCAATCTGCGCGTACTACGATCAGCGGCGGTTGCATATTCTTGAAATACCAGTTCTATTTCTCCTGTGGTTTCCGGAACCATACCGCGAGTACCGGCTGATCAGCGTGTCCAAATGCGCCGGTAAAGTTCAGCCACACGTCTCCTGTCGAGACCTCACTTGCAGTTGTGAGGCGCACAACAACCGTCTTTTGCGCCATGGGTTCCAGCACGACCTGCCACTGCGCCGTCTCAGCCCGCCACCCATCAGGTAACTTGTCCAAGCCAACAGAACCCGCAACCGCCTTGTCCCCAAAATTGTAGATCGTGAGCGTCGCGTCAAGCGTCGCTCCGGGTATGAACTCGTGTGCGGCTTCCGGACTCCACTCGATTGTTCGCTGTACGGGTGGCGTGTTCGGCGCGTCAAACTGCAATACAACGCATGAGGCCACACCCTCGCGCGGTTTGCTCGGCGCGACCGAACGCCAAGCAAGTTGCTTTGATTCGCCCTCCGGCATGACGAGAAACACCGCATCAGGACGCAGTTCTCCGGGTACGGCGGCGTACAGAGGACGCCCCAAGTAGTCGTACGCCTCATCGATCTTCAATGGCTCCGCAAGAGGCCATGGCGCCCGCTCTTTCCCGCGATCGGGCCAATCAAATTCACCTTCCATCCACGCCACCAGCACGTCCTTCGACTTCCCCTGAGGCTGAGCACGAAATGCATAGACATGAATATTTGGCTTTCCGTCAATCTCATGACGCCCCAGGCAAACACCGTCCGCAAGCAACCGCCCCAGCGCCGCCAACGCGACATATCCCGGCCGCGGCGTATGATCTCGGCGCAACAATCCAAACTGCGTGTGGTTTTCGCCTTCCGTGTAATGCCCGAGGATGAAATGAAAATGTTTGCTCGACCCGGAGAAGAGACTGCGCACGTACGATTGAGCCACAAACTCCGCCTTCCGCCGATCGTACTCCGGGGTGAAGTCATCCATTTCAGATCCGGTAACAGCTTGCATGCCCCGATCGCATTCCGTGACCCAAATGGGTTTGCCACTCGCCGCCTCCCGCGCGTGCCGCCAATACTGCTCGTACCCGTGGGGCCAATCGTAAGAGTGGATGCTGTAAACGTCGTAGTAGGGCCAGGTCGCATTTCGCAGGATGCTTCTCGTCTGCGTTTCGATGTTGATCCCGCCCAGCGGATTCCAGCACACCGTCAGGGAAGGGTCCCCTGCCTTGAATCCCAGATACGCCGCCTTTTGAATCGCGCACAATTCATCCAGCGTGTACCCACCGAAGTTGGAAGCATTCCCTTCGTTCCACGGTTCCCAGGCCTGTACTTTCCCACGAAAACGCGCCGCAACGCCCTTGCAGAACAGGTACAGCTTGGCGAGGTCCAGGCGCGGCCGCGTGGGACTCGACTCCGGCGCCAGCGCCCACTTTGGCAAAGTGTGGAACACCTGCAGAATCTGAAGCCCTTCCGCGGATTGGATGGCCGCGCTGTCGTCATATTTTGTGTGGTCCGCAAAGGCGCCATCTTCCGACTGCACCTCTCGCCAATGAATGCGATCGCGCACCCAGCGTACGCCCGCGAGCCGCGCCAAATCCGCGTAGAGCGGCCAATCGCTTTCGTCCTTCGCCCCAAGCCACGACAATGCGACATCGACTGCGATCGGCGAATCCGCCGGTACCGGCGCCGCCAAAGGATCGAGGACCGCCGCAGTTGTGAAACCAGCGAGCGCGCCGTCACGGCCCACGAACTCCACGCGGTACCATCCCACCGGCAGGACACCAAAGTCCGCAATCCCTGCCAAAACAGACGTTTCCCGCTGCACTTCTAGCCGTTCGTTCATTGCACGCGCGTTTGAAGCAGCGACACTCAAGTCATCCGGCACAGCCACGCGCACCGGTTCTCCCGCGAGAAAAACATGGGCGTCCTCGTGAACGGACGGTGACGCGGCGAAGGCATGCGGAACGGCGACAAACGCGACGATTAGCACGCGAGTCAGTCGTGGAAACATTTCACCCCGCAAAGTGGAAATCATGCCTCGCGAGTGCGACGTCAGACGCATACGTATTTCCGGACGAGTGTGTAGAATGTAATGCATCTACACACCACGCACCCTTCAACTCCGACGAATTTTTAACGCCCCAATAATTTCATTATCAGTACGTCATTGATCAGCGTGGAACTAGTGCTTGCTTAAATCCCGGTAGAAGATTTCCTTCGCCTCGATCGTCATCTTGTCATTGTGACACTGCACCGCGAAGAAACCCTTCTTGTATTCCTCGTCCTTGTACTTCATTACCTCTTCGTCATTCACCCAAATCGTAATGTCCGGCCCCACCGCCTTTACGCGCATCGAAAACCACTCGCCGTCCTTCGTGATCATCTTCGACGCCTTCCCTGTCGGCGTGCCCGGCTTCCACAACCACCCCGTAAACGCGTCCTGCGAATGACAGATCTGCGCCTCATACCCCTTGGGATAATCATCCGGCTTGTCCGCAGGCGGGTTCGCGCGGAAATACAGCCCGCTGTTCGCAGACTTCCCCTGGCTCGTCACGCGAAACACGCCCTTCACTTCCAGGTCCGTCAACTCGGGCGTCGCATAGATGTGCCCCTGGCCCCCCGGCGATTCTCCGATAAGCACGCCGTTCTCATTCTTCCACTTCGCGTTGCCACGCACGGTCCACCCATCCAGCGTGTTCCCCTTGATCAACGGCACCCAACCATCCTTATCATCGGCCGCCGATACACCCGCCGTGTGATACGTCGCCAACACCACCGCCAGCGCAACGCCAGCGAACAAATTACGAATCGTACGCATCGTTTTCTTCTCCCTCTTATGACTAATATCCGCAACCCAAAGGCATCCAACTACTATATACGTTGCCGCACCGGCACATAAACAAGCGTCGCGCGAAATATCCAGTCGCGCACTGCAAAGTGTATTAATTCTTCTCGCCGGTATCGCTTCCATCCGTCAGCCATGCGAGCGAAAATCGTGCGAAACGGATCCATTCGCGGCGCTCTTTTTCGCCCCCTTCAAACACCACGCCGATCGCGCCGTCAGGCAAACGAACAATAGAGGAATAGGAAGCAGGCCCCGCATGCAACAAACGCTTCACGGGCCAAGTCTCGCCTTCGTCATAACTCATCCGCACAGTCAGCTTCGTGCGTTCGACTACATTAAATTTTTCGCCTGCATTGTCAGGATTCACAAACAGGATTCGATCGCGTCCGCCATCTTGCGCGAGACTGTAGCGCACAATACCCGCCTGACACGGACACTCATTCAACGCGCGGTCCCATCGCAATTGAGGCCACGTAGCACCGCCGTCATTGCTGGTGGCCACGCCGCGGCAACTCAGCCCCATGTTCCCGCGCATGTTCAACATCACGCGCCCATCTCGCAACTCGATCGCTTGGCACTCATCCGTGAACTGCGAAACCGCCGCGCCCATCGTCCACGTCTTTCCGTGATCGTCGCTATACAACGCGCGCGCATGCCAATCTTCGTCCGTTTCCTCATTCACCTCGCCGCTATATCCCGGCACCACCAGGCGACCGCTGCGTAATTGGATCCCGATGCCCGGGCCGGCGTGAAAGCTATCGTCATAGTTGGCGATACGCGAAGCGATCGATACAGGCTCGCTCCACGTGACGCCATTATCCTGGCTCTCCAATTGGTAATGCTCGTTGTGCCCCTCGCGCGTCGCATTTGCGCGATCGCACATTAAAATAATCGTATTCGTCTTCGCATCGACCACCGGGCACGGATTCATCAACGCATCCGCGCCCACACCGTGTACAAGCGTTTGCACCGGGAGCCACGTGCGCCCACCATCCACGCTACGCCGCAACACCATGTCCGTCGGGCTCGCGTCCGCCTGCGATTCTTTGCGCGCTTCGCAAAACACCAGCACCGATTCGTCCGGCGCGATCACCATCGCGGGAATCCGATACGTGTTCACACCATCCATCCCCGCGACAAACACCTCGGTGAATTCCGGCACACCGTCCTGCGGCGGCGGCGCAGGCGCGCACACCACGCGAAAGCCAATATCGCTATGCGCCGCCTCTGGCGACTCGTGGTTCCGGCGCGACGACCGGCATCGCCCACCCGTATCCATCCAACCGCCGCCGCGCAACACGCGGTGCCCGCCAATGGAAGGACCGAGGGGATCGATGGACCTGCCGTCGAAATAAAACCAATGCCAATCCGCGCACCACTCCGACACGTTGCCGCTCATTTCGAAAAGTCCCCACGGATTCGCCGGCATCGTGCCCACGGCCCGCGCCCCGCGCGCATCGCTTACCATCGCGTTTCCGCGCCACCACGCCTGCGCGCCGATCGCGTCGTACTGCGGATCGTCGCCCCAATAAAACCGCGTCGCCGTCCCCGCGCGACACGCATACTCCCATTCCGCTTCCGTCGCCAATCGCAGTGGACGCGATGTCGCTTCCGCCGCGCGCGAAAGAAACGATTGTGCATCATCCCACGAGACGTATACCGCCGGCGTCGCGGGCTCCTCGTTCACGTACCGCTTGCCAAGCCACGGCTCCGTGCCCATCACCGCGCGCCACTGCGCCTTCGTCACCTCACAGGTGCCCATCCAAAACCCTTGCGAGATCGTTACCGGGTGCTGCGGCGTTTCCTTGTTCGGGTAGGCGTCCTGTTCCCCATGCTGTTGCCCCATCAAAAACGAACCGCTCGGCACCCACACAAACGAAATCGGCACGCCGCCCGGCAACGTGATCGACATCGCATCGCCCAGCTTCGGCAGGTCCGGCGCGTCAGCGCCCGTCTGCGTAGACCCCGGCGCCCCAGCCCCCCACGCACCCGCGCAACCCCAACACCACACAACCACCCCAAACAAAACATTCACACGCACCATCGCGTCCCCCGTTCCTACCCCGGCGAACATGGTACGCCAAGCACCCCCGCCAACGCGCACTCCCCGCGCAATCGCGCCGCCGCGCAATCACACTCCAATCGGCTGTGAATTAGGTATTACGAAGAAAAGCAACGCTGACGAGGCGCACGCTCCACCGCAGCAGACCGCGCGCGGTCCAAATAGCGTCGAAGGCGCGCGCGAAGCGCCTTGGAGTGCGGCGAGGTATCGCCGCTTTCACTTGCCCAGTGCGCGCTTCCCTACAAATTTAAAAGCAATTGCCCAGGCACAAATACACCGCGGCGGATGTTCCGCGATTGACTCCTGACTCCTGACTCCTGACTCCTGACTCCTGTCTCCTGACTCCTGACTTCTGACTTCTGACTTCTGACTTCTCTCGCTATCTGCGCCCACGCCGTTGCACTCACCGCATGAATACTCCCCAAAGTGTTCCGCGCGAAACGAGTGGTGTTTGATTGACATGTTTGGCAAATCAAAGCTAAATCACGAACAAAGCAGAGCTTTTCCAGAGTGCGTTACCGAGCGGAGCTTGGTAACGAGAAAAAAAGCCGAACTCTTCTATACTGGCGCTAACCCCGCGGGCCAAGATCTGGAGTTTGGCGACATGGCAACAACTTGTACGAACTGTGCGCACAGTATCGAAAGCAATGACGTGGTGCACTGCCCGAACTGCGGTGCGGCGCTCACGTCGTCCGATGCAGCGCCATCGCCCAAGCGGCGTGCTGGGTGCGCCAGCATAACTGGAAAATTAATCCTTGGACTCGGCCCCCTCATACTGCTCGGTCCAGTCGCGCTCGTGGCTGCTGAAGTTGAGCTATTTTCTCCGCTTATTGCAGCCTTGGGTCCAATTTATTCGTTCGTTGTCTACTGTTTCCTTTCAATGATGGCGCTGGTGCCTTGGGCACGTTGGGTGTTAAAACCGTATTTCCCCTCAAACGCTTGGCGATGGCGCCACCATATCGGCGCGATCGTGCTTGCGATCGTCATGTTCTTCATCAACGTATTTGTATTTCTCGCCGGGTGCGCGATGATCCTGCCACCGCCATTCGCGCCCGGCCAATAAGCGCAACCTTCCGCTAACGTAGAGTATGCTTAAGTCCCGATGAGCGATTCCGCACGTGACAGCGACGGAAGGCGGGCGCTACAAATACGTTTCGTCTCGTTCCCAAGCTCCTGCTTGGGAACGCGCTCTTGAAAAGCTCCGCTTTATTCTTAACTCGCCCTAATGCCCAATCAACCGCCGTCAAAACTTTACGTTGCTCATTTTTTACCGACTTGTAGTTCAAACACGGGTCGTTTCGCACGGTGAAAACCCCAATCCAATCCCGTCGTCAACCTTTTCCCCCTTGAATCCCAAACCTTCTCATCCGCGCGATCCGCGTGATCCGTGGTCGTTCCTGCCCGCGAGAGTGCAACACGATGGGCTAAGGAGTAGAGACGTTCACACGGAGCGCCCACACCCGTTCCCCCGCTCCGTCAACTTCTCCAGAAAATAGAAAGACCTGCTCGGATTTCTCCAAGCAGGTCTTGAATCGGTCTCTTTGCGATTGCGGTTACTTCGCGGCGAGGTCGAAGCGGTCGGCGTTCATGATCTTGGTCCAGGCTGCGACGAAGTCGTGGACGAATTTTTCCTTCGCGTCGTCGGAGGCGTAGACCTCGGCGATGGCGCGGAGCTGGGAGTTGGAGCCGAAGATGAGATCGACGGCGGTGGCGGTCCACTTGAGTTTGCCGCCTTCGAGTTCGCGTCCTTCGTAGAGGCTGCCGCCGTTGGACGGGGACACCTGCCATTTGAGGTTCATGTCGAGCAGGTTGACGAAGAAGTCGTTCGTGAGCGTTTCGGGCTTCGACGTGAGCACGCCGTGCTGCGTGTGGCCGGTGTTCGCGTTGAGCACGCGGAGGCCCCCGATGAGCGCGGTCATTTCGGGCGCGGTGAGCGTGAGCAGGTTGGCGCGATCGAGGAGGCGCACTTCGGCGCGTTGATAATTGCCGGGACCGTAGTAGTTGCGGAAACCGTCGGCGGTGGGTTCGATCACCGCGAAGGATTCGACGTCGGTTTGATCTTGCGCGGCGTCAACGCGGCCGGGCGTGAAGGGAACCTGCACGTTGTGGCCGGCTTTCTTCGCCGCGGCTTCGATTGCGGCGCAACCGCCGAGGACGATCACGTCCGCAAGGGAAACTTTCTTGCCGCCGGAGAGCGATTTGTTGAAGTCGGCTTGCACTTTCTCAAGCGACTGCAACACCTTCGCGAGTTCGGCGGGGTTGTTCACCGCCCAATCTTTTTGCGGGGCGAGGCGAATGCGCGCGCCGTTTGCGCCGCCGCGTTTGTCGCTGCCGCGGAACGTCGATGCAGACGCCCAAGCGGTGGAGACGAGCTGCGCGATTGACAAGCCCGACGCGAGGATTTTTTCCTTGAGCGCGGCGATGTCTTTGTCGTCGATCAGTTTGTGATCGACGGCTGGCAGCGGGTCTTGCCACAGTTGCGCTTCGGGCACCTCGGGTCCAAGCAGGCGCGAGACGGGGCCCATGTCGCGGTGCGTGAGTTTGTACCACGCCTTCGCGAAGGCTTCCGCGAACTGCGCGGGGTTCTCGTGGAAGCGCTTTGAGATCGGGCCGTAGACCGGATCGAGGCGCAGCGCGAGATCGGTGGTGAACATCATCGGCGCGGTGCGCTTCGAGGGATCGTGCGCATCGATGACTGCGGTTGCCGCTTTCGGATCGGTGGGCTTCCATTGCCATGCGCCCGCGGGGCTTTTCGTGAGATCCCATTCGTATCCGAAGAGCGTGTCGAAGTAGCTGTTGTCCCACTTCGTGGGCGTCGGGGTCCATGCGCCTTCGAGGCCGCTGGTGATCGTGTCGCCCGCGTTGCCGCTGCCGTAGCTGTTGATCCAGCCGAGGCCTTGATCGACGATCGTCGCGCCTTCGGGTTCGGGGCCGACGTACTTCGACGGATCGGCGGCGCCGTGCGCCTTGCCGAAGGTGTGGCCACCCGCGATGAGCGCGACTGTTTCTTCATCGTTCATCGCCATGCGCCCGAAGGTCTCGCGGATGTCACGTGCGGCGGCGAGTGCGCTGGGCTGGCCGTTCGGGCCTTCGGGGTTCACGTAGATGAGACCCATCTGCACGGCGGCGAGGGGATTCTCGAGATCGCGATCGCCGCTGTAGCGCTCGTCAGCGAGCCATTTACCTTCGGGTCCCCAGTAGATGTCTTCTTCGGGTTCCCAGACGTCTTCGCGTCCGCCTGCGAATCCGAAGGTCTTGAAGCCCATCGATTCGAGCGCGCAGTTTCCGGTGAGGACCATGAGGTCTGCCCAGGAAATGCTCTTGCCGTATTTCTGTTTGATCGGCCAGAGGAGGCGGCGCGCTTTGTCGAGGTTTGCGTTATCGGGCCAGCTATTGAGCGGTGCGAAGCGTTGCTGGCCGGAGCCTGCGCCGCCGCGGCCGTCGCTGATGCGGTAGGTGCCGGCGCTGTGCCACGCCATACGGATGAAGAAGGGTCCGTAATGACCCCAATCCGCAGGCCACCACGCCTGCGAGGTGGTCATGAGATCGATGATGTCTTTCTTCAGCGCTTTCAGATCGAGTTTCTTGAACTCTTCCGCATAGTTGAAATCTTTGTCCATCGGATTCGTCTGCGGCGAATTCTTCTGGAGCATTTTCAGGTTGAGCTGCTCTGGCCACCAACCTTCGTTGGACATCGCTTTCACAGCGACTTTTGCGTTTTCGCGGCTGGCGCTATCTTGGCCCGTGACCGGGCACTTTCCCCCGTTACCGTTACCTTCTGACACGTCCGTTCCTCCTATGATTTGCCCTTACTTGTATTGCACCCAAATTACTGCGAACGGCGATTTGTCCCATGTTCGCCGCCCCATCTTTCACTTTTCGCTGTTCTAATTATCGTGCTCGTGCTGGTGCTCGTCATCGTAATCGTTCCGTTCGAGTATCGAGTTCGAGCACGATGACGAGCAGGAGCACGACTTACAAATTGTCGACTTCACAAACTATGCTGGAGTCGCGGCGAGACACTCGGGGCAAGTGCCCCAATACACCACTTCTGCTTCGTCGATCCGATACCCCGCGCCCGCGTCGCCCGCCGGCGTCATGCATGGCGCTCCGTCTGCGGCGCAGTCCACATCCACCAACTTCTTGCACACCCGGCAAATCAGGTGGTGATGATTGTCGCCGACCCGGTCTTCGTAGAGCGCGGCTGACCCCGCAGGTTGAATACGGCGTATGAGCCCTTTTTCGCTGAGAATGCTCAGCGCGTCGTAGACAGCCTGTTTTGAAATTGCGCCGATTTCCGCGCGGACATCCTCAGCCACGTCGTCGGCAGTGCAATGCGGACGGCCGGAAACGGCCCGCATCACAGCGAGACGTTGGGCCGTGACTTGCACGTTGTGATCACGCAGGAGATTTGGAAAGTCCACGAGCATAGCCTAAGACTAACTCAAATATTAGACTTTGTCAAGATTATCTCTTTTTGAATGATGTTCGCCCCCAACGGGCCGCAAGCCTAATGAAAAGTCAGATACGTTCGGCGACGTAGGGGGTAATCCAAGGTTTGCGGCCCTTTGTGGAGAACACGATGTGGAGCAGAAGTTGGGAGTAGGTGCCGGGCATGCGAGGACTCCTTCGCCCCGCCGGGGCGATCAAGAAATAAATATTAATCCGAGTCCAGGGGTTTCTACTTCACGCGCCATTGGTTACTTAAACATTCCACCCAAAGGTTTTGAATCACGCGCCATTAGTTACTTCAACATTTCGCGCAAAGTTTTTGAATCATGCGCCCTTGGTTACTTCAACATTTCGCGCGAGGGTTTTGAAGCGGGTGCCGTTTTCTTGGACTACGGTGATTGTCACGGTGCCGGTCTTGCTCGTATGAATGTCCCGGACGGTCCCGGATTTTCCTGCGTGGGTGCCTTTGACGACTTTGCAGATGTCGCCGTCTTTTGGTTGTGTACTGAGGATCGCCATAGTCGATACATCCTCCCTGTTGGTTTTTTGTTTCAGTCCATCGCGGGATCGGAAATGGACCATTGGCCGGTTTCGACGCGGCCCGCGAAGCGGTAGCGGGTTTCCGCCGCGCTGGCGGCGAGGTCGTACCATTGCTTCCCGGGTTTGGTGGAAATCGTAAGCTTGTGTTTGTGGTGTGGTTTGAGTGTGATTGATTCGAAATTGTCGCCGTAGGATTTGTCGATTAATTCGATTTGCTGCGGTTCACCGGTCGTGTTCGCTAGCGTCAATGAAAGGTCTTCTCCTTCGCTATGGATTTCGGCGTCGAATGCAGGTTTGCCGCTGCTACGGAGTTCGCGCATAAATCCGTTGGGTCCATCGATCCGGATATGGCATTTATTTTCAATGGGAAGTTTATCGTCGATCGTGTCGCCAGGTGAAACGGCGTACGCGCGGCAAACCATGTTCGCGCCGGCGGCGCCGTTTGCCCCGTAGGAATACACATTGAATGCGCCGCCTGCGGATCTGTCTTTGTTTCGTTTGTTGCCGGCTTCGAGTGTAATCTTCGCGGCGTTGGCGTCGGCTTCGATGTTTGCTTCCAGTTCGTAGGGCAAGGGGCACGACGGGCGCGAACCGCTCTCTTGAAACGCGGCGACCTGAAAGCCTTGCGTATCTGCGGGCTGCAATGTCATCGCCGGTTTCGGCGGAGCTTTGAAATTGGCCTTGTGAATGCGCTCGATGTACGCGTCGCGTTCTAGATACTTCGGCAGTTCATATTGCTCGCCGTTGTATGGTTTGAACGCGGAGCTCAAGTCGCCGCAAACCGTGCGGCGCCATTTGCTGATGTTCTTCTCTTCTACAGGCGTGCCTTTTCCCTCGAGCCAGTTTTCGAGAAACATAAGCACCGAGGTGTGATCGCTCACTTGCGAGTTTACGCAGCCGCCGCGCGTCCACGGTGACGCGATTACCAAGGGGCAGCGATAGCCGAGGCCGATGGAGTGATCGCGGCCGTATGCATCGGAAACGTCGAGGCTCGTATCAATACCTTTGGAGACTTTGCCCGTTTCAGGCCGGCCCGGATGTGGCGCGACGAATGGCGGAACGTGATCGAAGAGGCCGTCGTTTTCGTCATAACAGAGAATGAAGACGGTTTTCTTCCACACTTCCGGATCGCGTGTGAGAATGTTGAGCGCTTCGCTCAAATACCATGCGCCGAACCACGCGGAACCGGGGTGATCCGAAAACCTGCATGGCGCAACCAGCCACGACACGGCCGGCAAGTTGCGCGATTCTACATCTTTCCGGAATTGGTGCAGCACGTCGCCCTTGGGGACCTGCACCGTGCGGGATTGGCCGTTGTCGTCGTAAGTGTGATCGACAAGTGTGCGGAAATCCGGATCGCCGTCATTGATACAAAATGCTTTCTCGTGAAGTGCGCGATCGGCATCGGACAATTTTCGCCAACTGTCTTCCGTGTATTCGAGCCGTTCTTTCTTGGCGCTTTCGAGATACTTCTTCGCGTCTTCGCGTTGTTTCTCCAGTTTGCGTTTTTCATCGAGCGCCAATGACGTATCGGCAAGTTTTGCTGTGATTTCTTCAATATGCTTTGGCAGCTTCTCAATCAGCTTCGGTAATTGTGCGCGGCGTGACTTCGAATACCGCACGCGGTATTGCGTGAACCATTCGATCGGGTTGTCGGTGAAGTTACCGAGCCAATCGTCTTCCTCGCTCGTGAAACCGGTATCGATGGAGATTTCGTTTTGATAGATCTTCCATGAAATACCGGCCTTTTCGAGGCGCTCGGGATAGGTTGTCCACGCCGCCTCATCGTCGTACGTCGTGTCTCCGTTTTGAACGCGCGCGGAATGTTTTGCATCTTCGCGGATCGTTCCTGTCCATAGATGTAAACGATTCGGTGTAGTACCCGTGAGCGAGGAGCAGAACGCGTAGTCAAACACGGTGAACGCATCCGCGAGCGCGTAATAAAATGGAATGTCCTCGCGCGTGAAAAAGCCCATCGTCATCGGAAAGTTGTCTTTGCGCCGTTTTGCGGGGAGCCATTTATCGTATTGGCCGCCATTGCGCGCGTCGACCTGATCGGTCCATGAGTGTGGCGTGCCACCCATCCAGGTAATGTTCGTTCCGTCCATGTCCAGCCGAAACGGCGGAACAATCGAACCGTCCGTGTCGGGTTGGAACCAGACCGGCGCGCCGTTAGGCAGTTGGTGCGCGCGTGGATCGCGGAACCCTCGCACGCCGCGGAGCGTGCCGTAGGTGTGATCGAAAGAACGGTTCTCCTGCATGAGAATAACGACGTGCTCCGCATCGTGATAGGTTGTGCCCAGATCGGGATCGATCGCGGCCGCCCTCGCGATTGCGCCGGGGATGCCGTTCCAAACGATCGATGCCGAGCCGAGTGACGCGGCCGCTTTCAAAAAATCGCGTCGGGATTGCATGGTACTCCTTCAATCACAAGTGCTGTCGTAGCAGCCGCCATGCGTGAGTCTGCCAAATCTGGCAAGCCTACGTTGAACCTGTTTGGATTTTGTTACGGCCGCGTATCAGACGGAAAACAAAATCGATACGGCGCGCTATGCACCGTCTGGAATTTCGGGCTCGACAAGTTTTGCGAGTTGCGCCAGGGATTCCTGCCAGCCGAGGTAGCACATCTCCGTTGGAATTGCCGCGGGAATTCCTTCCTGCACAATACTCACTTCGGTGCCGATCGACACTTTCTTCAGGGTATAGGTTGTCCGCATCTGACCGGGAAGGTTCGGATCGTCAAATACGTCGGTGGCGACAATGCGCTCGCCGGGAACCAGCTCGATATATTTGCCACCGAAGGCGTGGCTACTGCCTGTGGAGAAATTTGTGAAGGACATTTTATAAGTGCCGCCAACTTTCGCGTCGAGGTGATGAACGGTGCAGGTGAACCCATATGGCGGAAGCCATTTGCAATTTGCGGCCGGATCGAGCACTGCCTTATAGATACGCTCTGGCGGCGCCTTCAGCACGCGGTGGAATCGAACGGTTCCCGTTTCTGCTTGAGTAGACATAATTTTGCTCCGAGGTAAATGCTTGCAGACCGATCATCGATCGAACGCAGACCATAATCGCTCGTTCGTGGACGCATGTCCAGCGAAGCGATCGCCGATTATGATGCGTTTCGCGCGAATATAGCGACTGTGTCGTTTTTGAAAACCTCGTGGAGTTCCGGCAGCTCCAGAAAATAGCCTGGGTCTTTATGCTCGCGTCGCGCGGTCACAAAAACAAAATTGACGCCGAGGCGTTGCAGCAATTGTTCCGCCTCCGGCTGGTCCATTTCGCCGCGAAGAAATCTATCAACCTCCTTCGCCAGGCTGTCCAGTTGCGGTGTGAGCGCCCAATGCCCCAGGACAACGCGCGCGGTTACCAACTGGCTCAGCGTCGTGCCCGATGGATAGTCGGAGAGCACAACGTCGGTTTCCTTGGCCTGCGTCTTCAGCCATTCGACCGCCTGCTCATCGCTATTGCTAATGTAATTCTCATGGTTGTTCGCGGCGAGCTGGCAGGCGCGCGCGACAAACAACGGCGAGCTTAGCGCGTTTACGATCAGGAAGATTGCAGCAGCAATCACAAATGCGGGGCGAAGTCGGACTGGCGCATCTTCCTGCGACCGCCGGAAAACGGCAACACCGAGCAGAATCATCGGTGAAGCCAGCGGAATGCCAAGCTGCGGTGTGTACGGCAAGAAACTGAAAACGCGGTTGCCATGAAAGAGCGCCAGAACTGCGACGACCCAAACCACCAACAAGCGATCGGACGACGTCTCTAGCGGATAGCACCGGTAGTTCAATACGCGCAATAAAAACAACACGCCCGCGAAACCGAACGCGAGGTAGTGAAGGAAAAAGGGTACGGGCGGTTGTACGCCCTGGCTGGCCCAGAATTTGAAGATAGGATGAAACGAGAAGATCCAAACGTAATACAAAAGCAATGGGCCGGTAACAAAGAGCGGAATCAGCCGATCGATACTTCGGCGCCAATCCACTCTGCGCGCAAACACCGTCTCCACCACAACAAAGAGCGGCAGAATGCCGAACAGACTTATCAGGTCGTAGGGCCTGAACAACGCTTGGACCAGTGCGACCAGCGCGGCGATGCAATACCAGGAACGATTGCTGGTTTTCTCCGCCACGATGTAGCTGGCGACGAACAAAAGAAAGAGACCGTGCGGCAATGCGAAGTGTGGATTGATCACCATTTGTCCGAACGGATGAAACGCCACAGTCAAGTCCATCGCAGGATTGTGAAGTT
Source organism: Candidatus Hydrogenedentota bacterium (assembly GCA_020848835.1). Lineage (GTDB taxonomy): Bacteria > Hydrogenedentota > Hydrogenedentia > Hydrogenedentales > SLHB01 > JABWCD01. Next base: position 87,221 of record JADLHJ010000054.1, read on the forward strand.
CAACATCCGTGTGGGCGCTTAGCACACCCGCGCGTTGCAGCAAGTACGCGAGCCAGCCGAACCCGCCGCCAAAGGCGAACATGAATAACGCTATGATACGTTCGCGCTGGGTGCGCAATGCGACCAACGCGAGCGTGCCAAAACCGAGCAGCGCGGAAAATGCTGCGATTACACGCCACGCCTCATACAACGTCTGCGTCGAACAACCGGTGAACGCCATGCCCCACCCCGCCAACAGAAATTCCAGGTTCACAAAGGCGGGGGCATGCGGAATATGAGTCATCGCGTTGCGGAAGATGAGATGTCCCGCCGCAGCTTGCCGAATGAACGAGTAATAACTGTTGATATCGTCGGCATGGACGAGTTGCCCGATAAACCGGGTGCCTTCTGGGGCCTTTGAGATTGCGTAATAATAGGGGACGGAACTGAGGAAAAAAGCGACGATTGCTAACAGAAATGCCAGCACCAGTACGGTGAAACGATCATGGTTTTGGGGTGGGGTCACGATGGGCTTTCTTCAGGTGCGACGTCCGGACGTTCAGCATTCGGCCGCGTGCGAAATAGCACCCTGTTCGCGACGCGAAGTCGAGTATAGAGGTCATTTTGCCTCAAATCAAAGCCCTTTGAAGGCCAATACCCCAAACTCGAAAGAAAATGGAAAGCCTTGTCCCGATCCATGTTGCGTGTTACAATCCAGTACGGTCTAAGGTTCTGGCTTCAAAGGGTCAATATTGCATGAAAGTACTTTTTGTACTTCCCCCTTTCAACTTGTCGGCGTCCTATGGAACGACGACAAAGATGAAGCGCGGCTTCCTCCCCTCTTTGGGGATGGGGCACATAGCTGCGTCGGTTGAACAGGACGGTCACGAGACCGCGCTGTTGGATGCGCAAATCCAGGACCTCGATCCGATTCAAACGGTGGAAAAAATATTGGCGCATGGCGCCGATATCGTTGCCATCTCGTTGATGAATGTATACGCCCACGCCGGATACGCGGTCGCCGCCGAACTCCGCGCGCGCGATCGCGAGGTGATGATCGTCGTGGGTGGCCCCCACGTCACTTCGGATTGCCGCCGCGTACTGACGGATTGTCCCGCCATCGATGTCGCGATTCCTGGTGAGGGCGAGATTCCATTGCGCGAAATGGTGGCGTTGGTAAGCGCGAAGGAAGATTGGCGGGCAGTCAAAGGGATCGCCTACCGCAAGGCAGACGGCAGGCCTTATGTAAACGGCAAAGCCGATGTACTGCGCAATTTGGACTTGTTGCCACACCCCGCGCGACATATCTTCGATCCTTACGATTATCGCCCGCTGCCGAATCAAGTGCGCCGCGAGCCGGCCACTACCGCAATTTCTTCGCGTGGTTGTTCGTGGGGCAAGTGTACGTTCTGCTTCCAGGGTGGTGAATTCTCATCCAGCTATCGCCGTCACTCGCCGAAGCATATGGTCGAACAAATCAAGCCGCTGGTCCACGATCGCGGCGTGAAAGAGATTCTTTTCTGGGACGATACCTTCGCGGTCAATGTGAAATGGATCGACGAGTTTTGCGCGGAGCTTCGACGCGAGAAACTGGATCTGACGTGGTCCTGCTACGGGCACATGCGTTCGGTTAAGCCGGATATGTTGAAAAAGATGGCGGCGGCAGGCTGCTTCAACATCTACTACGGTTTTGAGTCCGGCGTGCAGGAACTGCTCGATCTCGTGAAGAAGGGCACCACGCGCGACCAGATTCGCCAGGCGGTGCGTTGGACGCGCGATGCAGGTATCGAAGTCCGCGGTTCTTTCATTCTCGGCTTCCCGACCGAAACGCCGGAACAGTCGCTGGAAACGATTCGATTCGCGTGCGAGCTAAACGCGGACTGGATGATGTTCTTCCCATTCCACGTGCAGCCGGGCACGCCTATCGAGGCGCTCGCGCACCAAGATGGACGCGTTATCGAAACCCAAACAACGGTGTATTTCCCCGAGTTCGTTTCGTCCGGCTATACGGACAAAGAAGAAATACACAAGATGGTCAAGAAAGCGTACTTCGATTATTACATGCGCCCGCGCTATTGGAACCTTGTTGCGCGAAATCTCATCAAACGGCCGTATACGTTTAAGTACTACTACGACGCGGTGAAGTATTGGCTCGATCTCACGCGCGGCGGGCTCACCATGAAAGACGTCGAACTTCCGGCCGAAGCACAAATCGAGCAGCAAGCCGTCGCGAACTAAGCAGCGCCGTTCGCTCTGGTTTCCTTCGAGTGCTATAGTCTTTTCACATGCGGGTTTTATTCTCCAGTTCCATTCTGATTGCGCTGCTCGTCTCTTCCGGGTGCGGTTCGCAAAGCCCGTCGAAGCAGGTTGCATCCCCGTTAAGTTTGTCTACGTCTCCGGCGGATCCCGTGCAGCGATTGGTGGCCGCAGACCTCGCCAACACCCAAGCGCGACCTGACGATCTTGCGATCCCGGTTGCCGCAATTCGCCCGTCCAAATTCCATCGCGACGATTCGGAACTCAATGGGTGGCTCGTCGAAACTGGCCTGGTGGATACAGCGCAATACAACACCGTCCGCCTCCAACTCAGCGCAACCGGAGTGAATGGCGCTCTTGTCACGTGGGCCGGAAACCTGGAACCCGACGCGGCATCAACTCCTGGGATTCAGTTTCCCATCGTGCCCGATGGTCAGGTTCGCGAATATGTTGTTAACATGATTGATCCTTACACGCCGCTCTGGTGCGGCACTATCACGCAGTTGGCGATCATCCCCGTCAATACAAACGGAAACATCTCCGTGAAAGGCGCAACCTTTGCCAACACACCCGTCACTAGTCCTCTTCGCGTGACGCTTGATTTCAAGACCATATCTGCACTGACTGCTCCGGACATCGCGTGGGATGTTACGGTGCCGCCGCGGGGCGTTTTGGAATTTAGTACAGGGTTGGCGAAACGCGCGTGGAAATTGCATGGATCCGACGGTGTCGTTTTTCGTGTGCGCGTCGCGACTTCGGACGGCAAGAGTCGTGTGCTGACGGAGAACACGAGAGAACCAATGGGCAGGGGCCGTGAGACGCAATGGGTCCCGATTCAAGCGGATCTTGGCGACTACGCGGGTCAGCAAGTACGCCTCACTTTGGAAACAGACCCGCGGCAGAATTCTATCGGCGACTATGCGTATTGGGGCAACCCGACTGTGCGCTCGTCAGCACCGGACAATACGAAGTCGCCGGTGATCTTAATCTCTTGCGACACAACACGTGTCGATCGTCTGCCGCTATACGGCTACGCTCGCGACACCTGGCCAAACCTTACTTCATTCGGGAAGGAGGCCGTGTTGTTCGAGAAGGCGTTCACGCCCGAAACGTGGACCCTTACGGCGCACGTGAGCATGCTGACGGGATTGTATCCCACGCATCACCACGTAAATTCGACTACCAACCTTGCCGAGTCCGTTGTTACGTTGCCGGAGGTCCTCGCAAACGCCGGATATGTGTGCGGCGGATTCACCGGTTATCGCACCTGGCTCTTGCCTTGGCGTGGATTAGCGCACGGGTTCGATGCGTACGAAACCGCGGAGGTGATTCGCGATATACGCGCAACGCAAGCGCACATCGATCCGTGGTTGGAACAGCACAAAGACCAGCCGTTCTTTCTTTTCTTTCACAACTACGATCATCACAGCAAGATCGCGAGTCTAAATTGCGCCGGTTGTGATCTGCCGTATTATCCCGTTGACGAGGCGGGCCTGCATTTCTCTAAGGAACTTAAGGAACCATCTTCCTTACGTGCGGAAGGACGTCCGCGCGCCACAGATTTGCTCTTCGGCGCGAACGACGGCCGCGAGACGATATCGCCGGAAGAGTTGACCTACATGTCCGCGTTGTATGACGACGCAGTCAGATCGGTAGACGAAGAACTCGGAGCGTTTTTCGACCAGTTGAAAGCGTCCGGTGCATACGACCGCGCACTAATAATTGTCACTGCGGATCACGGCGAACTCTTCGGCGAACACGGGGAGTTCCTCCACGAACACGTATATGAGGGCGCGGCACACGTGCCGTTGCTCATACGGTTCCCCGGCGGGAAAGACGGCGGGAAACGTGTATCAGATATTGCTCAACTCATTGACCTTTATCCGACAGTTCTCGATTTCTTAAAGCTACCAGCAGTGGAAACAGACGGGCGCAGTCTGCTGCCGCTACTGAATGGGCCGCAACCGAATCCGACGGTATTTATTCGCCGGCAACATTACCAGGCGGCGCGCACTACGGAATGGAAACTGATCCACGATATTCAGTCGGGCGGATACGAACTCTACGATATGGTGAATGACCCGCGGGAAACGCAGAACGTGTACGCGGTGGACCACCCTGCGGCGCCCGAACTAACCGCGGAGCTGAATCGCTTCTTTGTCGAAGACCCGCGCGGGTGGCACGTCGCATTCGTCAATAAGAAAAAGTGGCACGGCACGGTCGTCCTCAGCACGGAAGACCAAATCGACGCAGCACGATTATTCTTTGGCGGGACCATGAGCCGCGAGGATCTAATGAAACGCGACGAGCGCAGTTTTACGGTCAATCTCGGATCGCTGCCGCGGGAAGAAATTCTGTTCCGCACAAATCCGTCGAGTTCGGAAGTGCGCTTGTCCGTGCGCTCGGAGACGCCGTTTCAAATCATTTTGCCCGACGGCAAGACGAACGAGAGCGCAACCTACGATGGCGTCCTTATTCCTCCCAAGGCCGGTGCCTCAACCAAGCCGCAAATTCCCAGCCACGTAAAGATTCCAACGCTGGTCGTGTGGTATGAAAATGAAGCGGCCGAGGGCACGAAGGCGCCTGAAATGACTGCTGAAGAAAAAGAAGAACTTCGTGGTGGCGGTTATGTTGGCGAATAACCGGCCTGACAGATGTTTAACAAAATGACCTCTATGGACTCCGAAGAGCACAACCGTGCCAATACGAAATTCTGGCTGCTGGCAATCCTCATGCTTGCCACGGTACTACGGCTCATCCGTCTCGGAACATTTGACTACTGGCACGACGAAGTCCACAACCTTCTTGCGAGTGAAAACCTCTACGCCACCGTTATCGAAGGCAAACTCATTTCCAACCATCCGCCGTTGCCATACGTTCTCGTCGCTGCGTGGCGGGCTATCGGTCTGGGCTATTCCGAATGGACAATGCGCGGGCTACCGGCGTTGGCCGGCGTGGCAACGGTAGGCACGATCTTCCTCCTCGTTCGCCGCTTGTTCGATGTCCGCACTGCTTTAATCGCTGCATTTCTGCTTGCGATCTCACCACTGCACATTGCGCATTCGCAGGACTTGAAGGAATATATCTACCTCCCCTTCGTCGCCTGTTTCATCGGTTTATTCTTCTATCAAGCGATTGACACGAATCGCTGGCGAGACTGGTTGCTTTACGGATTGTTCGCAGGGCTGGGGTGCTACACGGAAATATTCGTTGGCCCCTTGCTGGTGGCGTTAAACCTGTGGGCGCTTGTGCTGATCGCGAGACAGCGCGATCGGTTGAAGGGCTGGATTGCGGGCAACGTCCTTGGTGCGGGGCTCTTCCTGCCTTGGCTTGGCATCATGTATCACAGCGCTGTCAACACCATGATCGAAGCCAAAACATGGTGGGTTCAATCTCCTAGCGTTATCGGCATCATCTTTTACATTAAGGCCGTCGCATTCGGATATACCGCGCCGCAAATTTATAAAGCTTCGCTGGTGATTTTCGGTATTTTGATCTGCGCGGGTCTCGTGATTGCGATTCGGCGTAATCCGCGCGCCGGAACATTCATCGCGGTGTGGAGCATCGTGCCTGTCGCGATTGTGTACCTCATCTCGCTAAAGACCGAGAGCATCTTCTTAATTCGTGCGATGCTTCCCTACGCGTTGGGATTGTATATCGCCGTCGCAGTGGCAATTGCCGCGATACCGGCACGTGGCCGTTACCTCCCGCTCATCGTATTGGCTGGGTTGTCAACGGTTGGATCGGGTTACTACTACCTCCGCATCTATCCTCCAGTAGACTTTCCGCACCGCCCCGGCATCCATCCGCCGCGAGACTATCATCGCACAGCGCAAACCATACTCGATCAATGGCAGGACGGCGACGTGGTTGTGCATTCAACAGCGGCCACGTGGTTGCCCTTCGCGCAATACGGATTTCGGAATCGTCCGCAATATTTCGCTGGCGTTGGCGCAAAGTTTATAAACGACATACGCGTGGGTAATCCGGGCAACGCGGAAAATCCGGTGTTGAACAACTATTTTCCCAATGAGCCGCAAACCATCACACACGGCGCACACCGCGTATGGTTCGTATTCTCGGAATGGGAACGCAAATACCTCGAAGGCAACGCCACCGCCGTATGGAGCTGGCTGGACGCGCACTACACTGAAGTAGACCGGAAAGAGTTTCGCGGCATCGACCTGATTCTTTATGAACAAATCGCTGACGCGCCAGTTTTGCAGCGCGATAACGACGACGGTGTGTCCGCCGATCTCAGTATCGGCGGCGAACCGAACACCTACCATAAAGTGCTACCCGATACCGGACTCATTCCACGCGGCGAAACAGAACGCCGTGGCGATTTGCTTGTGAAGTTCAAAGAACAAGGACAGTCTCAGCCTTCCGCCTCGACGAAAACCGAATTCACGATCCAAAATCGTTCAAAGGAGCAGCGTACAGTTGACATCTTCGTCGTTGCGTCTGACGTACTGCTCAGCGCCGCCTCGCTCTACGAAGCCGACGCCGCCGATGAAATATGGCACGTTTTTCTGCAGCACAACCCACAACCGCCCCCACCGAATTACATGGTGCCAGTGGCGTCAGCCCATTTCTCCGAACCCGGCACCGGCACACTTGTGGGCGAATTGACGTGCCCACCCGGCACCTACGCAACGCGGCTCTTCATGATGGGCGCACCAGGAGACAAACGCCACGGGCGCTCGGAATTGACCTTTGTGATTGGAGATGTCGATCTGGCAGCGTCGATCGCATTACCGGCAGATGACACATTGCGATGGGACTGGTTCCAGGGCGCCTCTGTTTTCTTAGGCGGCGCCCGGGCCCCCGTGCGCGTGACCGCAACAAATCCCGGACCCGAGCCTGCGTACTGCGATGTCGCGTATGTTGCGCTTCTACGCGAAGAGCCGGGTGCGACTCCTAATGAGCCGTTGGCAATAAACCGCGTTCTCAATCCCGGAGAGACCTGGACGCACGCAACCGAATCAACACGGCCGGCCAATCGCATGGATATCTTGGTATACGAACAAGCGCCAAACGGCAAGATGTATCATATCTTCCGGATTGCCGATCAGCCGAAAGTTATGGGCTCGCTTCGCGCGAACTAACGAACGCAACTACTTCTGAAGTGCTATACCGGAATCGATCATTCGACAACCGGGAGCAATCTTTTGCCTACGGTTTTGCAGCATTTCCCCCGGCGGCGTCCATGAACCATTGGCAAACGTCCACGTATTGCTTTTCGATGCCGTCCCAATACGTGTGAGGGCCATCCGGTTGGACGATGAGTTTGACCTTGAGGCCGGCTTCGTCGTATTTCGCTTTGAGAATCTCGGATTGCTGGACGGGCACCGTCATGTCTTTGTCGCCGTGAATCAACAGTAATGGCGGATCGTCGGGCGTGACGAAGTAGATCGGCGAAACCGATTTGAGTTGTTCCGGCAAGTCTGAAATCGTACCGAACATTTCCTTGAAGAGGCTTGGCCGCCCTAATTCAATCATTTTGTAACCGTCCGCTTTTCCCCAGTTAATGAAGTCTGTCGGCGGAAACCACGCGACGACGGCCTGCACGCGGCTGCTTACGCGCTCGACAGGGTCCTTCGAATCCGGTTTGCCATCGTCGCCGGTAAGGCCGACCATCAACGCGAGATGCGCCCCGGAAGATCCGCTTGTGATGCCGATGTGGTCGGGATCGATGCCGTAGTCCGCCGCTTTCATGCGCACAAATCGCACCGAGCGGCGGATGTCCTCGACCATTTCGGGAACCTGGAACCGCGGGCCGCTGCCGTGGCGGACGATGAATACCGTGAACCCGCCGTGCAAGAGGCCCATCGCCCAATGGTCCTTGCGCAGCTCGGCGACCTTTTCTGGATCGTTCGACTTGCTCGACTTCCAACTGCCGCTCGATACGAGAACAATGCCGAGATTGTTACCGTCTTTCTCCGGCTTCAACACGTCGAGCGTCAGACCCATGCCTTCTTTCTGGCCATACACCACGTCTTCAGTGGCGGTGTATGGAACAACTAAAGTTTCGATTCCGGCGTAACTGGTCCAAGCCGGAATCATGTAAGCGATTCCTAAAATAGTGAGAAGCAGCCCTCTCTTGCGGATGCGTTTCATGCATGCTCCTTTTGGCAGTTGACTGTTTCGGTGAGATTCTTTTCTTAGGCTTCCGAACGATAAGCAACGAATCTTGCCTATGCACACACTAAGTACGCAACTCGATGATTATGGAAATTACTTTGTTCAGGATGGGGAACACTCACGTCTGCCAAAGTCTTTCGTAAGCAGACACATCTCCGGGACTAGATTTCAGATTACGTTCGAAGGCGCTAGCGGTTTGTCTTTGGGCCGGGAAACTCTCGGGTATTCTCATGAAGAAGCTAAGCCCGATAAACAACATATGAATAAATAAAGAACTGGCTTGCCATCCGAAGCTCGCTGGAGCACGTGAATAGCCCTTGACCTGTCCCCTTGAAACTGTACCGTTGGTAGTGAGAGAAATCGTAGGCCATTAGGCCGAGGAGGACTCTCGAATGAAGGGAAAGCGGTATAGCGAGGAACAGATCGTCCGTATTTTGAAGGAGGTCGAGATAGGCAAGCCTGTCGCGGAGGTTTGCCGGGAGCACGGGGTATCCGAGCAATCGGTGTATCGCTGGCGAACGAAGTTCGGCGGGATGGACGTTTCCGATGTGCAACGACTCAAGCAGCTGGAGGATGAAAACAGCCGGCTTAAACGGCTGGTGGCCAATCAGGCGCTGGACATTGAACTGCTCAAGGAGATTAACTCAAAAAAGTGGTAGGCCCCGCCGCCAAGCGGGCTGTAGTCAAAGACATGGTGCAGCGGGGCAAATGCAGTGAACGGCGTGCATGCCAGTTGTTGGCAGCGCCGCGGATGACGGTACGCTACGAACGGCAGGTGCGCAGCGATGAAGCGGCATTGCGCAAGCGCATTCGCAAACTGGCCGAGAAGCACAAACGATACGGGATGCGTCTGATTTTGGCCAAACTACGCCGTGAAGCATGGCGGGTGAACAAGAAGCGAGTGCACCGGATATGGAAGGAAGAAGGATTGCAGCGCAAACGGAAACGTCGCAAGAAACGGGGTTGCGGGCCTTCACAGGACGTTAAGATGAAAGCAGCGTATCCAAACCACGTATGGAGCTATGACTTCACCGAGGATCGCACGGAACGAGGCGGTAAGCTCAGGACGTTCAACGTGGTCGATGAGTTTACGCGCGAGTGCCACCACATTCGCGTTGACCGCTCCATTGGTGCGGACAAGGTAATCGCCTCCTTGGAATGGCTCTTCCTGCTTCACGGCGCGCCGCAATACATCCGGTCGGACAACGGCCCCGAACTCGTCGCCAAGGCGCTGCAGTCCTGGCTCGCCGAGCGCGGTGCCAAGACTATCTACATCACACCAGGCAGCCCGTGGGAGAATGCGTACATTGAAAGCTTCAACGACAAGTTTCGCGACGAATGCCTGAACATGCACGTCTTCATCGATGGCCACCAAGCGCAGGAAGTGATCGAAGCGTGGCGCAACGAATACAATACCGAGCGACCGCACAGCAGTTTGAACTACAGCACCCCGGCAGAATTCGCCGCGCAATGGCGCAACTCCAGTCGGCCTACGGCCTCCCTGCGTTGCACCATTGCGGAAGAACAAGACACAGCACTGAAGACTGAGGCAAATACTCTCACTACAGCTGGTACATAAACTGGGGGCAGGTCAGGGACTTTCAAATTGGACAAAAGTTTTATATTTTACCAACGGGACTGCACCTCATCGGTGATATAAAGGGGATCGCTATTTTGAAACAGTGCTATTTCGTGCTTCATTTTCAAACAGTTATCAAATGTCTCGGCTATTTAAAAAGTTAGCTATTCATGCAAATTAAACGCAATTTTGTCCACATGAAATGCACTACAATACTCCAAAAAGTTGAATCGTTTAATGATATTTTTGGTTTCTTTGACTACATTTAGAGATTGGAATAGTATAGTTGCCGCGCATTTCGTCGAAAACGAAACACGATGCGATCCAGTGGCTAGAATTGGGCACGCTTTCGAGGACATTCAAGTTTGTGCATCGATTTCGAATGCGCTGTAAATAATATATTACGCTAGACCGCTTGGCCATGGCCGCGAATATCAATTCTATTCGAGTCGTTTTGTTCTCGTAACTTACATCAATTCTTGATTTGCCTTATCTCTGGTTCGATATCCGACTACCGTAACGCCCCAACCGCGACTTCCTTACGTACGTCTGGAGCGAGTGCCCAAACGGCGGAAAGCCGGCAATTTACTAGGTGCCAAAACATCCAAAACGAGTGAAGTGACCACTTCTGCAGAAGACCGGTGCGTGGGTTAATACTCCGATTATTACGTCCCAGGTAGTTTGCAACAGTTGTCGACTTCGCATTGGGAGCCGCGGGAAACCCAAAGGAGTGTGTGTTCATGGCTAGCATGTCAAAGAGATTCAGCGGGCGATGCAGCGCAAGTTTAGCGCGGAAATCAAGATTCGCATCGTTCTGCAATGAGGGTGAGAAACTGAACGGAGAAGATTTTTCCCGAAACAACTAGTCCGACATTCGAACTCGCCGTGCACAGAACCTGTACACGCATGCTCATTTTCTGTACACATTTCCTAGATACCATATAACCCCCGGCAAATTGCTAAATCCTCACAAGCTGCACATTGTGCTACATTTATAAATAATATCATAAGTGCGCATAACCTTGGCACAGAATTTGCGACAGCACGTCCAGTGATTTGATTTTTTGTGCGTATGGGGAAATTTACGTGTCGTGTCGTGGTTCACGCGCTCGCTCCGAATATCGGGCGGGGGAATAGCGTCAGGGTATGCCCGCGAAACGCCGGAAACTCCTATCCTTTGCGGTGTGAAGTAGCATTTATTTGCCAAGCCCGCTCCCCGGAGGGGAGGCCAATATTGTGTGGTTTCTCCTCTGGGAGCGATTGAATTAAACTGCTTCTATGCGAACTGGGGACAGTTTCATGAAGTATGAGGTACTGGTGGCAGACCAAAATTCTGATGTGCAGCAGATTGTACTGCCAGTATGTCGAATGGGACGATGGTGTGCGAGTGAAATTGAGGCTGCGGAGATGTTGAAGCGACTTCTGGAAAAGGGTTGGAGTGGTTCGATGCGAAGCATCAGCGGCGGCTGGCATGTTGACGTCGTAAGGGAATTACGGGCCGAACATTGCCAAATCCAGCATACTTATAAGCAAGGCGAATCAATCTAATCTGTTGCCTCCTTGACGGGTATACTGCACTCCGAGCGGATGCCTGTGGGTCTTAATCATTCCTCACATGAGGTTACTTATCTCCGTTTTCATTGTCCTGCTGCGACAAGGCGTTAGTAATCACGAACTCGCCTTGTGCTTTCGTCTATATTGGTAACCAAAAATCGCAACTATTCGGCCTGAGGCAGTTATCTTACAGGCCTCTTGGAAGACGGGAATGCAGGTCTAAGATAACGCCTGCTACATCTTGCGATTCCCGGATTTTGTGCCACGAACCACTTTGGACTGTAATCCTGTATTAGCGGCAAGCTTGTCATTGGTGGAGACACGAGTTGCGTCTGACTAGTTTGTGTATTTACGAACTGTTGTGAACATTAGTACTTTGAGGGGATAAAGAATGGGGCGTTCTTTTGCAGAGAAGATCGATCGACGTGACATTACAATCGGTGTAATTGGCCTAGGTTATGTTGGTCTACCGTTGGTGCTCGCATTCTGTCGGGAAGGTTTTCGTGTATTGGGCTTCGATATTGATGAGCACAAAACAAAACAGCTCGCAGCCGGCAAGTCGTACATTAAACACATTTGCTCCGATGAAATCTGCGAGATAAACAGGCTCGGCAGATTCGAAGCCACGACCGACTATTTACGCATGTCGGAGGCGGACGCACTACTAATCTGCGTGCCAACTCCACTGACACCCCAGCGCGAACCAGACCTGTCTTTTGTAATCGCCACAGCTGAAGCGATACGTGCAGGGTTACGCAAAGAGCAGTTAGTAATACTTGAGTCGACAACATATCCAGGTACAACACGAGAGGTACTCTTGCCAGTACTCGAATCGTCTGGACTTAAAGAAGGCGAGGATTTCTTCGTGGCGTATTCGCCCGAACGCGAGGATCCGGGTAACAAGCAGTTCTCGACGACGGGCATCCCAAAAATCGTCGGCGGTTGTTCGGCGGAATCACGGATTCGTGCCGCACACCTGTATGCGCAGATCGTTCCGAGGGTCGTCGAAGTAACTTCCGCCGACACAGCGGAAGCGGTAAAACTGACGGAAAACATTTTTCGAGCGGTTAATATTGCGCTCGTGAACGAACTCAAGGTCGTTTTCCAACGTATGGGAATAGATGTGTGGGAGGTCGTGGACGCTGCGAAGACGAAACCATTCGGCTACATGCCTTTCTATCCAGGACCAGGACTCGGTGGCCACTGCATACCGATCGATCCGTTTTACCTGACTTGGAAGGCGCGGGAATATGGCTGTTCCACGCGGTTCATCGAGCTGGCCGGGGAGATCAACGTAGGCATGCCGGACTACGTTATTCGCCGTTTGATGGATGCGTTAAACGAGCGCGGCAAGTCCGTCAAGAACAGCCGCGTTCTCGTAATGGGCGTGGCGTATAAGAACGACGTCGATGACTTGCGCGAAAGCCCGTCGCTAGTGCTAATGGAAGAGCTCATCCGTTATGGAGCGCAAGTCAGTTATCACGACCCCTACGTCGAGTCGATTAAAGAGACGCGCAGCCACCCTGCCCTGTCCGGCATGCGTTCTGTATCGCTGAACGATGCAACATTGTCAGCATGCGACGCGGTGCTCATCGCGACAGCCCACTCGGAGATTGACTACGCCATGGTTGTCGAGCATGCAGCATTGGTCGTCGATACGCGAAACGCCGCGGCACGTGCCGGCGCGCCGCTCACCAAGGTCGTCAAGGCGTAACACGCAATTGCCATGCGCCACTACTGCTGCGATTGATTACTCAACCAGGCGAAGTCTAGCACTGGTTGCCAGTGTGGACCAACAATGGATGAGTAAGACCATGTTAGGGTCGGACTAACCCGTCGAGAAACGAGGTGCACACTGGCGAAATCGGTTGAGGTAAAGCCTGTTTTTCGCTGATGGATGACCAACTCGATCATCTCGTACAATATTCGCGCTCAGACCGACGCGAAGCGATTATTATGCTTGCGTTTTCCTAAGCCCGTCATGTAGCATCCCGTCTGTGGGTGGTACTTAGGGCGTTGGGCAGGTGCAATCACTCTCTGCGGTTCCGAGTGCCTCACGTAATTGGTACTTGTCTTAAGTGTGTTGTGCGCCTGACGTAGTGAGTTGCAACACATCCTGACAGTTACGTTCACGTTTGCCGACGGGAGTGGGCGAACTGAGGGAGAGTGCGATGAAGTTGAGTAGAGTTTGTTGTGTGTTACTTTTTTTGGTGGGCGGTGTCGCTCACGCAACCCCGTTGTACTTCAACGGGTTCGAGGTGGATACGGCGAGTTGGACGGGCGCGACACGAGTGCCGTCGGGAACCAATGGAGTCACGTCTGCAGACGGGAGCTTCCACGCTGTGACGGGGTCGGGGGCATATACCCTACTTGGAGGATACAACTACGGTGCAGGAGGCGGAGTTCCCACGGCTTTTCAAGAGTATTATACGTCCGTTGACATCTTCCTCGATGTAGATGGAGGCTGGGCGAACGACACGCGTTTTGATGTTGATTCCGCAATAAACAATTCAGCCGGAAACTTCCTGCAGGATTTCATTTTCAATGCGGGTTTCTACAACGATGCGACCGGTCCAGGTGCAGGCACGAACCGATTTATAATCAGCGCCAGCAATAACAGCTCGCCGGGCAGCGCTTACCCCAAAAATCCCGGCAGGGATCCCATCGCTATCGACACTACCGGTTGGTACACCTTCGAGCATCATTTCTATGAGAATGGCTCGGGAAACTTAGCGGTTGACATGAGCATTTACGATGCCTCAAACACCCTGATCCATACGTGGCAACTCGGCAATACAACTGCGATCGCGGGCGTTGGCGGCAACAGATACATGTGGTTCCCGGATCAGGATTTCAGCGCCTTGGCCTTTGATAACAGCACGCTAACATTGGCTGCCGCTCCGGTTCCCGAACCGGCGACGATCACGGTACTGGGTATGGGACTTGGCGCATTTGCGCTCAGCCGCATGCGGAAGCGTCGCGGATAGAGGCCCACTCCTCACTCCATACAAATTCTTGACTGCTACAGCAGGCCGCCCCGTCCCCGGGGCGGCCTGATTCTATTTCAGTGTTTTTCGCCAGGCCTACCGTCTCTCGTCCTGCTAGACTCGTAATCAGGCCACGCCGGGCGATTACTCACTCGCACATATTTTCCACTTGCACAGTCGATGCCGGTGGTGTAGCATCGAGGGTGCGGGTAATACTTGGAAGAGCACCGCGGGGAAAGGTGCGTCACTGTTGACGGAATCCGAATGATTCGGGTTGCTGGGTAAGTGACTGCTTTTAATGTGTGCTTGGTGTTTATCGCAAACCATATTCCATGTATTGCTGTGTCATGTTTGCCAACGGGAGTGGGCGAACTGGAGAGGATTGACACATGAAGAAATTGGTGTGGGGTCTTGTTGTTGCTTGCCTATTGGCTTCAGGAGGTGTTTCGGCCACTCCGATAACGCCAACCTATGATTCGTTTGGTGCGTTACCGGCTGCTACGTTCGGCGGCAGCGGTATTCCGAATGACGCGGTTGCGATTTCCACTTGGACCGATGGGACGGTCACGATCACCCTTGGACTAACCGCGACGGAGCGGTATGCCAATCCGCCCGTTACCGACGACGGTGCAGGCACCTACACCGCGCTTGCCGGTTCGGACGGCGGGAACGCGATGTGGAATTTTGACTACTATATTGACATCGTAGGTGGGCAGTTCGACGACTTTCAGTTCGAACTTCTGTACGATTTCGACCCCGCAGCCGGTGCTGATTCTGCGGATCTTGGCGTGCTGGATTTCAACGCCGCAATCGTCGCGGCGTTTGGCGCCGGCGCACTGAGCGCTGTGTCAAACCTCCAAGGTTCCGAAAACCTTGCTTTCGGGTACCTCGACACTCCGTCTGCGTTCATTAATGACCCTACCTACGGACCCTTTTCTCCCACTGCGTATGGTGAGTACAGCTTTGCATTGAACGTCTACGACGGCGCGACGCTGCTTGACACGGTGGCGATCAATGTGAACACCGTCCCCGTTCCTGAGCCAGCGACAATGACAATGCTGGGCATGGGACTCGGCGCGTTCGCGCTTACTCGCATGCGGAAGCGTCGCGGATAACGAAGCACTTCCTGCGCCATACAATTTTGTGACCGCTTCATCAGGCCGCCCCGCTTTCTGGGGCGGCCTGATTCTTTCACGCTATTTTTGGGGGGGGAGCAGACCATTCTTCCACCCTTGCGAGACACGTGAGGCGCTTTAGCTGCGTCGAACCTGCCGTGACCCCGATGCCAAGCCGTTAGCCGTTACCTGCCGCCACGTGGGGAATTTCGCTTCCCACTGCACGTCTGAAAGGCCGTATCATTTTTATATAATCTAATTATACATTTAACTATATAAGATGAAAAATACACATCCCCCAGAGGTGCCCAAGATCTTGTCAATTCATTATCAACGATGACTATATTTGTGACCCGCTCAGCAATTTATATTAAACACGTGAAAATCCGCATGTTTAAAAACCCCTCAAATCCTGCTTTTTGATTGCAGGCTTTTATATAAAAACCGCGGCACGAGTTTTGCTTCGCACAATTACTATCGGAACAGGTGCGCTGTGGTTACTTGGCTTTGGGGACATCCATCAGAAGGGGTTTTATTATGTGTAATTCTCGAAAAACGAAGGTTCTTTCGCGCGTGGCAAAATCGCCCGTGCAAACCCTGCTAAGCGTGTTTATTATCGCCACGTTTGTTGGATCCGGGTTTGCCTGTGCAACATCGATCAGCTACACCGTGGGGGGATGGTCTCAGCAGTTCCCAGGTCCAGTAACGCCACCGGCAAACGCTCCTTGGGGTCCCAACGGATATCCGGGTGACACGGTTGAATTCCAGACCTATACGGGTATGCTCGATCTGTCAAACCCAGCCACTCAGATTCTCCAAATCAACGAATTGCTCTGGACGATAGATTACACGTATGCTGGAACTGCGACCGACCCGAACGCCTGGAGCGACTTGCAGTTCAATTTCAATGCGTTGCGCAATATATCTTTTGGCGGCGTACCCGCGGGCATGATCGGCCAAGCCGGCCAGCTTGACGTTACGTGGGAAAACGACTATCTATCTCTAGCCAACGGTGGCGCATTCGTGTTTACGAATGTAGACGGTGGTGATGGCTTCCTTTACGAAATCACAGTGGCACCGTTGGGCCTTGACGAAGTCGGTGGCAGCAATTTTAACGGATCGAACCCGTGGAGCCAGCCTAGCCGCGATGTAATGGCCGAGTTTACCGTGGTTAATCTCGGTCCGGCTCCCGCGCCGGTCCCCGAGCCTGCAACCGTTACGATGATGGGACTTGGTCTAGCGTCACTCGCTGCAGCCAGGAAAGTCCGTTCCAAGTTTGCAGGCAAAAAGTAACCGATTCTCTCTCTTTGAGCCTGTCATCTCCCCGGGAGATGGCAGGCTCCGTTTTTTTCTCCGATACGCGTCGGTATAGTCGGCAGTAACGAACAATTTAGTTGGCCAGCGCACCAAGCCAGTTTGACAACGGATTCTATTCTTTGCGACGTTGATCGAGGGCAACCCCTACGGTGGGTCTATTACTGGTGGGCAACATGGTCAAAGCGTGCAGCGCAACTTGAAGCATACTGGAAAGTATCCGGACGACGTGCTCGTTTAGGGGCCCTTTCGATACGAGTTCAACGCGCTGAAGTTGCACCCACTTATCCGCGTTATCGGCTTGACCATCATCGGGATGACGCAGTACGCACGTTGGGCCGCTACACGGGGCGGATGCGAGTGAGAAGTAATTCGGTGTGCGCGCTCACTTTCGCGGGTTCCAGTCCGGGTTTCTCACACGCACACAATGGCCATTACAGAAAGCAAGTGGACGTTGTTGTTTACGAGATTTCTGAGAGTCGCACATTTGAATAAGGTGCGCGCGAGAGAAATTCTCGGCAGTGAGGATGCAGGCTTTCTCGAGAGCATTTCTCACCGCTTCAAGTTCCTTTTCACGACCGGATGATCGTGAAGCGGAGAAATGCCGTGGATATGGACGAGGTGAACACACGAATCAAGTGCTTGCGCTTCATGCGGGACATGGGCGACGAACTACGAGAAAAGCTGGCCGATCTGTTTCAATCCGTCAGTACGCCGCGCGCAGTGCCCGCCGGGGGCGTTTTCATACGCGAGAATGAGCACATAAACGACAAAGGATACATCCTCCTCGATGGTGCGCTGCTCATTCAGAAATATGGTTCTCCCAACGTGCAATGCGAAGCACCGCAGTTGATCGGAGAAGTCATGCAGTTCAATCCCGCCGGCGTTCGCACGGCTACTTGCGCCGGGGCTGTCCCAAGTCTCATTTTGCGCTTCACGTGGGACCAGTTCTGGTCTCGTGCAACGATCGTACTCACTGAGACCGAGTTGTCAAACGTTAAAGATGCGCTGACAGCCCATGCCTTTGAAAATCGTGCTATGTAGCCTTAAATTCTGAGCGACAAGTCGCTAAGTACTTCTATCTCAGATTGACGTTGGTTGTAGCTATAGGCGAGTTCGCCGGACAGCCCAGCCTTGTAATGACGACAGTTATTATCGCGAGCAGCGCCACTAGGGCCGCCATTTCCACATTTTCATTGACACCGGAAAACACGCGGGCGACAACGGCGTCGGCGCCGTTTACACAACCGTGCAGCACAGCAAGAACCCATAGGTTTCCGCCACTTGCATTGTAGAACCAGGTAAAAATGCATGACAACGCAATGCAGAGCAGGGTGACAAATACAATGTGTTGACCAGTGCTTGGGACGAATCGCGCTGGCACATGCCAAACGCCCCAACAAACGCCCACGGCGATGCTGGCCCGAATCGGACCCCAGCGGTGTTGAAGCAGCGGCAACATATATCCCCGCCATCCAATTTCCTCTCCGAGTCCCCCTTGCAGCACTGGCCAGAAGAACGCAGTGAGAATTGCCAACGGGGCCATATACGCGGGCGTTAGCGGATTGTTATCCGTGACACGCGTTAGAGCAACCGAGATTGCGTAGACGATGAGCGTCCCGACAATCGCGGCAACGTACCAAATGGGACGCTGGCTCCAGCGTTTCAGCGGTTCGAGCAGGTGGGCGATGCCGCTCCGGCCCGCAAGAAGACCCGCTGCCACAATTGCCCCTAAGCTCGGCGCGTAGCCGATGAGCCCATAGCCGGAAAGAAAGGCCGCGTTTGCAAAGAGTACAGTGAGCACACCGGTCGCTACGAGAAACGTCAGGATGGGATATCGCGCCAGAGGGCCAATGATTGCACTGTTCATCAGGCTACTCCTGTTTAGCGCGGAACGGGCGCGGGAAACTCGAATTGCCTATCACCGCACGGCTGCGGATCCAGAAAGTAGCCGGCGCTAAACGCGGCTATGAGCGGCAACTATCCGACGCGGTTGTGGCCTTGCACAAATGGCAGTGGGTCTGGTCCGCCCTGCTGCTTTGAGAATCGTGTTCCGTGGGTAATCCACGGAAAGTGGTGTTTGAGGCACGCAACGAGGTTAACGACATTCCGCGGAAAGACTCCGTGAAAGTTCCTCATCGTATTCCTGTCCCTTGGAGTCAACGACCGGTTCGTTGGCGATATGGCACACATGGAAGGGGGCAGCTAGACGCGTCGGATATGGATTCAATGCCCAAAAGCGCGCGATGCCGCGCTCACCCTGTGACACCAGCATTCGGCCATCCTCGGTACAGGCAATAGGCGCGCGAGCTCGGATTATCCGCAGACATTGGCCCGTACTTGCCCTCCAGATTCTAGTCTTACCGTCTACATGTGCCGAAAAGACGAGGCGCCCCCCCTGCCCCAAACACACGAACACTACTTCACTATCGTGAGCACGAAAGGCTCGGATAAGTGTTCTCCTCTCCATGTCCCAAAGCGACACGTCGCGGCCGCCCCCAGTAACAACGAGCGGACTGTCATTGGAGACGGCCATCGAAACAATCCGACGCTTATGCGGCTCCCCCACATTCACACAGTTGCCGGTGTTGACTTCCCACAGTCGAAGTTCTCCATCGTCTCCTCCGGAAAGTGCATACTTGCCATTCTGACTTATCGCGACGGTTCTGACCATTCCCTCATGACCGCAGAGCACACGGAGACACGTGCCGTACTTTGTGTCCCAGACTCGGACCGATCCATCTGCACTTCCGGTAACGGCAAGGAAGCCTTCTCCATTCAACGCTATTGACAGAACTTCGCCAGTGTGGCCACTCAGAACCTGGCGACACTTACCTGTGTGAATTCCCCACACCCGCGCCGTATTGTCTGCGCAAGCGGAAATAAGCGTCTGGCCATCTTTGCTCAAGCACAAAGAGCGAATCACTCCGCAATGTCCATCGAGCACGGAAATGCACGATCCGCTGCCTGCTTCCCAAACACAGATTTCACCATCAGAACTACCTGTCACATACCGTTGACCCTGATCATCCAAAGCGACTGCATGAATTGATCGATTGTGGGCGATGGTTTCCTTGATCAATCGCGTGTCATTCTGTAAATGGTACCTAGCGAGTGCGGTGGCGAAGGAAATCTCTCTTCGATGTGCACCCAACCGTATGGCCTCCAAAACTTCGAGCGCGCCATGACAGTTTCCCGCCTCAATATAAAATCGCGCCAAAAAAAGCGCGTCCAGCCAGTTGGCTGTTTGCTTTTGGCATGCATCCCAGAGTTTTCCCCGCGTCTCACCGTATGAATCCATGCCTTTGTGCCAACGATATAGGGCCATGTTATTCATTGAGGCCTGATGGTCAGGTGTCATTGCCAAGGCCTCATTCCATAGTTCAACCGCCCTCTGGTCCTTGCCGATATCAAGGAAAGAGATCGCGCGATTATTAAGCGCTTCACCCGACGTCGCTGTAATTTGTGGATAGTTCCTCGGGTAGGGTTCTCCAACCACCTCCTCGTATGCCCCAATCAATACTTCGGAGATATCGAGCATCGACGCTGGGCGCTCCTCCGGTTCTATGCGAAGACAAGTCTGTAGCAACGACGCAACCGTATTGGGCATCTTGGGAAGCGTTTTGTACCGAGAGCCATTTTGAATCAGGTCTTCAAGCGCGCTGTTAGCCTCTGTTCCATTCGCCCAAAAGATTTCCCCTGCAAACATCTCCATAATCGATACGGCCCAACTCCACACATCCGTCTTGTATGTGACGTCGCCAAATCGTTCGAGATCCGGAGAACTGTACACGAGAGTTCCGCCTTTTGGTCCGCGCGCGTGGGGAGCGTTGCCGCTTTCGGACGAAGATACTTCCGTATAGTCTGGAGCATGTACGCGGGCCAAACTGAAATCTGTCACCTTTACACAACCGTCGCCACTAACGATCACGTTGCTGCATTTAACGTCTTGGTGAACGACGCCCGCACAATGTGCATGGTACAGCCCCCAGGCAAACTGAATCGCAATATCGAGTATACGGCGAAGGGTTTCATCTTGAGAGTCGTCGTAGAGGCCTTTGCGGTGAATGAGGTGCCAAAGATCGGAACCATCCACGTACTCCAAAAATACGCGCGGCACACCGCCTAATTGGCGCACGTAGTAGCAACTCACAGTATTCGGATGAGTGCTAAGGTTTACCCACGTTTCACACTCGTGTTGAAAGCTCCCCAGCCATCCAGCATATCGCAGGAGTTCGGCACGTGGGCTCTTAACTGCCAGCAGCTCTCCCCACCCCCGATGGTAAACCTCGTATACTACTCCACATCCACCCTCGCCGATTACGTCGCGAACCTCGTACAACTCCATGATTAAGTCCCCCTTCTTCCAAATCACGGGGACTGACGCTTCGTCAAAGATTCGGAATTTTCGCAAGTCTGCCAGGCTGATCTTCGGCGTGACATTGTCTGACGTGACATAGACGGGGGCTTGGCACTCGGTGCAGCGGCACATGCGGCCAAAGTGGTGTCGGTATGCGCGCATGCGATTACCGCATTGGCACGTGACAGAATACCGCGTCGATTTCGGCCGTTCATCGGCCTTGGTTATTCGCGAAGGCACGAGCTAACTCCAAGCACCAGAATTTGAAGCAAGCCCGCTTCGACAACTGACACCTTCACCAGAAATCTGTTCTATGTACGCTAGGATATAAACGCTGGAGGGCGCTGTCAATCACGCGGTTTTACGAACTTAGCTGCGTAGTGTTTGAGCGCCCTCCAGACGATTGAGCACGACAATGCGGCGCGCGATACCACCCCAGCTAATCACGCCACGCCGATCAACATCTGCTCTTCCGTCACAGAATCACAGGTATCAAGCAAATGGGTAAGCCGGTCGCGGATGTCCCGAATCGCTGCTACCCCCTCGTCGTGCTTAGGCTTGCGCTTGACCCATCGCAGAAAACACCGGCGCAAGTCGAAACTAATGTTCATAAATTCGTCATTGAATGTTGTTTGATCAGGCATGATCCGTTTAAATGCAATCATGCGCAGATCATAGGAGAGTTCTTCCAAGTTACGCCGATGAAAGTGGCGATTCTGCAGTTGGTCCATGTGCCAATCCAAGGCTTGGGATACCGCCGCGATTCGTTCAAGCAATTCGGCTCGGTAGCTTGGGTCGACTGCAAAATGATGCCGTTCGGTGATCGTTAACACAGTCGTCATAGCGGATGAAACGTGTTCTCTGATCCTGGGCAAGTTTTCTTCGGTGACGGGAATGTTGGCCGCTCTTTCCAGCGAATGGGCGATACAGATTGCTCGCGCCCACATGTCGTCGGAGTCGAATGTCGTGCGCATGAGTTCTGGCAGACTCTGTGCTTGGACGTACATATTCTGAACTACGTTGGCAAGTTCGTCGATTCCGAACCATTCTTCGAATTCTGTCCCCAATAGCCAGATTCTGGAGAGTATGCGATGAATATCGAATACTCGCCGCTTCTGTTCCTCTTCCGATATGCCAAGACAATGGCCTATTGCATCGGCCAGATCGTCAACCAGCTGCTCCTTGGCCGAGGACTTGTCCTCGCCGACGGTAAGGTCGTATTTCAACATTCGCCTAAGACGGAGTTCCACCGGCAACTCCTTCACATCTCCGTAGGCCGTATTAATGATGCCAATAACCGAGTCCGCGCCGATCAATCCCCATGCGCAGCCAACTTCGAAACTAACAGAAGGGTTGCATGCAGGCCACTCCCCGGGACGCCTCGTGGCCTTTGGGTTTACGATCGTAAGATCCGCGACGATGATCGCGGAGCCGGCCAGCTTATCCAACACTGACTTGCTTATGCCTGCCGAACCGTTAGCGCCGTTCGTGTCTCGGTGAACCACCGTATTGGCCAAGTCTTCGCGGTTCAGCTTTCGAATCGCCAGTCGCAGGCAATCGTCGATGAAGCTTCTGTTGAATCGGTCGTCGCTGTCCAATTGCCATGAATAGAAGACGGTCCGACTTGTCATTTGAGCTGGCCCTCCAAAGGGATGTATCGCCGCAACCGCCACCGCACCAATGCTGGCGCCCCGACAACATCCGCGTTTGATACTACCGCCCAAGTTCACATCGATAGCTTTTGCTAACTGCACCACCATCCGTCCGGCGACCGCAGAGAATAATCAAGTCGAGTTGTAAAACATCTTGTCCCCCAGCGCCGTGATTGGGGTCCGTGTTACGGAAGAGGCACATTAAAATCGTGGACGTTGTTCAAGTAGTGCAGCACTCTCTACAAGTAATTGTGTAGTCATAGATGATTTCTTGTCAAGATGTAAAAGATTTTGCACGAACAGGTCATTCTCACACATGCTTAAAAAGAATTTTATTCGCTCGCCGATGGAATCCACTGTTCACCAGCCGCTGCACTTAGGTTCTCTAAAGGATGGTGACGGGAAGTGCGATCGGCCACGTCGCCTGGATGTTGACTGTCTTGCCATCTCCCCAAGTCTCGGCGATGGCGAATTCAAGCGCCGGCGAGTGCATCTGCAAAGCCTTGGATACTCACCGGCCAACCGGAGGCTCGAAGCTTGACAACCTGGGCGCGGCTAAGTCGGGCGACAAACGACCAGACCGGCGCAACGACAACATATGGCTCCGCTCCCCCAACGGTCTCCACAACGTACCAAGGCACATAAACGTTGTCGCGAGGGATCTCTACGTAATCGGCGGCGCGCTTAAACACCACCGCATACCCTAATCGATACGTATTATTCTCTCCGCCTTCAACCATGAGGACATAGTCCCCCGGATTAAGGTCGGTCAGCCATGCGCCTGCCATTGGGAATGCAGTCGCGATTGGCCCCTTTCCAATGGCTGCCATACAAGACCCCCTACGTAAGGCAGCCCGCGCCTTCCCGTTGTCGAGCAGTAGTCTGGATCGATGTAAGGCGATGTGTCAAGGGAAAACTCTTGCCACCTGCTGGCAGCATCGTAATTGTCGTGACAGCGCGTTCTCCTGGCGGACCCGTTCCGATTACTTCTGCGCGCGACAAGCGATAATTTGAGATTTGCTGTCAGAAGTCAACGGGGCGTGGCTGCCCCCCTCGAATGTTGCGTTCTCCAAAATGATTTTTGGCATGCAACCGTGGCGATGGGAGTTCTCGGGCTCTTTTGTTAATCGATTATATATAGGGTTAACTAAATTTGTAATATTCCGGGTTCCTTAAATAATTAAGAGTGGAAATATAAATTGCTTGTCACACGTGATTAAGTTTCGACAGATGAGTTCCCTGTACTTTCACAGGAATTGCGTTTGTCTCTAATAATATCACGCTAAGCATGAAGTTGTTGCGGGATCTTCGGATTAAAACTGAAAGGCACAAATATTGCTTAAAACTACCTAGTGGGTTGTGTCAAGTATTGGTGCATTTATCAGAACGACTGAATGACAGCAATTCAGTAACACTGTGAAAAACCTGTTTTTCTTGACCAATGTCACTTGAGTTATTCGTGCACTGCGGAGGCCAACGTTACCTTTCGTTGAATTAAAGCGTGCACGCAGCGTAGTGCGGAACGGCTTGGTAAGTCGGGATTGGCTGCTGGGAGCGAGCGGCCGATTCGTGGGCGGGGTTTGGCCCATGCCGAACCCTGGAAAGGAAGCCGAGCATGTTGGTTCAAAAGAAGGGATGCGGTTACGGAAGAATTGTGACCTGCATCACAGTAATCCTGCTGGCCGCAGCGCCGGTCGCATTCGGGAACTCCCTCGCAGTCGCAACCGACCGATTTTCGTACGAAGGGTCCGTGACGGTTTTTGCGTCACTCGCAGATTACTCGACCAACACGGGCGGGACCCTGTACGCGATTCCAAGTTTCACAGATGGAAGCACAACATATGATGGCAGAGATCTCGGATTATTTGTTGTGCAAGACTATGCCAATTACTATACCGACGCGAACATTTTCCTGACGGCATGGTACTACACGACAAGCCCGAACGGTGCCGGTTGGGGAAATCCAAATAACACGAATACGGGCTTCGTCCAGGTGTACGATGCGGACTCGAGTACCGATACCTCGCTGACCGGTGGCTGGACTTCCCTGGATCAATTTGTCTTGTCACTCACGGGTGTGAATGCCGACTACGCGAACGATTCCGCCCGATTCTGGCCTGCGCCGGCGGTCGGTGGTGCGGGCAGCCTCTCGGATGGCACCTTCCTTAACTATGAACTCAGCCTAACTGCCAACTTTGCCAACTCAGCGACACTCAACGGAGATGGGTTATACGAACTCAATGAGGACCCCACCAGCGTGGCTGGCACTCTTAGCGGCGTATTTGTCAACCCCGACGATGGGCGTGTCTTCGTTTTTGATTACACGTTAAGCATGGACAGTTGGGTGTATGATCAGGATTTGGCAAGTTCACTTCAGGGGCCCTACCCGTACGTCGAAAGCTACTTTGCTGGAGAGTTGCTCGCTCCTGTCCCGGAGCCTGCGACGGTCACGCTGATGGGTCTAGGTCTTGCCGGGATTGCAGCCGCTCGGGGCATTCGATCCCGGTTTGCGTCGAAGAAGTAGTTTACCTCCTTACTCTGGAGCCTGCCATTTCGCGTTGAAATGGCGGGCTCCTGTATGTTTATGGGTAATGCCGACCGACCAAGAACCAAAATCGGGTGACCTAGTATCGGCTGCGCCGGATTCGGTAACCGCACCGAAACCGCGCTGGGGCTTTGGAACCCGCATCTTGCTGCTTTCTCTTCCGACCCTCGTTACGCTTGCTATCGGATTGTGTAGCGCCGAGTGGTTCACCCGGGACCGCGCGCTGGAGATCATGGGAAGCGACGCACTCGATCCCGGCCTGACCGTCCACGACGAAACCCTCGGCTGGCGGCTGGCCCCGCTCTGGTCGGGCCACCACCTTCACTACGATTACTCGGCGACCTACCACACATCTCGCCTCGGCTTTCGCAACGATTCGCCGGATCTGACAGTGGTGCGTCACCCGTGGTATGCCGTGCTCGGTGACAGTTTCGTATTTGGGTTTGGCGTAAATGATGACCAGACTTTTGTTCATATCCTCAACGAACCGGAAACGCCAGCGCGGTCGTACGTGAACTTCGGTGTACCGGGTTATAGCACAGACCAGCAATTGCTCCTGCTGGAAAGACAAGTGCTCGACTTCAAACCCGATGGTGTACTTTTTTTTGTGTACCTTGGGAACGACCTCTTTGACAATATGCGCCTCTACCCCATGCAAGCGCGGCGTGCAAAACCATATTTTGCGCTGTCCGGTAGTGAATTGGACTTGAGAAATACCCCGGTGCCACAAGCGCCATCCCCCACTCCTGATGCACGTTTAGAACTGCGCAAAACAGTACTGGGAGAAAGTTCTCCAACTGCAATTGACCAAGTGGTCGCACGCTCCGTTCTCCTCGCCGGCGTTTGGGAGCGATATAGCGGTATGGACCTATCCACTTCCGATATGCGCAGTCGATTTACTCCGGCCATCGAGCTCTTCAAACGGATTGCTGATCGTGCCCAGCACGTTGCAGTGCAGCGCGGCGCCTCCTTCACAGTCGTGGTTCTGGCGGGTCGCTCGTTTGTCGAAACACCGAGAAGCATGTCGGCAACATATCAGCAGTACCTACGCGAAGAAATACTTGCGTGGGCCGACAAATCTCACGTCGGGGTTGTGGATCTGGCAGGCGAATTACGAGAGGCATATGCGGATCGGAAAGAAAGTTGGTATTACAGGAACGACGGACATCTGAATCCCGAAGGGCATGCGAAAGTGGCTTCGATCCTTGCCGACAAACTGGATCAAACGACCGAACGCTTATCTATGCCCCCGCCTTCGGCGCGCTGATCAAATGGTGGTCATTTATGCATAAGCATAAGGCAATAATAGCTCGATGGGCACTGCATTTGAAGTGCAAGAACCCTTGGAATTGCACGGCTTAGACTCTGCGTGCAATGAAACCGTGGCAATTATTGAACATTGGTATATGACTTGCAATAAATCTTTCCAACTGAGACGGTTATAGCATGTACACAAATGGTGAGTGGCATCCGGGAATCAACGATCCGACAGTATTTGGATGGGTCATTGCGGCGGAATACGTGATAGGCGCGGCCGTTTGCGGCATAAACGCCGGCCAGGCGGTCCATGCGGCATCACGCCGCTTCTGGATTACGCTTTCCGGGGTGATGCTATTGCTTGGCATCAACAAGCAACTCGACTTTCAGACATTTGTCTGGCTTGAGGGACGCAAGATTGCGCGGTATCAGGGTTGGTACGAGGATCGGATCTGGGCACAGGGCGCGTTATCGATTGCGATAGCGTTATCTGGTATCGTGTTTATCTACCTATTGGTGCGGTTAAGCCGGTACGAGCGCATTGAGGCAAGGGTGACGATGCTGGGCATGGTGCTGCTGTGCGTTTTTGTACTGGTTCGCTCAATTAGCTATCATCCTGTGGACGTTTTTTTTGGGACGGTGTACGGAGGTTGGAAACTGCATCGCATCATTGAGATGGCTGGGGTGTGTACCGTTCTCGTCTCGGCCCTAATATCGTTGGCACGAACAAGATTTCGGGCACCGCGGACGTAGTTTGTAATAGACCGCTCAACAGTTACAAGTGAAGTCTGAGACGGATTACCCTTTTCAGGCGGGAAAAGCAGGTGTACCAAACTGAGTCTTCATGCGAATACGTAATGTAGTAGTAGGAACAATTCTTTTGGGACTCACCGCGGTTTCGCTCGGTGCGGTGCTCTGGTATTTCAAGGGCCGCGAGCTAGTAGCCTTCCGGCGGGCCGAACAGGCGTTCACGAACCAGGACTGGTCCGAAGCAAAGGCACAGTACGGGTGGTACCTAGCCCAGCAGCCGGATGATGTGGATGCCTTGGTGCGGTATGCCGAAACCTCCGCGAAGGTTCTATCAAACCGTACAATCAATGTGCGCGACGCTGCCCGAGCATACCGCAGGGTTGCCGTGCTCCGCCCAGAGGACGAAGCGGCGGCGATTCGAGCGGCGACATTTTGCGAAGATCACGAATTGTGGCTGGATTTGCAGTCCTGCGGCCAACAGTTTTCCGAAAAGTTCCCGGGCAACGCAGACTTCACGTTTTGGCGTGCGCTGGCAGAAGAGAAGCTGGGAAACGTCGATCTCGCGCTCACACAATACGAAGCGTTGCTTCAATCGCCCTCATATCCGCTGAAGGCAATGTCAGCACTGGTGGCGTTGCTCACGCAGCGCGGACGTATGGAAGATGCCCAGGCACGGCTGGACGCTGCAATAGAGAGCAAACCCGACAGCGCCGTTCTGCGCGCATACCGGGGTGATCACTTCATTCAAAGAAATCAGCTTGTCGACGCCGAAAAGCAGATCGACGAAGCGCTGCGACTTGGACGTGAACTACCGGAAGTCTTGCTGGCTGCAGGTCGGCTGCACATCGCGCGGCGCGACTGGAACAAAGCAAAGGAGTTCGCCGAGTCATATCTGAAATCGCGACCCGATCTGGAAGCTTACCTCTTGTATTGTCAGGCCACAATTGGACGAGGCGCCGAGGGCGATGCGCAGGCGGCAAGTCTATTGAAGACGGCGGACCCGAAGTTCTTGGCGGACCATCCCCAATTGTACTTCATTCTGAGCGAAATCCAGTTTGGCCTGAATCAACTCGATGACGCCAGAGCGACCGCGGACGCCTATCGACTGGCCCATCCCGACCATGTCGCAGCGCTCGAATACTTTGACGCGCGTCTGTTGCACGCAGCCGGACAGGTCGACGAGGCGATTGTGAAACTCCGAAGAGTGGTGCAAGGTGCGCCCGACTTACGAGTAGCGGCACAGCGACTGGTAGCGATATGCTTGGAAACCCGAAGAGCTAGGGACCGCGAGTTAGCAAGGGAAACCCTCGAGAGATATATGAGGGCAAACCCATCCGATGCGCAGGCGATTGCGCTTTGGAGAATGACGTTTGCCCAACCGACTCTCGAGGTAACGATTGAAACAGCGAAATCCATCCACAGCGATGACGGTGTGCCCGCGGCGACAATGATTGACATCGCATCGAAACTACTGCGCGACGGAAAGGAGAATGCGCATAAGACGGAAACCGTCGCCCTTGCGCAGGCACTGCTGGAGAAGGCCTATCAGGGCGATCCCGCGGTTCCCGATCTGCTTCTGGCGCGCGTTGAGTGCTACTTGGCAGGCGGGAACACAAGCCAGGCCGAGGAGGCCTTGGCGAATGTTCCCGAGAATGGAAATGCTGAGTCAGAATTGCGGCTCGCGCAAGCTCGGCTTGCTCTCGCCCAAGCGGACATGGACCGCGCGCAGGAGTTTGTGATGCAGGAGATGCAGCGCACGAATGCGACGGAAACCGATCGTATACGCTGGGCCCAGCTGTTCGCGGACAATGGCCAACTCGATATAGGTTTAACCATTCTGCGTGACGGTATTGGTCGCGAGAATTCTCCGGCGTCGGCTGCCGAAAGCGCTATCGAGCAGGTTGCGTTGGCGATACGGACGCGAAGCTATTCAAGAGCGCTCGAATTGATCGCTTCGTTGGCACCGCAATTCAGCGAGAATCCAGAAACCATCCAGCGACTCGTCATCCAACAATTGGCTGTGGCGGAAGCGCTTGCTTCGAGCGAAGACGACCGCGATCGGAAAGAGGCCGAAAGCATTGTTCTAGACGTTTGCCAACGACACCCAGACAATACTCTTGCCAAGGCACTACACGCGCGTCTCAAGTTCGCTACAGATCCTCCCGACGTGGAAGGCGCCGAGGAACTCTGCGCGCAACTGCGCACGAGTGGCGCGGCCGATTCGCGGGTTTACATGCTGTCTGCGGAAATTGCGGCAAGAAGTGGACAGGACGCTCTGGCGTATTCATTTGCGTCTAAAGCGGCCGAACTCGCCCCTTACGATAGCCACGCACTGTTCCTATCCGGCAAAGCGCAGCTTCAGCAAGGCCGATATGGAGAAGCCGCGGCAAGCTTGGCAAAGGCCTTGCGCATCGATCCTGCGACTATCGATATCTTGAGGCCGTTGGCTCGGGCATATGCTGGAGCGGGCCGATTTGCCGAATTTGACGCGACCTTGTCGAAAATCGAAAGCGAGCAACCACTCTCCGCCTTGCAAGAAACGGAACTGCGCCTGTTGCGCAGTTGGGCGGCGATCTGCCGACGCGACTGGACCAACGCTGAACAAATCAGTCGATCCGTAGTTGAACGAGACAACGCTAACACGGAGGCGTTGCGCTATCTTGTGATTGCGTTGGCGAGCACGGGCAAGATCGCAGACGCCGAAATATTGGTTTCAGAATCGGTCCCCGCATCAAGAGATGCGCAGGTATGGTGCGAGTTGGCCGTTCGGCACTTGGTTTCCGAGCGTCCGCCGAACATTCTCAAGGCAAGTACCGCGTTTACAAAGGCACTCGCAATCCGCCCCAATTATCCGCTTGCGCTGATTGGCTTGATCGAGATTGAGCAACAAACAGGGAATGCAGGACGTGCACTGGGCTTGTGCAATCGATTTATCGAAACTTCGCCGGATGATGTCGGTATTTTGCTAAAGAAGGCCCAAATTCTAGCAGGCTTGCCGGATCGCGAGGCCGAGTCCTTGCAGACCGTTAACGCAATCTTAACAAAGACTACCAATCCCGATGCAATGTACCTGCGCGGTACCTTGTTGTTGGCAAAGCAGCAGTACGGCGATGCACTGCGAGATTTTCAAAATTCGGCAAAGCTTACGGGAAATTCCTCGGCGCAACTACAGTTGCGGATGGCGGAGGCTTACTTTGGACTGAAAGAAACTAACGTCGCACGACTGTACGTGGAACAAGCTAAGCAGCAGGCAACAAATGGCGAACCGGTAGACCAACGTAGGCTTGCGGAATTGGCCGCGCAGCTGAACGGATCACCGCAATGAACTCGTCGTCGGAACAAGCAAACAGCTTTCCAACTTTGGCTGACGATCGCTCGATGCCGAGTCGCCAGTCACTTTTACTGTGCGCAGCGCTGGCCATCCTGCTCGGATTGATCTTCTGGGAAGCGATTCATGAAATGCTCTACAACTACGGCAAGAAAGACTCGTATTATTCGCACGGTTACATCGTTCCTTTCATCAGCCTGTATTTTGCATGGAAACAACGTGCGGAATTGCAGAACGCTGCTCGCAAACCAGCGACGTTGGGCTTGTGGATTATCGCCCTATCTTGTTTGATGGTAGTGCTAGGCGATTTTCTTGAGTTCTTCGTTATCCAGCAGTTCGCGTTGGTGTCGGCGATAGCGGGGATCGTGATGGCTATCTGGGGCAAAGAGCATGCCCGAATTTTGTGGTTCCCGCTCGCATTTCTGCTCTTTATGATTCCAATGCCAGGGTCCATTACTCATGCGCTGGTGTTACACGTAAAGATTCTGGCGATAGACTGCACAGTGTGGGTCGCGCGCTTGTTCTCCCTTCCAATGCTCCGCGATGGGTCTTACATAGCATTCGGAAACGACCGCCTGCTTGTCGGCGAAGTTTGTGGAGGTCTCCGATCGTTGATCGCCTTGCTCGCGTTGGGCTCTGTCATTGGATACATGAGTAAGGCGAGCAATTGGGCCCGCATTACTCTTTTTCTGGTATCGGCTCCGGTAGCGATCTTCGCGAATGTAGCGCGCATTTTCTTTCTTTGCATAGTCGGTTACATTTGGGGAAGTTCCGCAGCAACAGGAAAGGTGCACGACATCTCCGGTATCGCCATCTACGCGATAGCGGCTGTCGCCCTTTCTTGCGTCGAGTTTCTGTTCCGCGCGGCGGGCGGCCGTCAAGCAGCGGCCGAAACAGGTGATACGCAGTGAAACCAGGCGCGAAAGTCTTGATTTTGCTGGCGCTTGGTGCCGCGGCCCATTTTGCGGTCGGAGCAGCACAGTCACGCCCAAGCACGAATGCGGCAATATCACCGCTCACTGACATACCGGCATCGGTCATGGGGTACCGTCAGACAGGTCCAGATATTCCGGTGGATCCTCACGTGTTCGAAATGTTGGACTTTCCGGACATACTAATGCGTGATTACACGTCGCAGAACGGTATTCCGGTGCAACTTACCGTGGTGCGGTCGGGTACGACCCGACGCAGCTTGCATTTTCCGGAGGTGTGCCTCACCGGCCAAGGATGGGAGGTCGAAAAACAGTATCGCTCTCCCGTGAGCGGCTCGTTCGTTGCAAATCGTCTGGAGATCTTTAAAGGTGAATACGAACAAGCGGTGTTGTACTGGTTCATGACCGGAGTTCGCCCCACGGACAGTTACGCGAAAAATTCTATGTACTGGGCGAAGGAGCGCCTCCTGTTTCGTTCGCCGAGGACGATGATGGTGAAATTAAGCACGACGGTCGGCAGCGCAGGCGCCGAATCCGCGTTTGGATACCTTGAGGATTTTGCCCAAAACCTGACACCGATACTGCAGAAACGCTTCGAATAGGAGTTTCTCATGAGCACGCACGCCGGCACCAGAACACTTATCACTTCCGCGCTAATCGTTTTCGCACTGTCCCTGCTACTAAACGCATGTGGTGGCGCAGGAAAGAGTCAAGAGTTAAAGGATGCAGACACCTATCTCAGTCTAGGCAAGACAAAGGAAGCGGCTGAGCTATATGCAAAAGCACGAGTTGCCGACCCATCTGACGCCACCGCGCTGGTCGGACTCGGGAAGTGCCTTGCCGTGGAAGGAAAGCTCGAGGAAGCGCTTAAGCAGTTTCAGCAGGTGATTAAAGAATCTCCAGCAACCGAGGAAGCATTCTGGCAAGCGTCAGACGTGCTCACGTTGCTGGGCCGCGATAACGAAGCACTGGACCTGGCAAAGCAGTGTGTCTCGGTTAGCCCTGAGCCCGCCACACTGTTGCAAGGACAGGTTTTACTTCTGAGCGGTAAGCCGTCTGAAGCGGTCTCTGTCCTTGGAGCGGCCGCGGAACAACCCGGTAACTCGTCCGCGAGGCAAATCCTGATGGCGCTTGCGCAGTCTGCCCAAGGAGACCCTTCTGTGGCGGAGAAGAATCTGCGCGAGATGCTTCAGGACCAATCGGTTGCCACAGCCGCGCGCGCGGCTTTAATCGATATCAAATTTGGCGACGCGGTGGCGACTTCGCTGGTTGAGGAAACCGAGACCGTCGCCAAGGTACAGTCTGGCGATGATGACGCACAATCCACGCTGTCCCTCGCTTATGCGGCTGCGGGCCAAATAGACAAGGCTGAGTCGTTGGCGCGAGAAATTACGATGCGGAGTCCCGGCTCAGGTTGGGCCAATTACGCGCTCGGACGCTGTATGCTTGCAAAGGGAGACGCAAAGCAAGCTGTTGAGCCGCTCCGCAAGGCTGCGTTGATTTTGCCCCGCGAATACATCGTCCGGCGTGACTACACCGCAGCGCGTAAGGGGCAGACATCCGCGGGACAGGCAGTCGCGGCGCAAGCAACGGACAAAGCGCCGGATGGGCCAAAGTCTGATACCGCAAAAGAGCCGGAATGGCAATCGCTCTGGAAACGCGCATCACTGACGAGGCTGCTTCGTGATCGTGACCGATTCCTCCTGGAAGGTGGCGAGAACTTACGGGAGACGCTGGTGGCCGCTGCAGTGTTTCAAAACAACCTCGACCTCGCCGACCAACTTGCCGCCGAGTTACCAGACGACTCCCCTCTGAGGCTTTTTATTGCTGCACACCGCAAAGGCGACCCAGACGCAGTGATAGAAGCATTGAATCCATGGCTCAATCGGAAAGATGCGCTCGAGGTGATAGGACGAAATGCGCTTGCATTTTCGATGTCGGCCGCCGGCGTTCGTGCACGTGCTCTGCAGGTGTTATGGGCATGCAGAAGCAACTTTCCCGACGATGGGGTCAGCCTCCTAAATTCCGCGATGACCTTCCGGCAGGCGGGAATGCCAAAGTTTGCCGCGAAATCACTGGAGCAGCTGATCGCCCAATACCCGGATAGTTACGAAGCTTACATATTGCAGGGCATCGCGTTGCGGGAGTCGGGAGATCGCGACGAGGCGCTTCGCGCCGCCCAGGTGGCATCGGCAAGTTTTCCCGATGATTCGGAAATTGTCTTGAATCTTTCCCAGGCGTGCCTCGATGCGCGCCAACCTAAGGAAGCCGAAGATAACCTCACTCGAGCACTTGGCGCTAAGCCGGATGATCAAAAGCTCATTTCCGCACTCGCGCTCGTTCACCTCCATACAGGAAAACCGCAGGATGCGCTGAGCCTCCTGGAAAAACTCCCCGCGACTGCAGAGGATCGTGAAGGGTCGGCCCTACTGCACGCGTTGGCGCTGGCAGCGACAGCGAATTGGAAATTGGCAGGGGAAAAAGCGCGTGCCCTGGAGACTGGCGGTGCGATGCCAATTGGATCGGTTCTGGCTGCGGCCTGTGCGCTCAAGACAAATGACCGGGACGCGGCCATCGCGTCGCTTGAGAGTATTTCCGATAAGAAGCACCCTGTTGTGAACTGGGCGACTACCGCGATGTTGCGGTCGCTCGGCAAACAGTCTGATGAGTCTTCTAATGAGGACTTCGACGCCCTGGTAAAGACCCTTGGCCAGAGCAACACCAGCCTCGCCGATTTCGCCTACGGGACAGCATTTTCTTGGGCTGGCCTGCCGGATGAAGCGTTTGTCGCTTTTTCTCGCATCGAGAAAGATGCGCCCGAAACCACTAATGCCCTTTTACCGGTGCTTTTTGACAATCTTTCGAAATCGGTTCAAATCGCCGATCCTGTAGACCCGGTCAAAGAGGTTGTCAATCGACATCAGAACGCAAAGCAGGCCTGGCTCGGCGCGGCGCGCACCTATAAAGCGCGACGGCTCACGCAGGAGCAAGAGGTCTTTTTAAACAAAGCTGCCGAAGTCGCACCAAGCGATCCCGGTGTCTTTGTCGAACGGGGCATGTTCTACGAGAATACTCGAAAGCTCTACACCGCGATGGATGAATATCGAAAAGCGTTGGCGCTTGATGCTGCGAATCCCATCGCGCTCAACAATCTCGCGTATTGCATCATCTCCACCAAAGGCGACCCAAAAGAGGCCCGCGACCTCGCGCAAAAGGCGTTGACGACGCTTCGAAACGATACCAACGTGATGCATACGCTTGGGGTGGCACTGCTGCGAATCGGCGAACTAGCCGAGAGCCAAAAACACTTGGAGAAGGCCCTCGAACGATCGCCGGGGGAACCCACAATCATGTTGGATTTTGGGCTCAATCTAATCGAGCAAGGTAAGGTGCAAGAGGGCCGGAGGCAGGTAGAAGCAGCGGTGCGCTTTTCCGAAATTTTCGGGCTTGAATTCCCGAGGCTGGCCGAAGCGGAGGATGTATTGGAAAAATATCCAGCGGAAAAACCGGCCGCACTAAACGAAAAGGCGGTGTGAAACCCAGAGTCCTTGCAAATAGTTTCAAGGACCTGGCTAGGCGTCTGCTCAGCGCTCCATCGTTCCCGCGCGGATTGAAGATGACTGCGCGCGAGAAGAGTCTTCTTTGTGGGCAATTTACAGGGTATCCGTGTTCACCTTGCACCGGGTAAGGCGCCGTCGCACATTGTGCACTCAGGCAAGTCTGGAGCTATCCAATGGCTCCGTACTAGCAGAGGTGGGGCCTCCGCGCGCGTAATACCGGCGGTTGGTGCTGGGGCGCATGATCGAGTTCGATGAAGTTTTCCGGCACTACGTTTGCCGCATAGTTCCAGCGGATCGCGGGCACCCAACGAACATAGCCATCATCTGTTTAGGCTTAACACCTCACTAATACACACGCGATATGTAAATTCCCAAAGTAGCACGGATGATTTGCCTTTGGCCGGTGAAAGACGCGCAAATCAGCTTCGCATCTTTGACTCGGGGCATCCTTGACAGAATACCGCAAACCGTGCTACGTTGCTCCCGGGTTGCGGGCATTTTGGGGGGACCCAAGGTGCATTTCTTCTTTGATGATTTGACGTGTAACGGATGGGTGTCGTGCACCTATTCTGCGTCTTCTCGCCGTTCCAGTTTTATTCTTTCCTCCCCATCTTCCGACGAAGTCAACGGTTCCACCGGTCTGTCGCACTGCTGGACTTCGGTGATCAGCCATGTGTTAGGAAACCAAACGAAATATGCCGGAGCAAGAAACTCGGGGTGAGGACAAGCAATGGCCATTTACACACCGACGGGACTCAAGATCAGATTACCAGTTCCTTATGCATTTGCTTTAATGTCACAGCTCGAACAACGTGTAACACCTTTCAGGCTACTCATGACTACTGAGGGCATCGAGTTGGTCCCTAATATGTTGCGCCTTGCTACGGCACTGATGTGTTTCCACTTTCAGCAATCGTTTGCTGCAACCTTTCTTTGGTGTGTCTTGGCGACGATTGTGGGCATGCTGCTGAATGTGATTGGGGCACACCGGGTGCCAGGCCTAGTCCGGGCCAGCACGATCTATAGCTTCGTGAATGTGTGGGAAATTTGCACGGTTGCGGCCGTGCTACTCGGGTCAATTGTTGCTGGTTGGCAGGTCGCAGCAGCGTACTGCCTCAGTTGTGCTGCAGGCTGGGTTCTTGGCTTCCTCGAGGAGTACGTGGAAGAAGGCTTGCTGGCCGCCCACGTGCCACGAGTGATTGGAATTCCCTTGGTCGGAGCCGAAAGAAGCTTTATCAATGCATACCGGTATCACGCCACGCGTACTGGGCTCCGGAATCTTATCCACGAGAATGACGCTTCAATCATCAACGAAGGCAATTGGAAGGATACGCTCGTGCGCTTTGATGCGTCGTGGCCACAGGTGGCAATGCAGTTCGACTTTGGAAACGACTAAGAACAAGTTAAAGAATTGTTGTCAATACGCAGCAGTGGCTTATGAGATACCAGGGTGCTATGCGGAATATTCGGATCTGAAGTTTCAAGAAAAAGTCAATTCATGGGATATGTCAAGTAGGTGTACCCAGTGTACATAGTTATATATTAAATAATTTGACGTTTTTTAGCTTGACAGCACAGTATATTGAAAGTAAAATGACTGTCGGTAGCGGTTCTTGGGGCAACAAAACTCGCGGGGAAAACAAAAAGGAGAGTGTGTATGAAGAAACTGCTATCTTTTCGCAGCAGAGTAGGACCGAAATTGGCTTCGATGCTGGCGCTCACACTTGTGTGTGGGACCAGCGCCTTCGCGACGCCACTCGGCACCGACATCACGTATTACGACAATGATCCCAATCCTGCCAATAGTAATGGGAATGCATGGTACGATGGGGATGCCGATACCCGTCCGGGCATACGTGAAGACCAAGAGACCGAACCCGGTACCGTAACAACCCAGACTTGGGACCTTGAAGGCGTGTTTATCGGTGCCGGTGATATCCTCAGCATCGTAGGCCAATTCCCATTTGCAACGGGGATCGCAGGTGGTTCCGGCAGTGGTACCAATGGGATTTTCGACTCAGGGGATATCTTCCTCTCGGTCAACCCAAATCTGGCCGACGTCCAGAATCCGAATGGCGACGGCACCGGTTATCAGTACGTAATCGATATCACGTCAACGAACACTGCTGACAGCGGGTTGGCGGCGACGTACACGATTTACAACGTTACGGGCCTGACGACGTCTACCGGGCTGATCGGCGTGACGGGTGGCCCGGACACCGGACCGAACCCGTATCGTTATGGTTCGGGTGGTACCGCCGTCGCAGGAGGCACCGGAGCCATTCTTCTGACTAGCTATAATGGGAATGGTGGACCTGACGACCCGGACTTCCAGGGCACGACGCCGCACTATGTTCTAAGCGGTTTCGACCTGACAGTTCTCGGCCTCAGCAACTCCGACAATCTGTACGTCCATTACACGATGCAGTGTGGAAACGATCTATTGACCGGATATATGACCGGGTATAACCCTCCGCCACCACCAGTTCCAGAACCGGCAACCATGCTCATCATGGGACTCGGTCTGGCGAGTGCAGCGCTTGGGAAGCGCAGTGTTAAACGGCTGATTTCGTAGCAAAACCAGCCCTAGATATCTAGAGCGAGTGGGGATGAAGCTGGCTGGCTTCGTCCCCGCTCTTCATTTTATGCCACCC
The DNA here is from genome assembly GCA_020848835.1 of Candidatus Hydrogenedentota bacterium. Classification (GTDB taxonomy): domain Bacteria; phylum Hydrogenedentota; class Hydrogenedentia; order Hydrogenedentales; family SLHB01; genus JABWCD01. The sequence goes on from JADLHJ010000054.1 coordinate 125,187, forward strand.
CACAAGACTGACACATGAAGGCTTGTCCCCCCCGCGATCTTCCTTGATCCGTCCCATGCGTTGCGTCCGGTTTAGCCAAACGGTACGATGCGCTGCTTTCTGACGAGGAATCGCACAAGATAGCTTTTGTTATGAAATTGGATTTCGTCCCTCGTAATCGCTCGATATGCTTCTTATCCAGCACGCCAATTCCCTTTGCGTAGTACAAACCTACACACGCGCAAATCTAGAATTTCTCTTATAAATTACAGACGCCGGCGCGTTTCTCTCTCCGTTGCGCGCATCCTTTGTGGAGTTAGTCCGTAAATATAGTTTTCATATAAAACACAGTATTTTGTAAAATATTTTCATCGAGAATTCGCCAAAAAATTAATTGTTGCGGTATTTGCGGACTTTATATACAATTATTTCGCACGATTGGGCCTTTGGGGAAAAGCTGTATTTCTGATTTCCTCACAGGCTCGCTACATGAATGTCTTGTAGGGAGAGCGTTATTGGCAACCATCGCACGCTTTGGATGTACAGACGTAAGAGGAGAGGACTTGCGTTTTGAGACGCGCGAATTTCAGCATGGATCGCAAATTCGTCATATGAACCACCCATATCACATTGGCCGTTTTCAACTCGGATTTTTGGCGGGGCCTCCGGCTACCGCGAAATCGTCCTTTGTTATCTGCTTAATAGCGCTTCATTTTCTGAGCCTATGCAGTTTCGCGGGTATTGCCGGGCACGCATCGTCGCGTCGTACAACGCCAGATGACCATAGGCAATACTGGCAGCTGGTCATTGGCTATGACGAAACCGCGATGACGATCTTGAGTGCGGCTGAAATTGCTCCCATGAAAAAGCAGGTCATAACGCCCGGACTGGACGGTGCTGTCGGCATTGTGCCGTATTCTGTCGACTGGTTGGATGCATCTGGCAAATCCTTGTACACGGGGTCCTTGGACCTCCCAATCGGCCAGAGGCTCTTTCTGGGTCCTGATATGCCCTGCAAGGGCTTGGTGCCAAAGCAAAGCGTAATCGTAGTTCGAATCGAAGGCCCCGCCGCCAAGGCAAACTTCACATCCCTTCGACTTCGCCGCAGTGCTGGGAAGGCACTAGACTACCTTTCTCCGGATATGCCATCAAGCCTTACGAAACACGAGGTGGTTCTTCCTGTAGGGAAGATTAAGCGTATTGGAGAGAAGGAGGCGCCACCGCCCGGGCCGCTGAGCGTGGCCAAGATTCAAGATACCGGCAGCGATACAAATCGGCTGGTCTTGGTCATTTTAGGTGATGGATATACAGCGGCAAATCTGTCCGCCGGCAGTTTTACTACCGCTGCCCAGAATGCGCTGACGGCATTCGGGAACAAGTCACCGTGGGACGTTCTATTCAACGGGACCAATGTGTACCGCGTCGACGTCGAAAGCAATCAACAGGGCGCTGACAGGGAGGATGGACAGAACGGCACCTTGGTTGATACCTATTTCAACTCAACCTTTTGGACATCCGGCATAGATCGCCTGCTCACGATTGATTTTACGGGGAGGAGCCGCGCGATTAGCGCTGCCGACGCGTATGTCGGCGTAGGGGTTTGGGATTACCTTTTCGTCCTGGTGAATTCGACGGTCTATGGCGGCTCAGGTGGGTCTATCGGAGTATCGTCGATCCACGCGTCGGCGAGCGAGGTAATCATCCACGAATTTGGCCACACGTTTGCTGGCCTTGCCGACGAATACACTACGGCGTATCCGGGCTATCCAGCCGGCGACGGGGAACCCAACGTCGATTTCGACTATGCCCTCGCGAACTTGAAATGGAGCGCATGGGTGGATACGGGAACTCCACTTCCAACGCCTGATACATCCACGTACAACGGCGTAGTGGGGGCATTTCAAGGCGCCCGTTACCTCACGACTGGAATTTATCGGCCAACACGCAATTGTTTGATGAAAGCGCTCGGGACCGCGTTCTGTCCGGTGTGCAAAGAGGCTCATGTCGTTGATTACTTCGACATTGTTTCCCTTGCCGATACATTGCAGCCAACGGCGGGCACAACCGTCGATGTGCCGCCTGCAGGCACTCTCGTTTCGGTATCACCGCTCTCAATACCCGGGTTGACATATCAATGGTCAATTGACGGTTCTCCGCTGGGCGGAGCAACTGGTTCAAGCGTGACCGTCTACGCAACGGACCTGCCAACCCAGGCCGCAACATTACAACTCAATATTTCATATCCGACGAGCTTGGTTCGCTCGACAAGTTTTGCCGAGAATTACTCGTGGACGCTCAACAAAATTGGGGACATCACGGCGCCAACTGCCGGTATCACGCTCATTGATTCCAATCCGACTAACGCGAATGCAGTCCAATTTGGCGTTCAGTTCAGTGAAAATGTCTCCCCCACGTTTACGGCAGCCGACATAGCGGTTGCGGGCACGTTGGCTGCAGGAGCGTCGACCGCCGTCTCGGGTACGGACCCGAATTACGTCATCACGATAACTCCGGCAAACCCAACGGCTGATGGGACGATAGGCATCACGATAGGATCGGCAGTGTCCGACGCCGCAGGTAATCCATACGCCGGTGGAAGTTCGCCCACCGTCTACGCCATCGACAACGCGGCCCCCACAATTTCAATCGGTTCACCGTCCTCTGCTATCACGCGTACCGGGCCGATATCTTACCCAGTTGCCTACGGTAACGCGGACGCTGTGACACTTTCGACCTCAGACGTCTCGTTGTTGACTACGGGAACGGCCACTGGAACGGTCTCGGTCTCGGGGAGTGGCACGACCACCCGGACCGTGACGATCGCGAGTATTTCCGGGAACGGCACATTGGCCATCGCGATCGCTGCCGGCACGGCCTCGGACCTCGCAGGCAACATGGCGCCGGCACCCGCGTCAAGCACGACGTTCAGCGTTGATAACATTGCGCCTACCGCCACCGTCACCCTCGAAGATGCTAACCCAACGAACGCGGATTCAGTACACTTTGGCGTACGATTCAGTGAGAATGTGGCGCCTACCTTCACTGCAGCAGACCTGACAGTTACAGGATCGTTGGCGTCTGGCGCGACGACCTCCATCTCCGGCACAGACCCAGACTATACCGTTACAGTGACTCCGGCAAATCCTGCAACTGACGGTACCATTGGCCTTACGGTGGGCAGTGGCATCACGGACGGGGCGGGAAACGCATACACGGGCGGCAGCGCACCTGCCATCTACACAATAGAGAACATTGGCCCTACAATTTCGATCGGCTCACCCTCGGCGTCCGTGACGAGAAGCGGACCCGTGTCGTACGCCGTCACCTATGGCGGCGCGGACAGCATAACATTGTCTCCTTCCGCGGTTAGTCTGATTGCTACGGGGACCGCGTCAGGTACCATCTCTGTCTCGGGGAGCGGGACGGTTACACGCACAGTCACCATATCCAGTATTGCTGGAAACGGCACTCTCCGAATCTCAATTGCCGCAGGCACAGCCGCCGATAACGCGGCGAATCTGGCGCCCGCGGCGCTTGCCAGTACCCCATTTACCGTGGACAACGTTGCGCCTACCGCCGCGATAGCCCTGTTGGATCCGAGCCCCACCAATGCGAACGCGGTGCGCTTCAGCGTGCAGTTTAGCGAAAATGTCGCGCCATCATTCTCGACAGGGGACCTGACAGTTTCAGGAACCTTGGCGATCGGTGCAACGGTTGCCATGACGGGTTCGGACCCAACCTACACCGTTACGGTGACTCCCTCGAATCCAACAGCCGATGGAACTATCGGTCTGACGATTGGATCCGGCATCGCGGACAGCGCAGGAAACGCGTACGCTGGCGGTAGCTCGCCGAGTTCCTACACAATCGAAAACGTTGGTCCATCTATCTCCATTGGAGCGCCTTCAGCAACCGCGACACGTACGGGCGCGGTTTCATATACGATCACCTATGGCGGAGCAGACTCAATTGGCCTGCTGGCCTCAAATGTATCTGTCGTTTCAACCGGCACGGCCTCCGGCACCGTCGCAGTTTCCGGGAGCGGGACGATCGCCCGAACGGTAACAGTTTCCAGTATTTCCGGCGACGGAACGCTGCGAATCTCTATCGCGCCTGGGACCGCTTCCGATATTGCCGGGAACCTGGCACCTTCAGCGCCCTCGAGCAGCCCGTTCGACGTAGACAACACTGCGCCGACAATCACAGTAAACGGCTCGCTCATGGAGTACATTGAAGTTGGCACGCCGTATACCGACGCAGGTGCAACGGCGGTCGACAGCAGGGATGGCGACATCACGGCGCAAATCACCACAACCGGTGCCGTGAATTGCAACGTAGAGGGTGCACACTTTCTAACGTATAACGTTTCGGACAATGTGGGAAACGCAGCCGCGCCTGTTCAACGCACGGTAGTCGTTGTTCCACCGCTTCCCGATGACCTCCCTGTGGACACGCGCTTCGTTTTGATCGCGCTTCTGCTAGTTGGAGTTGCGCAGGCGGGTCGACGCATTCGTCAGAGCCCGTAGAATGCACAACTCAGCCTCTCTCGTTAACTGGCATAGCGCTACGATTGACCATGCCCGCCTTTGCACGCGGGGCGGTCTATCGGTTTGCGGTAGTTCTTCGCCTTAATGGTCTCAATCCATTGAGCCGCTTTTGGTAAGACGAGCGTCATTCATTATCAAAAGATCGGGCATGACGGCAGAAGCGCGCGTGTGGCCCGCCACCGGTATACGACTGCTCCGACATGCCCATACTCGAGGCACACCTGCGGCAGCGATTTTGCCTGCGTCGAAGTCCGTCTTTGCCTGCATGTACACTATCGTTCGCCCTGTTCATTGCTGTCCATGTGGAAAAACATGAAGTCTAGGTATGAGTGCGTATCATGAATCGGCTTTATCTGAGGACTGCTTGTGGGATCTCTTTGGTCATCGCTCTCTGGATCTGTCTTCATCAAGTGCGCGCGGAAGTACGTGCCCAAACTTGGACTGAACCGCGAACATTGGTATTTGCAGGTCAAGTACCCCCTGACGACTTTGGCGAAAACCCGAACGTCAGCTTAGACCCAAATAACAAGATGAATTGGGAGGATGAACCGCCTGCCTCAACCCCTTCGCTGCCGTTGAACTACGGCCGCTGGTCGGGTCCGTACAACAACATGTATGGAAAGCGCTGGGTAAGCACCGTCAATAAGTGGTTTCGGCAGGGCACTGCGGCGGGACTTTGGCAGGACCGCTTTCGGAGTTTCGACAAGGGTCATTCCAGTATCCCGCTAGCGCTATTCCCACAGCTTGAGGCAGAAGACCCTGTGACCGCATTTGGACCGTCGTTATCAAATGTCTTGGTACAACACGTCACATTTGGCGTGCAGTCCTACGGTATGGGCGGACAAAGTGTTGCCGAATCTTTGTCTCGAAGTAGCCTTCGTGCGTACTACGAAAACGGGACGTTTAGGCGCGAGGGCCATCAGCACTTTCGAATGGTCCTGTATGAGCGAAACTTTCTCTTCGTCGCCCCAGCGGTAGACTCATATGGCGTTCGTGGTGACCAGTTTACATTTCTGAGTCCATTCTACTTGCATTCGGTGGGGCGTTCAGGAAGCGATGCGCGGCTTCTGCAACCCATCTTGCTGGCAGCGGCCGCTTTGCCTCCGAAACTGAAGACGCGCATGCTACGGTGCGGCGTCTATGTTCCAACCCTCATGCAGTTGTTCAAGGGCGCGATTGCCGGCGATATCTCCTCGGCCAATGCACACCTACCTGCATATTCGCTTCCAGACGAAGCCAAGGAAGGTAACACAGGACGGACACCTTTCCTTGACCGCCTCATTACCACCGCACATGATCTTACGCATATACCGCCAGTCTGTCGCTTTGCAATAGAGCCAGTTTATGTGAAAGCGACTGGAAAGTTTCCGTATGGCGGCAAGGCATACTGGGAGAAAACACCGTATGCCTTTTTCGGCGCGCTCCGCGAAGGTCAGGAATTTCAGCTTGAAATCGACCTTCGCGACAGTTGGGTCGACGACGGATTTTCACTGAAAGATTTCTACACCGCGGTGTTGCGCGGCCCGGGTACCATCGAGAAACAGAATAGTGAAGGCTCGAGATTGCGCATACATGTTCCATGGACTGTGATGGACATGGATAAAGACTATCGCACCGACATTCTGCTGCTGGTCTCTGACGGGACCTATTTTTCTGCGCCCGCGTACATCTCTATACGCCATGTCCACAAGCTCGATCCGATGGTACTTGGTTTGCGCCGATAAAGTGAAGCAATGCTTTCTACTGGGCGCTGTCCCCCCGTGCAAGTGACGAGTCGCGGCCCTCTTTCGTTGTTTCAGTACCCGTCTTGGCGTTTTGGATTTCGCGAAGTTCGGTGCGCCAGTGAAGTTCGCTCGGTTCCAAGTCAATTGCCTGAGTCAGGTACTTAATCGCGGAGGCTTGATCACCCGTCGCGCCGTACGCTCTCGCCAGCGTCGCATAACATCGCGCATTCTTGGGCTCGGTAGTGACCGCCTTTTGGGCTAGGCTGACCGCCTCGTCCAATCTCTTGCCTTGCTCGCAAAACGAACGTGCCAATCCAATTTGCGCGGCGGTCAGATTGGCGTCACGTTCAAGCGCATTCTGATAGTTCACTTCTGCAAGGGCATAATCCCGTTCCCCTTCGGCAATCGATGCGAGCGCAACAAACGCTTCAGGCTTGGCTGCCGGAAGCCGCACAACCGTCTCCAATTCCTCACGCGCTTTGGCACGATATTTTTCGTTCCCGGTTCGCATCGCCAGCGCCTGCCAGCTTAGAGCAAGCACCGTCCGCTCTTCTGTTGCGTTTTGCGGTATGAACGGCGTAACTCGCTCAAGCCAACCAGCGGAGTCCATTTCGTTTGGAAGTCTGAACGTCGCAATACACGCCCACAACATTCGAGACGCGGTGGAACTCTGTAGCTTTGGCGACAGCAACGAAGCGACGTCGTCTACACGGTTGGCCATCAACAGGCTTTGCGTTCGCGCTGCTTCACTTTGCCCATCCGCATCCTGACTAGTTTTGTCAGCTACGAGATAGGGCATGGTCGCGCGATTCCTACCCAATAAACGGCCAATGCGTTGCTTCGCCGCTACGTCGAGCAGATCACCTGCGTTGGGCAACGATCGAGAACGTCGGAACGCCTCGCCAGCCGCTTCAAATGATTCGACCCACCGGCCCGCCGCAGCGAAGGATTCGGATGCCAGCTCGGCCGGTTCCACATCGGTCGGAAAATCCAACTGGGCTTGTGCAGCAACTTCGGCGGCTTCATCATGCTTACCCGCTTGCCCCAAAAGCCGAACGAGCAGCATCCTCACCGGCAAGTAGGTAGGATGGGCTTGAATGAGTTGCCGGAATTGTTCGACCCTGCGGAGGGGGTCATCCTGTGGTGTTTCATTCAATACTTCGAGCGTTTCTTTTGCTGCATCGAATCGACCAGCATCCTCCACGCCAGATATCATGATGGGCATCGCCAAAAAGCGCGTCACCAACTCCTCGAAGAGCGCGCGATCCCGCCGCATAGCGCGAAAGAGCGCTTCGCTCGGACAAGCGGCAAGGGCCTCTTCAGCGAGGTCCAGCGCGGCGCTCACATTCCCTGAACGCATCAGAAACGCCAAATACTTTCGCCACGCGTTGGGGTTTGCCTTGTTACCCTCGATCGCAGCCCGAAATAGTCTATCGGCGTCGTCTGCATTGCCGTAATAGCCATGGAACTCCGCCTCGAGGACCTCACGCGCTCCGGAATCGAGTTGCAATTGCCCCAGAACGTCGAAAGCAGCCTTCGCTTCGTCCAGTTTTCCCAGTGACCCAAATAAGTCTAGTGCAAAAACCACTTCTGCGATGGATGGATTGTCTTCAATCAGCGTCTTGGCGATCTCTTGCGCATTCGGAAGATCGTCGTTCATCCGATACAGCTCTGCCAACAACAGATCCGCCGGTGGACCATCTCCACGTTTCGGATTCGCCGCAAGCAGCTTTTCGATTGCCGCGGCATAGCGACCCTCTTGCGCCGCGACCATTGCGGAAACCTCGTGAGACGCGCGATCAGAAACTTCACCGTTCGCCAGTATCGCCGCCAATTCATCGTACGCTCTCGATATATCGCCGCGGCTGTACAATATTCGCGCCAAATCGAGTCGCGCACTATTGTTCTTGGGCGCCAATCGAACGGCGTTTTGCAGATTGGAGAGTGCGCCTTCCGAATTGCCGATCCGTTCAAGTGCCGTGGCGATGAGCAAGTATTGCTTGATGTCGAGAAATCCTGCTGCGGTGGAAGTGTCCTGTAACAACACCACTGCTTCGGCCGCGGCCTTTTCTGAATGATCGTTTTGGAGTAGCCAACGCGCTCGCGCGGTCCGCCACGTGTAACCAGACTCGCCCGTCAACTCTTTCAATGCGCTGATCGAACTGTCTATAAGCGCGGCATTCTCCCACGCCGCCTCGGATTCCAACACGCGCGTGAGTACCATCGCATTCTTCGGTTCAACACTCGTGACATAATCCGACCAGGCCAAAGCAGCCTCGGCGGATCCACTTCGTTCGAGGTACTGCGCAATCGCAAACTTCCAATCCGGTCCCTCCCCCGCTACCTTGGCTGCCCCAGTTAGAAGTTCCAATCCACGCTGGGGATCTCCTTCCGCATTCGCAGCGAGCGCCTGTTCCAGCGCAAGATTAGGAGTAGAGCCGAATGAGCGCAAAGCGTACGCGTAGCATGCATCGGTCTGCCCGAGGCTGAAATCTCTGCTGATTCGAGCTAGACGAAGCACCGTAGGTTCGGGCAGTGCCTCCTCTCCCGCCAAAGCTGCACCGAGTTTCTCCCCCGCCAAAGTGGTGTCGCCACGTCGAGCAAGAAACTCTATCAGTAAGGGAAGCGTTCTAGGTTCCATGGGCCGGATGGATTGAATCTTCTCCACAAGGTCCCATAGCCGGCTCCGCTCCGCGTCCGATAATAGTTCGAGGTCAACGCCAGGGATTTCCGCCGCCGCTGCTGCGAGATAAACGTCTTGAGGTGAACGAAATAGCGCTTGCTGCGCCAGCGCAGTTGCGGCCGTCACGTTGCCGCGCGCTGAAAGTACTTGGGCGGCAAGCAACAGCGGTTCACCCCAAAGGGGGGACATCTGCGCCGCAAGGCTGCAGGTCCGCAGCGCCAGGTCGCTCTCACCGTTTCGCTCGTATGCCCTCCCCAAGTAGTAGGTGAAATACGGATTCCGCCCATCCAACTCGGCGTACTTCTTGCAGTTTTCAACGAGATCCCGCGCCGGAATTTCTTTATCTAGGTAGAACACGCTTAGAATTTCCCGCCAGGCAATCGCAGCTCGGTCGTCGCGCTTTTCCAGGTGCTCAACGACTCCTTTAACCTGCTCCCACTTCTCAAGCTTTACGTGCGTCAAGCCAAGGATTCCTAACATCTCGGAGTCGCCAACATCCGCTGGTACCTGATCCATCAATTTCACCACTGCGCGAGTGTTTCCCGACTCGAAAAGCCGGCGCATTAGAAGTCGTTTCAGTTCTATCTCCGAAAATCGTCCAGCGGATTTTGCGAGCATATCGAGGTTCAGACGCTGAAGCTCGAATCTATCGCCGGAGAATACAGAGAGGCGTGACAATAGGTTGTCGATGAGTTCAACAGTTTTCGTATTTGTAGAGTTTGTAACGGGGATCGCGGCGGCCCGCTTCGTCCAGTCCACCGTCTCGTCACGCTTTCCGGCGAACTCATGGGCAATGGCTTGCACGATGTGATATTCGGCAGAACCCCGGTCAAATCCAGGCACTGTGTCTGGATACCTAAGAATCTCGTCCACCGGCTTTTTCATTGACCGAATCACGGAAAGCGCAAGAATGTGATTCTCCACGTCAGCAGGTTCCAATGCCGCGACTTTCTTGGCATCTCCTAACGCCGCATCATACTTTTGCATTCGCATGTAGGCTTTTGCTCTTGCCTTCAACGCGTCAACATCGTCAGGCTTTTTTGCCAGTATGTCCTCTGCCAGGGAGATAGTCTCGACGCCGTAGCCGATGTCGGAGTACACACCGACCAGCTCACGCTGAGCATCGCTGTTGTCAGGTTGTATACTGAGAATCTGGCGAAGATGGGAAATAGTCTGCTCAAAGTGCTTTCCATTTGGAAGGGGGACCTCGCGGCGGGCCTTCGCATATTCAAGCATTGCTTCTACGTCGGTATCCAACCCAAATCGCTGCAAGTAGCGTCCAATTTGGTCCAACGCGACCTCATGGTCACCAACCTTCGCCGCATCCATTCCACGCTGACGACACTCTAGCGCTCGCTGCTTTAATACATATTGGCGCACGAGCAAGGCTGCCCCCCCCGCAGCGAGGAGAACTACGAAAGCACTTGCGACGATTATGAGACGACGATAACGCACGGATTGCTGACGTCCTTACTTAACTTAGCGTGGCGGGAAGAGTACCCACCCCATATTTTGACAGGTGTGATGACAGCCAGACGGCTCTGGCGAGCGGGCCAAACTTGGCATACTCTTCTGGACAATTCGAAAAATGCTGCCCGTCGGCGTCCGCGTCTTCTGGGTGCAAGTCACGGTACCCACCTACCGACACTGAGGTCACTGAGAAAACCGAACGAATAATGTCTTCCTTGCGTGCCCGGTTAAAAATCACCCCCATCGGAAGCGCGTTGAGCAATTCAAGATGGTGCATCGCCTGCCGGATGACACCGCTCGGATCATCCCGCGAAACCACCATGATGACACCATCCGTGCTGGACGCGAAAATGGATGAATCGTGGGGACCCGGTACTGGACCGGTATCCACCAAAATGACGTCGTATCCTGGTCTAAGTCGCTCTATAAGTGCTCGAACAGACGCTGGCGAAAGCGAGCTAGTCGGTGCGTGCCCGTTACCAAACGTCGGCATGACATGCAGGTTCGTGATGCCAATATCTGCAACACAGTTCTCCACATTTTCACCCCGCAGTGCATCAGCCAGTCCGAGCCCGTATTCACTCTGCAATGCCAGGCCGTCTTCAAGGTCCTGTTCATTGATATACCCCAGACGCAGCAGACTTTGTCCAAGGCGTATGTTGGAATCTTGAGCAAGCGCAAGAGCCCGTGTGAATTCCGCGTCTGTAATAACGTTGTACTCTCGAAATACGTGTCCAAGCTTTCTCCGGCCCACAGCGTCCGTGCTTCGCGTTAATCCTCGTCCGATTAGGTCACCATCGATAAGGAGCGTTCGTGCGCCTGCGGAGGCAAATGATATGCCCATCGCAAGCGCAACACTGGTCTTACCGGTCTGACTTGTGCCTCCTGTGATTGTGAGTGCAAGACCACTGTTCGACACGATCTGCGTTTGGAGCATCATCCGAATGCTGTGCACGCAGTGAGCGGCACGGGCAATGTCGGCGGCATCAGACAATTCAATGGACAATTCAGGGAGTGCGCCAAGAAGTCTCGGGCGAACGGCTTCCGCATCCACAATATCGCGGATCCTCGGATTTAAGAGACCAAGCAACATCACGAACCCGATTCCTAAGCCACTACCCGCCAACCCGCCAAGTATCGTAACTTGGGCTTTCCGGCTGGAGTTGGAAGGTTCGATTGGCATAACCGCATCGTTTACTACAATTACACGCCCTTTCAAATTCTGGGTAAGTAGCGATTCCGTGGTAATTTGTTCTAATCGCGATTTCACCAAATTCAAGTTGTCCTGAATTCGGGACTTCTCCGCCTGTTGTTTCCCGACCTCCAAATTCTTCTGTCCGAGTTCAAGAACTCTAGGCTTGGCATCGTCCATCAGCTTCTGCAGCTGTCGCACTCGCATCTCGGCGCGCTGCGGATCCAGAATTGCAATGCGTCCGGATACCGGGTCACCCGCCGTCAACGTGGCGCCCCCGACAGGGCTTTTGCGATAGACCTCGGCATACTTTTCGATCTCTTGCTCTTGCGTCTTTAACTGCTGAACGGCAGTTCGATACTCCTTGTTGCTTTCGGTACCGACGTAACGAGCGGCGTATTGGTCGACGAGTCGTTGCAGGCGTCCCTTCTCATCGACGAGTTGCTGCATGCGGGGGTCTGTTGCGGCGATCTGTTCGACAGTTAGTGATGATGCATCATCCGATTCCTTCGTGCTGGACTTTCCTAATGCCTGTGCCGTAGCCAGGTCAATTTTCGCGCTTTCTAATTCTATTTCGAGTTCCTGAAGCCTTGAGAGTGCAAAGGCATGCATCTCGCCAAGATTCTCGCTGCCAAATTCAGTTGCAATATTAGAAATTTTTGTTTCAATATCTACCATTTGGATATTCAAATCGTTGATTCTCTTCTCCAAAGCCTCTAACCGTTCACCGCTTGTCGTCGTGTCAATTTCGCTATACAAGATGAGATATGCATCAACAAGAGACTTCGCCGCCGCTTGAGCAAGTTTGGGGATCTTGTTTTCGCACGAAACGAAAATCAGCTGACTTCCCTTGGGTGAAGTCACGGTTATGTTCTTCATAAACTCCACAATATCTTCCAGCGAGGCCTTTCCGCCCGCATTCTTCCAGGTCTCGCTGCCAATCGCTTCCTCGACGACGCGGCGGCTTTTCACCAGCGAAATCTGCGTTTGGATGAACGAATCGAACATTGGCATCATGGCGTTTTGCTCGTTTTCGTACAGCACTTTCGGAAGGACCGGGGCGACTCGAATTATCGTCTCGCTCGCGTATTCCGGTTGTATTGCAAAATAGCCAACGGCTGCACCCATCCCACCCAAAAAGACGCCGAGTACTGTCGCGAGCAGGTAGCGTCCGCGTAACAGCCTGTGTACCAAGAGCAGTGGGTTTTGGTCTGATTGTGGGGCAGGATTCTTTGACAGCATATTACAACGCTCGCTCTGGTTACGCTTCGGGTACCGATTCGATTCCAGACTCAACCACTGAAATCCAAGGCAACGCTGCCTTGAGCAAAAACTCATACTCAACGTTTCGCTCTGCATCACTTAGTGCAGCATCCACAATAAACTGAATACTCGCGGCGCCGAGATACTTTGACGACCCCTCGCGCGCTGCAATTTCCAACGAACTCATGTCGGGCGACGTTTTTCGGTTCGGAAGTACTGTGAAATGAAGCACTGCCAACTGCGCACTGTCCCCCGCTGACTCATAAGTAAATCCATATTCGGTGGCGTCTACCGCACTCCCGTCCACTGCAAGCGAGACAGGTCGGGCGGTGCGCTGCGTCCATCCCTGGTTGTGATAGCACACGGGAGGATAATGACCTAGCAGGCTCCTCACGTCGCTGCCGTGAACGATCAGCAATGTCGCCGACCGCCCTGTTTCGAGATTGCGATAGGTTCTACTTAACGATACATTCGCATCGAGTATGCGAAGCGCACCCGCGGAGATCTCGCGGTCAACGCCGACCCAAGGACCAAGACCATAGGGAACGCTGGCGATCGCTTCGCGGATTCTGGCGTGATATGCGGCAACGCCGGCAGGCACTTGCTCACGATGGACTCTTCCAAGATACACCCCTGTTAGCATTAGCAGGAGGATCAGGGGTGTTACTATCTTAAACATAGCAATTGCTCTCAAAATATTCGTGCCGACCTAGCCCGCAGAAGCTGGGCTGGCCGCCTCCTCAATTCCGGACTTCGCGGTAAAGTCTGAACCCGCGATCCATCTGGCTACGTGCACCATTGCTGCTAGTCCACATACCACCGCGGGTAGCGTGGCAACATCACTCAGTCGGCTTACCCGATTTGCAGACTCAAGGGACAGATAACCATATATCGCCGCAGTGGGGATTAGCCGGACTGTGTTCAGCGCAAACGCCAGGACTGGACTTGTGAGGACCAGGAAGACTCTCATTCGCGTACCTACCCGCGCACTGAACGCAAAGGTCAGGCAGACCAGCGTCAAGGCGAATATGATTCCGACTCCGCCAAACGCTTGCGCGACGTCAACCGATACACCGTTAATCTGCATGACCCTACTATCCAAACTCACAGACTCACCAACGAAATGCAAGACAACAGCAGTGGAGCGTGCCGTGAAATCTTGTATTGGCTGGAGAATTCGCAACTGAATGAGTCCTGGTATGGGTATGGCGAACATCAATACGAGAAGCGCTGGCCATAGTCGCCGTGGAAGCTCCGTACCAAGCACAGAGACGGCACAAGCTATCGTGATGGTGACTGCACCCATATACCAAAACGATTGAATGAGCTGCGCATCCCCGATCGAGTATAGAATCCAACCCGCCGCGGCGATTATTGGGGCGAATATCGTTCCTGACCTTCGTGATAAAAGCGCGCTCTCCCTCCTCGTCCATATCAACCAGGCGGCGGCAGGAATCGCGATCAGACCGAAGCTGGACTGCAGATCCCGCGTAAGCAAACGCCAGACGTCCCAATATGCATCAGAGGTTATCCACATCGACGCAAGTACCAATGCACACGCGGCGATAAAATAGCGTGGCCGCCAATACTGCCTTGCATCGAGCTGCCTCGTTCCAGGATTCTGTGGCTTTACCCGTGCGGGCTTTAAGACCGCGTCGCGACCCGCCCGGGTCGGTACTGCTTCTTTTCTAAAGCCAACACCAGCCTGTTGAACTCCCTCAACCACAGATGCCGCCTTCACAGACCACGTTTCCTGCTTGACACGCGCACGGCGCGGAGCGGGATCACCGGGATTCTCGAGCACCCGTTGTATATGCGCGACAAATTGCTGTGCGTCCTCTGCGATCTCGACGTGCGCTTCATACTTAGACAGCTCATCAAACGGCGTGCTTACAATCGGGCGGCCAACAGCGAGGTATTCCTTTAGTTTCACGGGATTACATGCCTTGATCCACGCATTTTGATTCCACGGCATAATCAGCACATCGCACGCCGCCATATATGCTGCCACTTCGGTGTATGGTTTGCGGCCAAGCATGTACACATTCGATAAATCGCACCATTCCTCTGGCAAAGAGCAGCCACCGACTAGCACAAATGAGCAATTCGGCATCGCGCGAGCAACACTTAGAAAAAGCTCAGGATCAAACGTGTGCGCATCGATTCCGCCGACAAATCCAATTCTTGGTCTGGGAATGTCCCGCACGTCATTGGGTTCGGTCGTAGCGCCACGCCCCGCGGCCTCGAACTGATCGAAATCAACCCCATGATCAACGAATAACGCCGACCGGCATTCGGAAGTTTCGCTTTCATACACAGAGGTAGAACAGAAAAGCGTTACGTCTGCGCTCTGCTTAAGCGTCAAATCGTAAGCGCGAATGCGAGCGGGATCGACGCCGGGATAATGCTCAAAACGGTCCGTGCGCTGATACACGAGCCCCGCGGCAGGTATCTTCTCGAAGACTTCTGCGGCCGGTGGGCATGCGACCCACAACAATGGGGAGGAAATGCCCATGTATTCCGCCGCGTCGCGGACTTGCTCGATTAATAGGGCCCTTGCCAAGGAGGTCTGGTGGAACTTGGGGATGGATACGGGACTCAATACGGCAAAGTTTTCGGAAACTACCTTGAGTCCTCTCCCCCAACTCTTTACTTTGCGAGCTACCCGCCCAATAAAAACGCGACCTTCACCGACACGAGGAGTACGCATGCCTATGGAGTTCACATACACCACCGGCATGTCCCGGCTAAGTTCCCGCATCATTTGGACGTCATAGTGACCGCGGTTGTGGTACCACCAGTCCACGCCACCAAAACAAACGATGCCATCAACTTTGCCTTTGCGTGGCCGTTCGATGAAGTCGGAAATCGCTCTGCACAATTCTGGCGACGCCTGTCGTGAAATCCTGTCCGTAGCCTTGAGTCGATTCAGTTCGGTATCGAGACGAAGCGCCAGTTCGTGCTCGTCCCAGGCAACGGATATAAGTCCACGGTCGCCAAATTGACGTGCCGTCGCGACTTGGTGATCATTTCGCGTCTCGCGAAGTACGCCGCGACGAGGCATGACAACGATTGGCTTACCCAATTCGAGCGCCGTCAATATGGTGCCCATACCAGCATGGGCAACAATTACGTCAGCCGCCTCAACGAGTTCGCGAAGCTTCTCGGGAGCGACAAACTTCTCGAACTCAATGTGTTTCGGGAGGTATGCTGTATTCCCCACCTGCGCAAAGATACCGGTCGCATTACGCTCGCCAGCCCACTGATCGACTGCTGCCACCAATCGGTCAAATGGCATCTGAGCGCCTACAGTAACCAGGATCATAGGACGGCTCCACGGTAATATGGCCCAGAATCAAGCTCTAGGTGGGGCCATTGGGTAAGCCAAAGATCGGCATATAACTCGACCTTTTGGCCGGCTTTGGACAGGCGCTCCACATTTGCGATGCTGTCAATCCAAACGGTGTGGGCGCCGAGAAGTTTACCCAAGCGTATAGCAAAGAAACCGGGGGCTGCACCGGTCGAGACGACAAAGTCTGGTCGTTCGCGGATGAGAATCACTAGCAACTGAAAAGCCTGAACGATCAGCTTGAGTTTGTTCCATTCCGTGGCGTCCGCAACGGCATATAGCCGCATACCCGGAACGTCTGACGCGTACATTTTATCAACGGTCACAAACGTGACATCTTGGCCGCGGAAGACATGCGCGATGCGCAACATCTGCACCCAATGGCCGCCTCCGGAGGACACGGCCAGAAACTTCTTCTTGCGCTGAGGCAAGCCAGCCTCTGGAGGTGGATTTATAAAGCTTGTCGAAAGCGTACGCTCTACGTCTCGCTCGGTCTGCAACATTCTTCGGTACTCCGCCGGATTCCCCGCAGTCTCAAGAAAATTCTGCTTCGCGTGCACCGCACCCCACGAAGAGGGACAGACGCACGAAAACGCGGTAATCCTTGCCGCAGGAACCTGACAGAGTGCAGCCTTAAAGTCGCACGCAATCAATTCGCCTAATGGGCCAATTAGCGACTCGATGTTGTAGGGCCTACAGATCCCATCTCCGCGCAAAAACATATCGGAGATCGCGAACGTAACCAGTCGAGCCGAAAGCTAACCCTCTTACCCCAAGGATTACTACGACATTTATCCAAGCAAGCGCACCCGACAAGAGTATAACTCATTACTTCCCGTTCGGCAATCGCTAAATTCTTACCTTGCTGAGCTTAGCCTGACCAACCAATGTTCCGCAGCCGCACCATACCTTGTCATGACTCGCCAAACCTCATGGCGTATACAAAGCTCAAGATCGATGTTCGGAACCGCCCGGGCTCGTACGCTTTCTCAACCACATATTTAGTGTGCAATTTTCGATCCAGTTCTTCGAATTATGCAAGCAATCGCAATCAGGAAAGTTATGGTGCCATTACGAAGTAAAGCCACATCTAGCCATAGTCAGGGGTGAGTAATTACTTGTCGATAATGAGTAACTCTTTTCCGCGCGAATACCGGGGGGGCTCTACGCGTTCCGAGCACTAGGGAAGTTTTGCAAGTATTTGGGGTAAAACGTTGTTGTCCATAGACTAACGCGCAAGGGAAATCAGCACCAAGAGGCCGCGCCAATCGTGCGTAAAGCGCGGGATTTTCTGCTGAAATAACCGATGCGTCACTCATGTTGCCGATATCAACTAGAGTACGATAACATACAGGTAGGAAAGAGGTTCCGCCACTGTGTGCGAAATTTTCGGCTGTGAATACCTCTGGTTGGCTGTTGGATATTAATGGACAAATTGCGATCACAATTCATCGAGCGCTGGCACCGAGAAGCTGAAGAAGAGGGCAATCTGCCAGCCAAATACCGGCTTGGTGTGCGTTATCACTCGGGAATTGGCGTGCCGGTCGACTTTGACAAGGCCTTCGAGCTTTTGCACGAGGCTGCGGAAAATGGTCACGTGGAGGCGCAGTACAAGGTCGGCATGATGTGCGCTGGAGGTCAGGGTACGGCCAAAGATGAAGGCGCCGCGATAAACTGGCTGCTTCGAGCAGCGCACCAAGGCGAGCCTCAAGCCCAATATGAACTCGGTAAAATGTACTCGAACGGTTCTCGCGTTGCCCACGATCCCGATGCCGCGGCAAACTGGATGAAGAATGCTGCCGAGCACGGCGTGCCAGAAGCCCAATACCGGCTTAGCCAAATGTATGCTGCTGGCGCAGGCATCGGCATCGATTCCAGCGCTGCATATGAGTGGTTATCGCGCGCTGCTGCCAATGGTGTCGGTAACGCGCAGTTTGAGCTCGCATTGAAGTACCTGTCGGGCGATGCCAAGCAGCGCGACCTGGAGCAGGCGATGACATGGCTTCGGACGGCGGCAAACAATGGGCACTGCGAGGCACAGCACAAGTTGGGTATCTGCTACAGGGACGGTACAGGTCTAGTTCAGAATTTTGTCGAAGCGTATGCGTGGCTGACTGCTGCCTCAGTTGTGAGTGACGAGGCAATTGAGGATCGAAACGCACTCGCCGAAACTCTCACGCCCGATCAAATCGCGGAAGGTCAAAATCGAGCAGCGGACATCCTTGCAGCGCCACACCCCAATCCCAATAGCTCGTCGGCAGAAGCCTTAGCTTCCAAAACTAGCGCGACTGAGCAACCCTGAAACACTGCCTCGTGAGCTTCACGAATCCCTAGTCTCTTTCTTTCCACGTGCTCCTCGAAATTCCCGAATCAACGTTGGATTCAATATGGGGGTTGCCTTTCTCTCGAATACGGTACCGTGCCATTTACAGTGACAAAACTTGTCGCAAGTAGGCTCGATGTGCACATAAAGGTACTAATAGGCATCTTGAGCGCGGTTTTAATTTCAATCCAAATCCTTTAGCAATAGACGGTTATGGGCATTCGCGCCGCACGGCGTGATAATTGCTCTTCTCCCTTTGGCATACTATGGTACCGCCACGGCAATTGGCGGGCGAGTGTCCCGTTTGCTCGGGAGTAGGCTATGTGTCGCCTCCTCCAAACGGATTTCATCAAGTGGACGACAAGCGAAAATTTAGTTCGGCTGGAGTACAGAGCCATGATCCGTCTGCGAAACAGCTCTCTTGTCTACACCACCGCCGTGGTTCTGCTGGCCGTGGTATCCGGCTGCCCGTGGGCGAGTACGCCGAAGGCCATCAAATCGGATAGCGACCATGATCGCGCAACCAAATTCTCCGCGACTGCTTCGACCAACGCCTCTGCTGAACTACCAGCGATAGTATCAGAGGCTCGCATAAAAGTGCCGACGGCAATCAACGCTCCCTTCCACTCAACCGTCCTCGCTTCAGACAGTACGCAAGAAAAGGGAGCCGCCGGACGAGGCAGGTCGCGTGGCTTAAGCTCGGGCCCGGACACAACGCCACCAACCGTGGTGATCGGTTCACCCTCTCCTACCAGCACGGCCACAGGGCCGGTCACGTACCTGGTTTCCTATAGCGGAGCCGACTCCATTACCCTACGAAAAAGGGACGTGACACTGACGACCACCGGAACCGCCGCAGGTAGCATCACGGTATCCGAATCGGGAGCAAAAAGCCGCACTATCGCGATATCGAACATCACTGGGAACGGTACCTTGGGGATATCGATTGCCCCCGGTACCGCCGTCGATGCCGCAGGCAACATTGCTACAGCAGCAGGTCCGAGCACAACAGTCCAAGTCGAGAATCCAGCCCCGACACTAGCCATCGGCGAACCGTCGGACATCCTAACCAACACCGGCCCCGTATCGTTCACTGTTACATACACAAACGCCAGCGCGGTATCGCTCGCGGAACAGGACATTACGTTGAGCAGTGACGAAGGCGTAACGGGTTCCGTCACTGTGACCGGCACAGGAACGACTGAACGCACCGTTACCGTCGACAACTTGACCGGGATCGGAATGTTTGCCATTTCCGTTGCGGCTGGAACAGCGGGCAATACGGGAGGCGCGACAGCGCTTGGTGCTGGCCCCAGCGCATCGGTTGATGTGCTTGGCCCGCAACCCACGCTAGAACCTGGCCCTGGCTTCGACGGCCCCACGCCAGAACCTCCGGCCATTGGCACCGGCCCAGGCTCGGACGCCAAAGCAATCGCCCGTTGGGACGTCGTCCCCTACCAGACCTTCGACGGCATATTCCAAATCGGCGTAGTGGCGTTTCACATTAACGGCATCGACCGCGTCGAATTCTCCCTCGAAGGCGGCCCCTGGACCGCCGCCATGCCTGTGATGACACGCAACCCGCTCACCGACGTCGTAGAGTATTGGGTCAATCTCGACGCCAGTCTGCTACCCGACGGACCCATTGAGATAAGGGCCATCGCCTATCCTACGGTCGGCATTCCAAGGGTCTTGGACGGACCAATGAACCGCTCCACACTGCGCGGGAACGGCGAATTTTCACTCTGTCTAAACTCAAACGGTAATGGCACTCAAAACGGCCCAATACGTTATGTTTCAGTGAATGGCGATGATGTTTCAGGAACCGGCTCTCCCCAAGCCCCTTTTCAAACTATCTTTCGCGCAGCGCATTCCATGGTTAGCGGCACTGGTAGTGCAGATGGGGGCATTGTATACTTGTATCCAGGAGAGTATCTATATGGAACTGAATCTGGACAGATTCGCAATCATAATCGCTGGCTCACGATTATGCCATATCCGGGTACACCCCAAGGTTCAGCAAAAATAATTGGTTACGGGACACGGCTTGGACTGCGAACAGCATTGGTTCACTTGAAAGATTTAGAGATTCGCCCCTCGATTCAGGAATTCGAATTACTCGGCTCGGACGATTCTGATGATTATCTTTGGATTGACAGGTGTAGCTTGATCGGCCATAATCGAATGGGGTGGTGGTCCCAAAGAACCTCTTGGTCTGGACAATTCATGACCGACACCACGGTGAAAGATTTCAGGGATGGAATTGTATATCATGATTTCGCACGCAATTGCAGAGTACAAACGATAGCAAGTGACGCATATACGGGCACTCCGGTCGTCATAAACTGCACGGCAGAAGACGTAGATAGGCAGGGCGATACCGATATTCACCCCGACATATACCAAGTCCATATGGATGGAAGCAGCTTAGAAAATGGCGTAGTTTATGGCCTTAGAGCACACAATTTTGTTGCGCAGGGAATCTTCGCGGCGGGCGTGCCGCTTGTACAAGATACCGCGTTTGTGAATATTATTATAGATTTTGCAGATAACGATCTTACGCCTCTCCTCAGTCAGTGGAACGTTACCAGCGAACATGTTTTGCTTTGGTATATCACTTTCCACAATCAAGTGTTTTTGTGGCGTCATGACGTGTCGCAAATTAATAACTTCTCTATTAAAGGCTGTGTCTTTGAAAAACTTCAAGTCAATGCTGGCGCTACCTTTGACGACAACTGGTTTCAATCAAACCACTACATAGATGCAGCTTCATGGCTGGCAATAACTCCTGGCTATGATGCCTCTACGGGTTACCCAGATTATATGAACGTCCAGCAGCACGACTTTCGTCCCCGGAAATCATCGCCACTTGCACAAAGGATAGCGGAGCCTAACATTCTCGTTGACGCAATGGGTGCGACACGATCTCGATTGACATCTGTGGGAGCGCTCGCCGCTGAGGGCGAGTGCAATGACCCGCCTTCCAAATGAAAAAAGGCACGAGTCAACAAGAATTCCCCGAGTGTAGAGCGTTTGCCATCTTTCGGAGCTCACTGCAATTATTTGGAATCATGCTGTCATAGACACAATGTGTATGTGATAAAATACAAATATGTTTCTTACAAATCCCATAAAAATGATGGCGAGACGGCTCGGCCTGCATGTTATTCGAGAGCGTAACATACCATTTGGGGTTGAATGGCTCCTTGACGTTCGCTGGTGCTTGGAAAACAAATCCCCTCGCATAGCTTTCGACATTGGCGCAAATACAGGCCAAACTGCTCTCGCAATTGCACGCGAATTTCCAAATTGCAAAGTCTGGTCCTTTGAACCGGTCCCCTCAACTTACGACATATTGTGCAAAAACATTCGCCGGTTTACTAATATCAAGTCGGTACGCTGCGGACTGGGATCGTCATCTCGATCGGCAATGATCACTTCATCTCCTTTGGGCCAACGAAATCGGATTCTTAACAATTTCATCAAATCCGCTGATCGAACCCTAGAAGTGTCGGAAGTTGAGATTCTTTCCATCGCTGACTTCGTCGCCTCTAACAATATCGACAATATCGATTTGCTAAAGATTGATACAGAAGGCTACGAGATCGAAGTCCTAGAAGGTGCGAGCAACTTGCTTAAGGAAAAAAAAATTGGCGTTATCCTAGCTGAATGCGAATTCATAGCTAATCCTGAAGAACCCCATGGAAATTTCTTTGATCTATACGAATTTATGAGAAGATTTGGCTATACCTTGGTTGCTTTTTATTCTGCCGGAGTTGATCACAATGGGTGGCGTTGGGGTAATGCACTTTTTTGCGCGTCCCATGCTCAAAAGGTTCGCCGTCTGTGCATGTCGCCACGTGATGTTCAATAATTCAGAATTTCTGAGGGGCGTGCGTGCGCAATGCAGCTTCCAGCATAAAGCCGTTAAGTATATTTTACTCGCATACCTTACAGATAAGACAGTCGATGGCTGATTATTTATAGAATGGATATCCACTCCTTTAGTGTGCATTAAAACAATTGGCCACATTATTCCATGCCACTCAGTGCAAGCAAACGATTAAACCCAAGATGGCATCAATCATCAAAAACAATCCAAGCAACGACCTCAAGGGTGATTCGATCCGAGGAGGGTTCTACACTTTTGTATCTCAAGGAACTAAGTTTCTTGTAAATATTGCATCCACAATGATTCTAGCACGTCTACTCTTGCCAAGTGACTTTGGGCTCATAGCCATGGTCACGTCTTTTACCGGCTTCTTCGCGCTCTTAACTGACGCTAGCTTATCAATTGCCACCATCCAACGCCCAGATATCACTCATAGTCAAATTTCCGCTTTGTTCTGGATAAACGTTCTGTTATCGATCATCCTGACGATTGCCATGTGCGCATTAGGCCCATTGATCGCATGGCTTTACGGACAAACTCAACTCGTTGGAATTACCGTCGCACTAAGCTTCACGTTTATAATGACAGGGCTAACAATTCAACATCAAGCTCTATTGCAGCGCAATATGCGCTTCAAGATACTTGCAGGTATCGACATTATTTCCCTCATATGCGGCAACGCTTTTGCAATCGTACTTGCGCAATATGATTGTGGGTACTGGTCTTTATTGGGGGGAACTTTCGTAACTACAAT
The DNA here is from genome assembly GCA_020848835.1 of Candidatus Hydrogenedentota bacterium. Taxonomy (GTDB): domain Bacteria; phylum Hydrogenedentota; class Hydrogenedentia; order Hydrogenedentales; family SLHB01; genus JABWCD01. The sequence continues at coordinate 148,363 of JADLHJ010000054.1, forward strand.
AGTCAATTGCTCGCTGGCATGGGCTTACTCTGGCTGGCGCCCTGGCCCCCCTAATTTTCAAGAAAGCATCCGTCCAATGTTGTGTTTTGGCGGGACGTTGACCGGGTTCAACATCTTGACATATCTTGTTCGCAATTCGGACAATGTAATCATAGGATACACCAATGGAGATTTGGCTCTGGGTATCTATTCCAAAGCTTACAATTTGCTAATGATGCCTGTTCGTCAGTTCGCGACCCCAGTTGGTAATGTCCTACTACCGACCCTCAGTGCATTACAGAACGATCCCGTGAGGTTTCAAAACGTATATCTAAAGGCAATCGGAATGTTAGCGCTTGTTGGAATGTCACTCGTTGCATACTTGTTTGTAGTTGCGAATGAGGCGGTGTTAATTGTTCTAGGCCCAAATTGGATGTCGGCCGCAGACGTATTTAGGTGGTTGGCACCTGCTGCCTGGATTGGTGTATTGAATGTAGCCCCGATGTGCCTGTGCAATTCGCTTGGAAAAGCCAAAATTCCGCTTGTTTGGGCTGCGGTAGCGACCCCGCTACAAATCATAGCCATGCTATTAGGTTCTCTTTGGGGCGCAACAGGAGTCGCGGCCGCGCTCAGTATCACAACTTGCCCTTTAATCTTAATATTTATAGCAATTGCATGCATCGGAAGTCCTGTGTCATTTAAGCAAGTTGTTGCATGGCTAGCACCAATCTGTATAGCGTCTTCTGGCTCTTCGTGCCTAGTGTTGATACTTATTTGGTTTTCGGGCTTATCCAATGCAACAATACTCGTTCGAATCTTTCTTTACTCCGCTGCCTATTGGTTGCTCTATTTTCTTATATTATCGGCCTTTCGCCAGGGCCGCGTGCAAATTCATTCTTTTATTCACGACGGAGTACTTACCTTGCTATATAAAAAGAACGGTTTCGCTGCGTCAAGGCGCACACTATAACACTGCTGATATTATATGCCATTGGTATCTATAGTAATATGCGTTTACAATGCGGGAGATTTTTTTGCCGCAGCGCTTCATAGTGCTCTCGCTCAAACATACGAGAATATCGAGATAATTATTATCGACGACGGCAGCACGGACAGTGCGCTCGAAGCGCTCGCGCACGTATCCGATAGAAGAATAAGATTTCTAAGTCAGCAGAACGCGGGAAAACCTGTGGCCTTAAATCGGGCTTTGGGCCTTCTGAAGGGGGACTTCTATTGTGTTCTGGACGCAGATGACGAAATGCATCCAGAGCGTGTTTTAAAGCAAGCCCATACTCTTCAAGAGAATCGAGATCTCGCCGCAGTGTTTAGTGGTCACCACCTTATTATGGGTAGCAAGCGTATTGCCCCAAGGGCGCGGCATGTAGATCGCACGCAATGCCGGAATCTGATTAACCAATTTGCAATGCCTGCCCATGATCCTACCGCGATGTTTCGCATTGAGATGGTGAAGAACATCCAATATGAGCCGTCGCTCCGCATTGGCCATGGTGTGGACTATGTGATCCGCGTAGGCGAGCAGTTTCCAATGCTCGTCTTAGGAGAATGTCTATACGGATACAGGATCCACATGAGCTCGCTAACAAAACAAGATCCTTACGCGAGGATCGCTGAAGTTGAGACAATTATTAAACGGGCGTGCAACCGCCGGGGCCTTTCCGTTGAAGATTATGTTTTTAAACACAGATCCTCATTAAAAAGAATCGGAAAGAATGCCTTGCGCGACAATAACCTCGCTGCGGATTTCATTGAAAGCACCCTCGATCAAATACGGATGAATCATCGATGGGGTGCCATGAAGACCGGAGCATATTGTGCGATGCTACACCCTCTAGACATACACTATTATAAACCACTAATATACTCCATCTTACCCGACAACTTTGTGTCCTATATAAGAAACTCGAATTGAACAATCGAACAACAAGACTGCCGCATGTCCGTAAGCGCGATCGATAGATTGCTTTGTCGCCCCATCCGGTAAAATGAAGGAGATATATCCGCGGCACAATATACAATACATATGCTGAGGGGTCTGTCGGAAGGATTCCTTCTGCGTGCGGGACCGCATACCAAAACAAGGACTTAGTGACTTGCCTGTCAATCTTCGAGCGAAGGTATATAATTACATGCGCAGAGCTTACTGGCGTTACTTGCGAGCCGTAGGCCATGAGGAGCTTTCCTGGAACCTCCAATTCCAGAGCGGACGATGGGGTGCCGAAGTTCGCAGTCGGGAAATAACTGAAAGGGTTCAATTACTCTGCAACGGCGGAAGGCTCGTTGAATTTGGTTGCGGTTTTGGAGATCTGCCGCGCAGCCTTCCCACAGGAACATTCTCTAGTTATCTTGGAATTGATATATCGTCCTATGCGATAAGTGTGGCTCAAGAAAAAATAAAGGCTCAAAATCTACATCACTGTACCTTCCAAGCTATGGATATGGCGCGCTGGCAAGGGGACAAGGATATAACTCTAATCGTCATTGAAGAGTGTCTTATGTATCTCAAGGGGCAAGAGCTTGTTGAATTCCTTCACCGATGCTGTGAAAGCTTGGCTAAGGAAGGTTCAATCTTGGTAACCGTATTTTCGGCAAAGAAACACTATGATACTATTGAGGCATGTCGACATACCTGCCAAGTCCAAAAAGAAGAACTAGTCGGAACTCGGACTTTTCTAGTCTTGAAAAGACCAGCTTAGGGATCGCTTTGCAATGACAAATGTGAGTGTAGCAATATGAGAGCTGCCATCCATCGACGTTTACTTTGGCGAATCCAGAGGGTGCTGGGTAACGCGAGGCTGGCTTGGAATGAGCAGTTTCGCTTGGGGGTGTGGGACCGCACTGATTGCTGTGAAGAAGTTGTGCGCAAAGTGGCGGGCCTAGCCAAAGGCGGAAAAATAGTCGAGTTTGGATGCGGCCCAGGTATGTTGCCCCGACGGTTACCGGCAGGTGCCTTTACTTCATACACTGGTATAGACATCGCGGACTACGCTATTGACGAGGCCAAGCGCCTTTGCGCCGAGGCGGGCCTCGAAAACTGTAGTTTTCTACATGGGGATATGGCCTCGTGGGCCGGGGGGCGAGATATTGACGTTATTGTGCTGGAGGAATGTTTATACTACCTTCGAGGCAAACAACTCCTCAGATTTTGTGAGATTTGCCGCGACAGCCTGGCAGTCCCTCATGGGGTCGCACTTGTTATTGTGCACTCCCATCATAAACACCGCAGTACGATACGAACTTGTCGTAAAGTATTTCCAAAGTCAGTCCATGAATTTTATGGTTCCAGGACCTTTCTCACTCTTCATCGCTGTGCCTCGGACGACCCTTCGTTAATCTAAGCATGACTGACAGAGATGGAAGACGCACACTTTGCAGTTGAAGGCGCTGGAACAACCGTAGTTCATCCAGTGGGTCTTATCATGCTCTTGCTCTGTGGCGGGCTATTTATTCTCCTGCCCCGCCGGCAGGCGATCTGGCCATTCATACTACTACTCTGTGTGATTTCTCCTAGGCAGGCAGTCGCGATCGGCGGCTTTAATCTGTATTTTGCGCGTTTTGTTGTGTTGCTACTCGGTCCTTTGAGGGGGCTGCTCCGCGGAGAACTTAATGGCTCACGGTGGAATCGGCTTGACTTACTCGTTGTTCTTTTCGGGCTTTGGTCATTTTTCGCTGGTGCGCTGAATTTCGATTTTAGCGCAGCGGTCATGAAGCAGCGGTCAGGCTACTTTTCTGAGATGTTAGGGACATACTTCTTGTGCCGAATGCTCCTACGCGATATTGATGATGTTAAGTCTGCTGTCTCTGCACTATCTTTGATATCACTACCCATATTAATGTTCTTTTTAGTTGAATACTCAACCGGCAGAAATATGTTCTCAGCATTCGGTGGAGTGCCAGAGATTACGACAACCCGAGAAGGCCGTATGCGCTGCCAAGGCGCCTTTGGCCATCCGATAATGGCTGGTGTATTTTGGGCAACTATGCTGCCGCTAATACTAGCGGGCGTTGTTGGCCGATGGCGCGGACACTACTGGTACATCATAGGCAGTGTAGCCGGTATAGGAGCTATTCTCCTGACCGCCTCTAGCACCCCATTGCTCGGCATTGCTGTTTTCATCGTCGCCTGGTGTCTATTTCCGGTGCGACGATATGCAAAGTACTGGTTTATGGCACTTGGATTGCTTATTCTACTTCTTCACCTAATAATGAAATCGCCTGTATGGTCGCTGATACAGAGGATTGACGTAACGCCAGGAAACTCTGCCTATCATCGATACATTATTGTTGATGCGTTCATGACACATGCACATGAGTGGTGGCTAATGGGGTCACGCGTTGGCACGGAGCATTGGGGTCATTTTACGTTCGATACCGCAAACCAGTTTGTGTCGACTGGAGTATCATCTGGCATTCTTGGACTGTGCCTCCTCTTCATGATAATTAGTGTAGCCATGAGAGCGTCCGGTCGCATGCAGATTGAGTGCCCAGAACTCGGGTGGGGCACTGGCGTATCAATCTTCGTTTTGTCGGTATGTTTCTTCGGTATATCAATTTGGGCGCAAATGCATTTCGCATGGGCGTTCCCTATCGCAATCGCAGGAAGTCTTGGGTTTAAATCAGTCGAGCCCGTAGACGACGAAGAACAAATAGTTGGTACCGTTGGTGTGAATGTGCCTTGGCGCCAAAAGATCGGGCAACTGAATCGGTCCCCCGGTCAGAAGCGCAATCTTGTTCCGAACGATAGTCAAGAGTATAACTGAGTATGCCTAGTTTAAATAGAATTCGTTGGCTTTGGGATATTTTAAATCGATCGCAATTGTTCATCTACAACCGGTTTTGGGGCATGGATATCCATCCCAGCGCGCTTGTGTCACTTAAAGCCAAGCTTGATCGAACTCACCCGGCGGGCGTGCATATTGGTGCCGAGAGTATGATTACACTTGGGGTTACCATATTGGCGCATGATATGTCGCGTACGCTTCGAACTCATACACGGATAGGCGCGCGATGCTTCGTGGGCGCCAATGCGATAATCATGCCTGGCGTAAGTGTGGGTGATGGAAGTATTGTGGCGGCGGGAGCCGTCGTAACGAAAGACGTACCGCCGGCAAGCATCGTGGCGGGCAACCCGGCTAAAGTGATTCGTGCGGGGATTACTGTCCGGGAATTCGGCATACTATCCCCTCGCCCTCAGATTGATTCAAACCTGTTGCCAAAGTGAATCATGAATCTCACCACGTTTCACGGGAACGGAAGGCGACAAGTTGCGCGTGACACATCTATCAATCGTCGTAATCAGTTACAATACCCGAGACATGACGATCCCCTGCATTGTTTCAGCGCTATCGGAAGCGGTGCAATACGGTATCCAATTAATCGTGTTGGACAATGCATCGACCGATGGGTCAGCTACTGAAATACGTAATCGCTTCCCAGATCTTTTGTTTATCGAGAGCCCCACAAACATCGGTTTTGCAGCGGCGAACAATCTTGCGGCGAAAAGCGCGACCGGTGAGTATTTGCTGCTCCTAAATCCAGATACAGTTGTCCGTGATCATGCCATCGACAAACTTGTGGCGTTCGCAGATAAACACGCAGACTTCGGCATCTTCGGCGGACGAACTGTCTTCGGTGACGGATCCCTTAATCCAAAGTCATGTTGGCGAGAACCGTCATTGTGGGGCCTTTTTTGCCGCGCCATTTACTTGGATAACCTCTTTCCCAACTCCGGTTTCTTCAACCGAGACAGTTACGGCGGTTGGAAGCGCGACTCCGTTCGCGAGGTCGACATCGTCAGTGGGTGTTTCCTGTTAATCCGGCGCGAGGTGTGGGAACAATTGGGTGGATTTGCGCCGGACTTTTTCATGTACGCGGAGGATTTCGACCTATGTATGCGCGCGCGTAGGCAAGGGATACGCGCGCTGATTTGTCCCGATGCGCAGATCGTCCATTACGGTGGTGCTTCAGAGCCAGTTCTCCAAGGGAAAATGATACGGCTACTCGAAACAAAGGCGAAACTATGTCGCAAGCATTGGTCCCCTCTCCGGGCGTGGTTTGCGGAGCGGCTACTCGATTTGTGGGTCATCATTCGCATGATTGGATATGGGACCCTTTCCTTGGTTCGGATATCTGCGCGAGACAAGTATGATTGCTGGCGAGGGGTTTGGCGTGAGCGAAGCAGATGGCATTTCTAGCGTCGGTCAATGTGACGTGTTGTAAAGGTAACGTGACAAGGACTCGCGCATCCCGGACCGTGACGAAATCATGAAGCTCTATCAATGAGATTAAGTATTGGCAATCTATTCTCGCTGCCCGCCAACTATGCTTTCCGATACTTGGCAAGGGAAAAACTCCGCAGTGTTTGCCACAATAGCCGTGCGATCGTATTGACCTACGACGACGGCCCGGGTACTCGCCTGTCACGATCTTTATCTGAAATGCTCTTGTCCCATGGTGTGCGTGGCACGTTTTTCTTGCTCGGCAGGCGGGTGGCGTTGGATACGGAGACGGTCGATATGCTCGCTCGGGAGGGACACGAGCTGGGGTCTCATTCTTACGATCATCTCCACGCGTGGAAGTCAGACACAGGGCGCGTGCTGGAAGATATTGACGCGGGATTCAATTCGGTTTCCAGATGGGTGAAACCAGACGGCCTGTTTCGACCTCCACACGGCAAGGTAACGTTCACCACATGGCGCGCGTTGCGTAAACGAGGCTCTCGAATCTGCTGGTGGACCGTGGATTCCGGCGACACGTGGCCTGTACTCCCAACACCCCAATCGATCGTGGACAGAGTCCTTAGGGCTGGCGGCGGCGTTGTTTTGATGCACGACTTTGATCGGGGTCCCGACCGCGAAGAATTCGTCCTTAAGACAACCGAGGCGCTGCTCGTCGCCGCTAAGTCGGAGGGGTTTCGCATACTGAAGTTTTCAGATCTTATCACCCCCGATGCGTTCTCCCCGAAACAAGGATGACGTACGTGGTGGGTGGCAGGCGGCGCTGCCATAGAGAATATCGAGCCATTGGCAGGCGATGGATGATTGAGGCCCAGGCGCCGTACGAACATTAGAACGCAAATTTCGACCGGATTCAGCTGCTCGCGCGACAACCCCGACGCGCGTCACTCATTCCGTGCCGCGGCCAATTGAATGCTCATCTCCGACCAAGGCAATCGGGGAGTTTTGTATCCTTCCTTGCCGTTGCTTCCCGTCAAACATCCCCAGGTGCACGCCGAGGGCTTTCAAGGCACTTAATTTATTGTGCAACGTTATGGTAACGTGTTTCTTGTTCACCCTGATACTCTTGATGGCAGCCCATTTATGTTCCGGGACGGTTCGCAAGTCTTTTCCACGAAGTGTTTTGCCATCGAAGTCGTAGAAATCGGTGAGATTCGTGAATGCAATTGCCAAGAGGTTGCGCAGTGTGTTGTCTAGTTCAACCTGGTAGCGCTCGAAATGAGCATGGCGCTTTTCTTCCAACAAATTGCGGACCTTGGGGTTTGCCGCGACTTCTTGCGCTTTCCGCGCGATTGTCCTCGGGTTCATATTACGGCAATCGTACGTGCGCCGATACGCCTCGACACGGTTTCCGGTCCGGAGGTACTCCAACACAAATTTGTACTGCTTTTGAGTCATTTATCCCTAAATTATGCCGTAAATATGCCGTTGTTTGCAATCAGTTGCGGCACATAACATTCGTAGCTGCAAAAAGATAGCTCCAGTATTGTTGCGCTCGATATGGATAAGGTCAATTCTTGGCTCGGCTTACCGTGTTTTATGCAAGAAGCTTAAGCATAACAATGTTAATATGTTTATATATCTAAGACAATCTGTATTCAGCTTGATCTATTGTTCAGTCCTTGTGTAAATTCTTTGCAGATTCGCGGGGGGCGGCCATGTAGAGAAATAGCTGCAAATGCCTCTATCTGTGTTTGAATATGATCGCGGGAGCAGTGTGGCGCGCCAGTTTGAGCGTGTTGCGTTGCACTTTGGAGAGATCACAGCCTTATCGTCCGCCGGCGACTCCCTCACCTATGACGCCGTAAACAGCCATGCAAACCGAATAGCGCACGCCCTTACCACCTTTGGAGTCGGGCGCGGCAATCGTGTAGCACTATGCACTGAACGGTCTATCGAAACCATTGCAGTCCTCCTGGCCATCCTGAAATGCGGCGCAGCATACGTGCCACTGGACCCCGCCTATCCCCCTTCGCGTCTCGCAATGATGCTGCAAGACATTTCTGCAACGCTATGTGTGGTCCAGGATTCCCATCTACCACTCACTAACTGGACGGGTGAGCACTGTATTTCTCTACAAGAATTGCTTCGATTGGCCGAACGCCAACCGGACCATAACGTGAACGTCGAAGTGGCGCCAGACGACCTCGCCTACATCATGTACACGTCAGGGTCGACGGGTGCGCCAAAAGGTGTCTGCGTTGATCACCGCAACATTTTGCGGCTAGTGTGCGGCACGGACTATGCCTCGTTTGGTCCAGACGAGGTATTTCTTTTGCTCGCGCCGCTCTCATTTGATGCCTCGACATTTGAAGTCTGGGGCGCGCTGCTGACTGGAGCACGACTGGCCATTGCACCCGCCGGCTATGGAGCACTAGATGACTTGGGCAGTTTGATACGAAATGAAAATGTGACGACGCTCTGGTTAACCGCAGGACTGTTTCATCAACTTGTCGACGCAGATGTCAACCAGTTTCGCGGCGTGCGTCAATTGTTGGCAGGGGGCGATGTACTTTCCGCCGTCCACGTGAAACGGGTACTGGATGCTATCCCTGATTTACGGGTCATCAATGGCTACGGCCCTACCGAATGCACTACGTTTACATGTTGCCATACAATGCAATCCGCAAAAGACGTGTCCGATCCGGTTCCAATCGGGCGCGTTATCGCAAATACAACCGCATATATCCTTAACGATCACCTGTGTCCTGTCCCGGATGGCACCCCGGGTGAACTGTTTGTGGGCGGTGATGGGGTGGCCCGGGGATACTGGAACCGTCCGGAACTCTCGCAAGAGAAGTTTCTCGTCGATCCATTCGCCAATCAACTGTGCTCGCGCATGTACCGTACCGGCGACCGTGTCGTACGCGATGAATCGGGCGTATTCGCTTTCTTGGGCCGAGTAGATCGACAGGTTAAGGTACGGGGTTATCGCATCGAGCCCGGGGAAATCGAGCGCACATTAATCAAGTCCGGAGAAATCGGACAGGCCGTCGTGATTGCCACAGGGGATAAAGTTCACGAGAAGCGACTCATCGCCTATATTACGCCAACGAACAATTCTAGTCGCGATACACAAAAGGTAAGCGCTTGGCTGCAAGGTGAGCTCCCTCCGTTCATGGTGCCAAGTGCCCTAATTTGGATCGATTCTCTGCCACTCGATGCCAATGGTAAGGTCGACCGTGCAGCGCTACTCTCGGTTTTGCCGGTTACGGAATCAGGATTCGTGGCCCCGGAATCCGAACTTGAGGAAAACCTTTCGGAAATATGGTCGGAGATTCTAGGGGTCGACCGCGTGGGGCGTTACCAAGAGTTTATCGCGTTAGGAGGCCATTCACTCGCTGCGATGCGTGTGATTGCGCGCGTCAGCGATTCCTTTGGCGTTCGGCTTCCGTTGCTTGCCCTGCTTGAGAATTCTACAATCGAGTCCTTCGGAGAGGCTGTGGAAGAAGCCATACTACTGCAGGTTGAACAACTTGATGCCTAAGCCGTCGAGTCGACAGTAAGCCGTGCGCCAATGAGCGAGAAACGAGCAGACTTAGATCGGCGACGGGCAAACCTACCCTCGGAAAAGCGTGCGTTGCTGCTAAAGCGCCTTCAGGGCGCCAAGAATCACCCTGAACGCCGTCCCGCCGCGCCCGACACACCAAGAGCGGGATCCGATTCAGGCCCAGTATCGTTTCAGCAAGAAGGTCTCCTGTTTCTCGAAACGTATTATCCTGGGCTGCCCCAGTACAACGTTCCGGTTCTACTACGACTCCGCGGCAACCTCAGACCTGAGGTTTTGTCGGCCTCTCTTGACAACGTGGTAGCGCGGCACGATGCGCTGCGGACTCGCTTTTCTGCAACTGAAGTGGGAATGTGCCAAACAGTGACCACATTCACTGAAGGCTTATTGCATGAGGTAGACCTCAGCGGCCTGCCTGAGTCGAGACGTGAGGAAAAGGCGATGTCGCTCGTCCTCCAACATGCACAGCGTCCTGCAAACTTCGCGTCCGGCCCACTGATATCGGCTGTCTTGTACAAGATCAGCGCTAATGAGCACTTTTTATCCATCGTGATTCATCATGTGATTTTCGACGGTTGGTCTGTATCGATTCTCCTTCGAGATTTATTCGAATGTTACAAAGCGCAACTCGACGGCAAAGCTTGGCGCCCGAAAGAGTTCCCGATTCAATATGTCGATTATTGCGCTGGTCAGCGAACACTCGCTGAACAAGGCGCGTTTCATGAGGATCTCGCATATTGGCAGAAAACACTGCATGGACGAGTGCCGGAATTGGCGTTCCTACATTGCTCCTCGGACAAGCGCTCGACAGAGCCCATCGGAAACGTAGTGATGTCCAATCTTTCCCAAGAATCTGCCAATAAACTATTTGCCTTCTGCCGAATGCAACGCGTAACGCTCTATGCCACCTTGCTGGCAACATGGAAAGCGCTTCTCTACAGATACTCTGGCGAAGAAGACATTTGGGTTGGGTCAGCTTCGGCGGGAAGGAATTCAGTTGATCTCGAACCGCTGATTGGGTACTTCGTCAATACGCTGGTCATCCGGACTTCGGTATCCTCAGACCTATCTTTCGCGCAACTGGTGAACCGCGTCGGTCAGGGCGCGATAGAAGCGTTAGAACACCGGTCATTGCCGTTTGAAATACTGGTTCATCACTTGGCGCCTCACCGTACTCCCGGGAGGGTTCCGCTGGTGGAAACGATGTTTGTTGTGCAGAATACTCCTTCAATTGACGCACGGTTCAACGGACTCGATATTGAGCAAGTCCATGTTCATAACGGCACTTCGAAGTTCCGGCTAACACTTCAAGTCTTCGAAGAGCGCGATCGTATCCGCCTGGAACTGGAACACGATACGCAAGTCGTCGACGCGAATATTGCTAGCCGTTTGCTTGTGCATTTCCAACAGCTCCTGAAAGACGGCGTCACATTTCCTGATAAGTCGATTTCTGAGCTCTCCATGCTCACAGAAAATGAAAAACATCTTCTGCTACACAAATGGAACTCCACCGAGAGCGACTATCCCCGCGACTCAACCGTCGTAAGAGTTTTCGAAGGAAATGTATCAAAGACTCCCAAAGCGCCAGCGATTGAGAACTGTGGCGAATGTAAAACCTACGAAGAAGTGAACACCCAGGCAAACCGATTGGGAAATTACCTCATAAGCGAGGGAATGACTCCAGGAAGCATCATCGCGGTCTGTACAGACGACATCGTCGACTACATAACGGTAGTGCTCGGAATCTTGAAGGCAGGATGCGCGTATCTGCCGTTGGATCCAACGGTTCCCCGGCGGCGCAATGCCGAGATTATACAGAATGCCAAACCGGCGCTACTGCTCGCGTCGAAGCGAGTATCGAATACACTCACGGATTGCGGTGTCCGCAACATAACGATAGAGGATGCAAAGAATACCTCCGTCGCTCATTCCAGCGAGAACCTGCAAATCAACGGTATACCGTCAACTTCCGTTGCATATGTGATGTATACGTCCGGTTCTACCGGTGAGCCCAAAGGGGTATGCGTTCCACACCGGGCAATTTTGCGCCTCGTACTTAGTACAAATTACATCTTAATATTGCCGGAGCATCGTGTTGCGCAAAGTTCCAACCTTGCATTTGATGCGTCCACCTTCGAAATTTGGGGACCATTGCTCAATGGTGCGTGCATTGTCTGCATTCCGCGTACGGTACTCCTCTCCCCAAAGGACCTGAAAGAGTTCTTAGAGCAGAAGCGCGTAGACGCAATGTGGGTCACGGTGGGCTTGTTCAATCGAATCATAGCCAGGCAACCCGACGCATTCGCCTGTGTCGGTACACTTATTTCGGGCGGAGACGTGCTGTCCCCAACACGGGCCAGACAAATGCTAGCCGCGGGCCCTCCGAAAAGATTCCTGAATGGATACGGACCAACAGAATGCACGACATTCTCGACATGGCACGAAGTCCAAAGCGTATCGGACAATGCACTTTCAATTCCCATCGGTTTGCCCATTTCGAACTCCAAGGCACACGTGCTTGGACCCGACATGGGCCTCTTACCAATAGGAATTCCGGGAGAACTCTTTGTGGCGGGAGACGGCCTTGCCGTCGGGTACTTAGGAGATCCGGATCTCACACAGAAAAAGTTTGTCTCCGTCACTACTGAAGACTTGCGCGGATCCGTGATATACGCGACGGGCGACATGGTGGTGCGAGGAGAGAACGGCGTCCTGGAATTTCTCGGCCGCGTCGATGGTCAAACCAAGTTGCGTGGCTTTCGGATTGAGCTGGAAGAAATTGAGAAGGCATTGCGAGCAGTTCATGGAGTTAGAGATGCGATCGTCATTGTGAGGCAACTCGATGACGAAGCGAAGGAACTCGTGGCCTATTTCATCGCAGATGTTGAGGACAAGTCTGACCTTGAACAAATTCGAGGGGAACTCTCCGGTCGCCTTCCAGACTATATGGTACCCGCACTATTTGTCCGCATGACGGATTTTCCGCTGAATGTTAATGGTAAGGTCGATAAATGTGCACTTCCCGAACCCAGTCAAAGTCGTGCGGCGTTCAGCCGTTCACATTCCGCGCCCGAGACCGACAAAGAAAAGCAACTCGCTGCTACGTGGACAAATGTGCTCGGTCGGCGCGATCTTAGCCGCACTGACAACTTTTTTGATGTAGGTGGAGATTCGCTGCTCGCCATGCGCCTGCAGCAAAAGATCGAAGAGAATTTTCATGTGCAACTTTCCGTGCGCGAGCTTTTTGAGTACCCCAGACTCTATTCCCAAGCACTGCGTATCCAGCAAATTCTTACGGGCGATTCGCGTGAAACTACAGACCCCGTAGACACCCAGTTCATGGTACCCCTCCGGTCAGAGGGATCCAGACCACCGCTGTTCTTCATAACCGGTGCAGGCGACGTAATGGGAATCTACGGGACGCTCGTGAGCTTACTCGATCAAGACCTACCGTTTTTCGGCTTCCCTGACCCCATGTATACGAGCCTGTCCGATGAGGAACTAACAGTAGAGCGCTTGGCAGAAACCTACTTAAAGGAAGTCCGAATCAAACAGCCGAAAGGCCCCTACTATCTGGGAGGCTACTCTGTAGGCGGAATCGTGGCCTTCGAGATGGCTCGGCGCTTATACGAAACCGGCGAGCAAGTTGCAAAATTAGTTGTACTGGATTCGGCCCCGCCAGAATACCGCCGGCAACAGGGAACCCGTCGTTGGTTTGGAAGCACAGGCTCGTTCCCAAGGTTGGTATCTACTTTGGCTTTGCTCAATCGCCGGCGAAAGACCGTAGCCTTGGACTCGCGCATTCTGCTTAGACTTTGTCTTAGTCGCTACTCACATAGTTTTTCAAGCTCATGCGCTGCGCCTTCGATTCTCGACTATGCCCGATGGTCTATCCGGGACATGAAGCAGCGGGACGCGGCAAACGAGGAAGAGTGTACGAGCTTGGATGAGCGCAGGGCGCAGTTGCGCGTGCTGGAAGACCCGCATCTGTACCGGAGATATCGTTCGTCTCGAGCAGCGCTTCGAGCACTTCGAGAGTACGCTTTCCCGCCGTATGCCGGGCATTTGACAGTTATATGTGCGGAAAGAGGTGGGCTTCCCCCCGAAGAATCAAATACCGCCTTCGGATGGAACGCAGTGGTAAGGGGAGGAGTTACTGTACATTTTGTGCCGGGAACACATACTTCGATATTCAAACGACCCGATGTTGAATCCGTCGCTCAAACATTAGAAACTTGCCTCCAATATAAGAATTAATTAACCGTATATGCGTTACTGATGCTGGCGCGAGAGCGTCCGCACCTCCATACTAGTATGCTTGATCTGGCCGTCGCTCACGAACTGACGAATACGCCGCCAATGGCAGACTGTTTCCCAATTATCGTGAAGTCGGACCGTCGCGATAATCTTCGCCAGAAACCGTTTTTCAACACTTGTTTTGAAAAAAGACGATGCTAATTTGATACGCCAACGCATTGCATTCGCAGCGCAAAAGAAGAGACAAAGGAATGGATGATTCCGAAAAAGCGATGCCTTCCAGAACAGCGCAGGATTGGGCATCTGGACGTAAGGAGAATCCTTTCCAAATTGCACCATACGCAAAAGTATAATCTCAGCGTCGAATAAGTGCATTTGCACGCGATGACCAACACGCACATTTCCGATCCACATACCTGTACAACCGTCCTCCTGAAGGCCCAACAATAGGCCAGGTTCAGGCAGTAGCCACAGTCCTGGAAAGCGGCGGCCGTTTGTGAGTGCGCTTGATCTGACCCAGAAATGATTCCCGGAAGGGAACGACCCACGTCGCAGAGGCCTGTCCTCAGTGCCAGGGTCTGCAACGGAAAAGGCCCAGCCATGTAACTGGTTGTTTCGGGCCCACGGCGGGAGTGAGTCGCTCGGCGGGAAGATCGCAATGGATCGACCACTGAATATGTCGTGATCTGGCCATTTTTCACAGCTTTCCACGACGCCCTTCAGCCACCCTCTCTCAACCGACATATCATCGTCCAAGAACGCGACGATTTTGCCTAAGTGTCCCTCGTCCAACGCACGATTCAACGCGTGACATTTTCCCTGTCGGTCCTCGCGAAGATATCGAATGCCAATCAGTTTACCGAACGATAGCGCTACTTCCCGCGTGTTGTCGCTGCTATTGTTGTCGACAATCACTAGTTCAACGTGAATCCCCTCCCGCTCATCTCTCACGATGTGGTCAAGCGTTTCACGCAATGACTCTGCACGATTCCTCGTACAAATGACCACAGACAGGTCGTATTCAGTTGTTTCATGTGCGAAAGGTACGCTTGGCATATACGGTGCCCCTCCTCGCCGACGGTCGATGGTGACCGATATCTATGGCCCAGACTTCCGTTAGCCCGACATGATAGACAGATTCTACCAATTATTGGCGACGGACAGCGCAAATCTTGAAAATCGCCCAGGTGATACAGGCAAGCCAATTGAAGGTGCGTCGGGTCGCATTAGGCAAAGTCCCATGCAAGAATCGAGGTTGTTCTGAAGGCTGAAGCAATGCCTGCGTCGGTGAAGTGCTACTATTGGCAATTACGCAAGTACCCGTTTCTAAAAGCTTCGAGTCATATCCAAGACTGAATTACCGCCATCAAGAGCAACAGCGAACAGCAGTCAGCCGTTAACTACGGACGCTGCGTTGAGCTTTTCCGTCGCGTACTCTGGGAGTTGATCGGCTACATCTCTTCCAGAATAATACACGTCGCAGACCAGTGCGCCATCAACGACGCCGTGTATTTGCTTAAGATAAACATCGCACCCAGAAATCAGAAACATAAGTCTGCGACTCGATACGATACTACGGGGGGAATCTTTGGGAGGCGCGGAAAGTCCGTTGACTCTTACTAGGCTGCCGGTCGTCCCCGCATATGTCCACTGAGGCCATACCACGACGGTATTCCCGCTCACGACTTCTGTCACACTAACTCGCTGCATCGCTGCTCTTCCTACCTCGCCCGAAAGCGGAGTTTGCCCGCCCCACCCATCGAAAAGAAGCAAGGAAAAGTTTAGGTCAACAATTTACCCCATGCGTCCCTGGCAACCCACTTATCCAACACAAAGTCGTTGCAGCCAGTTCCATCGCTGTGCCGCCTTGGCTAAAAGTAAAGTTTCAATACTCAATCGACAGAGAAAGTTTCATCACCACCACATTGAAACAGGACGTTATAAGTGGCTAATTATCATCGATCTACCTACTTAGAGCATCGCACAGGACCATAGATTGGATTCAGGCCCTAATTCCGCGTGCCGTGAAAGTCGCGCCCAGCATGTAAACGCCGGTCGCAACCGCCCTACGCACTTGACAACCAAGCGTATTGTGGCTATTTTGGATTCATACTCCAAAATAAACGGCTTTTGTGACTGGTGTGTCGCACGCGACTATCTCGTTGAGGACCCACTCAAACGACTCAAGCGCTTCTACACGACGCCCCAAGTATGGCGGTGCGCCCTCACAGCGACGAAAATAGTGCGTTCATCGCGGCGGCGCCTCCCGATCGTAGGCTGGTGTACGCTCTTGCGTGCGTTACGGGTTTGAGGGCCAAGGAACTTGCCTCACTTACAATTAAGCATGTCGACTTCACGCACGGCGGTCTGATTTTGGAGGCCGCCTGGACGAAGAAGCGTAAACCCGGTCTTCAAACCGCTCCCGAACGCCTTGTTTTTTGCCTGTCGCTTCTTCCCGTCCCTTCCCATCCCGCCCGTTCGTTGGACATGGATCTCACCTCAGCCGGAATTTATAAATGGACTGCGGAAGGCAAGGTCGACTTCCATTCTCTGCGAAACGCGTTTGCCACGCTGGTCATCGACGAGGGCGCAAATATTAAGGAAGCACAAAGCCTGCTTCGGCATTCCACCCCGGAATTGTTGATGAACGTGCACGCGCGCGCCGCTCGGAGCGCCTGGGGGGAGCTTGCAAACAAGGTGGGCGAACGCCTGGGAGATGGTTCTGGATGTAAAATATATCTAAAACGGTGCAAACGAAGTTCTGGGAATAAGGCTCAATTAGTTACGGGCAAACAAAAATGGTGGAGGCGGCGGGAATCGAACCCGCGTCCGAAAGTGCGCCCACGTGAGCGTCTACGTGCGTAGCCCGTCTTTTAGGTTTCGCCACCGCCGGTCGCGTCAGGCGCGCTACCGGAAGCCGCAAGGCGGGGTCGGTACTCTCCGCGAAAGTCCCCGCCGGACTTCCGCCTCGAGGCCCGCTGTCGGCGCCGTATCCCCTTAGCAGGCGGTCAGAGGTACGACGTCGCCGTTAATTAAGCGGCGAGGGCCAATTCGTTATTGGCAGTTAACAAGT
>JADLHJ010000055.1 GCA_020848835.1 Candidatus Hydrogenedentota bacterium
GATCCGCAAACGACTTGATCTGTTCGCCCTGTCCTGACTTCGCGGAATACCACTCGACCGTGCGGTCTTTTTCGCTATTGATCTGCAGCCAACCGCCTGATCCCCAAATCTTGATGTGCATCTGATTGCCCTTGTCGAGGTAGTACCCCGAAGTGAGCGTGCCAAATGTGCCGTTATCGAATTTCATCGACATCGCCACGGAATCTTCAATGTTGATCGGTTGTCCGCCAACGTTCCCTGCAAATCCCGTCACCTGCTCAACTTTCTCGCCTGTGATGTACATTCCCAAGTCCAACCAATGAATTCCCAGCCACGTGAGATGGCCGCCGCCAGCGCGCGCCCTGTCCGACATCCACGTTTCCTGATAGCTCTTATTCGTTAACCGCGTCTGATCTTGCACAATGTGCATCTCGATGCCGTAGACCTTGCCAATCTCACCCACTTCCTTAAGATGCTTCGCTTCTATGACCTCCGGATTCACGCGATTACACAGCGCCAGCATCAAGTAAAGATTCTTTTCCTCCGCCTTCGCCGCGAGCTTAGCGAAATCCTCCGCGTTGGTGCATGCAGGTTTCTCCGCCATCACGTGGCAGCCAGCGTCCAACGCCGCCTCAATCGCCGGGGGCGCCAGTTTCGCCTCCATACTCACCAGCGCCATGCGTGGTTTTTCATTGGAGAACAATTCGTGGTAGTCCGAATACATCTTGCCCATCTTCGCGCCCAACGCGTTGCGCGCAGGTTCAACATACTTTCCATCCGCATCCGCCACGACGACGCTGCCGACCTCCTCCGCCTTCGCCAATGACTGCAAATACAACTCCACATGGGCGCCACCTGCGTGGGTGATAAGTGCAACGGACTTGTTCTCGTTTTCTTGAGAAGACGCCACAAGCGCGAAAACCGCCGCGCAAATCGTCGATAAGATCGGACTGAATACCCGTCGAATACACATTTAACTCATCCTTGAACCTTCAGGCCTTAATTCCACGATAAGACAGAAGTATCACCTCGAATAAGGTAACCACAGCGAGCGCCGCCAATGTCATCGTTAGTGCCGGGACGGCGATAGGAGCGAGGAAACCGAGGTGCGTCAAAACGCCCAAACCTGCTGCGAGAAGAACCAGCGCGGCCCGAGTAAATAACCATCCAAAAGACGTTGGGCGGACACGGCAACTATCCTCGTCCCAACAAAACCAAACGATAGGCGCGGCAATCGTCGCAATGCACACGCTAAGACCGAATACAATCTTAAGAACGTTCTCATCGCCCAAGCCGGCGAGGGAGGCTGTTGCGCTTGAGTCAATCGCTCCCAGGGCCACCAGGTGCAAGGCATCTTGCACGATAAATGATACGATGTGAACCGCGAATCGCGCCGTAAGCGAAAGCGATTGCACCTGCGTGGCGGACATCTAACGCTCCTTAGGTCGTGCCTGCGTATTTAAACGACTGGCTCCCAACCTGGCTCATACTCACGTTTCCAGTACTTCATCGCTTCATCATCACCAACGATATGTCCATTCTTCGGATCGCAATTGATGGTGCGGCCGGTCCTGTGTGCGATGTTTCCGAGATGGCAAATCATAGTGCTCGGATAGGCCTGTTCGACGCCGCAATTCAGCAGTGAAGCATCGTTTGCGCGCACGGCCGCTAGGAAATTCGCAATGTGCTCCGGTTCGCCCAACACACCTTTTTCCTCGTGAATGATCTTGTCGCTCGTGTCGTAGATTGTCACGTCGCCCAGATCGCCGAGCTTGAGCATGCCCTTCTCGCCGTAGAACGTAATGAAATCTTCCACGTGTGGATTGCAGCTATGCCCTTGCCAAGTGATCAGTTTTTTGTCCGCAAACTCGAAGCCGACGACGTGCGTGTCCGGCGTTTCCTGATCGTCATCGAAACAATAGCGCCCGCCGTTTGACGTTACCTTCACTGGAAAATCCACGCCCAGCCCCCAGCGGCACAGATCGAGCGTATGCACGCCATTGTTGCCCAACTCGCCGTTTCCCCAATGCCAATGCCAGTGCCAATTGTAAGGAATCAAATTGTTTTTATAAGGCTTGCGCGGCGCGGGGCCTTGCCATAGGTCGTAATCGAGAGTTGCCGGAACATCCGCAGGCTGACCTTTGCCGATGGATCCGCGCCCGCCCCAGTAATGCGCGCGCGACGAATACACACGGCCTAACTCACCCGCGTGCAAGCGCGCAATTGCCCCGCGTATATTCGGACTGCTGCGACGTTGCGTGCCGACCTGAACGACGCGCTTGTGCTTACGCGCGGCCTCAACCATCGTCTCCGCTTCCCACGGATTATGGCTGCACGGCTTTTCGACGTACACATGTTTGCCAGCGTTGCACGCGAGAATCGTCGCGGGCGCGTGCCAATGGTTCGGCGCGGCACAAATCAACGCATCGAGTTCCGCATCCTCTAACATCTTACGAAAGTCAGGAATGATCTGCGGTTTCGGTTTACCCGCCTTTTCCATCGCCGCCACAGCCTGTTCCGCGCGTGTACAGTCGGTATCGCACACGTAGCGCACTTCGACGTTCGGCTGCTGCGAGAAACCTTGTGTGAGTGCCATCCCGCGCGATAGTCCCATCACGCCGACTACCACGCGATCCGACGGCGTGTCTTGCCCAATCGCAATCCGACCCGCCAAAGTCATCGCAGCGGCTCCAACCGCCGCCCGATCCAGGAACTCCCGCCGATCTATTGTGCCACCCATGCGATTTTTGCTCCCTTGCAGATTGTTGTCACGTTGCCCAGATTCCTCATCCTAACCGCGTCAGGACGCACGCTCAACTTCGTATGTATTCACGATTATGGACGGCCGCGCGAAGCGTCCGCCGCGGCGGAGAGTGCGGCGAGACAGCGCCGCCATTCTTCACTCGTTCAATATACGCTGTAATTTTCCCGACCCCCTCTGTTACCATCCCGCGATTCAGCCGCACCATATTCAGGAAGGACCACAACATGCGCCGCATCCTCATCACTTCATTCGCCGTCGTCGCCACCTTACTCGCAGGTTGTGCAACGACGAAGGAAGGCCCAGCATCCATCGGCGCAGCCCAATCACCGGCGTTTTCGGCGAAAGCCACGCCCAGCGAGATGCAGGTTTCCGTATCGCCAGCAGGTAAGACGCTTCGCGTCCTTGGTTCTTCCGGAATCGTGCTCGGCGCCGGTGCCGACGCAATCGTGAACTCAAAATACCGCGTGCCAATCCACGAATCGCTCGAAGGCTACAATCCCGCCGACAAATTTAAGGACATCATCAAGGCTAAACTCGAATCGGCGGTCGGCGCTAAACTCGCGGAAGTCGCACCGATGGGTTCTACAGCCGGCGCAAAATCAGTGGACGATGTAATTGAGGCGCGTTGGAGCGGCTTGGCAAAGAAAGGACACGACACGCTGCTCGATTGCCAGATGACCTTCGGTGTCTACGGATCCGACGGCACGCTTGCAACAAAACTCGATGGAAAACTCGTTACACTCCCGGACGGTCACCGTCTCTGGGACAACACGATCGTTGCGACTACCGAACCCGTGCTCGCTAATGCCAAGCTTGGCGATCCCACAAACCGCATGGGCATGAACATCACGAATCCCGAATTCACGGTGGACGAGGAAAAAGTAAAACGCTGGACTGCTGACGGCGGCGCCGTGCTGAAACAACGCTTCGAACAAGCCGCCAACGCCGCGGCCGCGGCGATGTTTGTCGATCTCGGCCTCGGCGATGATGCCGTCGGACACTACACGCTCGGCGTGTTGCTAATGAACAAAGAAAAGCACCAGGAAGCCGCGGATCACCTCGCAAAAGCCCTGCAACTAGATCCGAACCTTATCGACGCGCGCAACGCCCACGCTGTGAACATGGCCCACTACGGCCAACTCGACGATGCCATCTCCACTGCAAAGTCGACCACCGAAGCCAATCCCGACTACGCCCCCGCGTGGTTCAATCTCGCCTACTGGTACGCCGTCAAAAAGAAAGATGCGGCATCCGCACAAACTTGCTACGACAAAGCAATCGCCCTCGGCATGGCAAAGGATTCGAGTATCGAGAAGGCAATCAAGAAAGCATCGTAAATATCGGCAGGTCGCACACCGCTTTAATAGACCCGAGCAGTTGCGCTTCAGGAGCAGTATGTACAGTAGAATCGCCCTTATTGCACCACTTATTTGCGTACTTGCCTTTTCCGCCGCTGGTGCAGACATTCAGTTTCACGTCGCCACGAATGGGAACGATCAAAATGCCGGCACCGTGGATGCGCCTTTCTCGACCTTCGCGCGAGCGCGGGACGCAGTGCGCGAATCGAAGGCCAAGGGCGAGATCAGCGCGGCCACGATTTGGATTCACGGCGGCACCTACGCATTGCATGAAGTTTTCACCTTGAATGCAGAGGACAGCGGCGCGCCGGACGCGCCCGTTGTGTATTGCGGGGTGGATGGTGAAAGAGCCATTTTTATTGGCGGCCATACTTTAGAACCAAGCACGCTGTCGCCCGTTACCAATGAAGGAGTCGTCGCTCGCATAGACGAGATGGCCCGCGCTGCAGTCTTGCGCGCAGATTTGCGCGCGCTCGGTATTATGGATTTAGGAACGATGCCGGACCAGTTTGAAGCCGCGCCCGCGCTCCCGGAGTTGTATTTCAACGGTGCGCGCATGATGCTTGCCCAATGGCCAAACGAAGGCTGGGCGGAAATCGCTAATGTGATCGAAAGCGGCCCCGCGCCGTGGCGCAATCACGCCTCGGACAAATTGGGCGTGTTCGAATATTCGGAAGATAGGCCTTCGCGTTGGGTGAATGCGCCCGGCGTATGGCTGCAAGGCTACTGGTGTTTTGACTGGTCGATCGACAGCATCAAAGTAGGATCGATCGATACGAACACGAAGCAAATCACGCTCGCGAAGCAGCACCACTACGGTATCGGCAGCGGAAACAAGGCCCCCCGCCGATACAAAGCATTCAACCTGCTCGAGGAACTGGATACGCCCGGCGAATACTACATCGATCGCGAAAACGGCGTGCTGTATTTTTGGCCTCCTGAACCGCTTGATAAACAATCCATCGTGCTCACGACGCTGCGCGACCCGCTCATTACGATAAACGGCGCATCGAACGTCACTGTGCGTGGCCTGACTTTCGAGATGTGCGCGGGAACTGCTATTAAGATCGATGGCGGCGCCAAAAATCTCATTGCCGCCTGTACCGTTCGAAATACGGGCTTGAGTGCCATTGAAGTGAATGGGGGAGAGGGCCACGCGGTCATCGCGTGCGACATCTACAACACGGGCACGCACGGCATCCAAATGTCCGGCGGCGATCGCAAAACATTAACGCCGTCCGGATTCGTCATTCGCAATAACGATATCTATAACGTCTCACTGCGCCAGCGCACGCACGCGTACAACCTCTCGCTCAACGGCGTCGGCATTCACGTCGCGCACAACCGCATTCACGACGCGCCGCACCAGGGCATCACAATCGGCGGCAACGATCATATCATCGAGTATAACGACGTGTATCGCATCGGCATGGACAGCGACGACTGTGGCGCGTTTTACATGGGCCGTAATCCCTCCGAACGCGGCACGCAACTGCGCTACAACTATTGGCACGACCTCGGCAGCAAAATGAGCCACGGCAGTTGCGCGATTTATTTCGACGACGGCGCGGGTGGCCAGCGCGTGTATGGCAACGTGTTCTACCGCGCGGCGGGCGGCAGCTTCGGCGCGGTATTCAGCCACGGCGGTCACGACAACTGGGTGGAGAACAATATCTTCATCGAATGCAAACGCGCGATGGGCGCGTCTCCGTGGCAAGACGCCTATTGGCAGCAATGGATCGGCGAACCGTTGTGGCAAGACCGATTGCTGAACGAAGTGGACATCACCAAGGCGCCGTACATCGATCGTTATCCTGATCTTGCGGGTTTCATGGAATCGTCGAATCAACCGCGTCTAAATCATTCCGTGAAGAACGTCGTCATCCAATGTGAATCCTCCGTCGACGGAAATTGGGATATACGCGACAACTTGGTGCTGCGCTGGGACCCGGGCTTCGTCGACGCTAAGCAGAACAACTACGCGCTCCGCGATGACTCCATCGTCTTCAAGGCAGTACCGGGGTTTGAACCGATTCCATTTGAAAAGATTGGCCTTCAACAAGACGAATACCGCACCACGGTGGTGTCAAATTGACCAGATCGGGTCTTCCTTAAAGTGCCGAATAGAGGAAGGTATAAATGCAATCACACTAATTATCAGTGCCGCCGCGCAGATTACAGAAATGATTAAACCGGCACGCACCAGCGACGGCTTGTATTCAAACACGACTTCTTTCGCGCCTTCAGGAATTTCCACTCCGCGATAGAGCACGTCCACCGCAAGTACGCGCGCGGGATTACCGTCAATCGTTGCGACCCATCCCGGAAAAAATGCATCCGCGAGCACGAGTATGCCTTTCGAGACACCATCCAGCGACACGGTGACGCGCGTGTTGGTCTCTCCCGGCGCGATGGTCACTGTACCCGGCGATTTGTCGGCAGGCAATGGGGGGGGCGGCACGCCTTGCTCGACGAGGATCGGTCCGCCAGATTTCACTTCGCCGGGACTATACCGCTCCACGTTGCGCGCCTCGTATGCCATCCACGCGCGCCCCTTGGCTTCCGTATCGAAAAACAAAATTGCGCCCGTCGGCAACACCTGCTCGATACGCAAGACTTCCCGCAGCGATGCGAATTTTCCCTGAATATCTTCCTGTTTCAAAAGCAGCAACTGCGAACCCGATCGACGCAGCAACAGCGGGTCTTCTTCCGTGCGCAGTTTGTAATCGTGCTGATGCCTGATCAGCACGCCGCTGCTGCCGTACAATTGCGGCACTGAGTTGCCGGCGAGTGGCCAGTCCGCCAGCGCGGCGCTCCCCGTGACGCGCCCGCCCGTCTTATGCAATTGCGCTATGAACTGCGTTTCGGGAAATAAAAGTGCGCGCGGTGTGGAGGACATATGCGGTATAAATGTAATCGCGAGATCGATGGCTACCAACGCTGACAGGAAATAACCTAGCGCGCGAAGAGAGGGTTGCACAAAATTTATCGCGAGAAGCGCGATGGCTACGAATACAAATCCCAATGCCAGCAGCGCAGACCACCACGGCCCCGGCACAAGCCCCGCCTGTCCACCCGGCCACACAACCGCGGTGATCGCGCCGGCCAGACTCAAGGTGCCGAAAAACAAAAATCGCTTTACGGTGCCTTTGATTTCGTCCGCGCCAAGCCGCAACCATTCGTCCGCGGTTAGCGCGCCCGCAATGCCCAACACAAATGAATTCGCCACAAGCAAGTGCTCCGGATTCACGCTTCCTCCGAAAGGCACCGCATCGCGCCAAGGCATCCAAAAGTGCGCGAGAATGTTCAATCCAATTGCGGGCACCAGCAACGCTTCGCAGCGTTGCCGCGTTCGCACTTCCGAAAATGGCCGTAGCGAAAGCCACACCGGTAGCAGCAGCGCGAGTACAAGCCCCGAGTGACTGGCAATCGTCGCGCCTGAGGACATCTCCTTTGGATTCGAATTCAGAAACGGCAATACCCATGCAGCGAAATCGAATCGCACAGGCGTGTAGCGTGCTACCGGCGCTGCCCATTCAGCGGCAAAATGAAAAAACTGTGTAAAGGGAAGTATTTGTACAGAGGCAATTCCGAACGCCAGCGCAAGTGTCGCGCCAAAGAATCCAAACGACGCGCCGGCCCCTGCAAAACCGCGCCATTCTTCAAACACGCGCAGCGCAAAGTACACGATAATCAAAACGAGAAGCGCCGCACACGCCTCCGGCGCGCCGCCCAACAACATCATGGCGAAGACGAGCGCGCCCCCCGGCCATGCGCGGTACTGTCCAAGCGCGATCCGTTCCGCGAATACGAACAGTAGCGGCAACCAGGGGAGTACGTCGGAGATCGGCAGTATCGACCAGACAAGCAGCGGCCCACACAATTGAAATGCCGCCGCCGGGATCATCGCAATTGCCGGCCGCATCCCGATGCGGCGCGCCGCGTAAAACGCGCAACACCCCGCCACCAGAAGTTTCAGGAAAAAACTAATGCGCAACGCCGTCGGCGCTTCGGCAAAATAAAACGGAAGCGAAAACGGCGACAAACACCGCGTGCGCCATATCGCTAGAAATGGCTGTCCGGCATATTCAAGCGGGTTCCACAACAGATCGGATACATGCTCGACCCGCGTCAAAAATACGTACCACGGAAAATAGCGCTGCGCCTCAACATTCGCAGTGGGATCGGGATCGACTGCCATACCCGCGGGCCGCGCCTCTTCCCACGGAGTGAAGCTCAGCGCGCTTGTCGCATCCACCGGTATCGTGTCGCGCAGCACGCCCTGCGCAAGCAGCAGCACCGGCACAGCGCTGAGCACGGCGAAGCAAAACAAGTCTTCAAGGACAGTCTTTCTGCGGATTCGCAATGTCCTACCTCACCAATCTCGCGAGAACGCCGTTAGACGTTCCGCGAGACAGCAGGATTGAAGTTCCGCGTTCACGCGGTATTGGCCCACGACGCTTATCGCGTCACCTTCGCCTTGCGCGGCGGCGTGTGGATGCCGATGCCGTAGTAATCTTCCGCGGCTTCCATGACAGTCTCCGCGAGCGTGGGGTGCGTATGAATGGTGTGTGCGAAATCTTCGACTGTCGCCTCCAGTTTCATCGCCAGCGCCGCAGACGCAATCAACTCGCCGGCCTCCGCACCGATGATGTGTACGCCGAGGATTTCGTCCGTGTTTGCATCACCGACGATCTTGACGTTGCCTTCGGTCTCGCCCATCGCATGTGCGCGCCCGCTGGCCATGAAGCTGAAACGTCCCACCTTCACTTCGTGCCCTGCCTCGCGCGCTTTCGCTTCCGTCATGCCCACGCTCGCCACTTCCGGCGTTGTAAACGTGCACGCAGGCACGACGCGATAATCCATCGTTTCGTTGCCGCCGGTGGCGTTTGTCGCCGCAACGATGCCCTCTGTGCTGGCGCCATGCGCCAACATCGTCTTGCCAGTCACGTCGCCAATGGCGTAGATGCCCGCAACGTTAGTTTCCATGCACGGGTCCACGATGATGTTTCCGCGCTTGCCCAATTCAACACCGAGCCCCGGCGTTTCCGATACCACATCGGAATGAAACTTACGTCCTATTCCAACTAGAACAAGATCGATTTCCACTTCGCCCGCGTGCTTGCCATCGAGCGTGGCTTTGATGGTTTTCTTTCCACGATCGAGATTTTTCACGGTCGTTTCGGTGCGCACGTCAATGCCGCGCTTCTTAAAACTGTTCGCCAGAATCTTCGTATTCTCCGCATCATCCAGCGGCAACAGGTTCGGCATCATTTCAACGACGATCACTTCCGAACCAAATGCATTCCAAATCGAGGCGAACTCCGCACCAATCGGACCGCCGCCAATCACCAGCACTCGCTTCGGTGCCGCGTCCAGTTCCAGCGCCTCCGTACTCGTGATCACGCGCTCGCCGTCTGTCTCCAAGCCTGGCAACTGCGCAGAGGAGCTACCCGTCGCAATGATGATCGCCCCCGCCCGGATCTCTTCCTTACCAATGCGCACGACACCGGGCGCTGCGACGCGCGCAGTTCCCTGCACGACTTCAATCCCGTGTCCCTTGAATAAGTTGCGGATGCCCGCCTTATTCTTCTTGATCACATCGTCCTTGCGCGCGCGCAAAGCCTTGAAGTCAACAGAGGGCGCGCCTGCCTTCAATCCAAAATCCGAAGCATGTTGAATCTTGTGATACAGGTGAGCGCTCGAAATCAGCGTCTTTGTCGGGATGCATCCCCAATTCAAACACACCCCGCCAATCTCTTCCTTCTCAACGACAACAACACGAGCCCCGCGCTGCGCGGCACGAATCGCCGCAACATACCCGCCAGGCCCGCTACCAATCACCACAACATCACACGCGTGCATCAATGTCTCCGATGAATTCAGGGTTCAGAAGTCAGTAGTCAGAATGAACTGCACTTTAACTCGTTCCCAAGCTCCGGCTTGGGAACGCACCCGTGCCAGAAGCTCTGCTTCGATCTTGCACCCTACAACTTCGCCTCTTCCAACAACCCCTTCAAATGCCCCATAAACTGCGCCGCCAACGCGCCATCGATCACCCGATGATCGCTCGACAACGTCATCTTCATAATCGGCCGCACATGAATCCCGCCATCGATCACCACCGGCCGATCCTTAATCTGCCCTACCGCAAGGATTGCGCTGTCCGGCAAATTGATGATCGCGGTGAAATGGTCCACACCAAATCCACCAAGGTTGGAAATCGTAAAGGTGTTCCCCGCGTAATCGTCCGGCAGCAGTTTTCCCGCGCGCGCCTTTTCGGTGAGCACCTTGCACTCTTCCGAAATCCCCTGCAACGATTTCAATTGTGCGCTGCGCACCACCGGCACGATTAACCCGCTCGGCATAGCCACGGCAAAACCCAAATTCACATCGCCAACTTCATCCACGGCGTCACCCAGCCAACGCGCGTTCACCGCCGGAAACTTCACCAGCGCCATCGCCGTGGCGCGCATCACAATATCGTTGAACGACGGCTTCCACGGCAGACTCTTACGCAACGCCACCGCATTCGCCATATCGACTTCCACCGTCACGTAATAATGCGGCGCGCTGTACTTGCTGTCCGCCATCCGCTTCGCAATGATCTTGCGCATCGGCGTCAATGGCACCCGCCGCATCTCACCCGAAGGAATCGCAGGAGCAGCAGGAGGTGCGCCCGCGGACTTTGATACGTCCGCCTTCATCACTTTTCCGTGCGGACCCGATCCCGCAACGCGCGCAATATCCACGCCGGATGCCGCAGCCGAACGCATCGCCGCAGGCGACGCCTTCACCGAAGCCGCATATGCCTTCACATCTTCTTCCATCACGCGACCGCCGACGCCTGTGCCTGTCACGACATTCGGATCGACATGTAACGCCTCCGCTGCTTTTCGCGCACGCGGCGAAATCGCGCGCGCGCCGTCGACAGCCGTCGGCGTGACTACCGGCGAAGCCGCTTTTACCGGCTCAGCAGCTTTCACCGCGTCTTTTGCCGCAGCCGGCGCCGGTGCGGTGTTCCCACCGCTAACGCCGTACTTCGCCAAATCCGGCAACGCCTCCTCTTTCTCGCCGACCAACGCGATCACGGTCATCACCGGCACCGTCACGTCCGTTGCCAACAAGATCTTTCGAAGCGTGCCCTCGGCGGGCGATTCCACTTCGATCTCCGCCTTATCTGTCTGCACGGCCAGCAACGGTTCGCCCTTGGCGATCGCGTCGCCTTCATTCTTCAACCAACGGACAATCGACGCTTCTTCAACGGACTGTCCCAACTGCGGCAATTTAACTTCGTGCATTTCCAACCTTCTTAATAATTTCGACCGTACTCACGCGATCGGCTGTGTCCGTTTCGTCCATCGAGTCCATGACTAACACCGATACGGCAACAACTCGCGCAAAGTCACAATCTGTTCAACGCCCAAATACACCCGCATGTCCCAATTTGCATCATCAATCTCATGCAAAAACTGCCGGCACCGCCCACATGGCGAAAGCACTTTCCCGATTGAATCCCACGCCACCATTGCCACCACCCGCGTCACGCGGTGCTTGAGCATCTCCGCAATCGCGGAATGCTCTGCACAAAACCCAATGCCGCAAATACAGTCCACGCACGCGCCGGTAAAAATCCGTCCGTCGGGCGTCAGCAACGCCGCGCCTACACTCCCTACGTGTACGTCCTCTGACGCTTGGTAGTTTACTGTTGCTTCTTGGACAGCTTTTAGTAGTTCGTCGAATTCGGTCATTAGGTTGCTTCATCGCTTGCGCGCTGTATGTTTGCCGCGATCTCTCAGCCAGCGGACACCCGTAAAAACGGCCAGACCCAGAAGCAATACTTCAACGGTGATCGCAAGATAACCAATCGCGATGCCGGGGAGTACTTGGCCATAGCGTGACGAATAAAAAAGTTTAGAGCGACCTTCTGAAAGAAAATAGTATGGAATTAGAATCAGAATAGACACGCAGAAGATTGCAGCGAGCAGGTTAGCAGCACGTTGTGCGTATTTTTTCAGATCCTTATTCATTCACACTGGACAACGTTACGTTAGAGCTAACCCCCATGGTTCAGCCACCCATCCGATTTCAACCGGTGCTCACCGTCCGCGATCAAGCAACCCAACACCGAGTCCGGGTCGATGCCGCACACCTCGCGCAAAACCCCGCTAAGTCCATCTTTCGCAAGGAGTTCCTGAATGGATTGTGCGGCGGGGTCGGACGTCTGATCGTATCGAATCGCTGCCGCTGCCGCAAACGCCAACCCGAGTGGCGACACGCCTTGTTCCGAACTCATCAGCGCCGCGCCGATCAGCCGGTCGCGCTTGCCGAGCTTGCGAATCGGGTCGCGTGCTACGCGCTCTACTTGGTCACCCAACAATCTGTTTCCGAATCGGCGGATCAGATCTTCGCGATGATTCGCCAACGCCTTACGATCCATTCCATGCTTTCGTACCAATCCTTCGCAGGATTCCGCCAGCGCCGCTTCGACTTCCGTGCGCACCGCCGCGTCGCCGATCGCCTGCCAGATGTACTCATGCCCGCGCAGATGCCCGAGGTATGCCGTTGCCGCGTGGCCTGCGTTATGAACAAACAGCTTCCGCTCAACGTATGCTTCAAAATTGTCGCGTGGCTGAAGGTTCTTTAATTCCGGAATTGGCCCTTTGAACCCATCCTTATCCACCGGCAAATGACAATACGCCTCGACGCACACCAGCAGCGGGTCTTCTTCCTTCAGCGCCTCGGTCATCACCGGCACCATCCGCCCGATGCTCGCCTCGACAAACCCTACTTTTTCATCGAGTGCATCATGCAAAGCGGGAGACAGGTGCTTGCGAACTTCCTCTCTCAGAAACGGCCCTGCCTCCAGCATGTTCTCGCACACGATGATGTCCAGCGGTTTCGCGTTTGCATCCGCAAATCGTTGTGCAATTCCCGCCGCAATCGCTGGTGCAACGCGTGGCAGCACATTCACCCCCACCGCAGTCGATGCAATGTCCGCCTCCGCAAGCGCCGCCGCGACATCTTCTGTCTTCCGCGCATCTGCCGCCCGCACATTCTCGATCAACATCGTGTAGCTGACTTCGTCGAGAATTCGAAGCGGATAGGCTCGTTTCTCATTCAATCCAGCAATCAGCGCATCGGCCACATCCACAAATGTCGTCTCATAACCAGACTCAAAATAGAGTTGGCCTAAAAATCCACGCCCGATATTACCGGCGCCAAAATGAACTGCTTTCTTCATTCACCATTCCCTCGTTCACAAGCTCCCGCTTGGGAACGCACTCTTGAAAAGCTCCGCTTTGATCTTCTGCGTAAATTGACTAGCACTACACAATCACGTCTATCAACGCATCGTGCAGCAACCGGTTGCTCGCGAGCACCCCACGCCCGCCATCGAACACGTGGATTGGGCTTCCATCCAACCGCGTCACCAATCCGCCCGCTTCCTCGACGATAATCATCGCGGCGGCATAGTCATACGGATTTAACGCCACATGTACATACGCATCCATATCCGCCGTCGCGATCGAACACAACCCAATCACGGCCGCGCAATGGCAGCGCACCTGCCCGATCGCCACCATCAATGGACTGAACTTCTGCAATATCTCCTCGCGGTCCCACGGCCCTGAGAAATCGATCTCCGCCCGCGCGCTACCCATGGCGTCCACGTCCGACACCACAATCCGCTCGCCATTTCGAAACGCACCGCCGCCCTTCTCCGCGAGAAACAGCTCGCCCTTCCCCGGCACCGCCACGCCGCCCGCCACCGGCTTGCCGTTAACTGCAAACCCCAGCGAAACCCCGAAGGCGGGAAACAGACCGCGCACAAAATTCTGGGTCCCGTCGATCGGATCAATTAGCCAAGTACGCCCGTCGCGATTGGCGGGTAGCTCGTGCAGCCCGTTCTCCTCGGCAAAAATCTGGTCCTCCGGAAACGCCGTTCGAATCCGCGCTACAATCTCCTCCTGGACCGCCAAATCCACTTCCGTCAGCAGGTCATTCGCTTCCCGCTTCGTAGATACCCGCATCCCGTCTCGCATCGCGTACTTCGTACGAACGAAAATCGCCATGTCATCGAGGGTGCGTTGAATAAAACCCAATTCGTTCAAAGTAAACAATCTTTCTGTCTAAAACAAAATGCCGACCGGCGATCGGCAGGAGTCCAGTGATGACGTTGCCAAACTAAAAAAACCAGATCCAAACCCAAAAGGGTAATCATATACTTTCGCGCAGGTTCGACTGTAGTCGGTGCAGCGTTAGGGCGCTTCCTCGCCCGGCGCCAAGATGGCCCCAGGTTTGCCGAGCATGCGTCGCAATATTCCGGTCTGGCCAAGGTGATAGGCCTCGTGAAACGCGATACTTGCAAGCAGACTGCCCACCGTCTCGTTCGGATTGCCGGTCGGACTGAACGGCGCGACGGCCTCCAAGGTAGCCGGTGTCGAAAGTTTGAGCGCGCCGGAAAGGGCAGAACCCAGGGAAAGAAAGCGCACCTGAAGTTCGGAAAGGGAAATGGCTCCGGTCGGGCTGAAAGACTGCGCGCCATACACCTGAAAGTCATGGTCATTGAACAACGGCGTTTCACCCAGCAACGTCAGGGCCTGGTTCCGTGCACGCACGATGTGACCCACCACCCAATTGAGTGAATTCCCGCCCGGCTGGGGCGGCGTTAAACTTTCCGCATCGGACAGGCCGGCCAAGTTCTTCTGCATAACATACTCGCCAACCTGGAACTGAAATAAAATGGTTTCTGAATTCATACGCTACTCCTTGCACAATGGATCGAGAGAAATATACCCAAATCAGGCAAGGTTCCTATAATAATGAACTTTTCGGATCCAAGTTGGGCATACTAAGGCTTGGTAGGCACTGTGAAAACATTGGTTAACAACGCTCGCATCCTCGATGCGCTTCGCCGTCCGCTGCATGATCTGCGGATTTCGGTGACGGACAAGTGCAACCTGCGTTGTACCTACTGCATGCCCTCAGACCACTACCACGAACACTACGAGTTCCTGAAGCGCGAAGACCTGTTGACCTTTGAGGAGATTACCCGTATTGCCCGCTTGTTTGTCGCCGCCGGCGTTTCCAAGCTGCGTATAACCGGCGGCGAACCGCTCTTGCGAAAAGACCTCCCAAATCTTATCGCCATGTTGCGGGAGATAAACGGCGTCGAAGACCTCGCGCTAACCACAAACGGCATATTGCTCCCACAACTTGCCGCACCCCTCAAGGCAGCAGGCCTCGACCGGGTCACGGTCAGCCTCGACTCGCTCGACAATGCTGTGTTCCAGCAAATGAATGGACGCGGCGTTCGTGTTGCGGCCGTACTCGACGGAATTCGCGCCGCGGAAGAAGCAGGCCTTGTTCCAATCAAAATCAATGCTGTAATTCAGCACGGCGTCAACGACCCCGGCGCCGTCGATCTCGCCGCGCATTTCCGCGGTACCGGCGCCATCGTCCGATTCATCGAATACATGGACGTCGGCAATTGCAACGGCTGGCAGAAGAACGCCGTAGTCTCTTCTCGCGAGCTTCGGGACCGCATCGCCGCGCGATTCCCTCTCGAACCCGTTGGCGCCAAATATCACGGAGAAGTCGCCGAACGCTACCGCTATGAGGACGGGGCAGGGGAGATCGGCTTCATTTCATCCGTATCCCAGCCGTTTTGCGGTTCCTGTTCACGCGCGCGACTTTCCGCCGATGGACAGGTTTTCACATGTCTCTTCGCATCCAAAGGCGTGGACTTCCGCGCACCGTTGCGAAACGACGCGAGCGACCAGGAACTGGCTGGACAACTTGCAACCGTCTGGCGCAACCGCCAAGATCGCTACTCGGAAACGCGTGCCGAAATCGCATCAAAATCGCCGGCCCTGAAGAAGGTCGAGATGTACCACATCGGAGGCTGATTCACGTTCATGCTCTCTCATATTGACGAAAACAATCAGCCCCAGATGGTAGACGTCGGCGCCAAGCCGACTACCAGGCGCACCGCGACGGCGCGTTCCATCGTTGCGTTGCCGGCCAATATTGCCAGTGCCTTTTCTGACGGCGAACTCGTAACCAAGAAAGGCCCAGTTCTTCAAACCGCCATACTCGCCGGGATTATGGCGGCCAAGCGCACCTCGGAACTTATTCCGCTCTGCCATCCCCTCGGACTTGACGACTGCAAAGTGACCATAGATTTCGATCCAACGGTCGGACTTGTCGTCAACTGCACGGCGACTGTCCAGGCGAGAACCGGTGTAGAAATGGAGGCTTTGACCGGCGCGAGCGTCGCGGCCCTGACCATATACGACATGTGCAAAGCGATGTCCCATGATATTGTGATCCGTGAGACGCGGTTAGTCTCAAAAACCGGTGGAAAATCTGACTATGAGTTGCAGTCATAAAGCGCGCGGAAGTCGCGTTTATCATTTCAAATATAATCCAATCGAGATCGCTATTTGTGCGCAATCACATGAAAAACGGGCTTTACTTGCCGCAAAAATTAATGCACTTTTCTCAAAGGACCTTTCTGCCGCCCACGTTATTCATCGTACCCCGCAAACTCCGTCAGAAGATACTCAGACTATCGGTGTGAATCTTATTCATGGTGACGGCCAGATCGGTCTGCTATATCCGGAAGTATCGGAAGAATACTTGCGCCCACTCCAACTGATCGACGCTGACATCGCGATCGTTGAATCGCCACAAGATTCCGATATGCCGAAAATTGTTTGGGTTGAAGATGGCCCGGCGACGCACTTCCAAAATGTCGTGGCGTATGTGGGGGCGCAATCTTCCTGCCCTGTGCTACCCCCAAGCGCCCCGTATTTCGCCGAGAACCAAACACTGGCACTCCAACGACAGATAGAACAGCATTTCGCCGAGGCGATCGCAGCAACGCCGGTGTACGGTCTTATCCTCACGGGCGGACGCAGTTCGCGCATGGGGGAGGACAAAGGTGCTTTGGAATACCACGGACGCTCTCAGGCCGAGTTCTGCTACGACCTTCTGAGCAGTATCTGTGATCAGACTTTCCTCTCATTGCGTTCCGAACAGAGTGCGGACGAACCCTACGCGCGGTTCCCGCAGATCCTCGATACGTTGCTCGGCTACGGTCCGATTGGCGGAATCATTTCCGCGCTGAAAGCCCACCCACATGCCGCGTGGCTGGTTCTCGCATGCGATTTACCCTATGTTTCACGGGGAACCATCGAAAACTTGCTCGCCAACCGAAACCCATACAAACTCGCGACGGCCTACACCAGTGCAAACGACGGTTTCCCCGAACCGCTCTGCGCGGTTTACGAACCCAAGAGCCTGTTCCGGCTCATTAACTTCCTCGCCTTGGGTTACCACTGTCCGCGAAAGGTGTTGATTAATTCGGATACTTGGCTGCTGGAACTGCCGGACTCCACCGCACTCGACAACGCGAATACGCCAGAGGAACGCGACAGGGCCATGTCCGCAGTGGCGTCGGGGTCTGTACCTTCGTGAAGCGTCTCCATGTACTTTATTTCGCGATACTGCGCGAACAACGTGGACTCAACGAAGAGCATGTCCAATCTGCCGCCGCGACACCCGCCGCGCTCTATGCCGAACTGGTCTCCCGTCACCGTTTTTCGCTGCCGCAAGACCGCGTGCGCGTCGTGGTAAACGAATCATTCGCAGACTGGGATTCTGCAATCTCCGACGGCGATTCAATCGTTTTCATTCCGCCGGTCGCCGGAGGCTAAGTTGATGTTCTCGCTGTCCCCATCGCCCATCGACCCCGCCAATGTTATGGAGCGCCTGAACCATCCGGCCGCGGGCGCTTATGCGTCCTTCGAAGGATGGGTGCGCAACCACAATGAGGGTCGCCCAGTCATGCGGCTTGAATACGAAGCCTATGCGCCGGTCGCCGTCAAAGAAGGGGAGCTCATCCTCGACGAAGCGCGCCGCAAATTCGCAATCGTTGGCGCGATCTGCATCCATCGCGTCGGTGCGCTTGAAATAGGCGACATCGCGGTGTGGGTCGGCGTCACAGCCGCGCATCGCGGCGCCGCCTTTGATGCCTGCCGCTACATCATCGACGAAGTAAAGGCCCGGGTCCCCATCTGGAAAAAGGAACATTACGCGAGCGGCAATTCTGGTTGGGTGAATTGCGAAGCGCCGCCACCTGATTAGAGTCTTTCCGATTGCATGTACCGTACGGCGCAAAGCCAAGTCCGGTTGCAGAGTTCGCCATACTCCTAAAGTGACGACAGATACAATCCAGATTTAATATCGATCGCGGCCCTTGTGCGTATCCAAAAGATTGAGGGCGAAGCAGGCGCTTCGCCCTCAAGTGCTCAGCCAATCGATGTAGGGTTTCTAATTAGTCACCAGCCGCCCAGAGTACTGAGTTACCAAAGGCGTTGTTGATGGGGAAATCTCCCAGCGCGTCGTACTTCGACCACGATACGTGACCATCCATGTAAAGGACATTACCGCCGCCCGGAACGTGGTTGTACTCACCCGAACCGTTGGGGTTCACGCTGATAATGTCCCACATCACAGGGACCGTGCTCTGCGCTTCCGCGCCAGTCGCCGGATTGTTGATGTCCGTGATCAGGAAGCGTTCCACACCTTCACGGAGGCGAAGAACCGTGTTGCCTCCATTATTACCAGTGCCCGGAATATAATCGCCAACTGGGGCATCGCCGAGTAGTGCGGCCAACGCACCTTCCGAGTTCGTGCCTGGGGTGAGCGGTTTGGTCGCGCCCAAAGCGTCCTCGTCGGAAAGCGCCGAGAATATCCCCAGCAACTGCATTGGAATGGGGAACGAACCGTTACCAATGTCCGGAGCAGCGATTGTGGGATCAGTCCCATCGCACCGATCAACAAGGTAACCTAAGTAGACATAGCTCTCGTCATTGCTGGTGCCGATGCCGGCAAATGTGCAACCCGCATTGATGATGTCAATTTCCGGATCCGGGTCGGATGGGCACAGGATCACGTTCCAATCCGACAAGTACTCCGGGTAGATCGCATACGGGTCGAACGTGAAGTCGTCATCGTCGTTCGCGTTCGAGTCCGAGCAGCCCAACGCATTGTCTGCAAGCCCCACCAGCGAGAAGATGTCCGGACCCTGCAAACGGGGGAAGAAGTCCTGGCTCTCGCCAGAATACATCTTAAATACGATACCCATCTGCTTCAGGTTATTCTGACAACTTGCGCGCCGCGCCGCTTCGCGGGCGCGGGCCAGGGCGGGCAACAGGATGGCCGCAAGAATTGCAATGATGGCGATGACCACAAGCAATTCAATTAAGGTAAAGCCACGCTTCGATTGCATTGCATAATTCTCCTAAACCGTTATTTATTGTTCAGCACACAACAAACTCAGGTACTTCGCCCACGCGCCTTGCAGCACGTGGGATACTTCAGAGAACTTCCAGTAAACGTGAAACCTGCTTGAAGGTTACTTACACCCCTCCTTATCCGATTACTTACCGAGCCCACACGACGGCAGCAGCCATGGCTCGCACGATCTGCCTTTCACAACTCGGACAGATCGCCACAGCGCCACAAAGATGGAGGGGAGGAATAAAGACAGACCAAAGCCAATACCGAGCATTGGCATAGCGTCCGCCACAACCCCTCACAGCTTAGACCGAACAAAATCAATATAGAACAGTTGTCGTTTCTTGTCTACCTTTTTCGAAGCCGATTTGCCTGCCTCGGCAGCGCGATTGGATAAACAAAAAATAAAAGGGGCGATGCACGAAGCATCGCCCCAAAAGGCTGAATCAGGTATGACGGACTAGTCGCCCGCGGCCCACAATACCGAGCTACCAAACGCGGCGTTGATGGGGAAATCACCCAGCTGATCATACTTCGACCAAGCTACGTGACCATCCATGAATAGGATGTTACCGCCGCCAGGCACGTGGTTGTATTCGCCGGCGCCGTTCGGATTGATGCTGACCAAGTCCCACATCACAGGAACAGTGCTTTGGGCTTCTGCGCCGGTCGCCGGATTGTTGATGTCC
This sequence comes from Candidatus Hydrogenedentota bacterium, assembly GCA_020848835.1. Taxonomy (GTDB): domain Bacteria; phylum Hydrogenedentota; class Hydrogenedentia; order Hydrogenedentales; family SLHB01; genus JABWCD01. The sequence continues at coordinate 20,100 of JADLHJ010000055.1, forward strand.
GTGATCAGGAAGCGTTCCACACCTTCACGAAGGCGCAGCACCGTGCTGCCACCGTTGTTACCGGTGCCAGGAATGTAATCGCCAACCGGGACATCGCCGAGTAGAGCGGCCAACGCGCCTTCCGAGTTCGTGCCCGGGGTAAGCGGTTTGGTCGCGCCCAAAGCGTCTTCATCTGCGAGCGCCTGGAATACCGCCAGCAACTGCAGCGGAATGTTGTACGAACCATTGCCAATGTCCGGAGCAGCGACGGTCGGATCCGTACCATCTGCCCGATCGACAAGCCATCCGAAGTAGACGTAGCTTTCGTCGCCATTCGTGGCGTGACCGGCAAACTGGCAACCCTGCGGAATGATGACCAGGTCGGCATCCGGGTCAGACGGGCACGTATTTACGTTCCAATCTGACAGGTACTCCGGGTACACGCTGTAAGAGGCGAACGTGAAGTTATCGTCTTCGTTCACATCGCAATTCGCGCCCAGCGCAGCTTCATTAAGCCCGACCAACGAGTGGATATTCGGCCCTTCCATGCGGGGGAAGAAGTCTTGGCTTTCGCCCGAGTACATCTTGAAGATGATACCCATCTGCTTGAGATTGTTTTGGCAGCTTGCGCGGCGTGCCGCTTCGCGAGCGCGGGCCAGTGCGGGTAAGAGAATTGCCGCGAGAATTGCGATGATGGCGATAACCACCAGCAATTCGATCAAAGTGAAACCACGTTTGAATTTCATTTTCTTAGTCTCCTAAAGCCGTTATTTATTGCTCAGCACACAACAAACACAGGTACTTCAGCCCCTTCCCTCGCACGGATGGGGTACTACAGAGACAGTTCGACTTAAAATCGTTCGGTATTGCCCTCCACCAATTGAATCCCCAATGGATGCGTGGCCCAAATTTCGCAATGCTTAGCCAGTTCTCCGAGATACTTTGCCTTGCATAAAGGGTGTGTGAAACCAGAATAGCTTTGCGCTAATTGCACAAAGTAACCGCGAAGCGCCAGGTACGCGCGGTTAATGACTCCTCACAACCCTAGACCGAGCGATAGGTACTATATCCTGACCGGCAAGTATTGTCCAGCAATTTGTTGCGGCGCAGTGGCAGCTACAGGGATTGTGGAGATTTCTAGACCTGCGACGCTCCCCCAATTCCGGTGGGTGCGCAAAAAAAAGAGGGCGAAGCCGAGGCTTCGCCCTCCAATTGATGTAGGTACGGACTAGTTACCGGCAGCCCACAACACCGCGCTACCAAATGCGGAGTTGATCGGGAAATCACCCAGCGAGTCGTACTTCGACCACGCCACGTGACCATCCATGAATAGGATGTTGCCGCCGCCCGGCACGTGGTTGTATTCACCAGAGCCGTTCGGGTTGATGCTTACGATATCCCACATGCAAGGGATCGTGCTCTGTGCCTCTGCGCCTGACGCCGGATTGTTGATGTCCGTGATCATGAAGCGTTCGACACCTTCACGGAGGCGAAGCACCGTGCTGCCACCGTTGTTACCGGTGCCAGGAATATAATCGCCAACAGGGACATCGCCAAGCAGTGCGGCCAAGGCGCCTTCCGAGTTCGTGCCCGGGGTAAGCGGTTTGGTCGCGCCCAAAGCGTCTTCATCAGCGAGCGCCTGGAAAATGGCGAGCAACTGAAGCGGGATGTTGTACGAGCCATTGCCAATGTCCGGCGCAGCAACGGTCGGATCGGTGCCATCAGCACGATCGATCATAAAGCCAAAATAGATATAGCTTTCGTCGCCGTTCGTCGAATGACCGGCAAACTGACAACCTGCCGGAATAATCGAAAGATCGGCATCCGGGTCAGACGGGCACGTATTGACGTTCCAGTCCGACAAATATTCCGGGTACACGCTGTACGAGGCAAACGTGAAATTGTCGTCATCGTTCACATCGCAATCCGGACCAAGCGCCGCTTCGGTAAGACCGACCAACGAGAAAATGTTCGGCCCTTCCATGCGGGGGAAGAAGTCCTGGCTTTCGCCAGAATACATCTTGAAGATAATACCCATCTGCTTCAGGTTGTTCTGACAGCTGGCGCGACGTGCCGCTTCGCGGGCACGGGCCAGGGCCGGCAACAGGATTGCCGCGAGAATTGCAATGATGGCGATAACCACCAGCAATTCAATCAAGGTGAAACCACGTTTCGACTTCATTGAAACCTACTCCTCAAGCCACTTTGTTACAAAACACAGCACTACTACTGACTCTCATGCCCCATCACGCCGAGCGCGTGATCGCGTCCGCCCGGGAGAAACTGCCACCGGGGGCAAAGCGAACGCCACCGTCGAATTGAAGTGCTAGCACTCTCCCTATTCGCGAGAACTGCCACCGAGCCTACTAACCCGGCACCGTGAGTCGCACGACCTTGTGTCCAGAGCGAAGACAAAGTCACTCGCGTTGCCGAAAGCCCAGATGAGGAACAGAGGAGCAAAACGGTAAGAAACTTCACCGAGTCACAGCTACAAACCGCCTACTACCTTAAGACCAATCTTCACTTCTCTCATCAGGTCTACAAACTATATCCCGGAATACCTCGTATGTCCAGTAATTTTTGCGGTTTCCTAACTGTGCGAAAATAGACAGGTCCCGGGCATCTGCTGCTTCCTTAACAGAAGGGGCGAGACTCACGCCTCGCCCCGAATCGTCGCGTTTAATACGGAGAAGATGGTTTAGACGCCACCCGCCCAGAATACCGCCCCGGCGAAACCGCCATTTATCGGGAATTCTCCCAGAACGTCATATTTCAACCAGCCGACATGGCCGTCCATGTACAACACATTGCCACCACCTGGTACGTGGTTGTACTGCGCCGAGCCATTCGGGTTGGTGCTGATCAGGTCCCACATCACCGCAAGTGTGCTCTGCGCTTCAGAGCCAGCCGCGGGGTTGTTGATGTCCGTCACCATGAAGCGCTCCACGCCCTCGCGCAGACGCAAGATCGTGTTACCGCCATTGTTCCCTGAACCGGGAACATACCCGGAAACGTCAATATCCGACAGCAGAGCAGCCAATGCATCGGCGCCTGACGAGGCTGGCACCAGCGGATCGGGTCCACCAAGCGCATCGTGATCGGACAGCGCGGTAAACAACCCAAGAATCTGCATCGGAATATCCTGTGGGCCTGTGCCTGCGTTAATCTCGGGCACGTTGACAGTTGGATCGCCTCCATCGCAGCGATCAATCAAGTAGCCTAAATACGCATAGCTATTGTCACCGCTCGTGGCTATCCCTTTAAATTGGCAGTTTGTGCCCCGCTCAGATCCGTCATCATTAAATCCAATGATGCTCAAACCCGGATCGGGGTCGGACGGGCAGATGCACACGTTCCAGTCCGAAAGGTATTCCGGATACATCGCGTACGAATCGAAGAAGAAATCGTCGTCATCATTCGCACCGCAATCGGTGCCCACTGCGGCCTCGGTCAAACCGACCATGGAAAATACATCCGGGCCGGAAAGACGCGGGAAGAAATCCTGCGATTCCCCCGAATACATCTTGAACACAATACCCATCTGCTTCAGGTTATTTTGGCAACTTGCGCGCCGTGCCGCTTCGCGTGCGCGGGCCAACGCCGGCAACAAGATCGCGGCGAGAATCGCAATAATGGCAATTACCACCAGCAATTCAATCAGCGTAAATCCTCGTTTAAACTTCATTTCCAGATACTCCTCAAGCCACTGCTACTTCAAATGCAATTGACACGACTGTTGGGATATGCCCCATTGCGCATGTCTTATTAAGACAACAATTCGAAAACAAGGAGGCAACGCCGGGGCGTGACGCGGCCCCTTCAGGTGAGATGTACTGCCAATTCCCCCAATCCGCCCGTACTGCTGTTTACCGCCGAGTCCCCACCAAACGCCGCAAAGAGTTCGCACAGTCTCCAAATTCGGACACCACTCCGGCAACGTAAGGTCTGAAAATGATTAGGGTCGTCGAGAAGGAAGGTGTTACTGCATGGGTACTGCTAGCACCGCCAACAACTTCTTGGCAACGCCTTGGGGAATTGAATCCCCTGCAATAAATATACACCAGTCCATTATTTTTTGTCCAGACTTCCTCAGGAATAGCGGTGTGAGGTGGGATCAGCCGCCCCGTAAAGCCGATTTGGAATTCGGCGACTTGGGATTATCAAGAGCGAGTGGAATGTGGGTTAGCGTTTGAGCTTTTCCACGAGAATATCGACCGCCGCATCTTTGATGATGTCTTCCGTCTTCTTAGGCTGCGGCGTGGGCGCGGGTTGGACGGGCTTCGGCGCAGGTTTCTTTACAGGAGTCGGTTTCACCACTGGCTTCGGCGCAGGTTTCGCTTGTGCGGGTGTTGCCGGACTGACCGAGGCAGGTTGATCCGGTACAGTTACATCGTTCGAGGTCGGCGCAGGCGTTACGTTGGGTGCCGGTGTAACCGGATTTTGTGGCACTGTGACTGACGGAGCAGGTGCTACGCCAGGTGTGCTTACAGGCATCGGCGAGTTGGGCTCCGAGCCATTGCTTGACGGAACAACAGCGGGCGCAACCGTCGCCGGTACTATCTGGTTTACAGGTGCCGCGCCTGGGGAATTCGCTTGCGGTGCAATCGGCGGGGACGCCGGTGCTACAGCCTGCGGTGCGGCGGGTGAATTCGTAGGGGCCGTTTCGGACGCCTGTACTGTTTCGTGTGAACTGGCTGCGTCACCGCCAAACGGTCCATATACCAGCAGTCCTGCAGTCGCCACCGCGGCAAGTACCATCGCGGATGCATACATCACCCCGGTCTTCACAAAGGAGGAAGTTTTCTTAGGTACCGCCGCTTTCACCGGGCGGTTGTGTGTGTCCAATTCCGGCGACGCGCGGCGTGAACTTTCGCGACGCTCCGGTTCGCGGCGCGACGGCGCTTCCCGGTGCTCGCGATGGGCGTCGTCCGGCAGATTCACCACGGGAATTTTCGGTAGCGCGCCGGACAAGCGCGTAATCGTCGCCGACGCATCAAACGTAGACTCTTGCCGCACCGGCGCCTGCAAATGATATTTGTCACGCACGCGCTCGACTTGCCGCTCGATCGCGCTGAAAATCTCTTCCTGTACGCGATCCCACTCCGCAGGCGAATCGAGATAACTGATCAACGGCGTAGGCTTGCCCGGCACCATCTGCGGTCGGCTCAGCATCCGCACGTTCTGCCAATTGCAGTGACCCACGAGAATGGGGACCACGATTAGTTCGCCTTGATCGAATCGACGCTCAATACGCGGAATCTCGATCTCGCGAATAAAGTCGGAATTCAGGAAATTCCGGCTGACCAGCAGAATCGCGATGTGCGCCTTCTTGATCGCATCCACGATTTCCTGTTTCCAGGGATCGCCCCCGCCCAAACGCCGGTGGTCGTACCACACCTCCGCGCCGATAATCTCCAACGACTTAATCAGCCGCGGCATCAGTTTGTCGTCTGCAAACCAACGCGCGTCGTCATGACTATAGCTAACGAATATGTGAACCTGTGACATGCCTACCTCTAACACCACTGTCACCGCACCAAAAGACTATACAGTAAGCGGCATTCTGCTGACAATAGTACGATTCTTATTTCAGGGTATTGGCTGATTGGACACCAGTGCTGACTCCGAGGTTCGCAGCGCCTGAAAATGTTTTCCCTTGCGATGCGTGCATTGCTCTCGTACCATGCGGCTGGTGGTTGGCGATGTCGGGGGATATCGCCAACGAAACGGGGGAGAGCATTAACATGTCTACAAGGAAGCTGTCTCGACGAACCATACTCAAGCGCGCAGCGGGTTCTTTCGCCGCCGCGGTTGCCGGCCCAATGATTCTCCCATCGTCGGTCTTCGGCGCAGAGGGCAGGACAGCGCCAAACGACCGTGTGCGCGTCGCCTACATCGGCGTCGGCAGACGAAGCCGCCAATTAATGGGCCTGCCCGAAGGCGCAGAAATTACGGCATACGCCGACCTCTATCAAAAACGCCTCGACGAAATGAAAGCCCGAAATGCGAGCGCCAAAATATTTCCCGACTATCGCGAGATGCTAGCCTCTGACGCAATCGACGCCGTCGTCATCGCGACCCCGGACCACTGGCACACGCTTCCCGTGATACACGCCTGCCAAGCAAAGAAAGACGTGTACATCGAAAAGCCCATGACGCTCACCGTGCGAGAAGGCCGCGCAATCGTGGATGCCGTGAAGAAACACAACGTGATCTTACAGACCGGCAGCCAGCAACGTTCCGGCCCGGCCTGCCAGCGTGGCTGCAAAGAATTATTGGAAGGCTGCATCGGAAAAATCCATACGGTCCACGGCGCGAACTACCCGAGCCCCTGGGACTGCGATCTCGGCGAAGAAACGCTGCCCGAAGGAATCAACTGGGACATGTGGTGCGGCCAGACCGAACCGCGCGCCTACCATCGCGATCTGTTTCTCCCGCGCGCCGAAGGACGTACCTATCCCGATGGCCGGCCGCTCGGTTGGATTTCGTACCGTCCCTATTCGGGCGGCGAAATGACCGGCTGGGGCGCGCACGGCCTCGACATAGTCCAATGGGCCCTCGGCACCAGCGAAACCGGCCCCGTCGAAATCTGGCCGGAGGACACGCCCGCAGGGCCAATCATCTACTTCGGCAAAGAATCACAACCCACCCCCGGCATGGAACCGCTCATTCGTCCCGTCACCATGAAATATGCCAGTGGAGTCGTACTCAAGCTTGACGGCAAGGGCCCCGGCGGCGGCGCAGTGTTTGAAGGCGAAGGCGGCAGCGCCATGGTGGATCGCGGCAAGTATCAACTCAAACGCGACGGCAAAACCGAGTCAATCGCCGATCCACCCGGCGAAGACGACACGAAAGCGCACCTCAAAAACTGGATCGATTGCATTCGTTCGCGGCAACAACCCATCGCCTACGCAGAGATCGGACACCGTTCCGCCACCATGTGCCACCTCGGCAATATCGCGCGTTGGACTGGCCGCAAACTCACTTGGGACCCCGCAAAAGAAGAATTCGCAAACGACACCGAAGCCAACGCACTCCTCAGCCGCCCCATGCGTGCGCCATGGAACATATGACCGAACATTTGAGCATTCAATTAATGTCGAAAACCCGCGCGAAGCGACTTGGTGTGCGCCGCGATAGCGACGCTTTGAACTCAACAAAAGTTTAGAGACCTTTACCTAAAGTCGACGCACAGTGAGGCCATCAATGACGCGACGTTCATTTCTACAATCCACCGCCGGTGCTACGATAGGATTCGCCATGGCAAACACGGCATATAGCGATCTACGCAAACCCATCACGATCGATCGCATCGAAATCTTCCCCGTGCGCTATCCCACCGTGATGTACTTCAAATTCTTTGAAGGCCCCACCGGCGCAGGGCGCGCCGCCGTCATCATCAAAATCACCGCAAGCGACGGCACCATCGGCTGGGGCGAAAGTGTACCCGTGCCACGTTGGAGCCACGAAACCCTCGAAGGCGCAACCGCCGCGATCGACAAGTATCTTAAGCCAGTCTTGATCGGTAAAAACCCCTTCGATCTCGATGCCATCCACGACGCCATGAACAAAGAGATCGCGAACTCATTCTCCACCGGCGCGCCAATCACCAAAGCGGGAATCGACATCGCGCTACACGATCTCATCGGCCGCGCGTCTGGGCTAAACATTGCAGAAATGTGGGGGAGAGCCACGCCAGATGATCTGCTCTTGAGTTGGACACTAAACCCGAAAACGCTCGACGAACTCCCCGGCCTCATTCAAAAAGGAAAAGACCGCGGCTTCCAAAACTTCAACGTCAAAGTCGCGCCCGACACCGAATTCGATCTCGCCTTGTGCCGCACCGTAAAAGAACTCGCACCGGAAACATTTCTTTGGGCCGATGCCAACGGCGGCTACGATCTTTCAACCGCGCTGGCCGTTGCGCCGAAACTCGCCGACGCCGGCGTGGACGTCTTTGAGCAACCCATCCCCGCAAACCGACTCACCGGCTACCAGGAGCTTCGCAAACAAGGCGCGCTGCCGATCATCCTCGACGAAGGCGTTGTTTCGCCATCCGACCTCATCGAATTCATCAAACTCGGCTGCTGCGACGGCGTCGCCATGAAACCCGCGCGCTGCGGCGGATTGCGTTCCGCGCGCCTGCAACTAGAGATACTCGAAGAAGCCGGCCAAATGTTCCTCGGCAGCGGCCTCACCGATCCCGATATCTCGCTCGCCGCCTCGCTCATCCTCTACGGCGCATTCGGCCTCAAGTACCCAGCCGCACTCAACGGCCCCCAATTCCTCGGTGCAAGCGTCATCACAGAACCCTTCGTGCCAAACGCAGGCCGCGTCCGCATCCCCAAAGGCCCCGGTCTCGGCATCGACATCGACGAAACCAAACTCGCCGAACTCGTCGAAAAATCAAAGGCCACCTAACCGCCCATGCGCTTCTTAAAATTGCCGTTCCAGGTTTGTAGTTCCGCGTTCACGCGGCTGGGCCAGCGCCAAATCCATGCCCTTTCGAGTCCGTGTCAGTCTGTGCTCGTCCGTGTTTGTCCGCGTTCGTCTACTGTGCGCACCACCAGCGTCTTGTCTACGAACAGAAATCCATCGACGCGCATTTATCCCGAACGGATTCCAGTGCACATCGCGAGCGCCGTAGTCTCCACCAAGAGACTTTCGAAACGCATTTATCCCGAAGGGATTCGCGCGGGTAACGCGAGCGCCATACTTTCCACCAAAAGTCTTTCGAAACGCATTTATCCCGAAGGGATTACAGCGCGTAGCCCAGGGTTGGCGGGCCGTAGTCGCTTCGACGAAGGCACGGCTACCCTGGGTAACCCGGCGCCACACTACCGCAACTACCCTGAAAGGGTTGCAGCCGTTCTCATGATCGCGCTACTCGCGCACACGATCGCCCACGCCGATCAACCCGTCACCGCCGACACCAAACCAGACCGCATCGACGTATCCGTCGCCGGTTCTCTCTTCACTTCCTACAAATTCGCACCCACACAAAAATATCCGTACTTCTATCCCGTCAACGGTCCGCGCTCGGGCAAATCGGTCACCACCGAATCCTCCGAACCCTACCCGCATCACCACTCGTTATTCTTCGGATGTGACCGCGTCAACGGCGCTAACTTCTGGCAAGACACAAACGACAAAGGCCAAATCGTTTCACAAACCCCAAAAATCTCCGAATCAACCGGCACAAAAATCATTATCGAAGACATCTGCCTATGGCGCGTCCCTGGCAACGACCCCATAATGCGCGACACGCGCCGCATTACCATAGCCGCGCCCGAAGACAATACCCGCATCATCGACTTCGCGATCACCCTCGAACCGCTCGTTGACATCACCATCGAAAAAACAAACCACTCCCTCTTCGCCGCGCGCGTGGCACCGGAACTCGCCGTCACCGCCGGCGGCACGCTAGTCAACGCTGAAGGAAACCAAAGCGAAAAAGGCACCTACGGCGTCCCGTCCGCGTGGTGCAACTACTCCGGCACCCGCGACGGCATCACCGAAGGCATCGCCATCATCCAACACCCCGAAAACCGCTGGTACCCCTCAAAGTGGTTCACCCGCGACTACGGCTTCTTCTCCCCAACCCCCATGTACTGGCTCGAAAACGACCGCCTGCAACTGTCAAAAGCTCAAGCCTTTGTTCTGAAGTATCGGGTTGTTGTGCATGCGGGTATGGGTGACGAAGCACGCGCACACTTCTCCATGGTGCCGTGACCGAACGGGAATATTTTATCGGCTTTGGTCTGGTCCGAGAATTTTGGTTTCAAGGCGCGATATCAACCCATCCTTCAAAGTGAAGCGATTCTCGCCTTTTCCGAAACCGCCAGGTAGTCCCGGCGAGTAACAGGTCCATTGGGCGAATACTTCATGTCCCTCAACAATTAGTTGGTCAATTTCAATTCGCATGTCCGGTAGAGGATACTTCCAGCCGTCGTGCATGCAGGTGCGGATTTCAATTTTGCCGTTGTGCGTTCGCACCTTGCCGGTGAATGGTTCTATGTACACCGCATCGTCGTGAAACAGCGCCATCATTTCTTCCTCTGCGGATGCGCCCGTTTGCATCGCCGCGAAGAATTTATTTACAGTCTCGTTTCCTGATTTGCTCATTAATAGTCCCTCAGTTGTGATGCCTTAACCGATTCAAAACCATACCAACACATTAGCGATAATCATGAAACGTACCGCCGCAAAACGTATTCGACACCTGATCGAAATTGGCTCGCAGCCGCATGCGGCTTTCCCTCTCGCCAAGTTGGCGAGCGCTTGCGCAAATCTTAATGACCCCTCCCTGACGATTGACCTGGCAGCAGCCCGGCAAATCGGCGTGCCGGTTCTGGTTTTGCGGACGAAAGAATCCACGTTGCATCAAGTCACCTTGGAGAAGTTGTCAGTGCGTGAGCGCGATGTAGCGCGTCTGATCGCTAAGGGTTTCAATAACGCTCAAATTAGTTCGGCACTCGGAATTGCTGTTGGAACCGTCAAGGATCATGTTCACCACGCGCTTGCCAAAACCGGTGCAAAATCGCGTACCGAACTGGCCGCAACGCTTGTTCGGGAGGGAGTCTAAGCTCGCCATTGAAATTCGTCAATCCATCGAAAGATGGATGATTACGACCGCTCGACTTCTTAAAGAACGTAATTGTGCCATGCGCGCCACACGCTAAGGACTGAAATTGCCATGCCGCAACGTAGCTTTTGTCTTGCGCTTATGCTCGCGCTGCTCCTTCCGTCTACGATATCGCTTGCGGACCCCGTTGCGTTCATCGGAAGCTGGGAACTAACTCCCGTGGATGGCGGAGCGGGTTGGCTGGAAGTGCGTCAGGATGACGGCATTTATGCGGGCACGCTGCTCTGGATGGGAGGCAGCCCCGAGCCCATGAACCGCGTGTACTTCGATGGCGATACGCTGCACGGCTTCCGTATCGTCGACGATGAAATTCGCGATAGCGCCGATGTGCTCGTCAAGACGCAGCAACACCCCATTTTTCTAACGGCCACATTAGAAGGTTCCCGGTTACGCGGGATGATTACACAACCAAGCCGTGACGGGGCAAACGTGGTCAAAGCCGAGTTCAACGGCGTACGCTCCGATCCCATGCCTGCGGTTCCAGACCTCGCGCAAGTAGAATTGGGCGATCCGATCCAACTCTTCAATGGAAGGAATCTTGATGGGTGGATAGTTGCGGGTGGCGCGCATTGGGGTAAGCTCAAGGACTCATCCAATGCCGACGGCTGGATACCTGTCGACAGCGATGTTGCGAATGGTTGGTCCGTGATCGATGGCGTGCTTACGAATAATCCCGCGCAGACCGAAGGACAACCTTACATTCGCTATGGAAATCTGATCACCAAGACGAACTTCGAAGACTTCAATCTCACCCTCGAGGTGAAGGCGCCGCAAGACGGAAACAGCGGCATCTATCTGCGCGGCATCTACGAAATCCAAATCCGCGACAGTCATGGGAAGCCGCTCGATTCACACAACATGGGGGCGCTCTACGGGCGCATCGCACCGTCGCGCGATGTGGAAAAAGGCGCCGGAGAGTGGCAGGCGGTCGACATCACGCTCGTCGATCGGCACCTCACCGTCAAACTTAACGGCCAGATCATCATCGACAATGCACCTGTCACCGGCTGCACCGGCGGCGCACTCTGGTCCGATGAATCCCGCCCCGGCCCAATCTATTTTCAGGGCGACCACACCTCGATTCAGTACCGAAACATTGTGTTGCGTCCGGTGGAAAATTAAGTCGAGTAGGGCTCTTGTAACTAGGGCAAGAACTCCAGTCGCCCGTAGATGCTTAAATAGCTTCCAAGAACCCCAGATTGGCCTTCCTTACGATACCATTGAACCGTGTAACGCCTACGGGTATTGTTTCCCAATTCGGAGTGTAGGGTGGGGTATCAGTAGACCGTGGTCTCTGAAAACATTACGCCTGGTGAGTTTGGGCCCTATCGATTGATTCGGGTGCTCGGAAGCGGCGGCATGGGCATCGTCCATGAAGCCTGGGACACTCGCCTCGACCGGCGTGTCGCCCTCAAGATGCTACATCCGCATTTATTGCTCGACGCGGATCTCGCCTCTCGATTCAAGGACGAAGCAAAACGCGCCGCCCGCATCGAACACCCCAACGTGGTGCGCGTCTATCGCGTGGATTCCTGCGACGATCGCGTCGCGATCGAAATGCAGTACATCGACGGTACGCCCCTGAATGTGATTCTGCGAGACGGCCCGATTCCAGCGCCCGATGCAGTCGGCTTTCTCCGGCAAGTACTCGAAGCCCTAAGCGCATGCCACCGGCAGGGCGTTATCCACTGTGACCTGAAGCCCGCCAACCTACTAGTGAAACGCGATGGCACCGCGATTTTGACTGATTTTGGTATCGCCCGCGCGTTGCACGATGACGCCGCCGAAGCCGAAATCAAGACGCTTACGACTGGGCCACTAACCAGCCTCATGTGGGGAACGCCACAGTACTCGCCGCCCGAAGTGTGGGAGGGGGCACCCCTTGGTCCACAATCCGACTTGTACGCCGCCGGCGTTCTCACCTACGAGTCCATCACGGGAATCTCACCGTTTCAGGCGCCAAATCCGATTGCGATCATGAAGGCGATATGTACAAGAGAGATCCCCACACTGCACACGTTGGACCCTTCCATATCAACAGAATTATCGGATCTCGTCAGCGCATTGATGGCGCGCGACGTCGCACGAAGACCAAAGGATGCCGATACGGTACTTGCCGCGCTTGCGAGCGTACCAGAGTCCTCCATGCAACCAATGGACACGCAGCGCCTCGAAAGAATATTCGAGACGCAAATTCCCTCAGTGGCAAAAGCACGTACTAACAAACCCCGCAATAAGGTACGCAGCCGGCTGGTATGGGCGGCGTTAGTTGTTCTAGCTTTTTGTAGCGTTGGCGCTTTCACGGCCTTTAACTCAAACCGTGGAACACTCGTAACAACCGATCCCCTCGCCGAAGGTCTGCTGGTTGTTGGTAACACAGCATACTTTGTAGCCAACGATGGTGTGGTGGGTAAGGAGCTTTGGTACAGCAATGAAAAGACCGGCACGTGCAGGCTCCTCGCTGATATAGCCCCCGGTTCTGCCTCAAGCAATCCACGTTCGTTGCTCGTCTGTGAATCAGGCGGTTTCGTATTCACTGCCGATTCAAATGACGAGGGTTCCGAACTTTGGCATTGCAGCCGCACAGGTGCAGACTCAATTTCCGTGCGGCTATTATACGACCTCTCGCCAGGGCCCTCCAGTAGCGATCCTTTGGCGCTGGCAAGTTTTGGAAGCAACGTAGTAATTCTGGCCAAGACGCAAGGCACCGGTAACGAATACTGGTTGTGCGACACCAAGACCGGCGAAACTTCCTTAATTAAGGATGTTTTCCCTGGCCCGGACAGTTCAACGGACAAGCCATCCACGTGCATACGACCGGAAGGAATGTACTTTCACGCGCGCGAAGATAATGTAAAAGACCACGCGCTGTTCTTCTATGAATTCTCTTCAAGAACTGTAAAACGCCTCTGCAACTTGTCACGCGATACCGAGGGAATGGCCAAAGGTCTTGGTGCGATTTATTTTCGCTATGGCAGCGAAGCAACTGGCAACGAGCTTGCTTGCTACGACGAGAATACTGGGGAATTTAGATTCACCGATGACATATGGGAGGGACCTGAGTCCTCCAGTCCCAAAGAATTAATAAGTATTGGAAGCCGCGTGTTCTTTAAGGCTGAAACGCCGGAACACGGGATCGAACTCTATGCGACCAATGGCGTAACAAAAGATGTTTCCGGATACGATCTCAACCTGGGTCCCGACGATAGCGATCCGCAAGGTTTTGTTACGTCAGGCCTCTATCTGTTTTTTGCAGCTAAAGACAATACTTACGGCAATGAGCCATGGGCAATGAAATTAATTGGGCCAGAAGCACTAATGATGGCAGATATCAATAAAGGACCAGAATCAAGCAATCCATACAATCTTTTGGCAGGTGATTCGTTTCTACTCTTTTCAGCCAGAGACGGTGACCTTGGTGAAGAATTGTTTGCGGGGAGGTTGGTGGACGGGAAGTGGAAGGTTCACATTGTCGAGGATATCTATCCGGGCACATTAGGGTCGGAACCGACGGATTCTCAGTGGACACAAGACAATCGTGTGTTCTTTCTGGCAACAACGCCTCAAGCCGGGCGGACCCTCTGCGTCCTCACCGTTGGAGCGGACATCAACGGCCTGGATTTACCAGATGCTCAAAAGAGCAAAGTCGATGTACTACGACTTTACCGCTAACCCGCGAAGTATCGAGAAACGGCTCTATGCCTGGCAGCACCTACAAGCCACTCGTTCCCAAGCTTGGGAACGCACCGTCCCCGAAGCTCTGCTTCGCGTCCCGTCTATCCGAACGCCGAACCCCACTCCAAAGACCGCCATCTCCCCTCCCTGCAGGCCCAAGCGTACAGCCACCAAGTACAAACGCCGCGAGTTTCCATGGTTGTCCGAACGGCCAAACCCAATAAACCATATCGCGACCAACTGTCCACGGTGATGATACCAATGATTCTGGGTGATACTCCGCACGAACGCGACGCGCGGCATCCCCAGCAATTCCTTCCGGGTCCCTCGCCACCCGCAAGATAGAGCGCATCGCCGCATCGCATATCGCGACGGGGGACCTTCCCATCCATCACGAATCGTCAACCATTTCCCCCTTGTTTCCCATGCGGATTCAACTATCAAGTGCAACCGCATCGGTTTCGACTACTAACCATTGACGGCCGAATCCGCGTTCCGTATTCTCCTTCACACCTTCACACCTTCACACCTTCACACCTTCACACCTTCACACCTTCACACCTTCACACCCCTTGTTCCCCAATCCGCAACCGCCCCGCAAAGTGCAACACCGCGGGCAATTGGTTAGGAAGGAGCGCAACATGTCATCACCGAAACCAAGCACCCCGCACCCCACAGCAAATAGTCGGCTGAAACTGGAGCCAGCCGTGACACGACTTTTTATAGTGACACTTCCCGCGCCGCACCCCTTGAATCGTCGGAAAAACGAGACCAACACCCCCAGCCCTCACAGGGGGGTGTAAAAGAAAGCCTGCTATATAAAATAAGGAGTTACACCGAAAATCGAACCCGAGCACCCCCTTGAATCGTCAAAAAAATAAATTCTGCACCCCCCTGCGACGGTCAAATCGGCTAACCGGCCTCCAATCTCCGCCACCGCCGAGTGCAACGCCTTGGGCTAAGTAGTAGCAGAGGATTTTCGACCACAGATCCACCTCGGCATCGCCGCGGTCAACAAACCTCTTGACATCTGAATAATTATTCAGTATATTGCGCGACGGTCGCCGAGACTGTGGAGGTTGTGGTCATGCGGATGACGGAATTGTTGCGGTACGACATTCCCCCGGAGATTATTGCCCTCTGGCAGCGGGAGGAAAGTGAAACGCTGCTTCCCGCCCAGGAAATGGCCATCAAGCGGCATAACCTGTTTTCATCAAAAAACTTGTTAATTCAGGCCCCGACCAGTTCTGGCAAGACCTTCATCGGCGAGATGGCGGCAATCCAAACCGCGCTCCGCCGTAAGAAAGTCATTTATCTGGTCCCGCTGAAGGCCCTCGCCGAGGAGAAGTTCGAAGATTTCCGCGCGAAATACCGCGACTACGGCATCGACGTCATTATCTCCACCCGCGACCACCGGGAGTACGACGCGCAGTTGGAAGACGGGGCTTTCTCCATCGCGGTAGTCGTATTCGAAAAGCTGTCCCAACTACTCGTCCGCCGCCCCGAACGCATCAAGGAAATAGAACTCATTATAGCGGACGAATTGGAAATCCTCTCCGACCCTGAGCGCGGCGCACAGATCGAAGTCCTGCTGACGCGCATCCTCCAAAGCGGGCGTCGCATGATCGGGCTCTCC
Source organism: Candidatus Hydrogenedentota bacterium (assembly GCA_020848835.1). Classification (GTDB taxonomy): domain Bacteria; phylum Hydrogenedentota; class Hydrogenedentia; order Hydrogenedentales; family SLHB01; genus JABWCD01. Next base: position 36,035 of record JADLHJ010000055.1, read on the forward strand.
GCGGTCATCGGCCACGCAGATAAGCTGGCGCAGTGGATGAACGCGGACCTGTTGCTGCACGAGCGGCGTCCGGTCGAGCTGCGTTACGGTGTGCTCCACGGTGGCACGTTCAAATACCGAACCTACAACGAATACGCGCAAGCCGAGGAAGAGCTGGTCCACGTCCAGCATTCAGAATCCTCGTGGGACGTGCTGACCGAAAACGTGCGCGCATTCGCCGAGCGCGGCGAGTCGTGTCTCGTCTTCGTCAAAGCCAAACACGAATCGCGGCGTGGAGCGGAATTGCTCGCAGGGCGCATCGATGTGCCGCCGGCGAGCACCGCAATCGACAAACTGCGCAAGATTGAACCGACGCATTCACGCGACACTCTTATCGAAACGCTCAGCGCGGGCGTGGCGTTCCATAACGCGGACCTCTCCCGGGAAGAACGGTGCATTGTCGAGGAGGGGTTCCGCACGGGGGCCGTGAAAGTGCTCATCTCCACCAGCACGCTCGCGGTCGGCATGAACCTTCCCGCGCACAACGTGTTCATCGCCTCCGACAAATGGCAGTACGATGCGCGCTTCGGCATGCCCTGGAAAACGCCCATCCTGCGTTCCGAATACGAGAACATGGGAGGGAGGGCCGGCCGCATCGGTTCCGGCGCACCCTTTGGCCGCTCGATTCTCGTCGCCATGACGCCTTTCGACGACGCCACCCTCTGGCGGCGCTACGTGGATGGCGAGCGCGAACGAATCGAGCCGCGCCTCGCACGCGAACCGCTTGAAAACCACGTGCTCCGCCTCGTGTCGTCGCGCTCGTGCTTGAACGAACAGGAATTGCTCGACTTCTTCAACAAGACCCTGACCGGTTCATGGATCTGGCTAGAGATGTATACACCGGAGGAAATCGAGTTCCGTGTGCGCGCCGCCGTGAATAAGGCGCTCGACACGGGCATGATTTCCAAAGACCAGAACGGCGAACTGCAAGCCACCCCCTTGGGTTTGGCTGTCGCTGCGAAGGGCATATCGATTGCCTCCGCACTCGATCTCGCACATTGGGTGCGCGAATCAGAAACGCGAATTTGGACCGATCTCGATCTCATGCTCGCCGCGGCGATGACTTCTGACGGCCGCATGCTCCAGGTCACTTTAACTTCGCGCGAGTACGAGCGCAGCGATTATCCAAGCGTCTTGAAGCGGCTCACGATGGACGAAGACCTCGCCGCGGATGTTCCCATGAACCGCCTGCGCCAATGCAACCTCATGCCGTTCTTTGAAGAAGTCCGCGCGATAAAAGTCGCCTTGTTTCTTCATGAATGGATCGACGAGGCGCGCGTGTATGATGTGGAGGAGAAGTACCACACCTTGCTGGGACAAATAGTTTCCGCCGCGGATCAAATTGGATGGTTGATCGACGCTACGGCATCAATCGCCACTGCGGTAGGAGCGCCACGTGAATTTGTCGAACGCATCGCAACACTAGCCGAACGCGTGCAGTACGGGGTACATGCCCCCGCCATTCCGCTCGCACGCGAACGCATCGTCGATCGCAACACACTCATCGCCCTCGAAGCGCAGGGGTTCCACACGCCCCAGGCGCTTTCCGACGCAACCCCGCAAGTCCTCGCCCAGTGGGTGCCCACTGGCGTAACCCACGAGTTGAAGTCGTGGGGGCTGCGAAACCTCGGCGGGTCCCCTCCCGCTACTACCGGCGGGGAGGTCCGCCCACCCACCTCCCCGCCGGCCCTCATCATTGACGATCGCCGGCCGGGTGAAGTATGCGTTGACGGAAAAGCGGTGAAGCTTCAGGAAAAACAATATCGGCTCGTGCGCTTTCTCGCGGAAACCCCAGGCGAATGCGTGAGCTACGACAAGGTCTACACCGCGCTCTGGGGGGAAACCATTGTCGAGCAAAATCAGATCCACTTTCAGAAGCGCCGCCTCCTCGAGCGTATCAAGGAAGTGATGCCGCAACGTGCGGATATCGTCCGCACGATTCCAAAGCGCGGCTTTGTACTCGACTTGAAACCATGCGAAGTTTCGCTGTACTCCCTCGCGGAAGTGCACGCTGCATGAAACGCACGGTCGCCGAGTACTTTTCTTCCATGCGCACTTCTTACTTTGGGGCGCTACTGTCCCTGTTTAATCCAGTCCTCATTAAACTTCGCATGTTTAATGGTGGATCCGTCCACGCCTTTCTGCGTGAACGAATACGTGCAATGCAAATTGCCATCCTTCGCCTGAATCAACGACGGATACGATCCGGATCCTTCTTCCGGCTTGAAGTCCTCCAAGCGACGCTTCCATTTCCACGTCGCGCCTTCATCATCCGAAAGGTACATCGTGAGAACGTGGCGCCCGTTCTTGGTATCATTGCAGACCAGTGCCCAATGACCGTTCGCCAGCGCGATGCACTCGACACTCGAACCCGGGTTCGGAATCTCCATCTTCTCCACCGGACCCCACGACACACCGCTATCGGTAGACGTCGCGCGACGAATCTGCTGCGGCGGGCCATTGTCGCGCATGAACGCGACGACATCGCCCGAGGTCTTCTTCACAAATGATGGTTGGATATTGCCCAGTTCCGCCGAGGCGATCGGCTTGCTGAAAGTCCAGGTCTTACCCCAATCTTCCGTGAAACCGGCCAGCGAGCAATTGAACACATCCGAATAAAGGCCCAGCATCATTCGCGTGTCGGACAACATAATCGGATGCAAGCGCGTCATCCAGCCCAATCGTTGCGTCAGCTTTTCCTTACCGCGAACTTTTAGCTGCTCTATGTCATTGCGCAGCCCCTCGTTTACCTTGAGAACCTCCGCGTACTTCGCTTCCGCTTCGCCGAGCGCATTGAAGTACAGCGGGTCCATTTCCTGCGGGCGGCAATGTATTACGTCCTGCCATTCCCACTCCGGCGGACCGTCCTTCGCGTACGAACTCGCGACGCGATACTTCAGGAGCGAGCCGCCCCATTCATTGTCTTGCACCGCGATCCAGAACAACCAAAGTTTTCCGCGCGGGTCAATGAATAGCACGGGGTTACAGTCCGGCAAATCAGGGGTATCAGCCATTTGGAACGGCGCGCTCCATGCGCTTTCGCCTTTCCGCTTCCGCGCCCCCATAATCTGCACGTCATCCGAGCGCCGCTCGCCAGTCCCATGGAACCAACATGCCATCAAATCGCCATCCGCCGTTTCGACGATACTCGACCCATGATTATGGAAAGGCTCTGCTGGAAAAATGATCTCGGATTCCAGCATTGGCGCCTGAATTGCCACGCTGCACAGAAACAGTACAGAGCTCAACATATTTCACCTCGCCCGGTTACAACTGCCCAAAAGACTACGGTAGCCAACACTACCGCGTACCCGCAAGCAGTGCAACGGTCTGGGCATTTATATGAGGCCTGTTCGTGCGCTATACTCTTCGTCCCTGTGCGGTGTACAGGTGCGGGAGAAATGGCCATGGCCAAGATAGCGCGGGCAATTGTCAGTTGCCACGACAAAACCGGAGTAGTTGAATTCGCCCAATTGCTGCGCGAATTCGGAGTCGAGATCATCAGCACGGCGGGTACGCTTCAAGTATTACAGGATGCCGGCATCGACGCCGTCAGCATGGGCGATTACACCGGCGTCGCCGAGATGATGGACGGCCGTGTGAAATCGCTCCACGCAAAAATCCACGCGGGACTACTCGGCATCCGCACCAGCAAGCTCCATACGGAACAACTCAAAGCATCGGAATACGAGTGGATCGATCTCTGCGCGGTCAACCTGCATCCAGTTCAGGAAATTATCCAGCGCCCAGGCGTGACTACCGAGGAAGTGCTGGACCAAATCGACATCGGCGGAATGGCGATGCTGCGTTCCGCCGCAAAGAATTTTCGTTATGTCACGTGTGTCGTCAATCCCGATCGCTACGCCACGATTATGCACGAGCTCCGCGCACACGACGGCGAAGTTACCTTCAAAACGCGGTTCCGTCTCGCGCAAGAAGCCTTCGCGTCTACAGCGCAATACGATCAAGTGATCGCCGACTATCTCAAAAGCATAGAGCCTGGGGAAGAGTAGTAGATGAAGGTCTTGGTCGTTGGGGGAGGCGGGCGCGAACATGCCCTCGCGTGGAAGATTGCACAAAGCCCGCTCGTCACCGAACTCTACTGCGCACCCGGCAACCCCGGTATTGCGAAGCACGCCGAATGCATTGACATCCCGGTAACGAATCTTGACGCCCTTGTGGCTTTTGCAATCGAACGCAAGATCGATTTAACCGTCGTCGGTCCAGAAGACCCGCTTTCCCGCGGCATCGTCGATTTATTTGACAGCAAAGGACTAAAAGTTTTCGGCCCATCGAAAGCTGCCGCGCAGCTCGAAGCAAGCAAAGCCTTCGCGAAGCGCATCATGGACAAGTACAAAATCCCTACGGCCAAGCATGAAACTTTCACCGATGCGGAATCTGCGATCGCCTATGTGCGCGAGCAAGGCGCACCGATCGTGGTCAAGGCCGATGGCCTCGCAGCAGGTAAAGGCGTTGTCGTCGCGCAATCGATTGAAGAAGCCATCGACGCGATCCGCGCAATGATGTCGGACAAGGTTTTCGGCGACGCAGGTAGTCGCGTCGTGATTGAAGAGTGTTTGCTGGGCGAAGAGTCATCGATTCTTGCGTTCTGCGACGGGACAACAGTTGTCCCCATGGTTCCAAGCCAGGACCATAAAGCCGTCAACGACGGCGACACCGGTCCAAACACGGGAGGAATGGGCGCATACGCACCTGCGCCTGTTGTACCCAAGGAAATGTTGCCGGAGATTACGCGCACAATCCTCCAGCCATGTCTCGATGGAATGGCAAAGGAAGGCGCGCCATATAAGGGCGTGCTCTACGCCGGTCTCATGATCACCGCACAAGGCCCGAAGGTCATCGAATTCAACTGCCGCTTCGGCGATCCCGAAACACAAGTCGTACTGCCATTACTTACATCGGATATCGTGCCAATCTTTCACGCGTGCTGCGACGGCACATTGCGGGATGCAACGATAGAATGGTCAAACGACTCTTGCGTCAGCGTCGTTATGGCCTCCGGTGGATACCCTGGCGTCTTTGAAAAAGGCATGCCAATCAAAGGCATTGAAGTTGCCGAGATTAACGAAGCAGTCAAAGTCTTCCACGCAGGTACAAAGCAAAGTGGGGGAGATGTGGTGACAAACGGCGGCCGAGTACTAAACGTCACCGCAATAGGCCCCGACATTCGCGGCGCAATTGTCAGTGCATACGATGCCGTGTCGCATATCTATTTTCAGCGTGCGCACTATCGCATCGATATCGGAAAGAAAGCGCTCCAGCGCCTGACGTACTAATTAAGTTCTTCGCCAGGCTTGTATTCTTTTTCCAAGTGCTGGCGAATCTCCGCCTCATCCAGCCAGACAGGTTTAAGCTCGCGCTTGCAAAACAACGGCGCCTGATCGGCGTAATGTTTCGACTCCTTGCGCACGGTCGCGCTGCCATATTGGTGAATGCTGCGCGAATGCACCTTACCGTCCTTGTCCCACGTCGCGATCAAGACGTAACAGTCGCCCGCGCGGCCGGTAAGCTGGCCTTTTTCGAGACCTTCCAGTTTGCCGTTTGTAACACGCGAGCCATAGACCGCGTGCAAAATGTCTGGCCCACCACCAAGGCCGATATTCGTTTCGCCGCGCTTCAACCGATTTACTTCACTCCAGGGGACATCGATCTTGCCGTGCGCTTCTTTCAGTGCGATGGCATTGCTCTTCATCAGCTCAAACGTTTTTGCAACATCATCTGCTTTCACGTCGTTGTCCGAGCCCGAACCCATGGTGAGCACACAAATCGCCGCGGATGTATTTTCCGGATTGGTTTGCAGGTCCCACTTCTTCCACACATCAAGCGCTTCCTTGATAATCGGATCGTCTGGCGCGGGCGCTTCTGCGATCTTCTTCCAGCCCTCGGCCATTTCCGATTCCGTCGAATACGCGCGGTCGTACTTGTATGCGTTAAATTCTTCCTCCGTAATCGATGTGTCGCCATTCAGCAACTCAAAGGCGCGCAGACCACGATTGCTCATGTGCGTCTCGATGCCCATCGTTTTCGAAAAATCACTCTCTTTCTTGTCTTCATCCAGCGCAGTAGCGCGGAAAGGCGTATTGTTCGAGTTGTAGACAAATCCGCAATTTGGATTCAGGATCTGGGGGCACGCATCTTCGCCGTAAAATTCCGTCCACAACGTCTCTGACGTATTTCCCGGCAGATACTCCAACCAGTTATATCCTTCCGCACGCTTCGGAAACTTCGCGTTATAAAGATACATGATGTTGCCTTCGCGATCGGCGTAACCGCAGTTGAGCGATGCAATGGACTGCATCTTCATCGCGTCCATCCATTCGCCCAGGTTCTTCGATTTGCCCATGCGGTACCACTGTTCAACCTGCCGAATGTCGCCTATGTTCGCGTAGCGAATCGCATAGACACCGTGGTCCTGTTTCAACGTCGGCCCATAAACCGACCAATACACCGGGCGTTTCACGGTCCACGAGATCGGGCCCCAAATCTTCACCTTGATATGCGCCGTGCGCTCTTCAAGATCCTTCCATTGCCCGTCGAACTTGTACTGGTTCGGATTGTCCGGATTCATCTCCAGCACGTAAATGTCGATAAGATCAGGATGATTTACGGTGTGCGCCCAACCAAGATCGCGGTTGTGGCCGTGCAGAATCAGCGGTGCGCCGGGGAAGGTGCCACCGACAATATCCCAGCCTTCTTCGCTATGCATATGTGCCTCATACCAGGCAACAGGCCCTTCCCACGGCTGATGCGAATTGATGTTCAGAAAGGTCGAACCATCGGCGGATCGTTTTGGGCTCACCGCAGAAGTGTTCGATCCGATTTCCAAATCGTCATACAGGAATTCCGCTGCCGCAGTCGCGGGATTTTTCTCCGAGACTTTGTGCTTGCGCTCCGGCCCAAACAAATCTTGCACTGTTTTGTCGAGTCCGTAGAAGAACGGGCCTTTGAACACAAAGCCCGCGACTACATCTTTGCCCGTAAACGGCAGTAGCCTTCGCGGCACCTCACTCGGATGCTTTGCCGCGTAGAAATTCAGACCGTCGGCATACGCTTCGCAGACCGCGCGCGTCTCTGGCGAAAGGTCCTTTTCGTATTTCGCGTTGATGTCATCCCAAACGCGCAGCAGGTTCACCATGAAATCGATCGGCGCGCCGTCCTTACCCTGCACGGACGCGATCTGACCGCGCGCGGCTAACAGCGATTCGAGAATCGTCGGCATATCGTCTTCCGCGTGCGCGTATGCAAGACCGAATGCCGTGTCTGCGTCGCGCTTGCCGAAGATATGCGGCACACCCCAAGTGTCGCGCAGAATTTTTACGTCGTATTTTTCGCCGAGCGTTTTAAACTGCGCAATCGATGGCCCGCTCGCATAGGAATAGGCTGCAAACGCGCCGACGGCGATAAGGAGGAAAACGACGATCTTGATGAATTTACGCATGGAACCAGACTCCACCCCTAAACCATTAATAGACCCAGCTACCGCGAAGGCCGTCAGCATGCAGAAGCGAGCGGTCTGAACGCAAGCACAAAACCATTAATGCTCGGTTTCATACTATTCTTTGTATGTGCCACCGCGTCTGACCACTACTAATAGTGTTTTTTGCTTGACGTCGCCGGATTCGCAGGCTACTCTAGCGCCTGAAAATGGCCGCAGCATAGTGCGGCGGGTTCAACCACGATTGTTTGGTAATGGCAATAGGCTCTGGAAAACGGATCGAATTCGAGCGCGAGGTTTTTTCGCGCAACACGCTTGCACCCGCGCACATCGCGCCCCGGCGGCGCAGCCGTGCGCTACCTATAATCGCTCTTGTCGTGCTGCTCGCTGGAGTTGCCGCAGTGGGCGGCGCTGTTGCGGTGCGTTCCGGTTTCTTCAATTCCGAGAAGCGCGCTATTGAACGCATGTCGAAGACATTGGTGAACGGCCTGGCAGAAGGCGACGGCGCACGCGCGATCGAGGTGTGCGCGGAGAGTGCCGAAGGGGCCAAGCTGATTGCAGAAGAAGAAGGCCGCGTATTTGGAGAAGGCGCGACGACAACGCCGGCAAGCATCGACGCGCAGTTGGCCTTACTGCGAGCGATGCGTTCCGAACTGGAAAAGCAGGGCGTAGTTTGGAGCAACGCTACACCATATGCATTCGGCGGCGTGCGCGCGCGCGTTGAAGGTGCGGCAATGAAGCAGCCGCTCACGGTGCTGACTGGTGAAGTCTATTTCAGATCGCAAGGCCGTGTTTTCGCGATTGAACTGAGTGCCTGGCGTTGCGACGGTAAGTTTGTGGTCGTCGATATCTGGAAATCCTTTCCCATGAGCGACAGCGTGACTGACCTCGCTGCATTCTCCGCGGAGCAGGCAGCTAAGCTGCAGCAACAAGCCGCGGATTCGAACTCGCTCACCGTGTCGTACCTAAAACAAATGTACGTAGAATTCTAATAATCTAATCTAATCTTCCGCGCGCTCACCGGCTGGCGCCATCTTCACGATTTTCGGATCGAATCGTGCGATTACTTCAACCAAGTCCGCCTGCGCGGCCATCACTTCATCGATATCCTTATACGCCATCGGCACTTCATCCAGTCCCGCCGATAACACCGTGACTCCGCGCTCCGCGAGCAGTTTCTTTGTCTGCGACCACGTTAACGATTTAATTGCCTGCTTGCGGCTCATACGCCGGCCTGCGCCATGCGCGGCGGAGTTGAGCGAGAGCGGGTTACCTTTTCCGCGCACGAGGTAGCCCGGGCTCGCCATCGATCCTGGAATGATCCCGAGCATGCCTTCGCCCGCCGGCGTCGTGCCTTTGCGATGCACTACCACGCGCTCGCCATGGTGCGTTTCCTTCCACGCAAAGTTGTGATGGTTTTCGACATCGAGCAGTACGTCCACGCCAAGCGTCTTCGCAATATGGCGATGAATGCACGCGTGGTTTGCAGCGGCGTAATGGCCCATCAATTCCATCGCGCGCCAGTACTCCTGACCTGCATCCGAATCCAGATCGAGCCATGCCAAATGTATCAACTCCTTGGGCAACTCACGGTGCAACTGCATCGCAAGCTTGCTGTAATAATCGGCCACCGACGCGCCGGTACCGCGGCTTCCGCTATGACTCAATAACGCGAGGTAAGTTCCTTTCGGAATTTGAAAGCGATCCTCTCGCACTTCGAGCGTCCCATACTCGACAAAGTGGTTTCCGCTGCCGCTCGTGCCGAGCTGGCTCCACGCCTTGTCCTTGTGCTGCGCTGTAATCGGCGACACGCGCCAATCCAAATCGAGCACATCGTGCGTGCGCCGATCGCGAAATGCCGCGCCCATACCGAAGCGCGTTTCATTTTCCAGTGCCTTCGTCAAACGATCGGTTTGCCCCGTCAGCGCACCAACGGGAAGATCGAGCACGGTCATTTTCATACGGCAGGCAATATCGACACCGACCGCGTAGGGGATAACGGCATTTTTCGTGGCAAGCACGCCGCCGATCGGCAAGCCATATCCCACATGCGCATCCGGCATGAGCGCGCCTTGCACGGCAATGGGCAGGGCACAGGCGTTGCGCATCTGATCGATGGAGCCTTCATCGAGGTTTTTGCCCCACTGCTGATAAGGAGCAGGTTCCGAGCGTGGCACGAATCGCTTCTGCTCTGCCGCATCGTCGAGCAAAGACTTCGCCAGCACGCCGAAGATTTCGTGATTGGTATAAGCACGAGGGTCGTCTGCGAGTTCCCGCATCGCGGTGCGCAAGTCTTGTTTGCCAAAACCCGCCTCAGCCGCCGTGGCCAACGCGGCCTTCGCAATACGCAGCGGCTCCCCGCGCGGGATGCCCAGATTTACCAACTCACGCGATTTCATGAAACGCTCCTGATTCATTTATACCCGATAAGCATGACGATATGCGCACCCGATGAAAACGCAGATGACACAGGCCAGGAATGTGCAATAGGCGTACTTAGGTGCCGCCGATTCATGGTTCGCGCCGGGATGCCGAACCATGATTTGCTATTCAATCTGTGTCATCTGTGTAATCTGTGGCTGGGATGGAGGAGCGAAAATGAAGACGTGGCGCATTGCGGGCATCAATTTCGATCACAGTCATATGGGCGACAATCTGCGCATGGCATTCAATCATCCGCAAGTGGAAATCGTGGGCATTTGCGATGAGCAGCCGGATCGGATGCAATCCGCGATCGAGAATTTCGGTATCGCCTCCGAACGCGTGTTCACCGATTACCGTGCGTGCATCGAGAAAACGAAGCCCGATATTGTCTTGCTGTGTCCCGCGACCGCGCGCCATGGCGAATGGACCGAAAAAGTAGCGCCGTTCGGCGTGCACGTCATCATGGAAAAACCCTTCGCCGCCTCGCTCGCGGAAGCGGACCGCATGATCGCGGCGATGGCGAAAACAGGAAAGGCATTCGCAATCAATTGGCCTTTGGCGTGGTATGCGTCGCACCGCACCGCAAAGCGCATCGTAGATGAAGGAACAATCGGCGAGGTGATAGAGGTGCACTATTACGACGGCAACCGTGGGCCGCTTTATCACGTCGCCGATAAGATCGAAACCACGCCCGAGGAAATGCAGCGAGAAAAGCCGAAGAGCTGGTTCTTCAAACGCGATCAAGGCGGCGGCTCGCTACTCGATTATCTCGGTTACGGCACAACGCTCGGCACCTGGTACCACGGCGGCAGGAAACCGGTCGAAGTGACCTGCGTGATAGATGAACCGCCCGGACTCGAAGTGGACGAACACAGCATCACCGTCGCCCGCTATGATATCGGTCTTTCCAAATTCGAAACGCGCTGGGGAACATACACTGATCCGTGGACGCATCAGCCACAACCCAAATGCGGCTTTGTGATCAAGGGCGCCGCGGGGACAGTCAGCAGCTACGACTATGAAAAGACGGTACGGGTGCAGGCCCATGACTGCGTCGAAGGCCGCGATGTACCAGTTGATACGCTCCAACCGCCGTACCAGAATCCTGTGCAATACGTGATCCACTGTCTCGAACATGGCGCCCCGATTGAAGGCCCCCTGTCTCCTGAAATCGCGCGGATTGGTCAGCAAATTGTGGATACCGCAATGCAAAGCGCACGCGAGAAACGCACGGTGTCGTTAATCGCGTAGGATATTAAATGAAAAAGCTCCTCGGCATGCATATGCCGAGGAGCTTTTAACTTACGGTGTATTACGGCGTGACAGTAATGTAATTCGTGCGCGTCTGCGTATCGCTGCCCACCAGCGTCGTTACCGCAAGATACACGGTGTACGACCCCGTCGCGTTATACACGTGCGTCGGGTTTTGCAGGCCGCTAGTGCCGCCATCTCCAAACAACCACAACCACGTGGTGATTGGCGAAGTACCGGGATCGGAAATGTCGGTGAAATCCACGGACTGGCCCGTGCTAATGGCGCGCGGGCTGCCTACAAAATTGGCCGTCGGCCCGACGGGTTGCACATCGATGTAATCGATCTTCGTTTCCGTATCGGAGTCATTCGAATTGTTCGTGATGGTCAACGATACCGTGTACTTGCCCGGCGTAGTGTACGTAAACGTTGGGTTTACATCTTCGCTTACGCTGTTTAACGCATCGCCAAATGTCCACAACCACGACTTGATGCTGCTTCCGCCGCCATCAGAGTTGTCTGTGAACTGCACTGGCGTGTTGGCCGGCGGCGTCGTGTCTGAGGCGAAGAAGTCCGCATCGGGGCCACCCTCGCCCTCCACCGTGATGTAGTTCTGTTTTACCGCCGTGTCCACGATGTTTGCGGTGCCGACCGTCAGCGATACCGTATAGGTGCCGGCGTTCTTATACCGGTGTGTGGGATTGCGCTCGATACTTGTTTTGCCGTCGCCAAAACTCCACAGCCAATCTTCCACGGCGCCTTCACCGGGTGCGACTTTAGATTCGTCTGTGAAGGTGATCTTCTTATTTACCGTACTCAGAAGCGGGTCTGCCGAAAAATCTGCCACCAGCCGTGCCGTTGCGGTGATCGGGATCTTCTGATCGGCCACGCCAGGCGCGGAGACGATCAGGTTAGCGCTGTTCGGGCCTGCGGCCATCTTTGTGCGATCGACGGTTACCGTGAATTCAACGGTGTCCTCGGGCCCGGTGCTGTTGCCCGATCCGGGCGTTACGCCCAACCATGCCGTGCCGCCGGTTGTGACGGTGAACTGCGGCAGCGGTTGTTGCGTGTAATTCTTGGCAATCTTCACCTTGAGGGTCTCGGTCTCGTTGCCGAAATCCAAGGCTGATGGAGTAAATAGAAAGGCTGCCAAATAATTCGGAGGGGTGGTAGGACAACCCATTCCCGCGACCAACGCAATACCCAAGACAAGTGGCCAAGCCAGAAAACGCAGCGGCCGCAGCATGAATCGACTCCTCACGTAGTAAGGCACCCACGGCCCGCATCCCAGCCCCAGTCTGCAAGCCACCCAAATAGAGCCAAACCTCTACCGGCCCTAATGATACCATCATGCCAGCTTGCCAATACAACGTCAACTGTTTTTGAGTTTATCTTTGA
>JADLHJ010000056.1 GCA_020848835.1 Candidatus Hydrogenedentota bacterium
ACCATGCAAAACGCACCATGACTTCCTCCTGTACATACACCGGTTGAAACTGCCGGACAGTGGATCTGTCCACGCAATATTGGACGCAAGATGGGGCGTCCTTATTCGGAATAGTATCGTTTTCGGCAGTGGAATAAGTCAAACTTCATGCACCTGCCGATAGCGGACAATGGCTACATCCCCCTGAATCCCCCTTCAAAGGGGGACTTAATAGAATGCCAGTCGCAGTATTGAGCAACTCTTGAAGTCCCCCCTTTGAAGGGGGATTCAGGGGGATGGGCATTTGCCACAATACGCTGCGCCAAACTTGGTACCGCTTTAGTTACACTCCGCCACTAGCGGGCCTGCAATTTCCTTCAGGAAAAAGAGTCTGCCGGGGAGGGTGGGCATGAAGGTGCTGGGGATCCACGGTGTTGGTTCGTGGTGGAGTGTCGCCCAGAGGGACATGCCCTGCCACATCATGCCGCGACCGAGCGAGCCGTCTGCGCCGCCAATGATGCGGTCGGACTTGAGGAAAAGGCCAGGGCCGATGGTGTTTGCCGTTGTCGGTACGAGCGTGGTGCGGCTCTTAAAGCTGGTGATGGCGTTTTGTTCGATGGTGAGCGGATGCAACTTCGCGCCAAGGCGGTACTCGGCGTTTTTCCAATCCGCAACGGATTTGTACTCCGCCGCGAAGTGCGGCTCCCAAAACGCGATGTGACATACGCGCCCGATACCGAAAACCGTCACCAGCCGCGCGCCTTTCTTCTTCAGCTCGCGGATTTGCGCGGGATACTTGGGCAGGCGGTCTTTTGTCGCGAAGTGGCGCTGCGCTTTAGGAACCGTGAGCTTACCCAGCGGTCCGTAGAAGGCCTGCTCCATCGCGTACTGAAACGCTCCGCTGTCCGATGACGGCAAGGTCTTGCCGTTCGGATCGCTCCACTCGTCCATGTTGAAACCGTGGACGTGACGGCAGTCGCAATTCCACTCCTTGAGGAAATACACGGCCCAGCGGTACATGCCCATCGGCCCGACGGGGAGGATAAACGCTATCTGCTTCTTATTCATCTTCGCGTTGAGAATTTCGAGTGCAATCTCATGGCCCAGCATCGTGTCGAAGTCTTCGAGCGTGTTGCAGGGAATTGGCGTGAAACGTTTGTTCCACCAACGCTCGGGTTTCGTGATCGCCTCCGGCGCGCGCGCGCAAAGGCTATCGAGTTTCTTCAAGTCCCAACCTTGCGGGAAAAAGTTTTCCAAAAGGGATCCACGCAGTGTGGACATCAGGTTCACGGCCATGTGATCAATTCTCCTCCGTTATTCTTCCGTCGAATCGTTTTCGTTATTACGATCTTTTTTCCACACCTCGATACCTTCGTAGAGGTTCGCCATGCCCACAAAAAGATCGCCGTCGTGCGACAACATGATGCGCGCGCCGTAATTGTACGGATTCCCAAGCCCGTCGGTAAATACCGTTTCCCAAGTGATACCGTCGCGCGTGCGATACATATCGCCACCCATGTCGAGTTGGCCGCTGAGGAACGTGGGCGCACGCTTGGGGGGCGTTACGCCATTGACGTAGTTGTCAATCGCGCGCTGCTTACCGCCAAAACCGGGTATGCCTAAATCTGCGGACAAGAACGCAAGCAATTGTTCGATCGATTGCGGGAACTCATCGACTGCGTATTGGATAATCGAAGTCTGATCCCAGGTACCGACGTAGAGTTGGCCACGATGCACCGTCATTGCCCATACGTATGCGTTCTGCGGTTTTCCGAAACCCGAACTAATTCCGGAGATGGAATCAGGTCCAACAACAATTTCCAGTTTATCGTCGCGATCGAGGCGCATCAGATCGGTGCCGCGGAGGATCGGACCTTCTCCACTGCTGTTAATGCCACCGAGTATTTGCGTGCCGAAATAAATGTGATCGTCGAACACGCACGACGTCGCCGCCGCAAAATTCCCGCGCCACGAACCGCCGTGATTTATTACGCGCACTGGCGGGCCGGCCTTGTTGCCTTTCCCTTCGAGCTTCCAGACTTCAAACCCTTTCGCGACGTTCGCGAGGGACACATAGAGATACCCGTTGAACGACGACATCGTCCACACGCCGCCGTTGGTAATGTCGCCAAAACCGTCATCGATGATTTGCCACGTGTTCACGCCGTCGTGCGCCCAGACTTGCCCGGGCGACCCATCGCCAATTTCACCGCCAGGCAGCACGGCAAAGTAGAGCAGGCCGTTGTGAATCGCGACTGCGCGTATCGATCCGCGATCGCCATAGGACCACACTTTCTCCCAATCCCCTGAGATGCCGGTGGAAGTACGCCACAACGCACAATCCGACGATAGACTGCCGGCGTACAGATAGTTCGACATGTTCGGTGGCCGGTACACCTGGAGCGAGCGGAAGCCCGTCGTTTCAAATGTGGGTCCCTGCTCGAATTCGCGAATATCGAGCGAGCTTTCCCAAAACAGGCTGTTCACTTCCGGGCGGTATCGCCGCACTTCACCGGGTCTCAGCGGTGGAATGGGCAGGTTCAACGCGCCGATCTGATACATAATCTGATCGTCGATTCCGTTGCCCGTCGAGGCGTAGATGTGCCCGGTCGTGCTGCCATCCGGCTGAAAATACTGCAAGCCCCAGGGGTAATCGTTCATATCGACCAGGTTTTCGATATACCCGAAACCGTTCCGATTGATCTGGGTGAAGCCGTGCGCCTGTTTCCCGCCCCCAAAGGGACATTGGATGCTGGTGACGGAAAGCAGCAGCGGGAACATGAGCAATGCGAGAATACGGACGCGCAGCGCGCGCTGAATGAGCCGGCGCGTACCTATGCGCAAAAAACGAGCAAACACCATGTGGCACCTTCCTGATAGAGTTCCGCAGCGTATCAGGCCCATGTTAGCGTAGCAGTCAGACTGACAAAGGAACAAATCGGTTGCACCAATGATTTCCCGCACTCGGTGAATTCTGCTAAAGTTGTTGGAATTCCAACTGCGGTGGAAAGGGGTCTTGTCTTGAGTACTTCATACCGATTTTTGGCGATAGCATTTGCACTTGCGGGATTTGTTTCAGCGACGGCAGGTGCGCAGGAGAAATATGCGATCAAAGTCGAGGCGCGTACGCTCAAACGCGGCACTTCGCCCTTTACCATCCGGGCCATCTCCGCGCCGGAAATCGGCAAACCCGGCACGACGCGCGAGCAGATTTCCAAGGCGATGAATACTATCGGCAATGTGGGCGGTAACTCGATCTGCGTTGATGTGTATGGCGTCGCCGAGGACGGCGCATCAGTCGCGGAAGACGCCGTAGAAGCGATCCGCGCAATACATGCCGTCGGCGATGATCGCGGCGTGGGTGTCGTGGTTCGCGTGATTGGTGCAACAGCTCCTAAATCGGACAAGGCGCAAATGACGTTGGCGCGCACTGCGGCAAAAGCGTTCACGAAGGATACAGCCAATCTCTACTTGTTCGAAGGCGACGATGCGCGTGAACTTGCGCGTGCGTTTAATCGTGTGTCGAAGCATTTGACGGTGGCCTCGTCACGCAATGGTGATGTGGATGTGATCGCGCCGGGTGAAAAGTCTTGGAAAAAACCGCAGGTTATTCTCGGTGGTTTGCCGAAGTCGCTCAATGATGATGCGCACTTTGTGTTGAACGCCGACCAACAAAGCTACGACACCCTGGAGAAGGCCTCCGCGCTGCCGGAGGAATCGCAAACCTGGACGCCGGACAATTCTGGTTTGTCGCCAGAAGATAAAGCGGCCGGCTTTGTGGCATTGTTCGACGGTAAAACCTTCAATGGCTGGGTGGTGCTCGGTGCGAAGAAAGACGCTTGGGTGATTCGAGATGGGCTATTAAGCCGCGAAACCAGCGGCTCTCAAGGTCTGCGCACCGTTCGCCGTTTCAAGAATTTTCATATGAAGTGGGAATGGAGCTTGCCGAAGGGCGGCAACAACGGCGTGCACTTCCGCGCACCACGCGCGCAACGCGCCTCTCGCGTGGGCTTCGAATACCAGATGCTCGCAGACTACGGCAAAGCGCCGGACAAGAACAGCACGGGATCGATCTACGACGTGGTCCCTCCGACCGTGAACGCCGTGAAACCTGAAGGCGAATGGAACCAGTCCGAAGCGATCTTCGACGGCACGCACATCACATACTGGCTCAACGGGCAGAAGGTCAACGATGTCGATATGAACGACATCGAAGAGCTGCGCCCGCGCCTGCGCGAGGGGTTCATCGTTTTGACCGAACATAACGACGCTGCGTTGTATCGCAATATCCGGATCAAGGAATTGCCGTAACCGGGGGAACACTTTATGTTACTGCAGTTCGTATGTGCTGCAATGATTGCAGCGGGTCCAGCGGACGATGTGCAAGGAAAGCAAGGCGTCGATTTCGACACGTTTTCCGTGTCGCGCCTGACCTGCGTGATCGGCAATAATCTCGGCAACAATCCGCATCGGCAACGTTACAACGGAATCTTCAGCATGACGTCGCCCGACGAGTCGGTATCGCCCTTTGTTCCCGATTATGCGGGCGTAAATCTGGAGCATTACTTCGACGCGCGGCCCCGCTCCGCGGACAACAACATCTTCTTCGAGCCGCGAAACTTTCCGATCACGTTTACAAAAACTGGCCAACTCTCAGCCGAACTGCACCAGGCCGCGACACCGGTTTATAAAGTCGAAAGCTGGACAACGTTCACGCTTGCAGAGCCCTATTACGTAGATGTGAAGTACAAGTGCGTACCGACGGAGGACGTATTTGAGGGTGGTTACTTCGGCGTGTTCTGGGCCTCGTATATCAACGGGCCGTTGGACAAGAGCATGTATTTCCTCGGGCAAGGCTCTACGCTCGACGCACCGAAGTGGGTGCAGTTGTGCACGGCGCAACATGGGCGCGATAGTACGGCACGCCAGGAAAGCGACAACGCGGAACTGCCCATGCCGCCTGCGTCCGATTCGTTATACCAGACCATGTCGCCGCTGCGGTTTTCTGTACCGTTTTTCTACGGACGATTCAAAGACATGGTGCTGATCTACATGTGGAAACCGAACCCTTATCTTCGCCTTGCACACTCCCCCAGCGGCGGCGGTGACAATGCGGCGAAAAATGGCCAATGCCCCGCGTGGGATTTCCAACTCGTTGTGCCGAACTACGAGGTAGGCCAAGAGTACGGCTGGGAAATGCGTTTTGCGTATAAACCATGGAAAGATCGTGCGGACGTCTTGAACGAAGTGCGCGCGTACCTGAAAAACTAATTTCTATTTGCTTGCGGCCGCGGCGAGGTGTATAGCTTCGCCTTCAGGCGGTCCTTCGCATTCAAATACGCCTTACCGCACGCGTACGCCTTTACTCGACGCGCTCGCTTTCGGAATGACAACGGTGAGTACGCCGCTCTCAAACGTCTTTTGCATTTTCGATCCGTCTACAGGCTCCGGTAATGTCCAGCGTTCGCGGATACATTCACTGGCACGCTGCTGTTTCGATGATGGGTCCCCGCCGGGGATGTTCTGTTCCTGCTTGACACACATCGTCAGCAACTGGTTTTCCACAGTCACATCAATATCCGTCTCTTTCACGCCGGGAAGGTTTGCCCATAGCACGTAGACTCCGCCGCGGTTCTCGATATGCGTGCGGCGCGGAGCGCCAATCATCCGCGAGATATTACTGCCTCGCGGCCGAAATGTGCTGTTCGGCGAGCCCCCGCTTCGGTCCATTATCCGATCCATTTCCTGCCGCATCCGCTCCATTTCGGCAAAAGGATCCCAATTCTGCGGATCCCAGTGTTGAAATGGTTGCACTTGCTGCTGCGGGTCGTGGGGCTGTATCTGCGCCAGATCGGGTTCGGACGGTCGCGGTATCTCGGTCCACCCGCCGTTCTTGGCACTATTGCGCACCGCGTCGATTTCCTCCAGCGCGCGGCTAAGGCGCTCGTTCGTCTCGAACAAAACATACGCCTGAAATACAACAGCCGCCGCCAGCAGAAAAACCAGCGCATTCAACGCGCGCTGCTTCTTCGTAGGCTGCTTGTCAGCGGTCGCTGCGTCCTCTATCGGCGACTCGTTCACATTATCAACTCCAATAAACCCGGCAGATTGTTACTGCCCCAGCGTGTGAAAAGCAAAAGCTATGCCTTGTCGAGGGGAATGCGGTGATCAGCTTAACCTATTCTTATTACTTCGCTTGCGCAAGGAGAGCGGCTAAAGCTTACAGGAAGAAGCAGCGAATTTCGGACATCGACGTCGAACTTGTGCCTCAATTCAGGTTGCCACTTGTCTGGCCTAAGTCGTGACGCGTCTTTTTTTGGTGGTCCGACGTCGCGCAACTTGACCTTGACCGTTCCGTTCTTGGCAGTCTCGGCTATTTTGTTAAATCGCTGTCGGGCTTGTTCTATTTCCGCGTCCGTCGCTTCTTCCAAGTCAATGAGGGTATTGCTGGCTCCTTGCACGGAAAGAATGATCTCGTCGAGTTTTATCTGAATCGCCACACCGTCGCGGTTTTGACTGTTTTGCACCAGAAAAACCATCAAAAATGTAACGATGGTTCTTCCCGTGTTAATAAAGAGTTGCCAGGTGTCATTGAATTTGAAGATGGGACCGGTGACGGCCCATACCGGTATGACTGATCCCGCAAGCATGAACGCCCATGAGTGTCCCGCTGCGGATGACGCTTTCCACGCAAAGCGGCTGAAAAAAGGGCTGCCCTTTCATACGTTATTTTTCCTTTGCGTTGACTTCTGCTCGGATTATAGTCACGTACGCTTTGCGCGAAGTGTAGGAAATTTTCCGCCTATCTGTAATCCCGCTTCGGATTCTTTCTTTCTAACGTAATTAAATGGAAGTTGGGGATTGGCCTCTCGTGTTCCCTACGATAGAAAGCCGATGCCGGACGACATCAATACCGCCGGCAAAAAATGGAGGAAAATTGACATGTCTGCATACAAGACAATAGGAATTTTGGGCATAGCATGCATTGCGATGTTTGGGTGCAACACCATGCGCGGAATGGGCCAGGATGTTCAGGAAGGCGGCCAGATGTTGCAAGGCGCCGCAGATGATTTAAGAGTGGACCAGCGCTTCACCATTAACGCAAACGCCAGCCCCGGCGGCACAATTACGCCAAGCGAGAATATCTACCTTGCGCACGGCGGTAGCCGCACCTTCACGTTTGAGCCGGATACGGGCTATCGCGTCGTGGATGTGATTGTAGATGGACGATCGATCGGCCCGCGCCGCTCGTATACATTTACGAATGTGCGTACGGACCACACCGTTTCCGTAGCGTTTGGCTTGCGCTAAAACAGTTTCGACGTAAAACGAAAGCGCCGGACGAATGTCCGGCGCTTTTACTTTTCTATACGAAGATTAACTATACAACTTGCGCTTCACTTTGCAGCGCGCCTAAATCGATTGGCGTGGACGCATGCGCGGGCGAAAGTGCGCCTTTCCAGCGGCGCGCGCGCGCGAAGTGGAACAGCACGTCGAAATATTCGTGGAGCGGCAACGGCAAATCCAGATGATCGCTGGTGGCCCGCATCGTATTTGCCATATCGAAGCGCGGCTGACGAAACGCGTAGGGTTTATAGTACGCCAAAGCCGCACGCGCCATGTTTTCAATTGCCGTTGCGGAGCCGTTTAGATAATCCGTCAGTTCAAATCGAAGTCCCGCAGGTTCGATGAAGTTGTTTACCCAACCCATCATGTCACCTAAGGTGTGACCGGTCGCATCCGTTAGATGGTAAGTGCCATTTTTCGGCCCTTCATGCTCGATGATTTTCCACAGCGCGCTCGCGGTCCAATCAACCGGCACGAAGTTGCAGGGCGTATTCGGATCGCCTTCGAGGCGAATCACACAATCACGTCCGGCAAGGCGCGATTGCGCGAGATGAATGAGGCGCAGGAACCCGTAGACGTTCTGGAAATCCACAATCGCGCCATCGACCGTCGAACCGACGATAATTCCCGGACGGAATACCGCGCCGCGCAGACGTCCTGAATCGAAGGCCTCGCGCACGGCGGTTTCTGCATGCCATTTGCTGCGCTCGTAGGTATTCGTGAAACCGTGACGGTCATCGAGTTCGTGTTCGTACGCGACGCCATTCTGCGCGCCGGCGACATAAGCCGTGCTGACGTGATAGAGCGGCACATCGCGATCCATCAACAAGTCGAGTACGTTGTTTACGCCCCCGACGTTCGACTCCCAAACGCAGCTATTTTCGTTCGGATTGAAGCTGGTCGAGGCGGCACAATGAACGAAAGCGCGCGCGCACCCAATGAGGCCGGCCGCCTCGCGCGGTTCCAAACCCAGCCACATGCGGCGCACATCGCCCTGGATAATGCCGACTTCTTCCGCGTGCGCGCGCATTCCGTACACGCCCAAGACGGCGCGAATCCGCGCGCGGGCGCGTTCGGGCGATTCGTCGCGCATCACCGCGATGGGCCGGAGCCCGTGCTTGAGGACCTCCGCCATCACGGCGCTGCCGAGAATTCCGGTCGCGCCCGTAATCACTACGGCGGGTTTTGACAGGGCTGTCGTGCGCACAGTCTCTCCTTTGATTGACTTGGTTCAGGCCCCTGAACTTACCCCTATAGACGGGTCACACGCGCGGCTGGTTTCAGGGGGACCACGCTGCACAAACGGTACAAGAGCGGTATTAACGCATTACGACGTTAGCGTATCGTAAGCGGATAGGCGATTTGGATAGGGAGTAACCCTGATGCGAATTATGCGAACCTATGCTTTTTCGCGATCCTCGTATTGGCGCTTGTAGTACTCTTTGAACGAACCATCTTTAATCGGGCGCCACCACCACTCGTTGTCCTTGTACCACTTCGCGGTGAGCGCGACGCCTTCGTCCCAATTCATTTTGGGTTCCCACCCCAGCGCCTTCAGTTTGTGCGAATCGATCGAGTAGCGGCGATCGTGTCCTACACGGTCTTTCACGGGTTTGATGAGATCAGTGCCCTTGCCAACTTCTTTCAGAATGCGGTGCGTGAGCACGACGTTTTCGCGCTCGTTTTCGCCCGCGATGTTGTAGATATTGCCGGGTGCGCCATGGCGTAGCGCGTGGTCGATGCCGCGCGCGTGGTCTTCGACAAACAACCAGTCGCGCACGTTCTTGCCGTCGCCGTAGAGCGGGAGTGGCTGATCGTCGATCGCGTTGGTGATGAACAGGGGCATCACCTTCTCGGGATATTGGAAGGGGCCGTAGGTGTTCGATCCGCGTGTGACGATCACGGGCGAATTGAAAGTATGAAAGTACGACATGCCGAGCAGTTCACCACCGGCTTTGCTAGCGGAATAGGGGTTGCGCGGATTGAGCGCATCGGTCTCTTTGAACGACCCTTTCTCGATGCTACCGTAGACTTCATCCGTCGATACCAGCAAAATGCGCGCCGTACCAAGTTTCTTCGCCGCTTCGAGGATGTTGTGCACCCCGCGCACGTTCGTGGCAATGAAATCGCTCGCTTCCATGATGCTGCGATCGACATGGCTGTCCGCGGCGAAATTCACGACTGCGTCGCACCCTTCCATCGCTTTTTCCATCGCTGCGGCATCGGCAATATCTGCTTTCACAAAGGTATGGCGTTTTTGGTCCACTTCCTTCAGGTTGTCGAGATTACCCGCGTACGTGAGTTTGTCCACGGTAATGACATGCAACTCTGGATAGGTTTTCAGCGCGTAGCGGACGTAACACGATCCGATAAATCCAGCGCCTCCGGTCACGACAATCCGCTTCATGCTGCGTTCTCCCTCTGCTTCATATAGCGCGCCAACGCGTCACGCCACTCGGGCATGACGATACCACTGGCGGTTTCCAATTTCTCATTCGACAATACCGAATACGCGGGCCGCGCCGCCTTCATCGGAAATTCGCTCGCCAAACACGGCTCAATTGGCGTTTCGAGGCCAGCTTCTTTCACGATGGCCTGCGCGAATTCGTAGCGCGAGCAGGTACCCGCATTCACGCCGTGATAGATGCCATACTTTCTTGTTTTCACGAGTGCGTGCGTCGCCGCCGCCAAATCCCGCGTATATGTCGGCGAACCAATTTCGTCGCTTACCACGCGCAAAGACGGGCGCGATGCCGCGGCCTTCAAAATCTTCTCTACAAAGTTATTTCCGCCTGGACCGTAGAGCCAGGCGGTACGAATCACAAACGACTGCGGATTATTCCAAAGCGTATTTTCCTCGCCGCGCAATTTCGATTTCGCGTAAACGCTCTTGGGCGAGGTCTTATCCTCGGGTGTATAAGCGTCGCGCTTGGTGCCGTCGAACACGAAGTCCGTGCTGAAATAAACGACCGGCACTTCAATCGCTGCGGCAGCTTCCGCGATACGCTGCGAGCCGTTCGCGTTGGTATGAAAGGCGCCGCGTTCGTCGTCCTCAGCTTTTTCAACGTCTGTGTACGCTGCGGCGTTCAGAACGAGATCGGGACGCGCGTCGCGCACAGCAAGCCTGACGGCCTCACCCTCGACGATATTCGCCTGGGCGTGGGTCAAGGCGATGACCGTATAGTCCGCCTGAAAAACGCGGAGCAGGTCGCGCCCAAGCTGGCCGCCCGCTCCAAAGATCAATACGCGCATGAATTTGTTCCAGTAAGCACTCGGGGAAAGATTGTAGCAGGTAAGGTTCGGCTATTGAAAATGGGTGCTGGGATCGAGGTTATGAAGCTGTCGCAAATGCGCCTGTCTTTTCTTCAATCGCCTTGACAAGCTCCTGGATGGCGTCCACTTCCTTCTCTTCAAAATATGCCTCACCGCACTGTGTACAGACCCATGCGGGCACGGAGTCGAGCGTAACATGACATGCGCTTCGGTCAATATGGAACGGAGCAGTACCGGGCTTCATTTCGCCTTGGCAATGGATGCACTTCATAACTGTCTCCTCTTACGAAAATCCAGCGACCAATCGGACGCATGAGGTCTGTACGCGGTGATTACAGCAAGGTAATCATCCCTTGGAGCACAAACAACGTGCAAAGGTCGATTCTCATTGTCGTGACCTAAAATCAAACAGCTATGGCCTCGAGCGTCAGTCGGGTAGTCTTCAATTATTTCGCCGTTACCGATAACAAGTATAACATCAGAACGGTCAATCATTCGCTCGGGTCGCAACATTTGCCGCAGCGCATGTGGTAAAAACAATACTTTTCGGATAGCGGATGCGCGGACAATTTGTAGCGTAACTTCATGCATGGCCGTTTATATCGATGCGTCCCAGTTGGGTTTGCGCTTTTCGTTAAACGCGGCGATCCCTTCGCGGGCTTCGCGTGAGGCACGGACATTTTTGTGGTGGTTCAGTGCCCAGGCGAGATCGTTTTCGAGGGGTTTAGGCCAGAGGTCATTGAGCATTTGCTTGGAGTGCGCGAGCGCGCCAGGGGCGCCTTTGAGGATTGTGTTTGAAAGTTCGAGCGCGGCGTCGAGTGCGGTCCCTTCCGGGACTACGCGGTTGACGAGACCGATTTCCTTCGCGCGCTGCGCTTCAATGGCTTCCCCGAGTAAAAGAAGTTCGCGCGCTTCGCGTTCGCGAAGTTGACGGCGTAGAAAGGTCATGACGAGTCCGGCGACCAGTCCACGGTGAACTTCCGGGTAGCCAATTTTTGCGGTCTCTTCAGCGACGACGATATCGCACGCGCTCATGATGCCCGCGCCGCCGGCGATGGCCGCGCCGTGCACCGCCGCGATCGTCACCGCCCGCGATTGCGAAATCGTATCCAGCGCCTGCGCGATCGCTTGCGCGGATTCGTGCGCTTTGGATACATCCGCGGCTTCGCTGAGATCGAGGCCTGCGCAAAACGACTGGCCCGCACCACGCAGAATGATCACGCGTGCCTGCTGTGCGTGCGCGTCTTCTACGGCTTTGCAGATCCCTTCGAGCAATGGAATGTTCAACGCGTTGCGCTTTTCGGGACGGTTCAACGTAAGCGCTATAACGTCGCGGGCTAAAGGTTCTATAAGAATCAAATCGTCGGACATGCATTCCCCCGTATGGACAAAAGCGCCGCTGTCGCGGCGCACTCCAAGGCGCTTCGCGCGGATTCGAGCAACGCTCGCTCAGATAGTAGCCTTGCGGCACTGCTGAATTAAATGGCCTGGCACTTCGATGGGCATTTCCAGCGCGACTTGCCCCACCGCCTTACCTTGCGCGTCTATACGGAGCGAGCGGCTGCCGCCGCCCGCGAGCACCTCGGGCATCACGAAATTGAGCACGTGCAGATTCGGCACTTCATAGCGCTTTACGCTCACCGCGCCCATCGGCTCGAAATACGTTTCCATTACGTCCGCAGTCAAATGATCGCGCAATACTTCATAGCCTTGCGCCGTGTACGCGATGATGCCGAGGGTCGCGCCGGATCCTTTGTCACCGCTGCGCGCGTATGCAATATCTCCCAAGCGTATTTGCATCTACGTTCAATCCAAAATCCAAAATCTAAAATCCAAAATACTCATATCGAAACCACCTCAACCTCGTAAGGCACTTCATTCTTATTAATAAGACAAGGCCAGTAGCCAAATACGGGACTCACGCGCGGACGCCCTGCGCTGAAACCGGTGACGCCTTGGGTGCCGCTGGTGACTAATGGGGCGAGTTCTTTGGAGAAGCGTTCGACGGCTTCTTTGTGTGCGTCGTGAACTGCGATGCGGAGGACGGTTTCCTGCAGGTCGGGTGTTGGGAAAAGGCCTGGGCCGCAGGCGCCGGTGCCGATGCATTCGATGTTGTGTTGTCCGAGTTCGTAGCCTGCGCGGCGAACGCGTTCGATGACGATCTCGCCGCAGCGTTTGGCTTTCTTCACAGCGTCGCGCCCGAAGATAGTGAGCATGCCTTGCGCCCAGTAGCCGTCGCGGTAGGTTGCACTGACCTTGTATGAATCGGTTGCTGCCTGACCTTTCGCGCCGCGGACACGCACGCGATCGTTGCCTTCGTCCTGGACCGTTAACGAGAGCATTGACACGCGGGCGTCTGGGCTGATGTAGTTGCCCGGATCGCCGATCTCATAGAAGAGCTGTTCCTTTACCGTTTGTTCGTTGACAACTCCACCAGTGCCTTTTGGTTTTGTGACAACGAATGATCCGTCTTCTTCCATTTCTACGAATGGGTAACCGATATTTGCGATGTCGGGCACATCGAGCCAATTGGTTGATATGCCGCCGGT
Organism: Candidatus Hydrogenedentota bacterium; assembly: GCA_020848835.1. Taxonomy (GTDB): domain Bacteria; phylum Hydrogenedentota; class Hydrogenedentia; order Hydrogenedentales; family SLHB01; genus JABWCD01. The sequence continues at coordinate 13,149 of JADLHJ010000056.1, forward strand.
GACTTGTGCGCCGCACTCGATCACGTGGCCCGCGATTAGCGCGCCGGCGATCCGATCGTGCTGGTCCCAGCCCCAGCCGTAATGAAAAATTGCAGGCGCGGCGACCAGGCTCGGGTCTGCTGTGCGGCCTGTGATGACGATGTCCGCACCTGCCGCGAGCGCATCTACAATCGGCGCGGAGCCGAAATAAGCATTTGCCGTGAAGATGCGATCGAGCATCGACGACAGCGGTTCGCCGGTTTCCATGTTTTTGAACATGGGATCGTCCGCGCGCGATTTCAGGATCGCGAGTACGTCGTCGCCCGTGACTACGCCGATGCGGAGGTGCGTGCAACCGGCTTCGCGCAGGGCTGTGGCGCAGGCTGCCGCGCAGCCTTGTGGGTTGAGGCCGCCTGCGTTGGCGATCAGCTTGCACTTCGATCCCGCTTTCCACGCGGGCGCGAGCGACTTCACTACTTCGACAAAATCGCGTGCATAACCGAGCGCCGGGTCTTTCGCGCGCTGCGCCGCCATGATGCTCATGGACACTTCGGCGAGGTAATCGAGTGTCAGGTAGTCGAGGTCCGGCTGCTGCGCCAGCAGGTCGCGCGGCGCATCGACCGAATCGCCCCAGAAGCCTTGTGCGTTGCCTATGCGGAGCATCGGGTGCTTCTACTCCTTAGCCCACGGCGTTGCACTTGGGATTCACCACGAAGGCTCGAAGGACGCGAAGGTGAGAGAAAACACGTATGCGAAACGACCTCTGTTTGGTTGACACGTTTGGCTGAAACTGCGGGAACGAACAACGAATAGCCGACTTGCCCGTGCGAATTAAGCCGTATTTTAAGAACAATATGATGAAAAATATTAAAGAACAAGATATTCATTTCTCGTCAATCTCATCCAATTCCATCTGTGGACTTTGCAGCAGTTCGCGCAACATTGTCTCGCGGCGCTCCAGGAAGTCGCGGGTGACGGTGTAGTGCTCGGTTTCCTCGTAGCGCACTTCCCGGATGGCGTCGTCCCCGAACAAGAAGATACGCGCATTGGGGTAGGCCATCAAGATCGGGGAGTGGGTGGCGATGATGAATTGGGAACCGTCTTTGACCAATTCGTGAACGCGAGAAAGTGCAGAAAGCTGGCGCGAGGGTGACAGGGCGGCTTCGGGTTCGTCGAGGATGTAGAGGCCTTGGCCATGAAATTTGTGGATGAGCAGTGCCCAGAAGGATTCGCCGTGGGACATTTCATGCAGGGACACGCCGCCGAAGGAATCGATGATTGGCGGTCCACCTAAGGGATCGTCATCCAATCGCTCGATTTCCGTTGCCACATTGAAGTAACTCTCCGCGCGCAGAAAAAAGCCTGTCTTAGGCCGTCTGATTCCTTTTACTAAACGGAGATAGGCATGCAAAGGGGAATGCGACTCTCGAGTTGAGAATTTAAAACTATGGCTACCGCCTTCCGGATTGAAGCCAAATCCAACGGCAATAGCTTCCAGCAGTGTGGACTTGCCCGTACCATTGTCGCCGACGAGAAACGTTACCGACGGATGGAAATCGAGAACGTCAAGATTGCGAACCGCGGGGATGTCGAACGGGTATGCGCTAAAGCAGGGAATTTCATCGCGCTTAAGAGAAAGGGAGCGCATGAACTGTGTCGCGAAAGGTTGAGACATTTATTTAGGTATTCATTGGCGTATTGATAGGTCGGTCAGTCTGTCTGCGCTAGTCGGTGAATCGTAACGCATTAATTTGCGAAACCGCAGCCAGCATCCCACTAGCAAAATAAACGCGAAGACTGCCGAACGCCCCGCGCTATTCGCCAAAGTATCGAGCGCTTGTAATTCCTCTTGGCTCGCAACTGGGTCGGCACGTTGGCCGCCTTCGTAGTACGGCGCATTCATTTCGTAGAGTACTTTGCTAAGATTGGAAATTCGAGTGAATTGAAAGCCGAGTGCAAGCACGCAGACAAAGAAGCAGAAAACAAACGCCAGACAAACTACCATTTCGCTGCGGTAGCGCGCTCGATCTAGTCCTCGAAACGTTCTTACAAACTGAGATAATGCAATTACTGCTACCAAAAGGACAACCAATACTAGAGAAGCATACGGAATTGTAGATTTCCAAAATGCTCCAACATTATTCATCTTAACAGAACTCCGTTAGGTGAAGCTTCGGGAAAGTATTGCGCTCACAGATTATACAGACAGCACTGAGTTGGAAAAGGTGGCACACTTTAACTGGAGGTATCTATGTAATCTTTGGAAGAATCAGGTTTGCAGCACGCCGGTGTGGTAGCGCGCTTGGGGCATTTTTCCAGAGGCGAGGCGGAGTGTGGTGATTAGTACTTCGCGGGTGGCGTGTGGGGCGATGATGGCGTCGATCCAGCCGCGGGCGGCGCCGTAGCGGACGTCGGCTTGTTCGACGTAGCCTTGTTTTACCTTTTCGCGGAGAGCGTTGAGTTCATCTACGTCGAAGGCTTTTCCGTCGCGTTCGGCGCTTTTTTTGATAATTTCGAAGAGCGTGCCGGAGGCCTGATCCGCGCCCATGACGGCGTACTTTGCGTTGGGCCATGCGAAGAGGAAGCGCGGGTCGTATGCCTTGCCGCACATGGCGTAGTTGCCCGCGCCGTAGGAACCGCCGATGACCATCGTGATCTTCGGCACGACGCTGTTTGCCATCGCGTTCACGAGTTTCGCGCCGCAACGGATGATGCCTGCGTGTTCGGAGTCGCGGCCTACCATGAAGCCGACGACATCCTGAATGAACACGAGCGGCAGGCCGGTCTGGTTGCATTCCATCACGAAGCGCGCGGCCTTGTCGGCGCTGTCGTAATAGATCACGCCGCCGATCTGCACGCCTTCGGTTTTCGACTGCACGCGTTTGCGCTGGTTCGCGACGATACCCACAGATATGCCGCCGATTTTCGCGTAAGTGGTGACGACTGTCTGGCCGTATTCGGCCTTGAATTCCTGCATCGATCCTGCATCGACAATCGCAGCGAGGAGATCGCGGACTTCGTATTCTTTGCGTCCGTCGGCGCTGATGAGATCGTAGATGGTGTCCGGCGATTTTTCAGTGCTCGCGCCTGCAACGCCTTCGAGCGAGCGTTCCCACTTTTCCGCGGGCAACATTTCCACCAGCGCGCGAATGCGATCGATGCAGGCTTCATCGTTGGGTTCGCGGAAGTCGATCGTGCCGCTGACCTGCGAATGCATCGCCGCGCCGCCGAGATCTTCGGTTTCGACGACTTGCCCGATTGCTGCTTTCACCAACGCAGGACCTGCAAGGTAGAGGCCGCTGCCTTCGGTCATCAGTAGCTTATCGCAGAGCACGGGCAAGTACGCGCCGCCCGCGATGCAGTTGCCCATGATCGCGGCGATCTGCGGAATGCCCGCGGCGGAGAGCACGGAGTTGTTGCGGAAGATGCGGCCGAAGTCGTCTTGATCTGGAAAGATTTCGTCTTGCATCGGCAGGTAGACGCCTGCGGAATCGACGAGATAGACGATCGGTATCGCGCTTTCGAAGGCGATCGTCTGCGCGCGGATGATTTTCTTGCAGGTCTGCGGGAAGAATGCACCTGCTTTTACTGTCGCATCGTTCGCGATGATCATGCAGGGGCGGTTGTAGATCGAGCCGACACCCGCGACGACCCCTGCAGCGGGGACGTCGCCTGCATCGGGATACATCTTGTGCGCGGCCCAGAGGCCGAGTTCGAAGAATTTTTCGGGGTCGTCGATGAGGCGTTCGATGCGTTCGCGCGCGGTGAGGCGGTTCATGCGCTTCTGGCGTTCGCGTCCCGCGGCCCCGCCGCCTTCACGAAGGACGGCTTCCTGCGCGAGGATGTCGTCTACGAGCGCGCGTAGCGCGGAAGGCTTTGTGCCGTGCGCGTCATTCATGAAGACAACCTCGCCTGTCGCCGATAACCTAACTTAATGTCATTCCGAGTTACTGCGAGGAATCTGGAAGGGGACATAGTCTGCGTGCTTCTCCAGATTCCTCGCAGTAGCTCGGAATGACAATGAGGTGAAGTCTGAGGCGTTTGAAAGATCACTTGGCTATAGTATCTTTTGAATTCGACGTATTCCTTGACGAGCGCCAAAAAACGATCACAACCGTTGCAATTGTCATCCCGAATATCGTTCCTAATACCAAGTCCCAACGCCATTCGCCCGACAAAAAACGAAATATTGGCAAGACAATTAGAGCCCCGACGAATCCGCCAAATGCGATGTCACGGAATGGGCGTAGCGTATTTTTCATCTTTTGACTATTTAAGGCCCGTCAGTCGATCTGCCACCGCTTCAAACTTTTCGTCGCTATACTTTCGAATCCGATCCGTATGCCTTAGTTTCAATAGCGATTCTGGTGTATACGGGAAAACCGCATAGAGCACCGCGCCGACTATGACCACGCTGCACAGAAGAGCCAATAAGTAATATAAGTGCCATTGTCCGGTCAATTGGCGATCAAGTACAAACGCGAATACGCTGCCGAACAATTGGCCCGCAGCGACGCATATTGCGAACTTACCGCGTGTCATTTGATTTGCTTCCCGCCGGTTAAACGATCCGACACGGCCTCGAACTGATCATCATTGTTCTTAAACAATGTTTCGAGCGACTGGTCGATCTTCTCAAAAGCCATCGCGCAATAGAGCTTCGCGACGGCGATGTCGTTCGCAAGGCGATCCTTTGTACCATTCGCACGCACGAGATCCGCGTCGAGTTTGCTGATCACGGCGGTTGCGGTGTACAGCGCGATGACGCAGTCGGCGATGCGGTTGCAGAGCATTTGTTTTTCGAGGACGGCTTTGCGGTGTGTGGCGAGTGCGCGCATGACGGCGACGCCGAAGCGGCGCGTGGCGGCGGCGAGTTGGTCGGCTTCGCCGCGGAGTTCTTGCGATTTCACGGGAACTGTCGGTGTCTTCAGCATGCGCTCGATGCTCGATGCGCCGAAGCCGAGGAGTTTGCCGAAGCCGCCGATTTTACTTTTTGATTCGAGCATGCCTTCGACTTTGAGGCCGATGTCGCCGAGGCCGACGGCGGCGATGAGGAAGGTGCGCAGGACTTCGTTTGCGCCTTCGCCGATGGTGTTGAGGCGCGCGTCGCGCATGTATCGTTCGAAAGGTTGATCGGTGAAGAAGGATCGGCCGCCGAGAATCTGCATCGCTTCGTAACAGATGCGCCACTGCGCTTCGCTGGCGAAGCACTTGATGATCGCGGTTTCGAGTTTGAAGTCTTCTTCGCCGCGATCGAGCAGGCCCGCGGTGAGGTACGTCGATGCTTCTACCGCGTAGGTTAGCGCGGCCATTGTCGCGATTTTTTCTTTTACGAGTCCGAAGGCCGCGAGCGGCTTGTCGAACTGGTGGCGCGTTTTCGCGTGGGCGATGGCGCGCTCCATCATGTCCTTGCAATTGCCGGTGCAGCCCGCGCTGAAGGTGGTGCGCCCGAAGTTCAACACGTTCAACGCGATCTTCAATCCACCGCCGAGTGTGCCGAGAATGTTTTCTTCCGGCACAACCAAGTTCTCGAATTCGAGCTTGGCGGTCTTCGTACCACGCATGCCAACTTTTTCGAGCGCGACGTCGGTGACTTTGAAGCCGGGCATGTCGGGCGTGACGAGAAACGCGGTGACGCGGTCCTGTTTACCTTTCGGCGTGTCCACTTCCGTCTGCGCCATCACGGTGAGAATGTCCGCGATGCCGCCGTTGGTGATCCATTGTTTCTTGCCGTTGATGACGTAGGCTTTGCGCGCGGCGTCGTAGACGGCGCGGGTCTCGACGCCGTTGGCATCTGAGCCGGCATTGGGTTCGGTGAGCGCGAAGGCTGCGAGCACTTCGCCGCGCGCAAGGGGCGGGAGCCAGCGATCTTTTTGATCTTTCGAGCCGTAGAGCAGGAGCGCTTTCATGCCGATGCTTTGGTGCGCGTTGATGAAGAGCGTGAGCGAACCGCAGCGTCGTGCGACTTCTTCCACCATGCGGCAGTAGGCGTAGTGCGAGAATTCGAGGCCGCCATATTCTTTGGAGATCGTGCAGCCGAGCACACCGAGTTCGCCAAGGCCGCGAATGACGGAATCGGGGATGTTCGCCTCGCGATCGATCGCGTCGGCGTTTACGTGTTCGTCCATCCAGGCATTGAGGCGTGTGCAGAATTCTTCGGCGCGTTGTTTTTCTTCGGCGTTGACTTCCGGGAAGGGCAAGACGCGGGCGTGGTCGAACTGGCCGATAAAGAGGCCTTGCGCGAAGCTGGGGAGTTGCTCGCCTGAAAAGAGCAGCTCCTTCGCCATCTCGATTTGTTTTTCCTGGAGCGCCGCCTCGTTGCCCATGTCGAGACCTCCCGGGGTGGTACCTACCTACCTACCGTCCGTTCTACAACAAGGCATTTTGGCAGCGGTGCGAGGGGTTGTCAATATAAGGGGAGCCGACTGCTTATGGAAAGGAGCACGGGCGTCCCGCCCGTGATTGAAGGACACACAACCTCAAACCACGGGCGGGACGCCCGTGCTCCTTTGTTTGTTAGTTTGCGTTCACTGCGAATTCGCAGCGGCGATTCAGGGCGTAGGCGTTTTCGGTTTGGCTCGAATCGGCGGGGCGTTCTTCGCCGTAGCTGATGGTGGTGATGTGCGAGCTGTCGATGCCGAGGTTGATGAGATGGTGGCGCACGGCGAGGGCGCGTTGTTCGCCGAGGGCTAGGTTGTATTCTTGCGTACCGCGTTCGTCGCAGTGGCCTTCGACTCGGATCGCGTTCCAATGCGCATCGTGCGAGAAGACTGTAGCGTTGCCTTTTAGTGTTGTGAGTGCGTCGGGACGCAGCGCATAGCTGTCGTAGTCGAAGTAGACGCTCTTCACGTTCGCGCTTGCGTTTGCAGGGATCACGTCGTCCGTTCCCACACCTGAGCTATCCGAGGACCTTCCCACATCGTTTGAATCGATTTCCCCTGTTTGCAGATCAAGTGGGCGCGGGTGGTTCCGCGTGCACCCCGTGGCTGCGAGTGTCACAATACAGATTGCGAGAAGTGCGTGTTTGGCGGCGGTGTTCATTCTGTACTTGCTCCGGTTTATCGTTGGCAGATGAATCCGCGGCGGTATATGAAAAGTTTCGTGGCGGGATTACGCGCGGGCGGTGACTGTGTTATAGGCGAGATACAAGGGGACGCGAAGACGGAAATGCAAAGCGAAATGAAAGAGTCCAAAGGCGCGGTAAAAGACCCCGTCTGCGGGATGTCTGTCGATCCGGCAACGGCGAAGGCGCATTCGCAGCATGACGGTGTTGATTATTATTTCTGCTGCGCGGGGTGTAAGACGAAGTTTGATGCGGACCCGGCGAAGTATCTTGCGAAAGCTGCGCAAGCGAACGGTCAAAAGCAGATGGATCCCGTGTGCGGCATGTCCGTCGATCCGGCAGCGGCGAAGTACATGCACGAGCATTTCGGGCAGCTCCACTATTTCTGTTCGGAATCGTGCAAGAAGAAATTTATCGCGGACCCGAATGCGTACTTGTTCAAAGTGCCTGCTGCCTCCGTACCGAAAGCGGCAGACAAGAACGACACGCGTATCTACATTTGCCCGATGGATCCCGAGGTGCGGCAGATTGGGCCGGGGTCGTGTCCGAAGTGCGGCATGGCGTTGGAGCCGGAGGAGATTACCGCGGAGGAACCGCCCAACCCGGAACTCGACGATATGCGGCGGCGCTTTTGGATTTCGGCGGTGCTCGCCGTGCCGCTGTTTTTGTTGAGTATGGGCGAGATGATTCCGGGGTCGCCGCTGACGGCAATTCCGTCGCGGGTGATGGGTTGGCTTCAGTTCGCGCTCGCGACGCCTGTGGTTGCGTGGGGCGGGTTTCCGTTCTTTCAGCGCGGCTGGGTGTCGATCGTCTCGAGGCATTTCAATATGTTCACGTTAATCGCGCTGGGCACGGGCGTTTCGTATGTGTTCAGTGTTGTGGCACTCCTCTTCCCCACGCTCATTCCGCACGAAATGCGCGGGCATGGTCACGCTGCGCCGCTGTATTTTGAAGCGGCGGCGGTGATTATCACGCTGGTGTTGATGGGGCAGGTGCTTGAACTACGCGCGCGCGCGAAAACTTCCAATGCGATTCGGGCGTTGTTGTCGCTTGCGCCGAAGACTGCGCGGCGTATCGATGCGAATCTGCAAGAAAGTGAAGTGCCCCTGGAATCGGTGATGGCCGGTGACAAATTGCGCGTGCGGCCCGGCGAACGCGTGCCCGTGGATGGCGTTGTCATCGAAGGACAAAGCGCGATTGACGAGTCGATGATCACCGGCGAATCGATGCCCGTAGAAAAGCGCGCGGGCGATGCGGTGACGGGCGGCACGGTGAATGGCAGTGGCGGGTTTGTCATGCGCGCGGAAAAAGTGGGCGGCGATACGTTGCTCGCGCATATTGTGCGCATGGTGGGTGAAGCGCAACGAAGCCGCGCGCCGATACAGCGGCTGGCAGACACGGTCTCGGGTTATTTCGTGCCCGCGGTTGTTTTTGTTGCGGCGATTGCGTTTGTTGCGTGGATGCTTTTTGGGCCTGAGCCGCGATTGGCATACGCGATTGTGAGCGCGGTGTCTGTGTTGATCATCGCGTGTCCCTGCGCGCTTGGGTTGGCGACTCCGATGTCGATCATGGTTGGTGTCGGGCGCGGCGCGACGGCGGGTGTGCTGATTCGCAATGCGGAAGCGCTTGAAACCTTCGAGCGTGTGAACACGATTGTTGTCGATAAGACTGGAACTTTGACGGAGGGAAAGCCAACAGTCGTTGAAGTACACATATCGCCAGGATTTGAAGAGCTCGATATCCCCGGCATTGGGGCAGGGCTGGAACAAAGCAGCGAGCATCCGCTGGCGCAGGCGGTGCTTCACTATGCGAAAGAAAACAATATTGCGCCGCGGCCTGTGCGCGACTTCGCATATGTGCCGGGCAAAGGCGTGACGGGCATGCTCGCTGATACGCGCGTGGCGTTGGGCAACGACCGCTTGATGGAAGATTTACATATTCGCACGGAGTCTCTTGCAGCAAGAGTTGCGGAGATGCGCAATGCTGGGCAGACGGCGGTGTATGTTGCGGTTGGCGATGGCGTCGCGGCGGTGTTGGGCATCGCCGATCCGGTGAAGGCTACGACACAGCACGCGCTCAATGAGTTGCGCGGAGCGGGTGTGCGCGTGGTGATGGTGACGGGTGACAATCGCGCGACAGCGGATGCAGTCGCGAAGAAATTGGGTATCGCCGACGTGGAAGCGGATGTGTTGCCGGAAGCGAAGGGTGAAATCGTTAAGCGTCTGCAAAGTAGCGGCGCGGTCGTCGCGATGGCTGGCGATGGCGTGAATGATGCGCCTGCGCTGGCGCTTGCGCACGTGGGTATCGCAATGGGCGCAGGCACCGACATCGCGATTGAGTCTGCGGGCGTCACGCTGGTGAAAGGCGATCTGCGCGGAATTGTCCGAGGGCGGCACCTGAGCCGGGCGGTGATGCGCAATATACGGCAGAATCTGTTTTTGGCGTTTGCGTACAACGCCGCGTGTGTGCCGATTGCCGCGGGCGTGTTGTATCCGTTCACGCAGACGACACTAAGCCCAATGATCGCGGCGGCGGCGATGAGTTTGAGCAGCGTGTCAGTGATCAGCAATGCGCTGCGGCTGCGAAGCGTTAGCTTATGACTTCAGGCGCTAAAGAAAGCGGAGCCGAGTAGCGCAGCGTTCGCCTGAACGCGGCGCATGCCTTCGAGAGACGCCGCGCTCAGGCGAGCGAGGCGCTACTTTCGCGCGTTCTTTCGGTTGATGCGTACGCGCAACCTTGCCTTTGCGGTATGCATAGACCGCCCCTATAATTGCGGGGCTTTCCTTGGGATCAATTTCAACAAATGGACGGGATATATGCGTTTTAAGACACTTTCGATTCATGCCGGGCAGGAGCCGGATGCTACCTATGGCGCGGTGATGACGCCGATCTACCAGACTTCTACGTTTGCGTTTCGTGGCGCGAACGATCCGCCGCCCTTCGATTATTCGCGCAGCGGCAATCCGACGCGCAAGGCCTTGGAGGACTGTATCGCGACGCTGGAAGGCGGCAAGTATGGGTATGTGTTTGGCACGGGAATGGCCGCGGAGACGACCTTTTTCGCGATTTACGGCGCGGGCGATCACATCATTGTGCATGATGACCTCTATGGCGGGACATATCGCCTGCTTACGAAGGTGATTGCAAACAAGGGTGTCGCGATCGACTTTGTGAACCTGCGCGATCTGGATGCGTTGCAGCGCGCGATTCGTCCGGAGACAAAATGCATTTGGCTGGAAACGCCGACGAATCCGCTGATGAACCTACTGGACTTGAAAGCAATTGCGGACATCGCCAAACCGCGCGGCATTGTGACGGCCTGCGACAACACGTTTTGTTCACCCTATTTTCAGCGCCCCTTGGAATTCGGGATCGATGTGGTGATGCATTCGACCACGAAGTATCTCAATGGGCATTCGGATGTTGTGGGCGGTGCGCTGATCACCAATGACGACGCGCTCGGCAAGCAGATCTATTTCCTGCAAAACGCGATGGGGACCTGCGCGGGGCCAATGGATTGTTTTCTCGTGCTGCGCGGTATCAAGACGCTTGCGCTGCGGATGGAGGAACACAACAAGAACGCGCTGGAAATCGCGCGCTGGCTTGCGGCGCACCCGAAGGTGGAGGTCGTGCTGCATCCTGGACTTGAATCGCATCCGCAACATGCGCTGGCGAAGAAGCAGATGAAGGGCTACGGCGGTACCTTCTCGTTCAAGGTGAAGGGCGATCGGGATGAAGCGTTTCGTCTGGTGAGCAACACGAAGTTGTTCACGCTGGCGATTTCGCTTGGCGGTGTAGAATCGCTGATCGAACACCCTTGGACCATGACGCACAGTTCGATGCCGGAGGACGCACGCGCGTCTGCGGGCATTACGCAGAATCTGGTGCGCGTGTCGGTGGGGTTGGAAGATGTGCAGGATTTGATTGCGGATTTTGAGCAGGCTTTCAAGCAAGTGTGATCATAGGGGCACTTGCGTCTCGCCCGTGGTTGAAGATTCCAAAGCAATTAATCACGGGCGGGACGCCCGTGCCCCTTTTTTTTCTAACCTTGGTGCTTGGCGAGAAATGCGGCTAGTGTTGTGCCTAGCTTTGTTACAGCAGCTTGCTTTCCTGCATCCACTAGCGTGCCATCGGGGTTGAATGCGTTTGCGGCTTGCGAAACGGCGACCTGATCGGGCAGGACGATCATGTTGATGTTGTTGAGCAGCATTCGGACGACGACGAGTCCGCGCAGACCGCCGAGCGCGCCGGGTGATGCGCTCATTAAGCAGACCGCCTTCCCGACGAAACATTGCAGCGGCGTTTCGCCATCCTGTTTGCGAGATGCCCAGTCGATGGTGTTTTTCAGCACCGCTGTGATGGAGCTGTTGTATTCGGGGCAGGACAGGAGCCAGCCGTCGTGGGCGAGCATGAGGTCTTTTATCTTACGGCCGTTCGGGGGCATGCCGTCGGCTTTTTCCAAATCTTCGTCGAAGATAGGGAGCGGGTAGTCGCGCAGGTCGACGAAGGTTACCTCCGCCCCCGCGGCTTCCGCGCCTTTTGCAGCGATTTTCACCAGCTTCTTGTTATACGAGTCGGCGCGCAGGCTGCCGGCGAGTGCGAGGATTTTGGGTGAGGGCATTAGCAGTCTTCCTTTTTTGCTTTATTCTTGAGAGGCTGATAAGTATGTCCCAGCTTTTGGGCGGCGCTCAAAAGTAACTCGTAAACGCGCTTGCCCTCGCGATCATTCCTGAGCTCGGCTTTGTGTAGCGCGGTAAGGCGCATCCAGCCTTCGATATTTGGGTCTGCGCCGTGGCTAACCAACCACTCAGCAACTTGAAACGAACAATCTTCCGCTACCTCTCGAATGGGTGTATTGCCTATCCGTTGTTCTTCGCACGCGTTAATATCGGCCCCGGCGGCCAAAAGAACATCACACACCTCAAGATGACCATTTTCGAGCGCGTAATGCAGCGGCGTGTGGGAAATCTCATCAAACAAGTTCGGATCATGGCCCTCACTGAGCA
>JADLHJ010000057.1 GCA_020848835.1 Candidatus Hydrogenedentota bacterium
ACTCGGGGTGAAGCGGCAGACTTGGCCCAGGAATGGGGACAGTGTCATTTGGTATACGCGAATAATCGCGACCAATATCCTACCCATGCAGTACCTCGACCTCGCCGAGGAGCCGCCGCATCGCGCGAACGCACTGGTCAAAACTGATCTCGGCCGACGCGGGCCGCGCTACCACCACAATGAGGGTGTCGTCGTCTATCTGCGCACGGTGCGTCCTGTAAAACTCCCGCAAGAGCCGCTTCACGCGGTTGCGGACTACCGCCGATCCAACTTTTCGCGATACGGCAAATCCAAACTTGCGACCCTGACTTTCCCGCCGGACCGCGTAACACACGAACAGCGGCCCCACGCTCTTGCGGCCTGTTCGAAAGGCCGTCTCGAAATCCCGTTTGCGCGTGAGGCGCTCATGCCGTGGAAACGCCAATGGGCCCGGCACAACAGCTCTGCTTCCTCCCAATTACGCGGATAGACGCTTCCGGCCCTTGGCGCGGCGGCGTTTAACGACGTTTTGCCCCGTCGATGTTGCCATGCGCTTCAAGAAACCGTGGTTCCTTTTCCGCTTAATCTTTGATGGTTGATATGTCCTCTTCACAGCACTCTCCCTTAAAAAACGCGCCTCTCGCGCCTCAACCGACCAGCGCGGGCGCCAGCCAAAACGCCCAAAACATGGGCCTCGCATTAAACGGAAAGTATAGTACTAAAAGGGGCTTAGAGTCAAAGGGTGAACTTGCAGAGGGTTTTGCGTGCTTCCGGGGCGTTATGTACTTATAGATCAGGGGGTTGGCGCACCCGCTTTAGCTTCTATAGTGAGGGTGTCGTTCGCGATGACGATATTGCCTATCTTCTCGCGTATGTCCTTGAATTGCGGGTCTTGGTTGAAATTCTTTGCTGCGTTTTCTGAACGCATGCTCGCCATGAACGATTCGGGTACGGGCTTTCCGTTTACTTCCAGGGTTTCGACATGAACGTAGAGCCGTTCGTCGCGCACGAAGGCGGTAAAGGTGGCCGCGCCGTTAAAATAGCGGCCGGGGAGATTCAGTTCGTCGAGCGGGAGGCTGATCTTTCCGCCGATTTTGTCGTCGTTTATTTCAGTGTGGACACGGCCCTTGGCGTTCGACCATTCGGGGTCGCGGTCGATTAGCGCGTTGATTTCATCAGCGGTCAATACGAGCGGCGGGGTCGGTTCGTTTTTATCGAGGGCATCGCGAAAGGTTTTCACGCGGGTTTGCAGCGCCGCGTAGTCGGCATCCGGTAAGGTGCTCGCCGGCAATTCCATGGGAGTGGTGTCGGTATATTGTTCAACAAGCCCGGCGACCATCCGGTACCCGGAGTAGCCAACGATTGCCACGAGAATGACAACCACGGCCAAGCACCCGCAGCCGAAAAGCAGCCAAGGGAATCCGCGGTCTTGTCGAGGCGGCATTGGAAAGTTTGCCGGTGGTATTGAGCCCGCCATATTGTTTCTATCCTCTATGACGCCTTGAGGCGCGATTCATCAAATCACGGACTATCGTTGTTGATCTGGGACGCTTGCGATTCGGATTCGGCCTTTGGCTGCTCCTGCAATGGCTTGCCACAATTGGGACAGAAATTGCCAAAATCCGTGAGCGCCACGCCGCAATGCGGACATTTGCGGTCGCGAAGCAACGGCGAATCGATATCAAAGCGGGCGATTTTGTCACCGATAAGCGTAAAGACGGCTGTAGCCTGGCCCTTTTCAAATGTCATTGCGTAGGTTGCAACGGTTGTCGTAACGCCATTGAGCGTATTGATGTTAATGCCCCGGATGGATTTGCTTTGGTAGCTGCCCAACATTTCGGTCAGGCCTGTTTGAATCTGCCGGAATTTTTCGAGCGACACCGCTTCGGTAAATTTTGGGTGGAGCGTGGCGTAGGCCTCGTCGAATTTCCCTTGCGATATGAGTGTCAAATACGCATCGACCACCGGGTCCGCTTTCTTATTGCCCGCGTACAGGATCCCGAAAAATGCGCCACACGCAAGTATCACAACCAATAGCGCGCCCGCGCATCCAAGAACGATTACCGGCACAGAACTTTTCGACGACTGACGAGGAAAAGTTGGCGGCAACGGCGGTGGAAAATTTTGTTCGTTGGCCATGATTCGGAACCCTGGTCGATTGGGCAATTATAACGGATTGCCGGCGAGATGCGGTTACAACTAATCCAACGCTTTCACGACCGCATCGCTGATCTTGCGGTGTAGGCGAAGATTTTCCTCGCGGTCGGTTATGACTTCGATGATGCACGATGTGGCTGAATCCTGCGCCATTTTGTAGGCTTCGACGAATTCAGCTTTGGTCGTCGGCCGGCTATACGGCAAGCCGAACATGCGCGCGGCATCGTTAAAGTGAAGTCCATGGGGCGTGCCGAAGTATTTTTCAAATACATCGGTGTGTTCGGCGATGGGCAGGAAGTGAAAGATGCCGCCGCCGTTGTTGTTTAGGACGATGAGGGTGACGCGAACGCCTTCTCCGGTGAGCAGCGATAAAGAGTTTAGATCGTGCAGGGCTGTCAGATCGCCGATGAGCGCGATTGTGTGAATACCCGAAGCTCTCGCATAACCCGCAGCGGTCGCAATGTTGCCGTCGATACCGCTTGAACCGCGATTGGAGACAATTCGTGTGAATGGTTGCAATAAGCCGCTATACATATCCAGATACCGTACGGGCATGCTGTTGCCAACAAAAATTGCTGTGTCTTCGCGGTCTGGCAATATTTCGCCGAGTGTAGATGCAATGAGCGGTTCGGTTAGCGTTGATTCCGGGCCAAGACAAGCGCGAACTGCATCATGCGCGACGCGCGATGCTTCGCGGATGCGCGTCGTCCAAGCGGAGGGTCTTGGCTTTTTGTCGGGAAACAAATCCAAGACTGCGGAAAACGTGGAGGCTTGCACGCGGTGTGTCACGCGATGATTCGGATCGAGACGGCTTCCGTGGTCGGCGACATGAATGTAGTATGTCGGATTTGCGTCGGCAAGATGCTCCGACAATCTTTTGGAAACAATCGGGCCGCCGAGATGGATGACGACATCGGGCGTGCAGTGTTCGCGGAACCGCGGCGACAGCAGCATTAGGTCATAGTTCGTGATAGGCGCATTGTTTTCGGGCAGCGACGGCTGCAAGCGAGCACCGGATGTGATATCCGCAAAGACAGGCACATCGAAGAGCGACTGTAAAATGAGGGCTGCGGTGCCGTCGCCATGATCCTGATTCGCGTCAGGCAGGTTTCCAACGATGAATAGAGCACGCTCGAACTCGTGAATTCTCTCGGCTAGTGCGAATACATCACCCACTTCATGAGTGACTTCGGGACGTTTCCATTGAGAATATGGCTTATCCGATTTCAACCATTGCTCAATACCAATGGATGAACTTACGTCCAGAGCTAAGTCGCCCGACGGCGCAAGCGGTTCACGATATGCGCAGTTGATGTGAACTGGACCACTGGGTGAACGGCGTGCTGCGGCAACGGCATGATTAACTGTCGTGAGCACGTACTCCAAATGCACCTGTTCGTCTGGGCACGGCATTGCTACAAAGTGCCGGACGTATTCGCCGTAGATGTTGGTTTGGTTGATGGTTTGGTTTGCGCCGGTGTTTTGAAGTTCGGGAGGTCGGTCGGCCGTTAGGACGACAAGCGGCACGTAGGACATCGAGGCTTCGACGATCGCGGGGAAGTAATTGGCGACGGCGGTGCCGGACGTGCAGATAAGCGCGCAGGGTTTGCCAAGTGCTTTTGCCGTGCCCAGCGCGAAGTATGCCGCGCCGCGTTCATCGAAGTGGACCGTGGTTTTTGCTTTTGGGTTGCGCGCGGCGGCAACGGTCAGCGGCGTGGAGCGTGAGCCGGGCGAAATGATGAAGTGATCGACGCCGTTGCGGATCAGTTCTTCGATGATCAGTTCCGCCCACAGGATATTTAAGTTCGGCGCGTCGGTGATCATGCGTCAAGGAGGCTCGTGTAGGGCGTGAGCTTATTTTCGAGTTCGGCCCATTCTTCGGAGGGGACCGATCCCTCGACGATGCCCGCGCCGGTGTAAACGGAAACTTTGTTGTCCGTAATGAGCGCGGAGCGGATCGCTACGGCGAATTCGGCGGAATCGCAGCCCACCCAACCCACGGGCCCAGCGTACCAGCCGCGGTCGAAGGGTTCAGTCTCTGCGATCCATTCGAGTGCTTCGCGCGTGGGCACCCCGCCGACCGCGGGTGTTGGGTGCAGGCCGCGAAGGAGTTCGGCGTCGGTGGTGAATTGATCGAGGATTCCTTCGATCGCAGCGTACAAATGCTGGTAGCGATCGAGACGCAGTACCGTTACATCATCGTCGGAATGCACGGCATTGCAGCGGCGCGCGAGTTCTTTCCGCACAGCGTCGAGTACGTACTTGTGTTCACGCATGTCCTTTTCGCTATTGAGCAATGCATCGGCCAGCGCGGCATCCGCGCGCATATCTCCGGTGTTTGGGCGCGTGCCCGCCACGGCCTCCGTCCGGATGTAGCGTTCCTGCCGTTTGTACAAACGCTCGGGCGAGACGCCGATGAATGCGACACCGGGCTTGGGTTGAAAGCAGAAGCGATAGGATTTTGATGCGGATGCGTTGAGCCGGCGCAACAGCGCGACTGGATCGATGTTGTTTTCAAAGGCAAAGGTTGTCTCGCGCGCGAGCACGGCCTTCTCCATTGGGCCTTGCTTCAGCGCGGCGAGCGTTTGGTCGATTTGGTGTTCCCATTCGCGCTTCTCTGGAGCATCTTGGCGCGATTGTAGTTTTGGCAATTCCTCAGAAGACGCAGCACCCGGGAATGGCATTGTTTCCAGTTGAGCCAGGAGCGACTCCAGCAGCTTATCCGGCGCATCATTGAGCATCGCGTTGCACGCGAGATAGGTCTGGTCGCTGCGCGAAAGCACTTCAAACTTTGGCAGTACGAAACGATACGCGCCGAAGGGCAGCCACTTTTCAACCGGCGGCGTTGTGAGGCTGAAGCGCATTCCGCCGTAATAATGGAGGTGTGGGTGCACGCTCGCGATGCGGCCGCGCAAATGATCAAAAAGCGCGTCATAATTGGTAAGCACTTCCGCGGTGATGATGTCTGCGGTGCCTACACCGGCGAGTTCGAATTGGCGCTCGCGATCGCACCAGTATCCGCGTGAGCGGTTGCCCTGCGCTTCGAGCCACGCAAGCGGTTCGACGCCATGGACAGGGACTTCGCAGCGAATCACGCGACGCGGCTTGGATGAGTGCGTCGCGGAGTCGAAGGCCTGTTCAAGTAAGGTGGCCAGCGCTTTCTTCGCGTGCGGCGGCGCGACGACATCGGGATAGATATACGGCGTCATATCTTGTCGCCCTGATAAATCGTCGCGATGCCGAAGGTGAGCTGCGTCATCGATACGTTCGCAAAGTTCGCGTTTCGCATTAGCGTGGCAAAGGCTTCGCCATACGGAAATGTCTCAACCGTCTGATTGAGATATCGGTACGCGTAGGAATCGCCGGAGATGAGCCCACCGATGCGCGGCAGCACATTGCGAAAATAGAGCAAGTATGCCGAACGCATAAGCGCGATTTTCGGCAGAGAAAATTCCAGGATAAGCACTCGTCCGCCAGGTTTGAGTACACGATGCATCTCACCGAGCGCGGCATCGACATCAAGTACGTTGCGGATGCCAAAGGAGATCGTGACAACATCGAAGGATTCTTTCGCTGCGGCGATGCGCATGGCGTCGCCGCGCACCATTTGCAGTGCGGATGCCTGTCCGCTGTCTTCGAATTTATCTTTGCCGATGTAGAGCATCTTGCCGGACATGTCCATGCCCACACCGGACCGCACACGCGGGGACGCGGCGCGCAGGGTCAGCAGCACATCGCCGGTCCCGGTGGCGAGATCGAGGACGCGGAGATCGTCGCGCTCTGGCAACAGATTCGCCAGTCGTTTGCGCCATGCCACGTCCTGCCGCATCGACAGCAGCCGGTTCAACAGGTCATAACGATGTGCGATGCGATCAAACATGCGCCACACGTCCGTGCGCGCAGGCACCGTCTGTTCGCTTTTCGGTATCGTGGCCATTTAAATCTTGCCGTCCAATTTCCCGTCGAACTAAGGAGTATAACGTATGATATAGTCGTTTTTCGCGGCGTGAATACGCAGCTTTACGGGGAAAACTTCTTTTATGTTCAACGTGGATTTTTCCAAACACGCGCTCATCGATCTCTCCATGCCCATCGTGCCGAACCAGCTCAATGAGGGACGTCCCTTTGAGGTGAAAGAGGGGCGGCTGGGGGATGGCACGCTGAAGTACGACATCGTGAATACCCACACGCACGTGGGCACGCACATCGAGTCGCCGGTGCATTTCTATTTCAAGGGGAAGACCTGCACGGACTATCCGCTGGACCATTTCATGGGGCGCGCGGCGTTGGTCACGACAAATATCCCGGAGTCCGCGGCGAGCGTGACCTTGGAACACGTGAAACCGCAGTTGGAACCGAAGCGCGGCCAGTTCGAGATTTTGTACGTGCGCAACGATACGCCCCGGCGACCCTTGTTTATCGACCTGGTTTGCGTCCGGTATTTCGCGGAGTTCAACCTGAAGTTGTTCGTGTTCGAGCACACAATCAATTTTGGCGATACGTCGCTCGAGGCAGGGCGGGTTTTTCATGACCTTCTATTGAGCAGGGACACCTTGCTGGTGGAATTTCCCTACAATGGGGCGGCGCTCAAGAAGCCAGACTTCTTTTTGTTTGCCGTGCCATTGAACATCCAGGGGATCGATTCCAGCGGGTGCCGGTTGTTCGCGGTCGTTGAAAAATAGGCGCTGGGTAAAGACTAGCTGCCACGCAATCCCGGCATATTCCGCCTGCCGGTTGGAACAAAATGCCCGGTACCTCCCCATCCTCCTTGCCTCACCGAACAGAATTCGCAATAAAATCAGCACTTTATGACTTTCCCCGTATCAGGCACGGGCGTTGCTCTAGCAGCCGGGACTGATCAGGGGAAGTTGGACATGGTCATCAAGCCTGTAATTCCGGCCAAGGAGCCGGAGCTTGGGGAAGCGTCGTCGCTGCGGACGTTGCCTTTCCGGCGTGACTCAGGATTTGTCGAGATGCTGAAGGCGGCGCAACGCGCAGCGTCGGCCCCCGCGCCAAAACCGCACGAAGTAAAGTCCGGCGAATCCTTGTGGCGAATTTGTGAAGATGCGCTGCGCGATAGCGGGGCGAAGCCAAATAAGAGCGACATCAATGCCGCGGTGCAGCGCGTGACGGCGGCGAATAATCTCAAGAATGCAAACGTGCTTTCCATTGGTCAGCGCTTGGACATTTCAACGGCGTTAGTCGCCAAGGCAAGCGCGGCTCCAACTGTGGCGGTAAAGCCAGAGCCGGTTCCTCCGCTTGTGCCAAATCCGCAGCCGGTGTTGCGCCCGCGTACCGTCCAAAACGACGGTCCAATAGCAACTTCGCCCGCGCGCCCGAATTTTGCGGCGCTCGCGCCTCGGCGCGGCGACGCAATGGGCGGGCCTTTGGCGACGCGACGCCCCCTGTTTCAACGCTTGTCGAATGCTCGCCCAATGGTGCACAACCACGTGCTGGAGAATCCGGGCAAAAACAGCGAGACGGGCAAGTCGGTCGATCTCACCACGTTGATGCAGTCGATTTTGGAGCCGGGCAGTGTGAAGGTGGAGACGGAGACAGCGGCTGGGCCGTGGTCGAAGTTGTTGGGCGGCGCAGGTCGTTTCACCTCGGGCTACGGCGTGCGCAGTGATCCGTTCTCAGGCAATCCGCAGTTTCACCAGGGTATCGATATTGCCGCGGCGGCTGGAACAGAAATCTTTCCGTACATGCCGGGGACAGTGAAGTCCGCCGGCTGGGACGCGGGGCATGGGTACAACGTCGTCGTCGAACATCCGAACGGAATGGAGACGGTGTACGCGCACGCATCCGAAACGTTGGTGAAGGCGGGTGACGTGGTGATGAAAGACACGCCGATCGCAAAGGTGGGATCGACGGGGCGCTCGACAGGGCCGCACCTGCACTTTGAAGTGCGTCAGAACGACAAAGCGGTCAATCCGATGCCGTTCATCAAGCAGGAATCACTCGACGTAGCCAAGGCTCTTTAAAGCCTGGATATCTTCCCCGTCCAGTTCGGCAGCTTCCGCGCTTCCTTTGGGGATTTTCGCGTCCCAGTCTTCAATGAGCTTGCGCAATTCGGCGGCGCGATTCTTTTCTTCGTCGATGCGATTCTTCAATTCGCCGGGATCGTTTGCGAGATTGAAAAGCTCGGGACCTGGCCCGCCGATGATGAGTTTCCATTCCCCTCTTGTGACGCTTTGCCGCATGGGCGGTCGCGCGGCCATCATCGCTTTCGCGCCGGGAACGCTCGGCACCGCGCCGCCGTAGGTCTCGATCACGCGCGCACGGTCCGCAGGAATTTCAGCTCGTAGCAGATCGACGCCCAGCATATCTTTTATGGGTTGCAGACCGGCAAGGGCCAACAACGTTGGCGCGACATCAATGAGCCGAACGGGATCCTTCGAACGTCCCTGCGCCACGCCCGGTCCGCGAATGATCAGCGGCACACGGATGTTGTCCTGATAGACGCGGCGACCGTGGCCGAGGTAGTCGTGTTCATGCAGACTTTCACCGTGATCGGCGACGAACAGTACTATCGCGTTTTCTTTTGGCAAAACCGCTAGCAGTTTGCCGATCTCCGCATCGGTATACGCCACTTCCGAGTCATATCGCGCGCGCGTCGCGGCGACTTCATCGAGCTTCCACAGCGCCTTGCCGGCGGGATTGAACTCATCGTGAAATTTGTAGGGCGCATGGGGATCGCTGTAGTGAAACCACGCGAACAGGGGTTTGTTCGGATCGCGTTCTTGAATCAATTTCAACGACGCCGCAGTGACGTCGTCGCCGAAGCGCTCGCCGATCATAAAACCCCAACGCTTGTCCTTGAAACCGTCATCGTAGTGATCGAAACCGCGGTCAAGCCCGGAGAGATCTCGCTTAAGCGTCCAATTACTCGTCACGCAAACGGTTTGATATCCGGCGTCTTTGAATTGTTGTGTGATTGTGCGCACGTCCGGCGGAAGCGGCAGACCGTTGCGCGCGGCGCCGTTCATACGCGGATAGCGCGAGGTCAGCATCGCGCCGAAGGACGGCGACGTAAGCGGCACCTCGGCGAGACAGTCTTCAAAGAGCAATGCGTCTTTTGCGAAGGCGTCAATATTCGGCGATGTCGGTAACTCATGGCCGTAACACCCAAGGCGATCGGCGCGCAAGGTGTCGACCGACACAATAAACACGTCGGGTGCCGCGGCAAACGCGGCGAGCAGCAGCGGCAGCATCTACGTCCTATTTCGCGGCGGCGGGTGCGGGTTCAGCCGGTGCTGGCGCCGGCGCGGCTGCGGATTGCGAGCCTTCCGCGGACGCTTCCGCGGGTGCGCCTTCAGGCGGGTAGGTGATGCTCCACGTGCAGGTCGCTGTGAGCGGGCCGATCTCCTTCTGGCCCTTCTTCACGTTGATCGCATCACCTTTCTCGTTATAGGCGGTGATTTCGAGCGTGAAATTTCCTGGCGGCGCCATGAACGGCACGCGCACGGAGTATGACCAGACGCCGTCGCCGGCCTTCTCGTCGGGAGAAATTCCATTATCGCGCAACGCAAACTTCATGCGCTGATCTTCGACGACCGTCGCGACGACGCGTTGGACGATCTTGTGTTTGTCCACGACTTTCACAGTAATCGCCGCGTTGTCGCCGGGCTTCAACGCCACCGGATTGATCGCCGCGTTTTCGAGCTTGGGCTGACGGCCCATGGTGTTGCAGCCGGACATCGCAGCAGCGAACAAAATCGCAGCAAACACCCCCGCAAACCGCTTCATTAGTTGAATCTCCACTTGATTTAATGCCGTATCGATCGACGCAAAGCGTTGCGCACCGCGGCGCATATCGTCGTAAGGATGTTAGCCTATCGCACCTCACGCAGCCAGTCAAAAAAACGCGAGCGCCGCGCAATCAACAACGCGGCGCCCGGCTAATTCGTTGACAAAATGCGCGTTACTGGGCCTTTTCCCCGAGCGCTTTTTCCACCGCTTCGGTCATTTCGGTGTCAGTCGGCTTCACTTTCGACTCGTAGCGCGCGATAATTTTCCCGTCGCGGCCTACAAGGAACTTGGTGAAGTTCCATCCGATATCGCCACCGGTCGCAGGGTTTTTCGTGGAATCCGTGAGATAGGCGTAAAGCGGCTCCTTCTGATCGCCTTTCACGGGAATTTTCGAGAACAGCGGAAACGTGACCGAATGCTTGGAAGAGCAGAACTGCTTTATTTCTTCGTTAGTGCCAGGCTCCTGTTGGCCAAAGTCGTTTGAGGGAAACGCCAGCACTTCAAGGCCCTGCCCGTGATACTTTTTGTAGATCGCTTCAAGGTCGTCGTACTGCTTGGTGTAACCGCACTTCGACGCGGTGTTAACAATCACAAGTACCTTGCCCTTGTATTTGTCCGCGAGCTTCACTTCCTTACCGTCAATGTCTTTCACCGTGAAATCGAGCACGCTCGTTGGCGCCACGTTGGCCTCCTTTGCATCCTTCTTTTCATCTGCCGCCAGGGCGCCAAAAGCGACCAGCGCAATTCCTAAGTACGAGATCAATCGCGACATACCTGTAGACCCTCATGTTTTTGAATAAATTCTTGCGCACGAGACCGAGACTTATTCTAGCATGAAATTTGCAACAATCCACCGGTACGCGCAAAGAATTCTGTTTCCATAATCTTTAATTGGGTGCATACTGGAATCCGGCGCGCCGTATTTCCCCTCCCCCGCCGCCACCAGAGGTAGGCACAAAGTCATGACTCACTTGCAGGCCATTGCTCAACTCCCGATGCTGGTGAGGGTTGTGGGCTACGGCGTACGCAGTGTCACCCAGCACTACCTCTCGAAAAGCCCACGGCCGCTTATTCGAGGCCTCGTGTTGACGAATCGCTGCAATCTGCGCTGCCAGCATTGCCGGGTTACAGAGCGCGCAACGTCCGACATGATGTTCAAAGAGGCGTGTGACGTCATTGACGCGTATTACCGCGAAGGCGGCCGCTGCCTCTATCTGGAAGGCGGAGAACCATTTCTCTGGCGAGATGGCGCTTATCGACTTGAACATATCGTCCGATACGCGCACGACCGCGGATACCTTACCGTCGTGGTGTTCACAAACGGGATGTTTCCGATTAACACGACCGCAGACACGGCGTTTGTGAGTGTGGACGGTCTGCACGAAACGCACGACGCGTTGCGCGGGAAATCATTCGATCGGATCATCGAAAACATCCAAACCAGCGACCATCGTTCAATCTTCGTCAACTACACGATCAACAGCAGGAAC
>JADLHJ010000058.1 GCA_020848835.1 Candidatus Hydrogenedentota bacterium
GATTCAGGATCCAGTACGATTCATCCCGGTTGTTGAACCGCCAATACCGCAGGTTAACAGGCTGGTCACTCGTGTTCGTGATGTAAAAATAGAGCAGCCCGCCTTCGTTGGGGTGCTCGCTCTCGTACTCGACGACCTTGGTCGTTTCCCATTTTGCGGGACGGTAATGAGCATACTCGACCCGTAACTTTTGCGTGATGCCCGCGTTAGGGTCGGCACCCACCTGTGCTGTTTGCGCCAGCCCGTTGACACTCGCCAATACAAATACCGCGAGTATCCACGATGCGGCGGAAGAGATATTTTTGCGCACAACCAACCCCCTACCCTTCTTCAGCATCCGTAGCGGAGTCGCGCCACTTGAGTCGAATCGAAAGGGCGTATCAATTCGACGTTTTCCGTTTCGACGGCATCGCTATCTCTGCCGCATACCCTCAGCCCCGGCTGCGCCCGCGTCAGAAGATTTTAACCGGACGTTTGCTTCTGCTCGATTCCGGCCGCGGCAGGGCAATCCTGGCATTTTCAGAGCTGGTGATTATTCGCTCCCTGCGGTAGCAGGTGAAGACCCCTCAGCACTCGGTGCCCCCGTCTTACGTCCGTACCCCTTCCTTGCCATTCCTTTGGGTTGGGGTGCGCTCTCGGCTGGGCCTTGGTACGTGACAACTTTTTCGCCGGACGATGACCCGCCGCAGCCGGGAGTCACTATTGCAACCAGGCAAACCCCCAATACAAATACAACATACTTCAGCATATTCCGATCCTTCGACCGAGTTAAGCAAGAGGGAGCAGGTCAGCCTTTTTCGGACCGCCTACTCCCCCTGACATCATCGTTTATGAACAATACTCCAGGGCAAGACTACGAACCGCCGTCCATAAACTGGGCGTGCGTCACGAAGAGTTCCGATAGAACAAAGGTTGCCTGGGAGATTGGCTGCGGGTACTTTAGGAATTCGGCGTGTCCGTCCATGTACAACACGTTCGATCCGCCCGGCACATGGTTGAAACCGGCCAAAATAAGTTGGCCATAGTTGCTGGCGCCCCGTTCGGAACCGCATCGGTCCCACATGATGGAAACACTGCTTTGTGCTGCGGATGAACTCGCGGGATTGTTGATATCGGTGATGAGGAACCGTTCGATGCCCTCGCGCAGGTGCATCAATGTTACGTCGGCGGTACCCCCGTTGTACCACTCGTCATTTTCGATGTCCTGCATGTACCACGATTCAACGTCAGTCTCGGAAGTGTTCTCATCACACAAATTCTTGAAGTCGATCGCCTCCTGCTCCGTATCGATCCACTCCGCCTTCAATAGTTTGGCAAAGTAGCTGTAGCCAATCGATTCGGTGTACAGGTACTTGCCGTTCGTACAATCGGTGGGATCCGGCGACTCTTGCCACAGGTACTCCCCAGTTCCTGGATCGGGCGTCGAAAAGAAACTTTCCATGCTGTTGCACTTGTCGGCTTCCGAGTCTCCTGGTTCTGGATATGATCGGGTCCAGCCGGGCCAGGAACTGCGAACAGAATTGCTCGGGCAAACGAGAATTCGCCAATCCGTCAAGTATTCCGGGTAGATGTCCGCACCGCGGGGACCCGCTGCAAGCGGCCATAGCCGGCCGCCGTTAGCTACCGCCGCATCGTAATCACTGTGCCAAAAATCGTGATCCGGAAACTTCTCCCCGTTGCTTTCGTTCGCGAACATCTTGAGCACCAAGCCCATCTGCTTGAGATTGTTCTGGCAACTTGCCCGGCGTGCCGCTTCTCGGGCGCGCGCCAGCGCCGGCAGCAGGATTGCCGCCAGAATCGCGATGATGGCGATCACCACCAGCAATTCGATTAGTGTGAAACCACGTCTCTTCATGCTATTGCACCTCTCCTGTTTTACCCCACTTATTCGGAATACAATCATTGCCCCATCCGAGCGTCCGAATCGTGGCTGAAAGAGGCCATTTGCGCAATGGTTTAATCTATCCATATTATTTGTAAAACTATCGCATCGGCAGACGCTGCGCGAACACAGAAAGGCAGCACGTTGGCACGTAAAAACAAAAACGTAGGGCATGTAACGGAACATCTACGGTGGTCGCCAAAGTGCCGCGAACACTTTTTCCCGTGGCGTTCGCGCGTCGCGGATTCTTTGCATTCCGGTGGGATCGCCGAGGCAGGTATCAGCGATCTGTATCCCGGTTACAGTCTCGGCCGAATCGATCCGCGTTATCATTTGCTCATTTATGCGACACAAGGACGCGGTCTTGTGCGCGGGCTGACCACCGAACTCGTCGTGGGAAGCGGCGAGGTCGCGGTCATACCGGCGCATACGCCTTTCACGTACACGCCGCATCGCGGACGGTGGCGCTATCTCTGGATTCATCTTCACGAAGAGAAGCGCTGGTCCCGGCTTGACGGCAAGCCCATGCACACCCGGCGAACGGTACTCACCCAGCAGTTGGATCACGCGATGGAAGGTTTCCTGAAGGAGTACCGCAGCAAGCGCGTAGCGGCCGATCGAATGGTTTCGCTGTATGGCGAGACAATCAACATCTGCGTGTTGCGTGACCACGGGGCCGATGAAGTGCCGGCGGATGCGAGCATCGAAACGAAACTTGAAGAGCTTTGGCAGTCGGTTTACTCAAACCTCATGCATCCGTGGAGCACAACCGAGCTTGCCGCGCGCATTGGCGTATCGGAGCCCCATCTGCATCGGCTCGTACTGCGATACGCGCACACCACGCCGATGCGAATGGTATTGCGCTTGCGCATGGAACATGCGCAGGAGTTGCTCATTCAGCAGGACTGGCCATTGCGGATCATCTCGGAACGCGTCGGCTACCGCGATCAATTCGCGTTTGCGGTGGCGTTCAAAAAATTCTCCGGCGTGACGCCCGGGCACTTCCGAGATCGCCGCTAGTCGGATAGAAAATCAACCTGACAAACTAACGCAACCGATCCGACAGTGGTTTCTCACACGCAAAGAATGTTATAGACGTGATCCGTGTATATCGACACTCTTAGCGGAGGGGGATAAGTTATGTACAAGTCACCGCGAATAGAGTCTGGGCGCGCCGCAACTAAACAGCTTTTGAATTTACAAGGCCGATGTCTCGCGGTATCGATGGATATTCCCTGGTCGGTGTTTCAAAAGATCACACGATGGGATCCGGACCATATTCATATGGTCGCGAACATGGACATGGAGGTGGTTGAAGCCGCAGAAAAATCCCTGCCGCCCTGTGACGTCGTCGTCGGGATCGGCGGCGGTTCATCCGTCGACATGGCAAAATACATCGCGTGGAAGCGCGGATGCCGAATGATTTTGGTGCCTTCGATCATATCCGTCGATGCACCGCTCACGAATACCGTCGCCGTGCGCGTGGACAAGAAAGTGAAATACATCGGCGATATCTATCCCGAGGAATTAATCGTTGACTACGATCTGATTCAACAGGCACCGAAAGACCTGAATCGTGCCGGCGCCTGCGATATCGCGAGCATTCACACCGGATTATTCGACTGGAAGCTGGCACATGATCGAACCGGAGAACGATACGACGCGGGAATCGCACAGGAAGCGCGGGAATGTTTACTCGAATTGGATCGCCATGCCAACGACGTCTACGAAGTTACGCCGAAGGGCATCGACACGGTAATCGACCTTTTTCGCCGTGAGGTCGAATTCTGTTCCCGCTTCGGTAACAGCCGTCCAGAAGAAGGATCGGAACATATCGTTGCTTACGCCATCGAACACCTGACCCGCCGCCACTTTATTCATGGGGATCTCGTGGGCCTGGGAATTTTCCTGATGACTCGTCTGCAACACAACGGACACGATTGGGCCGTCGAACTGATGAAGCGGGTAGGACTGCGCTACACCTGCCCGGACGCGTCCCCCGACGAAATTCGCGCGGCTTTGACCGGATTGAAGCAGTTCAAGACCGAGGCCGATTTGTTCTACAGCGTTGTCGACACGACGCCAATCTCGACCGAGTTTATCGAGGGCGCCATGGCCGCGCTGGCTGAACAGGCCGGTCGACGTTAGGGGTATTTGTTTAGCAAGAGTGACGCGTTTAACAAAACGCGCATATATACTTTCAGAGCAGATAATCCCAAGACTCAGAGAGAAAAGTAATGTCGGAGAAAGATATCGAGTCGCCGCACAGTTCCGATTCAGACGAACTGCGGCGCCTTGGCTACAAGCAATCGCTTCGGCGCACCATGGGTGCGTTCTCCAGTTTTGCGTTGGCGTTCTCGCTCATTTCGATTAACACAGGAATCTTCGCAAACTTTCAGACGGGCATACAGCAGCTGGGCCCTGCCGTGGTGTGGTCTTGGCTCGTAGTGTTGGCGGGTCAGACATTGGTAGCACTCGTCTTGGCGGAACTGGTCACGCAGTACCCCGTCTCCGGATACGGCTATCAATGGACATCGCGACTGTTGAATCCGCGTTTCGGGTTCTTTGTCGGTTGGCTTTTACTGCTCCAATTCCTCACGGGATTCCCCGGCGTATGCGCGACCCTAGCCGACTACGTTCGTATTTTGTGGGATCCGCCGTTCTCGAATTCCGTTTTGACCGTGGTGGTAATTGCCGTCGTTACAGTCATTCACTTGATGGGCATCAAAGTGGCCTCGTGGGTAAACGATGTCGGCGTCATCGGCGAAATTGCGGGGGCGACCATTCTCGCGACTATCTTCCTTGTGTTGTTTGCCCCTTCATCAGAGCATGGTCTCGCAATACTTGCGAACACTACCAACTATCACACGAACATGCCCGCGGGCCTGTCAGGGTTCGCGCTCTCATTGCTCATGGGCGCATGGTGCCTGACCGGATTTGAAGCGTCGGCCGATCTCGCAGAAGAGACGCATCAGCCGCGTCGAGTGATTCCGCGCGCCATGTTGACCTCGCTGCTAAGTTCTGGCATCGGCGGTTTCTTGATGTTGGTAGGATTCATGCTCGCGATTGACGACCTGCGAACCATACAATCGGCCCCGCAACCACTGCTGCACATCATCGAAACTAAACTTGGGCCGAAGGCCACTCCAGTTGTCGTAGGGGTGGTGCTGATCTCGATCTTCGCATGTGCAGTTGCAAGCATGGCCGCAACCAGTCGGCTCATCTACTCGCTTGCGCGCGACAACATGCTGCCGGGTTCGTCGTACTTAAGAACCGTTAACCCTGTCCGTCGCACCCCAGCCACGACAATCATCATGATCGGTATCGTGTCGTCATTGGTTGTCTTGTGGTTCGAGAAGCTGACGGTAATTACCTCGATTTCCGCCACGGCAGGATACCTTGGCTATGCAGGGATCATACTGGCGGGCCTTATCACGCGGCGCGAAACCATCCCCGCACATGACGCTTTTCGGTTAGGTGCGTTTGGCCCCATCGTGCGAATCGCAGCGCTGATTTGGACAGTTCTTCTCGTGCTCGCCCTCACGATTCCCGATACCGGCGATTCACGGTTGCCGTTGAAAGCGACAGCGGCTGCCGTTACTTTGGGCTGCTTCATCTACTTCGCAGTGGTACGGGGAAGAATCCTCCGTGGCGAGGCGGGGCCCCCAACTTGAAAAACAGGACGTCCCGGTCGCTGCCGGGATAGGACGTGTCATTGTGTCCTAGCTGACTTTACACCCGCGCATGCGCCATCCCTCATTCGGGGTCTTGTGGTTCGTCTTGCGCGAGCGTTACATAAATATCCGAGATCAGTTCCTGCTGCGCCATCAAGTTCACGCGCTTGATGATGTCCCATTTGAAGTACGCAAACTTGCTCACCCACACAGGGCTATACGCTTCGACATGCAACGTCTTGTCCTTCACCACGACCGGGTGACCGTGCGTGCACAGTTTGTTCCCCGCAAGACTCGGCCACTCCTGCCAGATGCGCGCTTCCTTCAATCGCTTGCCGAGCGCCGTCGTCTTCTTTAACGACGACAGAATATCGCCCACGCCGGTGGGCTTCGAATCCACGCGCGCTGTTGTCTTCGGTTTACGTCTCGCCGCCAAAATTGAATAGCTCCCGATTAGAGTCACGCCCCGCTTCATTAAGCGCAGCCACAATATCATTCGTGATATAGTCGCTCCCATCATTTTACCGCTATTTGGAGTACGACCATGCTTGCACGAATGCTACGCGGTGCGATTCTACTTACACTACTTTTCGTCTCTACATTGTCGCGCGCCGATCAACGCCTCGACGCGGCGATGGATGGTATCGTCACGCGCCTTTATGCCGCGTACAACGCCGATCAGCTCAACGCACTCACCGAAGACCAACTCAAACCATACATCACGCCCGAAGATCGCGATGTGCTCGCAACATCGTATTGGACCTTCGATGTTAACGTACCCGTGATCGTTTCCGTAATGCGCCACATAAAACAGGAAACCATTCCCGCTTGGCTTCCCGAAACCGGATTTACAAAAACCGATCTCATTGTCAAAAACGATTCGTGCGACTACGAAGTATGGCAGAAAAAGTTCGACGCGGGCCACGTCGCGCTCGGTATCAACGGACTCGACGGCCACCGCTTCGCGTACTTCGTCAGCGTCGGGCCGCAGACACCCGGCGCCGAAGTGAAAATCACAAACCTCACGCCAAGCGAACCGCCGATCGGCACGATGCAGGTCGGCGCGATGATCTATATCGATTGGACCGAACTCGTCGTCACCGAATGTCCCGACGCGCTGAAGGGACATCTCCTGCTCACCACATTCCGTGGCCGCGCGCGCGAATGCCATCTACTCGGCGGGTTCCGTGAGACGCCGTTTCCTTCTACCGCAAAACCGGATCAGATCACCTTGACGTGGAGCGACAATCCGAAGGCGACGCAAAACGTGTCATGGCGCACGAGCACTGCCGTAAAGACTGGCGCAGCGCGGTACCATGAAAAATCTGTGACGGATGCAAAGCCTATTGAAGTA
Source organism: Candidatus Hydrogenedentota bacterium (assembly GCA_020848835.1). Classification (GTDB taxonomy): domain Bacteria; phylum Hydrogenedentota; class Hydrogenedentia; order Hydrogenedentales; family SLHB01; genus JABWCD01. The sequence goes on from JADLHJ010000058.1 coordinate 6,911, forward strand.
GCCGCGATTTACGAAGCGATCGACGATCGCAAACTCGCCAACGATCGCGTGTCCCATCGCTTTACCGCTGCCTTGAGCGGATTGAAAAGTGGAACGACGTATTCGTATCAAGTCGGCGATCCGGAATCGAACACCTGGACCGACGAAAAGGATTTCACCACCGCGCCGGAAAAGAGCGACACCTTTTCATTCGTCCATCTCACCGACACGCACAACCGCGAGATCGCCGGCAAGCTTCTCGCCGCCGGCTATGTGCGCACGCCGAAGCCATCGCTCGTGACCATCTCCGGCGATCTCGTAGACTTCGGTTTGCACCGCGACTGTTGGGACAAACTTTTCGCGTACCTCGGCGAACCCATCGCGCGTATACCCGTGATTCCATCGATCGGTAATCACGACGATCAAGACGGCCTCGGGCCGGGCACCTTCCTCAAACAATTCACACTCGGGGCGCCAAACTTTGGCGACATCCCTGCCGAACGCGCCTGCTCCGTCCGCTACGCCAACGCGCTCTTCCTCGTCATCCCCATCGGCCTCAACGTGGAAGAGATCGGTCAATGGATGGAACGCGAGCTCGCCGCGACCGACGCAACATGGAAGTTCGGCATCTACCATTTCCCCATGTACACTACCGAAGAAGAATACGCGCACGAATACGACCGCCAACGCGCCGCGTGGGGACCCGTGTTCGACAAGTACCACCTCGACATGATGCTCACTGGCCACACGCACCGCTACTACCGCTCCGGCCCGCTGCGCGACGGCAAAGAAGTCGCCTCGCCGAGTGACGGGACGATTTACCTTGTCTCCGCCCCCGGCATCTACAGCACTTTCGACATCACCGGAAACCGCATGGAGTTCAAATCGCTTGACGTCAACGGCGCGGTGAAGGACGAGCTAACGATCGAGAAGACGAAGTAGCCCGCTATCAAATTCGCTCAGAACTCGGTTATCGCAAGTTACCTATCTGGAGTGCACCGACGGGCAGACGGCGCTTTGGCTAAACTAAAGTCGCTTGCATTGCACAGCTAAAGCGGTGTCTACCCGCCACCGCACGCCAAATAGCGCACGGCTTCACCACGTCTTCGTAAACGCATCGCCGGATTTCTCGCGCGCCTTCGTGGTGTTCGTGCGCCACTTCGTGTCCGACGTGCGATGAAATGTATTTACGGTCAACCCGCTCGCGTGTTGCGCGATCGCCTCGAAGATGCGGTGCCCAATCACCAGATTGCCCACACGATTCGCGTGCACGCCATCGGGATCGATCAGCCAATCCGCGCCGCCTTCCGCAGACCACACATCCGCGACGATGCAGTCGAACTCCTTCGCCAGCCCGCGAATGCATTCGTTGTATGCGAGCGTAATTTCGACGCTCCCCTTGTCGTACGGCGGGTAGCTGCGCCAACCCGTCATGTAATAGACCGTCGTCAACACGATCACCGGATCGCACGCCACCTTCACATCGCGAATGATAGTCGCCATGTCCTCGCGAAAATCTTCGAGCGGCATGCCCGCGCGCATATCGTTGAGGCCGTAGCAGAGAATGAACAAGTCCGGCTTGTTTGCTATCACGTCCGTCTTGTAACGCTCCAACGCGCTCGGCTTGCGCGAGTTCGCATAGCCGGGACTGCGCGGCGAGATCGCGTTCGCGCCGATGCCCTTGTTGAAATACTTGATCCGTTTGCCCTGGCTCGTCGAGATCAGGTCCGCGACGATATCCGCGTACCGCTGGTTCCGCTTCAACAACCACGGCCCACCCTCGACAGTACTCTCGCCGAGGATCACCATCCGCTCGAATGGCTCCTTGCGATAGTCCTTAGGCTTTTCAAATGTAGCCGCCCCATCCGCCCCCACCACAAACGCGATCGCAAAAATAATCATAACGATTCCCCCAAATCAGGCCGCCGCGTGATAGCGCCTCCCCCCACAAACGCCACTCCTCACCATTATCGCAAATCCCCATCCTTGTGTTCTTTGCGCTCTTTAGCGGCTATTATGGTGCAAGCTGTTTGGGCCCGGCCCCCGGAGGCACGCACATGACGACGCAACATTTCTGCGACATCCAGTCCCGCCGCGATTTCTTCCGCAACTGCGCGGGCGGCATCGGCACGATCGCGCTGTGGAGCCTTCTCGCGCAAGAAGGGCGCGCGCTTGGTTCGTCCCCCTTTGAAGGGGGATCAAGGGGGATGTTGGGCGCGACGCATTTCTCCCCGCGCGCCAAGAACGTCATTTTTCTCTTCATGGCCGGCGCACCGTCGCAAGTTGATCTCCTCGATCCCAAACCCGTGATGCAGAAGTACCACGGCCAGCCCGTGCCCGCGCACATGCTCGCCGATCTCAACGACGTCGTGATCAAAAACAGCGCGACGGTCTTCGCCAGCCCGCGCACGTTTCAAAAGTACGGCGAGAGCGGCATGGACTTCTCCGACTTTCTGCCGCACACCGGCAGCATCGCCGACGAACTCTGCATGGTCCGCTCCATGCACACTGACGTGAACGAACATCACTCCGCGCAACTCATGATGAACTGCGGCGTGCCGATGCAAGGCCACCCCTGCATGGGCTCCTGGGTGTCCTATGGTTTAGGCAGCGAATGCAACGACCTGCCCGGTTTCGTCGTGCTCACATCGAGCTCCGGCAAAGGCATCGACGGTGGCAGCTCGCTCTGGCAGAACGGATTTCTGCCATCGGAGTATCGCGGCGTCACATTTCGTGCAGGCGGCGATCCTGTGTTGTTCTTGTCCAACCCGCCCGGCATCAGCGCGCAGACCCAACGCGCGCGGCTCGACGCGATGCGCGACCTTAATGCGCTCCACGAAGCGGACACCAGCGACTACGAGATCGCATCGCGCATCGCGTCCTACGAACTCGCGTTCCGCATGCAAATGGCCGCGCCGGAACTGCTCGACTTCGCAAACGAAACCGCCGAGACTCGTGCGCTCTACGGCATCGACGACGACACCACGCGCCCCTACGGTACGAACTGTCTCCTCGCGCGCAGAATGATCGAGCGCGGCGTCCGCTTCGTGCAGTTGTATCACTCCACGTGGGACGACCACTCCGATCTTAACGCGAACCTGCAAAAGAATTGCGCGATGACCGACCGCCCCACCATGGCGCTCATCACCGATCTAAAACGCCGCGGCCTGCTCGACGAAACCCTCATCGTCTGGGGCGGCGAATTCGGCCGCACCCCCATGAACGAAACCCGCCGAGGCAACACCCCCGGCAAAGAAGGCCGCGACCACCACCCCTTCGCCTTCACCATGTGGCTAGCCGGCGGCGGCATTAAGTCCGGCGCCATCATCGGCGAAACAGACGAACTCGGCTATCACATAACGAAGGACCCCATCCACGTCCACGACCTGCAAGCAACCATCCTCCACTGCTTGGGCATCGACCATACGAAGTTGACCTACCGCCACCAAGGAAGGGATTTCAGATTGACGGACGTGGCGGGGAATGTAATGACAAATCTTCTTGCGTAGCAAGCGCAACGAATACGTTGCTAAATCTGGTTACTCACCAGAAACTGAGCGAGTGAGCCGTATTTTGTTTTGATATGGGCAATGGGGTCGCGCCGAACTTGCATGAATTTTGGCAGCCAGAAGTTCTCGTCGTAACCGCATTCTTTGATAACGGATTTCTTGTCACATTTAATTCGCCAAGTCTGTTCAGGATCCAAGAAATAGATGAGGCTCCAACTTGGGTCGTTCCAGAGACGGGTGCCGAGTTCTTTCCGTCTTAATTTCGCTATTACACGACCGGCATACTCAAATTTACCTGTGCCTTCCTCGGCAAAAAGAACAAGGTCTCCTGCAGACATTTCATGAAATTGGCTGGCCGATGATTCTTGAACTGCAAAACACCTTACGTTCGGAACCATTCCGATCGCATTTCTCAGGGTGTCCTGATCTCCTGCTGTAATTGCGGACTCGATGAGTTTTATTGGAATTGGATGCTCAAGCGTTGCCTTCAAATTCTTTGTTGTAGCTGGAGCCAAGAACAGGTTCTGGCAGGGCGACTTCTTCCATGCTTCTGATCGAAATATTGGAAGATTATCGTCAGTCGATGCGCTGCTTATTTCTTTGCTTTTTACTGTCCCGCTCTCGTGAGCATCCAGTAGTTTTCGAATGACTGTTGCCGGGGTGTCTACCAAAGGCTCGGCCAATTGCTGCAGGCGCGCAAAAATCTCATCTGGAATTCTTATCACTGGTGCCATCTTATGCCATCCTTCACCTATGTTACATTGTAACATAGGTGAAGAATGGCTGTCAAGCCCTCGCAGATTCCATTGCATTTCTCGCTGCAAGAGCGGAATATCTATCGAAGAAGAACTTGGAGTGTGGCCAAATGATGGTCCCAAAACCCATAACACTCGACCCCGCCGTCATGGGCGGCAAGCCCTGCATACGTGGTATCCGCGTAACGGTTGGAACGATTGTCGGCTTAATGGCGTCAGGCCATTCACACGAGGAAATCCTCGAAGCCTATCCCTATCTTGAGCCAGAGGATATCAACGACGCGCTGGCTTACGCGGCATGGCGCTCTGAGGAATTCGAAGTCCCGCTGGCGTCGCCATCTTGCGTACCGCTCGTAGTAAGGCTATTTTCGTTGCATGGCAACTAGTATCGAACACCTCGTCGAAGAGGCGATGGCCCTTCCCGCCGAATCGCGGGCCAGGTTGGCGGACATCCTTGTGAAGAGTTTGGATGTTGCCGAACTTGGCGATATCGACACGCTATGGATTGACGAGGCAAAACGCCGACGAGACGATGTCCGCGCCGGTCGCGTCACTACTATTCCAGGAGAAGAGGCCCTCCGCAAGGTACGCGACACGTTGCGCTGATGCGCTACGAGTTTCATCCCGAGGCAATTGCCGAATACCTCGAAGCGGCCGCGTTCTACACCGAGCATAGTCCTGCGCTTGCTGAACGCTTTATTGAGTCCGTCGAAGACGCGATCCTTCGTATTCTCGAAGCGCCGCGTCGTTGGCGAATTGTAGACGAAGATGTCCGCCGCTGTTTGACGCACGTGTTCCCCTATGGCGTGCTCTACAGCATCGAACCCGATTTCGTTCTCATTCTCGCGGTCATGCATTGCAGCCGCGAACCGGGCTATTGGAAAGATCGCGCCAAGTAAAAATCTTCGTCAACCACCGGACCAATAGCCGCGTTCATGCTTATACCGAGCAATGAAAATCCAATTCTTATGGAGATACCTTCGCGGCATCGCATACGTTGCTGCGTTACTGATTCTCATAGAAATCGTGCGTCCCAGGTTTATCGTCCGGCCTGAGAAGGCTGGGCAAACGGCGGCGCGTGCACAGATCGCCGTGTTCAATACAGCTCTTCAGCTATTCAAGCTTGAGATTGGAGACTATTCGTTCACGCTCGACGAACTGATTGTGAACAAGAGCGGTGAGAAATTCTTGACCGATTTGTCGCAACTACCCACCGATCCGTGGGGATATCCATACCGCTACCGTTGTCCCGGCATGAACGGTCACGAATTCGAGGTGATAAGTTTGGGTGCCGACGGGAAGTTTGGCGGCAGTTATGATGACGCCGACATTGTGAGCTGGGGCCTCACGACGCGTGCGTCAGCAACGAATCCTTCGCTTCTTCAACTAAAGCGATAATCTATTCCCGCGTGACAGAAGGAAACCCTTCCAGGAAATCATCCATCGTTTCCCCGCCGTCGATGTAGTCGAGCAGCGTTTGAACAGGTACTCTCGTCGCTGCAAACACAGGCCTGCCACCCATGATTTCCTGCGCGCGAGATATGACCCGGCGATCCAAATACATGCCGATTCAATAATCCCTTTTCTCACCGTTCAGAAAAGCGGATATCAAGATCGCACACTACTCCTCATACGGCGGCTGTGGGAAATACTCGATGTATTGCTGTACGCGTCGCGCGAATTCCGGGGTGTGAATCTGGCCGACGAGCCATAGCGCCATGTCGATACCCGCGGACACGCCGGCGGCGGTGACGAGGTTGCCGTCTTGCACGTAGCGCATGTTGTCGATCACGGTCACATCGCCGCGTTCGCGGAGTTGATCGACGAAACCCCAATACGTGGTGACGCGCTTGCCTTTTGTTAAGCCCGCGCCGTGCAGCACGAGCGCACCCGTACACACACTGGTGACCCATTTGCAGTCCGGCGCGATTTTCTGCAGCCATTGGATCAACACCGGGTTGTTTACTTCCTTGCGAGTGCCTTGTCCGCCCGGCACGAGTACGACATCCAGCTTCGGTGCGTTATCGAAGGTATGGTCGGCAAGCACGCGCAGTCCTTTTGCGCATTTGATCGGACGGTCGTGTTGCGCGATGGTCACCACTTTGTCCTCGTGGTTCATCTGCGCGGCGGCGCTGAGCACTTCCCAGGGCCCCGCCCAGTCGAGTTCTTCCGCGTTGTCGAACAGCACAATGCCGAATGTATACGCCATGGCAGATCAAACCCTCCCCGCGTTCTGAATTCAATACATGCAGCCCAAATCGATAATACTGGAGCGCAAACCATCATGCCACGTGCACAGTTCGTTTATAGTTCCGCGTTCGCATGTCGCAATTCGTAATGCGCGGCGGCATAATTGTAGGCATCCCCCGGGAAAGAGGAGCATTGAACTATGCGCAAACTCCTGGCCATCGCGCTCGCTTTTGCAACAATGCCGTTCGCGTGGGGCGAAGCGGCCCGCGCGTGGGAAGGCACGATCACGCTGCCAACCTACACCATCTACGGTTCCGATATTAATCCGCATTTCTACGACATCGAGGGATCGATTATCTATCCCTACACGATGCAGGACGATCTCGGCGACGAAAAAGTGGATCGTGAGTACCGCGCGGTCTTTGTCGAAAACGAATACCTGAAAGTCATCTGCCTGCCGCAGATCGGCGGGCGCATCCACTCCGTGTTCGACAAGACGACCAACCAGGAAATGTTTCATCGCAACGACACGATCAAACCCGGCCTCATCGCCATGCGCGGCGCGTGGATTTCCGGCGGCATCGAATGGAATCGCGGCCCGCAGGGCCATACCGTCACCAGCTTTTCGCCCTGCGACGTAACCTCACGCGAAAATCCGGACGGTTCGGCGTCGCTCATCGTCGCCTACATCGAAGCCAACTTCCGCACACGGTGGGATGTTGTCCTCACGCTGCATCCCGGCAAGGCCTATTTGCACGAAGAGATCAGCATCTCCAATCCCACGGATGGCCTGCACAGCTACTACTTTTGGAACAACACCGCGTTTCCCTGCAAACCAGGCACGCGCTTCATCTATCCCATGAAACTCGGGCAGGACCATAACGGCGAAGCATTTTTTTCCTGGCCCATGCACAACGGCAAGGACATCACCTGGCTGAAGAACTACGACGAGCCCTCTTCGGTATTCGCCTATCAATGCGCCTTCGACTTCTTCGGCGCGTACGACGTGGACGACGATCGCGGCATCGTGCAGTTCGGCGACCATCGCGTGTTGACTGGAAAAAAAGCGTGGACCTGGGGCCAATCCGGCGATGGCATCGCCAGCCAGCGCGCGCTTCACGAAGACGACACGCAATACATCGAAGTGCAAAGCGGTCCACTGCAAACGCAGGCGGACTACGGCCTCGTCGGACCGCGTCAGAAAGTCGCGTGGGAAGAATGGTGGTACCCCGTGCACGGCCTCGGCGATGGCTTTGAATTTGCAACGAAAGACATCGCCATTCAAACAAAATGGCCCGAAGGCGACAGCGGCGACCTCGAAGTCCGGATGCTCGCCACTGGCGTGTTTCCAAGTGCAATCTGCAGCGTCAGTGCAGAAAACGCAACGCCAATAATAGAAACGCTGGATTTATCGCCCGGCACTGCCGCAGGCATTACTACACCGGTCACGAAAGGCGCGCGCGTAACGATCGATGTGCGCAGCGCAGATGGCTTGCAGCTCGCCCGCTTCGTATCGCCCCTCGACATCCCTGACCGGACAGCACCGGGACCCGCGCCCGAACCAAACCCAAATCCAAGCGCAGAAGAAGTGTACATGCAGGGCGTGAAGCACGAAGAACGTATCGAACCGGGCCCCGCGCGCGCCGCCTACGAAAAAGTACTAACGATTGATCCCTCACACACCGACGCGCTCGTCGCCCTCGCGCGGCTCGATTGCCAGCGCGGCAGATACGCTGCCGCCGCGGACTATGCAAAAAAGGCAACCGACCGCGATCCGGGCAAGGGTATGGCGTGGTATTACCTCGGTCTCGCGCTGATGGAGCTGCCGGCAGAGCAACGACAGATGCAGCCCATAGACGCCGCATATCGCGTGATTGCCTCGCTGGACTATCCGTCCCTTGGGCAAGATCTCGCTGGCCGCATCCGTATGCGTGAAGGGCGATATGCGCTCGCCGTGGAAGAATTCAAGAAGGCCGTCGCGCTGAACCCCGAAGATGCGCGCGCACACCAGCATCTCATCGCCGCGCTGCACGCCGCGGGACAATACGCAGAGGCGGATATGCGCGCCTTCGTGCGCAGCGCCAAGTATCCGCTCGATTACGTGCCGCGCGCCGTCGCTTCATTGCGCGACGAAACAAAAATGGACCAATACTGCGAATACATCAAGCACGTATCCGGCAGACCCGATTTCGACGTCTTGTACATCGCCATGTTCCTCACCGATCTCGGGCTATACGCCGACGCATTCAAAATAATCAATGCGATGTACGCGCATCCCGTGCCTAACACGACGGGCCTGCTCTACAACGGCGACTTTCCGGACACGCGCGAACGTTCCGGTCCCTGGTATCTGCTTGCGTGGCTGGCCCACAAGACCAACAACGAGAAGTATGCGCAAGAATGCTTGAGAACGGGCAAAGCAAAAATACCGCACTATCAGTTCCCGTCTGTGCCGCGTTTTGCGGAAGTAATGGAGTACGCGCTCTCCATCGATCCCGATGATGCAAGCGCGCACGGGATTTACGGAAACTTGCTCGCGTATCAGGGCGATCTGGCAGGCGCGGTCGTGGAATGGGAAGCGGCGGCGAAAGCGGAAAAGCCATACAGTGTGCCGCTGCGAAACCTTGCGATGCATGCGTGGAAGAAAGAGACCAATCTGCCGAAGGCCTCCGAGTACTTTGCGAAAGCGATCGCAGCTTGGCCAACCGATCAGCCCCTGTACCGCGACGCGGCAACCGTGCTGATCGCGGATAACAAACGGCCCGAAGCGATTATCCTGCTAGAAACCATGACGCTCGATCATCCGCGCCGCGGGGACATCACGGTCCTTCTCGCGAACGCGTATAACGACGAGAAACGCTACGACGACGCAATCAAGTTGTTGACGGAAACAAAGTTCTCGAACTGGGAGTTGAACACCGCATCGTGGCAGGCCTTCCACCGCGCGCACATCGAACGCGGAAAACTGAAACTCGACGCGAAAGAGTCGGAAGCCGCCCTGGAAGATTTCTCTGCGTCGTTGACCTATCCCGACTTTCTCGGCGTCGGGCGTCCCGCACGCCCGCAGGAAAGCGAAGGCCTCTATTGGAAAGGCAAAGCGCTCGATGTGCTCGGCCGCGAAGATGATGCGAGGGCCGCATGGACCGAGGGCGCAAACGGCGTAGACAAATCCGAAAAGCAGAAGGAATACATCAAACTCTGCAAAGAAGCGCTCGGGCAGTAGCGATCACCGCAATCAAAATGGGTTGTTACTTGGAGGACTGGGGATCCTCGGTGGCCAAAGGATACTGTGCGGCGATTGCGCGGAAAAGTTCGGTCGTCTGCGGTTCAGAGATATAGTCGTCTTCGAGATAATGGTGATTGGCGCTCGTCTTGGCGATTACGACGCGGCGCTGCGGATCGACATAGATGAGCTGGTTGTAAACCCCTTGGGCAAGGAAATCCCCACGGTTACCGGCGGGTATCCACCACTGATAACCATAGCCCGGGGCAAGTGGCGAGGTGACATCGTCCTTGGGTTGTACATGGGCGCCGTCGGGCGTTGTAGATGCCCGGACCCACTCGGCGGGAACAATCTGCAGATCGCCCCGCTTGCCGCCATTCATGTAGAGCAATCCGAAACGCGCGTAGTCTCGAAGCACCGCGTTGAGACAGCCAAAGGCCAGCTCCATCCCCGTGGTATCCGTCAGCCAGTATGCGTCCGATTCCATACCGATGGGACGCCAAAGCTTTTCCTCAGTCAACTGAGTTAGCGACTTGCCGGTTGCCTGGCGCAGCACGATGCAGAGCACCTGCGTATCCATGCTTACGTAGTGATGTTTGACGCCGGAGGGCCCCGCTGTTTTCAGGCTGCATACAAAGTCGGTAATCGGCGTGCGCAACGCCAGCGTGCGGCCCATGCGATTAATGTCGGAGAAAAAGTCCGCGTAGTCTTCGTTGAAGCCGATTCCAGATGACATCTGGAGCACGTGCTTGAGCGGAACGTTGTTATACCCGCTCGTCGCAAGCACTGGCGCATAGTTCGTCACGGGGTCCTGCACATCCTTGATGAGCCCCTCGTGCAATGCGATGCCGACGAGCGCTGACGTAAACGATTTCGCCACCGACCAGGAGATGTGGCGGGTTTCCGCGGTCTCGCCTTTAAAATACTTCTCGAAAACTACCGAGCCGTCATGCAGCACGATAAGGCCCGTGGTATTGGTGTAATCGAGAAACTCGGCGGTGTTCATTTTGTTGTTGCCGAAGGCAAATGTTTCCGGCAACGCGGTCTGAGTTCCGGCTGGCAGTTCCCAGACGTCTTCGCCCCGCCGCACCACCTGATACTCGAACAGCTTGTCCATCGTGCGGAAGTTCTCAACAATGACTTCGGGCTCGAAAAGATTATTAACTGCTAATAAGCGCGCAATCTCATCCTGATAGATGGCTGCTAGAATGCCGGAAGAAATAGCCAATGCGGCGAGAATGAAACCGAGCCCTTTGATTAGTCTCCGCATGAATGCCCCTCTTCCCGATGGTCTACTGCGCCAAAGCCCACTACTGAAACACAATCGTGCGGTTCGCGTCGAGAATTATCCGATGCTCGAGGTAGGCCTGAATCGCATTCGCCAAAGCCAGCTTCTCCAGATTGCGGCCCTTCCGGCGAAGATCGTCTACCGTATCTTTGTAGTAAATCCGATCGACCATCTGCTCGATGATCGGTCCCTCATCTAAATCGCGCGTCACAAAATGCGCGGTCGCACCGATGATCTTCACGCCGCGCTCGTGCGCCTGACGGTACGGATCCGCACCCTTGAATGACGGCAGGAAACTGTGATGAATGTTGATCACATCACGCCCGTATTCCGTGAGAAAAGAATCCGATACCACGCGCATGTATCGTGCAAGCACGGCAAAGTCCGTCGTGCCGCGCAGCAATTCAAGCATCGCGCCTTCGGCTTCAGACTGCGTCGTCGCGGTGAACGGCACATAATGAAACGGAATGCCGTAGCGTTCTACCAATTCGCGGCATTCTTTGTGATTGCTAATCACAATCGGAATATCGACGTTCAACTCGCCGCTACGTTGCCGATGCAACAGATCGAACAGACAGTGATCCTGCTTCGACACCAGAATCCCCATGCGCATGCGCTCGGTGCCGTAGTGGATCGACCACGTCGCGCCGAGTTCTTTCGCGATACCCGCCCAATCCTTTTCAAACTTCGCGCGCGGCACCTTCGCCTCATCCAACCCAAATTCAAGCCGCATGAAAAACCGTCCGCCTTCGGGATCGGTGGAGTGCTGATCGCTATTGATGATGTTCGCATCATGCCGAAACACAAAATCGGAAACCCGCGCGACGATTCCTTTCTTGTCCGGGCATTGTATGAGCAGAACGGTGTGCGTCATGGTTCGGTCGGCTGTTTACGGCGCTTGCGCCCGCCGGTATTGCGCTGCTTCGGATGCGGAAACTTTTCCGGCGCGAGTTCGTGCTGACGCAATTGGATTTCCTTCTCCACGCGATACGCAATCGCGCCCAGCGCCGCCGCACCAAATTCCTCGTCGCTCTTCCGGCACGACGCCGCGAGTTCCATGCACTCGTCCCAAATGTCATACCATCGCCGCAACGTGGCGTCGCCGAGATGGTCGCGAACTTTTGGTGTAGCCTTTGGCATACTTGTGACGCTTAACTTATGCGGCGAAACTTCGTCACGCGTCCCTGCGGGATCCATTCCGCGCAATAAAGATTTCCTGCGTAGTCCCAGATCGCGCCGTGTGGCGACGTGAACAGGCCGGGGATGCGCCTATCCGTCGCGATGTCGGGCCAATTGGGAATGGTCTTAGCACCCGGCGTCACACCAATGTGCGTGATTAAGTTATTGTTCTTGTCGAAAATCGTGACGCGCCCAAACAGATCGGGTATCAGCAAGTCATCGCCACGTTGATCCAGATGACACGGAAACAAAAGATCATTTGTAACAAAGCGCAGATGCTTTCCCGCTAAATCGAAATATTGCAATCGCACATTCGCGCGATCCGCAACGACGATCTCCGGCTGTTCTCCGCGCGTATCAACGTAGATTCCATGACAGCAGTTCATTTTCCCCGCTTCACTACCCTTGCCACCCCAAGTGCGCACATACTTCGCGTCCTTCGTATACTGATGGATATAGCTCAATCCGTATCCGTCGGCGATATAGAAATCGCCGTTCGGCGCGATCGCAATATTGGTCGGCACGAACTGCGTTTCATTTTCGTAGACGTTCGCTTCCTGTGGATACTTCAGCTCCCACACCACCTCGCCGTCCAGCGTCGTTTTTACGCAGCGGTGTTCATCGGACAGCGCGAGATATAGAAACTCATCGCGCCCTTCCTTGCTCAATTGCAGGCCGTGAGCACCCTTGCAAAAATCCGCGCCCCATGCCGTGACGAATTTTCCGTCGCCGTCGAACACCACCATCGAATGCCCGGTCGGACTCTGGTTATGAAGGTAGATACGCCCCTGCGAATCTTCCGCGACGCCGTGGGTGTTGCCGTATTTCACATGGTCCGGCAGCGGCCCCCAGTTCTCGACAAGCTCGTATGTGTGCGAGCCGGCACCCTGAATTTTGAAAGACTTTCGCAATGCGCTTTCCACGGCGCCCATAGACCTACCCCTCTGACGCTATTTCACCCAGGAAAACGCAATTGTATGGCGGAGAGCTACCCCATGCGCAAACACGGCCAGCGCTGAGCTTTACGTAGTGCATATATCGAGACGGTCTGATCGGGGCTCTTGATAATCACGAAAAACGCAGTTATCGTATTTTAAAGATGCCGGCCTTTATGTTTGGACAAGCAGTCATTTCACGCGTAGTGGAAACAGTAGAATAGTTTATTGTTTACAGATAGATAGTAGACCCCACGAGGAAGAGCGTGCTATGGTGATGGGGGCTGCTGCGTTAAGGGTTGGCGCAGTGTGCATCCGAGCGATCCTGCTTTTGTGAGCATTTCGCGGACGGGGTGGAATTAGAGAGAGGAAGTAAACCCATGTTATACCGTGCGACTCGTCTCTTGGTCGTTGCCGCCGCTGTCGCAGCGGCGTTCTCCTGCATCCACTGGCTCGGCGGTATCCAGACCGTATCTGCCGGTGCGCCCACACGCACGCTGACCATAAGTAGCGGGCCGGTCGCCGGTGTCCCGATACTGATGAGTATCGAAAGTGCTCCGGCTGAAGAAGTAATCACCGACCACGTTGAACACCCGGAGCAAGGATCGTCCGTTACGCTTACCGCCCCGGAGACGTTTCAGAACCGTCCCTTCCTGGAATGGTGGAAGGACGGATTTAATTTCTATTCCGACCAACTGAGCATCACCTTTACGTTGAACCAGAGCGCGAACTACATCGCGGTATACGGACCGCCCACCTACACGCTGAAAGTTACCAGCAATCCTGACGTGGGAATCGAATTTCTCAACGAAGATATCCTGACGCTCGCGACCCCCTATGAGCGTACCTTCGATCAAGAAGACATCTACGAGGCGATCATCAATGCGCCGGTAACATATAACGGCAAACCATTTGCGAGGTGGCTGCTCGACGGCAAAGAAGAATCCAAGCTGCACGTAATCAACATCATGATGGACCAAGACTACGAACTTGAAGCGCAATACGGTTCAGGTTCGATCACCTGCAAAATCCAGCCAAAAGCCGCCCGCAAGAAAGCGCGCTGGCGCGTGGATGGCGGGCCGTGGATGAAGAAAGGTGTAACGGTTCCCGGATTGCTGGTGGGCAAACACAAGATTGAATGGCAGGCAGTTCCCGGATTTCAGACCCCCAATCCGCGAAACGTTCCCATCGAAGATGGCGATGATCATACCATTCGCGGACGATACTTTCCGGAAAAGTAAGCGCCCCAAAACAGCGCAAACCCTGTAAGGATATCGCCGGAAGTTTCGGGCGATTCTAAGAAAGGTCGCGCGGCACCGGTAGCGTTACATAAAACGTCGCGCCGCCGTCAATGCACGCTTCCGCCCGCACTGTGCCGCCGTGCCGGTGCATAATTCGTTGTACCGTGGCGAGCCCAATACCCGTGCCAGGGAATTCACTTTCGGTGTGCAAGCGCTGAAACGGCGAGAACAATCGCTCGGCGCGTTGACTGTCGAATCCCGCGCCGTTGTCGCGCACGAAGCAGCGCGCCCGTGCACCCTCGCGCGATCCGCCAAATTCAATCGCCGCCGTTTCGCGTTTGCACGTGTATTTCCACGCATTGTTCAGCAGATTTTCGAAGGCGATCCGGATAAGATTGCGATCGCCGTAGGCGATAATGCCATCCTGAACGGCGCAGTCTACCCGCCGATCGGGATGTGCGTAGGCGAGCGCCTTGAGAATGTCTCGAACCATATGCGAAAGATCAATTCGTGTTGCGTTCATCTCGCGCTTGCTCACGTGCGAGAGCTTGAGCAGATCGTCAATCAGGCCGCTCATTCGCGACGCCGCGCCACGTACCCGGTGCAAATAATCCTTCCCTGCCTCGTCGAGCTTTTTTCCATAGTCGCTTAACAACAATTCGCTAAACCCGTCGATGCTGCGCAGCGGCGCGCGAAGATCGTGCGACACGGAATAGCTAAACGATTCGAGTTCCTTGTTCATGACTTCCAACTGCGCAGTACGCGCACGTACCCGGTCTTCCAGCTCTTCGTACAAGCGCACATTTTCCATCGCCACCGAAGTGGAATCGGCCAGCGCCTGCAACACCCGAAGCTGTGTTGGCGTCACGCGGTATGGCTTTGCCCAGTAGTTGCCAATTGCCGCGACCGGCTCCGCACTACGCACCGGCACCATCGCAAGACTTTTCACAAATGTTGGACGGTACGCATGGTGCGGAATTCGCGAATCCGCATAGATATCCTCGATTACCGCGGGTGTCTTGTGGGTCATTACCCAGCCGCTGATGCACGCGCTCATCGGAAAACGACGGCCCTTCCACAAAGGCGCGATTGCGTCCTCGTCGAGGTAGTAGCACATATCCCGATCTTTCAATACGAAAGTTGCGCCATCGGAACCGACAAGTCTGCGGGAAGCATGCCGCACAATGTCCGCGATTGCTTCGAGACTACGCGCCTGCGAAAGGTCCACCGCGATTCGCGCGAACAGCTCGAAAGGCTCGAGCGTGTCCTCTGCGAATGAATCGCTTAGTTCGGTCATCAGTGCCATTTGCCACTCCCCTGCATTAAGCGGCAGCCAAAATATTATACAGCACTCCGAAGTGGCCGAACGCCATTGTACCGCCAATTCCACTAAGGCTAAACTTAGTTCGCGCAACGAAATCCAACCGGCGGCGAGGGGACAAGGCAAATGGCAATCACAGACGTGTTCGCGAAAGACCTCTATAAAGGCAAAACAGTTTTCATTACGGGCGGCGGCAGCGGCATCAACCTCGGCATCGCGCGCACGTTTGCAAGCCTCGGCGCAAACATCGGCATGTGCGGCCGCACGCAGGAAAAACTGGACGCCGCCTGCGAGAAACTCAGCAAAGACTTTGGCGTGAAAGCCTGCGGTGTCGCCGCGGATGTCCGAAACTTTCCCGCGCTCGAAGTGTCCATGCAGCAGTGCCAAGACGGGCTCGGCCCCATGCAGGTGCTCGTGTGCGGCGCGGCCGGAAATTTCCCGTGCCCCGCGGAAGTGCTCAGCCCAAACGGTTTCAAATCCGTTATCGACATTGACCTGCTGGGCTCCTTCTATTCCTGCCGCGCGGCATTTCCGCAACTGCAACAAACCCGCGGCAGCATCATCTTCATATCCGCGGGCCAAGCCTTTCTTCCCTACGCGATGCAGGTGCATGTCGGCGCAGCCAAAGCGGGTATCGACAACATGATGAAAAACCTGGCGCTCGAATGGGGACGCCACGGCATTCGCTGCAACAGCGTCGCGCCGGGACCCATCGAAGGCACCGAAGGCGTGAAGCGACTGCTACCCGAAAATGTCCGCGATCAAATGATTGAATCGATTCCACTTCAACGCCTCGGCTCAGTCGAAGATATCGGCAGCGTCTGCGCCTACCTCGCCTCCCCCATCGCCACCTACATCACCGGCACGGTAATTGTCGCGGACGGCGGACAAAACCTGCCAGGGTCTGGGCATTTCACCCACATGATGATGAGCGCGATGGGCTAACCCCCAGTTCCACAGCGGCAGCGTCACGGGGAAAGACCTGTATCTACTCCAACTAATGTCGTGACGAAAAAAAGGAGCACGGGCGTCCCGCCCGTGATTCATAACTTCACGGGCAGATGCCCGTACCCCTTTGCATCTTTGTCACCCAACCCCTTCCGGTGCTATCATCGTGGCCTTTGCGACTGTATGACTTTTACCGGCCACGTATACGCGGAAGGAGACTTGTGTCATGGGGAAATTGGCGCTGACAGGGGGCAAGGCGGTCCGTTCGGAGAAGGCCAAATGGCCGCAATGGCCTGTCCACGACGCGGGCGACGTGGCGCTGCTGAGCGCAATCACCAACTCGAACCGCTGGTCCTACGACGGCATGTACGAGTGGCAGTTCGCGAAGGAATTCAGCGCCTACCACAAATCGAAATTCGGCATGTGCTCGGCAAACGGCACCGTCGGAATCCAGATCGCGCTCGAGGCCCTCGGCGTCGGAGCATTTGACGAAGTGATCGTCCCCGGCATGACCTGGCAGGCAACCGCCGCCGCAGTCCTTGATGTAAACGCAATCCCCGTCCTCGTTGACGTCGAACCCGACACCTGGTGTCTAGACCTCGAAAAAGCGGAAGCCGCCATCACGAAGAAGACCAAAGCGATCATCGTCGTACACCTCTACGGCTGCATGGCGGACATGACCAAGCTGCAGAAATTGTGCAAGGACAAAGGCCTCTTCCTCATCGAAGACTGCGCGCACCAGCACGGCGCGTTCTGGAAAGGCAAAGGCGTCGGCACGCTCGGCGATGCATCGAGCTTCAGCTTCCAGGAAAGCAAGGTGCTCTCCAGCGGTGAAGGCGGCTTCAACATGTGCCAGGACCGCAAACTCTTCGAACGCCTTTATTCATTGCGAAACTGTGGCCGCGGTTACAAAGAAGACATGACCAACGCAGTGCAGTCGGGCAACTACCGACTCACCGAATGGCAGGCGGGCATCCTCCTCGGCGGCCTCGCACGCCTCGACGATCAAGTAAAGAAACGCGACGAAAACGCGCAGTACCTCAACTCTTTACTCGAACAGATCCCCGGCATCCTTCCCATGCGCCGCCGCAAAGACATCACGCAGGCAAGCTATTTCAACTTCACGTTCCGCCTCGACTGGAACATCCTGCAGGCTGCGAAAGGCGTCACGAACAACCACTTCAGCGCCGCGCTTCAAAAAGAATTGAACGCAGATTTCCAGGCGCCCTACGAACCGCTGAACGCGTGCAGCCTTTACAAACCACACACGAAACCACGCCACCACCTCAACGCGGAGTACTGGAAGAAGATCGACCCCACCCGCTTCAAACTCCCCGTAGCCGAAGACGCGCACAACAAAAGCGGTGTCGCCGTGCACCACAAGTTCATCATGGGTTCAAAGAAAGACATGGACGACGTCGCCACCGCGGTAAAGAAAGTCGTCAAACACATCGACGAACTTAAAGCCGAAGGCCCCAAAGCCGAACGCAAACGCTACCGCGCCTTGGCGATCTAACCAGGCTCCACCGCTTCGATTTTTCCCGCGCGCAGCACAACGGTGTTGCGCGCGATTTTTTTTAGAAATGTGCGGTCATGCGCAACGACGAGCATCGCCTGCTTCAATGTCACTAAAACGCTCTCAACCTTTTCAACGTGCTCCTCGTCAAGCCCTGTGAGCGGTTCATCGAGCAACAACACTTCCGGCTCCATTGCAAGCACGGTTGCCAGCGCAACGAGCCGCTTTTCTCCGCCGCTGAGTTTGTACGTGATGCGCTCTTCGTAACCCGGAAGCCCCACCGCATCGAGCGTCTCACGCACGATGCGCGCGCTTTCTTCACGCGATTTGCCGAGATTCAACGGGCCAAATGCGATGTCTTCCGCAACAGTCGGGCAAAACAATTGGTCATCGGAGTCTTGAAACAACAATCCGACACGGCGGCGCACATCAATAAAGTCGGACTCGGACTTGCGGAGTCGTCCAAAGCAGATCACTTCACCCGAAGTCGGTTTTAATAGACCCACGATCAGTTGCAGCAGCGAAGATTTGCCGCCGCCGTTTGCACCTGTGATGCCGATGCGATCCCCGGCATCAATTGTCAGGTTCAGATCTGCGAGCACGGGACGCCCGGCATCGTATGCGAAGTGCACACCGCGCAATTCAATGAGTGGCGCGCTCATAGCGTCCCCGCCCATATGACCACGGCAATACAAACCACCGCAGCCGCGCAAAAGTTCGCGTCAACGATGCGCAACGGCGTGAGTTCACGCAGAGGAAAGCGTCCCGTGTAACCGCGGCATTTCATCGCCATGAGCACGCGCGTGGACCGCTCAAGCCCGCGCACCAGCAGCATGCCCACGAGATTCCCCAACGTGCGCAACGTATGCATGGTGCTGCGCGGTCTGAAGCAGCGCACGCGCATCGCGCGGCGCAGCGCCATGTACTCCGCGCGAATCACCGCGACGTAACGCACCGTAAACAACAGCAGCGTGACCAATTTCGGCGGAACACGCAGCGCATAAAGTGCGCGTCCGAATGTCACCACGTCCAGCGTTGCGACAAGCGCAGTCACCGAAAGCACGATAGTATTCGCGCGAATTCCGATACCGATCGCTTCGATTAGCCCCCGCATTGGGCCAAGTTCCTGCAAGTTGGTGCTGGGCGTCGAAAGCGGAAGCATCACACACAGAACGGCAATGAAAAAGTTCAGGGGGAGCAGGCGCAGCAACGTGGCCCAGAACGGCAATCGCGCCAGAAATGCGACGTGTACCGCGATAATCGCGCCGGCCAGTTGAGCGCCCAAATTCTGCGACAGTGCGATGGTGATTGACCACACCACCGCAACCACAATCCGAACGCGCGCGTCACAACGATGAATCGGCGAGTCGATTTGCGTAAACGCGTCGCTGAACACGTTACTTGCGTTTGCCCGGGTTGCGCTTCAGCAACACAATCAGACCAAACACGCCCACGATATAACCAATGCCGCCGAAGATATCGCGCGCGCGCGTTCTGCCCGCCTGTTCAGCAAGTTGCTCGCGCAACGGGCGCAATTCTTCCTGCACGATTGTACGCACCCGATTCGCGGAAATCGCATCGGAATGCGAATGATCGTGTTCTGCCTCCGCGTGTGGTGCAGCGCCACTTTCCGCGGCGTGCAGCGTGATTTCGTCGCGATGTCCGTCCTCCGTCTCGGCAGCAACGGTTACCGGAAACGAGCCCGGCGCGGCAATCGTGAATCTTCCCTGGCCGTCTGTTTTCGTTTCAGATAAGACCTTGCCTTCGCGATCCAACGCCTCCACATCCACGAAATTCGCCGATTCTCCGGAGGGATAAAACACCTTGCCCTCTATTTCGCTCCCAGCCACCGCCGCCGTAATTTCAAGGTCGTGCGCATCGGCGGCGAACGCCAAGAACACGATTGCCGCACTCGCGCGCGCGAGTTGTTTAAGCGGAAGCATCGAGCCCCGCTTTTGCGCCGAACTCCGGCGAGAGCTTCTCTGCGTGCGCAAATGTCTCCGGTCGCACGCGCACCAAAAAGGCCAGCGCGCTACCCGTCACAAAGGCCTCCGCAATCGCAATAGGAAACTGCGCCGTGAACACAAGCGCGGCAACTGAAGTGAACGCGCGGCCCGCCGTGAGCAGCGCCGCGCACAACAACGAACAGGAAAATGCGATCGCAATCGCGCCAACCGCCATACCGATCACAAACGCCCGTTCACGCGTAGCATTGCGCAGCGCACCCGCAAAAAAGTAGTGACACAACAACCCCGGCGCCGTCATGATCACCGTGTTGACGCCCAGCGTCGTAATGCCGCCATAACCAAAGAACAACACTTGCAACAACAGCGCGGTGAGATACGCGGGAAAAATCGCCCAACCGAGAATGACCCCCGCGAGACCGTTCAAAACCAGATGCACCGGCACGGGCCCAGCGGGCACATGGATCAACGACGCCACAAACAACGCCGACGACAAAACCGCTACCTGAATCACGCGATCATCGTCCATCTTGCGCAGCCCGATCACCGTACCCCCAGCGGCAAGCGCGCCACCGGCGGCAAGGGTATAGATAGGCACTATTCCTTCGGCAAGATGCATGGTGCGGGTTCCGTATTACGAATCTTTATATCGTAATACGCAAGGAAGAAAATGTAAAGGGGCCGGTTACCGAGCTTAGCGCGTTTTCAAGTTTGGTTGTATCTCTCGCGTGCTCGTGCTCCTGCTCGTCATCGTACCCGCACTCGATACTCGAAAAGATCAAGCTCGATGACGAGCAGGAGCACGAAATTAACGGCACACTCAACTTGAATTGGCTTATCCTTCGCGAATATCGCGCTCGATCTCTGCGATGACGGCTTTCTTGCGCATGTTCACCCGCCCAAGCCGCTGCTCCGCCTTTGCCGCCGCATCCGAATTTGGGTCCACTTCGATTGCCTTGCTCCACATCATCGTCGCTTCGCTCAAACGGTGCTGTTGATAGTAGGTCGATCCAAGATACGTATACGCCAGCGCATAGCGGGGGTCTTCTGTCAGCGCGTCCTGAAAATACTTCTCCGCGCCCGCGAAGTCTTTCTCGTTGTACGCGCGCCGGCCCTTCTCGACAAGCTGCGCCGCGCGCTTGTGATCGCCGGGCGCCGTTGAGCCCTTGGCTACACGCTTCAACTTGTCCGCGTCGCCCGAAATCCCATCGAACGCATCGCGGAGAGTCTCGCGTCCCAACATCACGCGCTTGGCATGTTTGCCCACATTTTTTAAAACGGTCTTCGCGGTCTTCGCAAAATGCTTGTCCATCGCGCTACTCCCCAACAACTAGCACGCTCCCCGCGTCTAATTACCCCGAGTGCGCAACACGGCGAGGAACTCGGTGTACGAGCCCGCCGCCGCCGCCTTTTCATAGAATGCCGGATCGGAGAAGCGATCCGCCACATCCGCCAGAATGTCGAGTTGCGCGCCGTCGTCCTGCTGCGGCGACACCAGCAGAAATAAGACGTGCGCGGGCTTACCGTCCGGCGCGTTGAAGTCGATGCCCGTGCGCGAAATCCCCGCGCCCACGCAGAACGCCTTGGCATCCGCCAAGCGCGCGTGCGGCACGGCAACCCCATTGCCCAACGCGGTGGACGCGATTTCCTCGCGTTCCAATGTCGCGCCCGACAATGCAGACGATTCAAGCCCGGCCGCCAGCGCCACGTTCGCCGAAAGCTCGCGTATAGCGTCCTGCAACGTGGCCCCCCGCAATTCGCCCGCGTACGTCTTCGACGACAAGAAATCCTCGATCTTTCGTCGTTTCGCATGCTTCAGCACGGCAGGGATGGATATGCCACTAAGCACGGAGGTCACAAGCGCCATCACCACCAGCGCGACGAAGAGGCGTTCGTTGATCACACCGTATCGCAGCGCAAGTAAACCCAGAATGATCTCCATCGCGCCGCGGGCGTTCAACGCAAACGCAACCGCCCAAGCTTCGCGCCGCGGCAACTGCGCCATAGTGCCCGCGAAACCGCACGCGAGAATTTTGCTCACACAGGCCAACGCGATCACGATGAGCATAAGCGGCAGATCGAAATGCGCAAGGAAGTCCACCTTCAAACCGATCGACGCAAAAAAGAGCGGCGCAAAAAATGACGACACAAACTGCCGGATAATCGTACGCGTGTGATTGCGGAACCGCGGCGAATCGCCTATCGCAACGCCAGCGAGAAACGCACCAAAGATCGCGTGCACGCCCGCCCATTCGGTGAAAGCCGCGCAGCACAGCGCCGTCGCAAACGCGAGACCCAGCATCCCGCCCGGAAAACTCGTGTGCGCCTGCACCCATGGCAAGCCACGGTGAATCGCCCAGCGCACTACCGTGAGCATCATCGCGGCAAACCCCAGCACCAGCAGAATCGTCGTGCCGATGCCGCCGCTGTGCACCGCTTCCACGTCCATCAAACTCAGGATCAGCGCAAACAAGATCCAGCCGACCACATCGCTGAACATCGCCGCCGAAATCACGACCATCCCGAGATCGCTGTAGTACAGCCCAAGATCCATCAACGTCTTCGCAATCACCGGCAAGGCTGAGATGGAAAGCGCCGTCGCAATGAACATTGCAAAGATGAAGCGCGACGTCCCCTCGTCATAACCAAGCCAGCCCGGCGCGATCCACGCAACGGCAAAGCCAATCGCAAACGGCGCGACCGTCCCCGCGATTCCCACAAACGCCGCGGACTTTCCCTGACGCCATACGGTGGAAAGATCAACTTCGAGTCCCGCGACCAACATAAACAACACGATCGCCAACAGGAAGAGCCCATCCATCGCCGTGCCGCGTGGCCCGTTCAATGAGAAGAGCCACGCCGCAGTGTCCGGCGCGATTCGCCCAAGTACCGTCGGACCCAACACAATACCCGCCGCAATCTCGCCCAAGACCGTCGGCTGGCCAAAACGATCGGCCAGTTCACCCAGCGCGCGCGCCGCAAACAGCAGAATGCCCAGCGCCAGCAAAAGCATCGTGTATTCGTGAACGCTCATCGCGCGACAGGACCCCCTTACCCAACCCTTAGACAGGACTCAGTGTAGCGAATGAACAAGGATAACGGTATTCCATTCCCAGCAACCGGAATTCGCTGCCGGGCAAACTTTATTAATGTCCATCTCGTCCATAGCACAAACGCCCCACGATATTGTCTTCCACAAGTCTATGAAAATCAACGCTTTACCAGAGATGAGCAACAAGCATTTCCCCCTATCTCAAGCCAATCCCTTCCCACGCCGATAATTGGGTATGCGGATTGCTCCGTTGGCTGTGACGGAATCCGTCCGGCCCAGTCCGCAACAGGGAGATTTCAGTGGGTAGTCTGTTCAGCGCCTTGGACATCGCGCGCTCCGGCATGGCCGCCGCGCAGGTCCAGCTCGACGTGACCGGCAATAACATCGCCAACGTCAACACCCCCGGCTTCTCCCGCCAACGCGCCATCCTGCAGGAGCGCTTCCCCGCACTGCTCGCCGCCGGCCCGCTCGGTCGCGGTGTGGATGTCGCAAACATCCAGCGCATCCGTGACGCCTTCCTCGATCAGGCCTTCCAACAGCAGGCGCCGAACCTCGGCAGTTCGAGCGTGCAGACGCAGTATTTCAATCTGCTCGAAGACGTGTTTTTGGAACCCACTGAAAACGGGTTTGGCACACGCCTCGATCGGTTTTTCGACGCGCTTAGCGATTTCGCAAACAACGTTGAGTCGCCGCCGGTGCGCGAAGCGCTTATATCCGAAGCGAACGCAATGGCCGGCAGCTTGAACGGGCTCATTGGCCGCTTCGACCAGTTGCGCACCAACGCCAACGAAGAAGTCCGCAATCTCGTTCCCGAGATCAACTCGCTCGCCGATCGCATCTTCGATTTGAACCGCCAGGTTCGTCTCGCCGAAGGCGGCGGCGCAAACGCCAGCGGCCTGCGCGATCAGCGCGGCGTCCTCGTTGATCAGTTGGCAAACCTCATCAACATCACGACGCGCGAAGACAGCAGCGGCCAGCTCAATATCCAAATTGGCGCGCAAGTCTTGGTCGGCCCAACCGGCGCGCGCGACATCATTGCGTTTCGCAACCCTGCGCTCGATCCCGAACGCAACGATCTCGTCGAATTGCGTTTCGTGGACGACAACTCCCTCGTAGACGTGACCAACGGCGAAGTGTTCGGCGCACTGCAAATTCGCGACGAAGTGATCCCCGAGCTCGATGACGAGATCGATCAGATCGCCGCGGCCCTCATCGAACAACTCAACCGCATTCAAAGCCAGGGCAACGGCACTCAAAATTATTCTGGCAATATCACCAGCACCAACAACGTCACCGCCGCAGGCGACCCGCTCGTCGCCGCCGGCCTGCCCTTCACCGTAACGCCCGGCACAATCGACGTCATCGTTTACGACAACACCGGCACCCCAACAACAACGACCATTTCAATTACGAACACCACGACACTGAACGATCTCGCGACCGCGCTGAACGGTATCCCGGGCTTGACCGCAAGCGTATCCGGCCAGCAACTCACCGTCGGTCCGCAAGCGGGATTCACGTTTTCGTTCGGAAGCGATACCTCAAACCTCTTCCCCGCGTTGGGTCTCAATACCTTCTTCACAGGACGCGACGCCCGCAGCATCGCCGTCAACCCCGATCTCGAAGCAAACCCCGATTTGATTACCTCGTCGTTCAGCGACGATGTGTTGAACACCGGCGACAACGAAGCCGCGCTGCAAATGGCCGCGCTGCGCACCGCGCTCGTCATGGACAGCAACACCGCCACCATCGGCGATTTCTATCAAACCACCGTTGCGGGACTCGGCATCGACTCACGCGCCGCCGGCGACAACCAAGCCGTAGACGAGCAATTCCTCCTCAACCTCGAAGCGCGCCGCCAGGAAGTCTCCGGCGTGAACCTCGACGAAGAAGTCACCAACCTCATGCTTTACCAGCGCGCCTACGAAGCCTCCGCGCGCGTCATCAACATCGCCGACCGCATGCTCGACGCACTCTTCAGCATCGCGCAGTAATGTCCCACTTGTCGATGCAAGTAGCGATAGCGCCAATCCGCTGTTAGGTTTTTAGTTCCGCCTTCAGGCGGTCTTCGCCAATGGCTATCCTTCTTGCCTCAAGCCACGCAATCTGCATCTCCAAAGACCGCGTAAACGCGGAACTACAAACCAACACCGCGCTTGTGCTTTAGGAGTAGCCCTCGGCGTGTCTTCGTGACTACAATCGTGACTTCAAATTCGGGAGCGATCCATGCGAATGCTTCTCGCACTATCTCTGCTGGTTTGCGTCTCTCTCGCGGACGCACCCTACATGGCCACCGGCGTAAAGGTCGGCGAAGTCACCGACTCCTCCGCAATCATCTGGACCCGCTTAACAACGGCGAAGGATCGCGTCGGGCCAGACGCGCCAATTCCCATCGTGAAATATCGCGACCCCAAAACCGGCGCGATCGCAAACGAAGGAAACAGCCGCGATCGCGTGCCCATCGTCGAATACCCAAACGGCGCTTCAGTGGATCAACTCGAAGGCGCGGCGCCTGGTTGCGACGGCGAGGTGCGCATTGATTGGGTGATGGAAGTTTCGGGGACCATAAATTCGAGCGAATGGGTCGCCGTCAATCCCAATCGCGATTATACAAACCAATTCATCATAAGAGATCTCAAACCCGGCGCAGGATATTTATATCGCGTATGGGCGCGTGCCAAGGAAGGAACGCCCGAGACAATGGCTACCTTTGGCGCGTTCCGCACCGCTTACGCATCCAATGAACCTTGGCCGGTAACGTTCACGGTAACCACGGGCCAAGAGTACAACGACAAGGATTCACCAAACGGTTATCGCATGTACGAAGGAATGAAAAAAGTGAGCCCCAATTTCTTCGTCCATACCGGCGATATTCTCTACTACGACGCACTGGCAAAATCGTTGCCGCTCGCGCGCTGGCACTGGCAACGCATGTACAGCCTGCCAACGAACATCGAGTTTCACAAAGTGGTGGGCAGCTACTTCATCAAAGACGATCACGACACCTGGATGAACGATTGCTGGCCCACAATGCAATCGCCGTACATGGGCGACTTCACCTTCGCGCAGGGCCAAGCCGTCTTCTTCGAACAAGTCCCCATGAGCGAGAAAACCTACCGCACCTTCCGCTGGGGAAAAGACCTCCAAATCTGGCTCGTGGAAGGCCGCGACTTCCGCAGCGAAAATGATTTGCCCGACGGACCCGACAAAACGATCTGGGGTAAGGAACAAAAAGATTGGTTTAAGAAAACGGTCGCAGAATCCGACGCGTCCTTTCGCGTATTGATCAGCCCCACTCCAATCGTCGGCCCCGATCGCTCGGCGAAAAACGACAACCACGCAAATGCCGGCTTCAAACACGAAGGCGACGAACTACGCGCATTCATGGCCGCGCAGAAAAACATGGTCGTCGTCTGCGGCGATCGCCACTGGCAATACGTCTCCGTCGATCCAACGACTGGCCTGCGCGAATACTCCTGCGGCCCCGCGAGCGACGCCCACGCCGGCGGTTGGCCGAAAGACGAAAAGCGCCCCGAACACAAATACTTGAATGTTATCGGTGGATTTCTCGCGGTCACTATTGATCGCGAAAACAACAAACCAATTCTGACGGCACGCCACTACACCGTGGACGGAAATCAGGTAAACGAAGACCGCTTTCAAAGCGCCAAGTAATACGGACGCCTTTATCCAAACGCTTTGTGAAGATCCGTGCGCAGCACGAATTCAAACACCCACAACACGCCCCAGCATGCGAACAGCGGCGTCTTCGCACGCGACGTTGACGTCATCAAAATGATCGCGCCGAAAACGTAGAGTTCCCAGAGATTGCGGAGGAATGACCAGTCTTCGGACCACACGTTGCCGCTGACGATGCAGGTGAGTGCGGCGTAAAGCAGCCAGGCAAGTTTTTCGTGCGGCGCGGCGGTGGAACTGCGCAATGCAAACGCGGCAGCGATCGCGAAAGCCGCCACGAGCAGCATCTGCACGAAGCCGGCGATCTGCTGGCCGGTCGCAAACGAAGTCTTGTCGTAAAGGCTGCTGAAGAAACTTACGAAAGGCAGGCTAATCGTGCCGGTATCGGCAGAGGCGAAGTGCCCCCAGTTGTAGCGGAGGTAGAGTTGCCACCCGACACCTGCGATGACGGGTATGGCGAAGAGGAGATGAACGCGTGACATCCCCCTGAATCCCCCTTCAAAGGGGGACTCTAAGACCGCACCAGGATCTTGATTGGTCTGAATTAAGTCCCCCTTTGAAGGGGGATTCAGGGGAATGTATCTCCGAAGCAATACGAAACAAACCGCGACACCGGTGACAGCCGCCGACGCGAGCATCGTCGTCTCCCGCGCGAGGACGGCGAGCGTGCCGAACACCACGCCGGTCTTCGCGCGGTTGCTGCGCAGAAGCCAGAGCGTCGCGATGAGCAGCGAAGCGCCGAGGATCTCGGTGAAGTCACGTGCGAGCGTGAGCACGAAGCCGGGGTAACATGCGAAGGCGAGTCCCCACATGGCGTGGAGCCCAAGTGTCTGCGCGTACTTGCTGCCGAACCACGCGATCGTGCAGATACCGATGTAATTGATCGCGAGCATCCAAAATGGAACAGCGGATACATGACCCAACGAGAGAAGATTCACGAGTACGGGATAAAGGATGCGCTGGTGGCGGTACGCAGGTAAATCGAGCGTGATGCCGTAGTCGCTCACACGATTCGTAAACGGATCGAGCGCGAAGCGGTAATAGAACTGCCCGTCATGGCCCGTCGCGCCGCGCATGACGTGCAGACCCTTCGGCGCGTTTACGGGATTGGTGTACACATCGCCCGCGGTGACGAAATATGTCACGTCCCAATCGTGGACGGAGAGTCGAATCAAAATGAACAGCGCATACGCGATTGCAGCAAACAGCAACACAAACTTGGGTGAGTTGAGTTTCATTTTGAAAGCGATTGGGCCGTCGAAAGTGTAAACGCATTATGGCGCGTCCCGATGGCCGTACGCCACTCAAAAACGCTTGACTTAGATTGTCTGTAAATCTGCGCTGTACTTTGCAAGTGCAGCAGAAGGAATCGATTACACCATTGCAGGGAAGCGGCGTTGCGTATTGGAACAATTGTGCGATACATCGGGGGCAAGTAGACAACCCCGAACAAAAATGCTAAACTACCGGCCGGTTTAGCGAGTAGTAGGCGGTAGTTTATTGACGAACGGAGGCCAACAGTTGCCCGCCTCACGAAGTGCGATGATCCGTTTCGGGACAGATGACCTCCTTAATTGTCCCGTAATTGTCTTATTGTCAGGTGTTTATGCTGTCGGCCATGCGCCCTTGCTGCAACATGGCGCAGGCCGTTCTTCGCTTGGTGCGCAATCACAAGCACTTAGTAGTAATGAACTTAGGGCGATTAAGACTTCCGCGATGGCCAATCCGGGCGATTGGCCAACTAAAACTCCTTGGCCCATAAAGACTTACGGCCAAGTCAGCGCGCGGGGTCTCCAGTGTAAACCGGGCAAGATCTCGCCACCCAGCGAGACGATGCACTAACCACGGAGAGGGAGCCCCCACCCAAGCCATGGCATCGAAGAAAGCAACTAAGAAACCGGCCAAGAAAGCCACGGCAAAGAAGTCTAAACCGTTGAAGCAAAAGGCCCCCGCCAAGAAGGCGAAAAGTAAACCGAAGTCCAAGCCGGTCAAGAAGGTAGTAAAGGCAGTGGCAACGAAGTCAGCAGCGAAGGCCTCCCGGCCCGCGAATAAACCGAAAGCAGCGGCGGCCACCAAGTCAGCGCCGAAAGCCGCCGCACCGAAGCCTGCGGCCCCCCCAGCAAAACCCGTGGAGAAGGGCGTGCCCCAGTTGCGCCCCATCCCGAAATTGGAAACACCGAAGCCCCGAGCCGCCACGCCGATCTCGCGGCCGTCGCTCATTACCCCCGGCCGCCCGGCGAACCCGCGCGCGAAGATCCTCTCGCGTGAATTCCTGTTCGAAGTGGCCAACGCCGTGCGTGTGGCGGTCGAGCCGTTGGTACGCCAGGCCAAGGGACGCGAAATTGTTGGTAGCGCACAAAGCGGCGACACGACCTTCGGGTTGGACAAAGTGGCCGAGAAGGCCCTGCTCACCTTCCTGCGCGAAGCCAAAATGCCGGTTGCCTACTACTCGGAAGACGCCGGCTACGCAACGTTCACGACCGGCCAGCCGCAGCACCTATTGGTCGTCGATCCCATCGACGGATCGCGCGCGGCCAAGAGCGGGTTCGAGAGCTGTGTGATTTCCGTCGCGAGCACGCGCGTGATCGAACGTCCGCGCATCATCGATATCGACAACGGCTGCGTGATGGAGATTCTTCATCAGCGCACCTTCTACGCCGAGCGCGGCAAGGGCGCGAAGATCTACGCCGACAACGCGATCAAAAAACCGAAGCTGTCGAAGGCCGCCGACCTCGAGATGATGTCGTGGAGCATGACGGTGCCTGCGCGGCCCGCGGAACTGATCTTCCCGACCGCGGCGAAGATGATCGATCTCACGAGTCTGAAAGGTGGGTTCTTCGCGTGCAACAGCACGTCCTATAGTCTCACACGCTTGCTGACCAACCAGTATGACGCATGCGTGGATTTCGCGAACCGCTACCTGCGCGACATTCCGAACATCGTTGAAGATGCGTTCATCAATGCGGGCCGCGGATCTATTTTGGGTGTCGCCCCCTACGACATCGCGGCATCGCTGCTCATTGCGCGCGAAGCGGGTTGCGTGGTGACGGACGCGTTTGGAAACAATCTCGACGACGTACTCCTGCTCGACAGCAGCGTGCAGAACCATCGCTCGATCATCGCGGCGGCGAACAAAGAGCTCTACGAGAAACTGTTCAGCTTCTTCGATACGCGCATCAAGCAGTTCGAATTGTTGCTGCAGCGCCGTGCACAGGCGGGTGGTTCCGCAAACCAGTCGTAGCCCCCGATTCACATTTGGGCGTACTGATTTTTCGTGCTCCTGCTCGTGCGTCGTCATCGTGCTCGCACTCGATATTCGAAGGCATCGATTACGATGACGAGCAGCAGCACGAGCACGAGATGAAATGCTTCTACCGTTTGAAGCGTTGGCGACGCGCTACAGGACGAGATACGGAATGCCGACGGGCATGATGTACAGCGGGTGTTCTGTGACGGGTAAATGCAGCGCGCGCACGACCTGATCGTCGTCGAACGAGCCGATAGCCACTGTGCCCAAGCCGAGTGCCGTCGCAAGTAAGTACACGTTCTCTGCAGCGTGCCCTGCCTCCATGTACACATAGCGCAATCCGCGCTCGTGATACCGGTCCGTTGTGCGCGTAAAGTCCGCAGTGATGACCAAATCCACTGGCGCATGCCGCACCCACACTTGCCCAAAAGCAGCGACACTCAGTGCGTCGCGATGATCGCTTTCCTGCAAGCATGCAAGATTGTGCGTGCGCGGCACGTATTTGTAGATGCCGCTACTAAGCCCTTCGACGTGGCCCGCGACTGCATAGACGGTCAGCGGATACAAAGCGCCCGCGGATGGCACCGTGCGCAGACCCGCTTCGTTCACGTTGCCCTGCGCTGCCCACACAAGTTGCGCGACGCTGTTTAACGGAACTGGTTCCGCGCGAAAACGCCGCACCGACCGGCGCGTGCGCAAAAGGTACTCAAGAAATTCCGCGGCCTCGGGAACCGGCAGAGTGTTGTCGGACACCGAATGTGTATCGCGATGGTGAGCGTGTGTGAACATGGGCGACCCCTCGCACCGCATGGCGGCCCAATTGAAAGCATTCCCCGCGATTATTCTAGCACCGGCGCAACACGTTGACACGAATCCTTTCTCAAAATTAGCATCCAAATTGCATCAATAGGTCCGGTTGCGCGGGCAAAGTCGAAGGCGTAAGATCATTCGTGAGAGTTATCGGGGGATAACCTCTCACTTGGGGGAATTTGGCGGTGCGTTATCCAATGCCTGCCGCTCCGCTTTCGCGGCGCGAGTTCATGATGGTCTCAGGGGCGGCGACTGCACTCGCGATTCTAGGCGCGTCTTCAACGATCGTGCGTCCACTAGCCTGTCGTCAGGCAAGCTACGGAAAATTTCCGGACGCGATATGGGAGCACTTGCCTTCGATAGGCGTCCGCCACGTCTTCATCAATGTCCCTGAACCCGGACAAGTCGAAACGGTTAAGACCGGACTTCAAACCCACGCATTAACTCCTTTGGTGATGCGCGGCGGCGCAGACCTTTCAGACGCAACATGTATCGATGTACTGACACCGCAGATTGACACCTGCGCGAAGATGGGCGTGCGTTACATGTTTCTTTCTCCCAAGCATGCAAACGCGCCGAAGGAAAAAGCCATCGAGCATCTCAAGCGCGTGGGTGACATAGCGATGTCGAAAAACGTCATCGTGTCGCTGGAGACGCATCCCGACCTTGGAACGAACGGCGACATCCACGCGGAGACAATGGCCGCAGTCAATCATCCCAACATCCGCGTGAACTTCGATACCGGCAACATCACCTACTACAACAAGGGCTGCAACGCCGTCGATGAATTGAAGAAATGCATTCAGTACGTGGCGACGGTAGAAGTAAAAGATCACAACGGCGAATTGGAATCGTGGACGTTTCCGCCGCTAGGGAAAGGCATTGTGGATTTCAAGGGCGTGCTCAGCGTGCTCGATGAACATGCTTACGCAGGCCCGGTCACGATTGAGTTCGAGGGAACCAAGGGCGTCGAACTGGATGAACAAGGCACGAAACAGGCGATCGCGGATTCGGTGACGTATCTGCGATCGATCGGAACTTTCGATTAACGCCGCACACAAAATTTTAATCCAATCACCAACGGGCTATTTGGAGCGCGGTGGCCGCACTCCCAATAGCGATATACGTTTTCGACGGTGAACATTCTTCCGGGAGGGATTTCCCATGGATACCAGCAAACACTCGAAGAAATTATCACGGCGCACTTTCATCGCGGCTAGCGGAGCAGTCGCAACAGGACTCGCGTTCAGCCGTAGTGCTTTCGCGAAGACCGAAACACTCGCGATAGACGGCGGTGCGCCTGTCGTAAAATATCCCGCCAACCGCATCGCCGCGCTTACCAAATGGCCGCGCTACGGTAAAGCGGAAAAGGCGCGCCTGCACGAGTTGATCGAAACCAACAAGTATTACGAAGAACTACCGCTGTTTGAACAGGAATGGCAAAAATACACTGGCGCACAGTTCGTGAAAGCGCACATGAACGGCTCAAGCGCGCTCACGAGCATGTACTTCGCGCTCGACCTGCCGCCGGGCAGCGAGATCATGGTGCCGTCGTACACGTTCTTCTCCGCGTGCCTTGCCATGCGTTTCTTTGGTCTGGTGCCCGTGTTTGTGGACATCGATCCAAAGACCGCGTGTTTCGATCTGGAAGATGCGAAGCGTAAACTCACGCCAAATGTGAAAGCGGTCGAAGCGATGCATTCGTGGGGTTTGCCATGCGAGCTGGATCGCATCAGCGAATGGTGCAAAGAAAAAGGCCTCATCTTGCTTGAAGACGCCGCGCACGCGCACGGCGCTTCGATGCAAGGCAAGAAGATGGGCACCTGGGGCGCGATGGGCATCTACAGTTTTCAGACGTCGAAAGTAATGCCAACCATCGAAGGCGGTATGGGCATGTACCAGTCGCGCGAACATTTTGAACGCGCGGCCGCGTTCGGTCACTACGAAGATCCGATTAAATTTCCCGAGACGAGTCCCGTGCGCGCATACGTGGGCACGGGCTTCGGCCAAAAATATCGCATGTACCCGATGGCTGCCGCGCTCGCACGTGAACAGTTGAAGTCGCTCGACAAGACGAACGCAATCGTCGCGAAAAATGTTCGCGCCATGAACGATCGCCTCACGCAACTTCCGGGCATCACAGAGCCGCGCTGCCGCGACGACCAACAGCGTGCGTACTACTGGGCCAATCTGCTCTTCGTCGATTATAAGCAGGCGGGCATCACGCGCGATGCGCTCGTGAAGGCGTTGAAGGCCGAGGGGGTGAACGCGAGTTTCTGGGACTATCCGCAGCAACACAAACTCACGATATACTCAGAAGCGAAGTGGTGGCACCATCCACCGGCGATTCCGGAGTCGATGCCGGGCAACGAATCCGTGAACGCCAACCACATCTTCATGCCACTCGTGTATGGCGATGCGCCGGAGTTGATCGATCAGTATGTGAAAGCATTTGAGAAAGTCTGGGCACACCGGGACAAGGTGGCCGCGACGTAGACGCCGCTTTGGCTGCGCGTTGGGGTATAAACGGCCAAAGCGGTCCGCCGCGGCAAGACGCGCGCACAGAACGCAAAACAACACAGGAGTGATGAACATGAACCGGACGCCACGAGTGAATCTGCTCTGGGTTGTTATCGCGCTGTTTGCGATGGTCGGCTTTTGGCCGGCACACGCCGCGGACGATCCCTTCGCCCCCGCGCACGTGATCACCGGGACGGTACACAATTCCGGATTTCCCGAAGGACACGACACCTATAACGGAATGGGCACGGCAAGCGACGGAAAAATCTATTACGTGTTGAGCACCTACACGCACGACACGAGCGCGCGCATGTTCTCCTTCGATCCCGCGACGAAGAAGATCGATCCGCTGGGCGACATCACTGAAGCCTGCGGCGAGAAAGGCAAGAACTCCGTCGTGCAGGGAAAAAGTCACGTCACGTTTGTCGAATCGAATGGAAAGCTTTACTTCTCCACACACGCGGGCTTCTACAGCATCGTCGATGGCATGGAGAAGATGGGCATACCGCCCGCGGGTTGGACACCATACCCCGGCGGACACCTGCTCGCATACGACATGAAGGCAAAAACCTTCGAAGACTTCGGTATCCCCGTGCCCGCCGACGGCATTCTCACGATGCAAATGGATACAAAGCGCGGACGCATCTACGGCATCAGTTGGCCCAAGGGCGTATTCTTTCGCTACGACCTTGCTAAAAAAGAAATCAAAACATTTGGACAAATCTCCGAAGAGGGAGAGAATGGAACGGGCGCAAAGTATCGCACGCTCTGCCGATCCATCACCGTTAATCCAAACGACGGCGCGGCCTATTTCACAACCGGCGACGGCGCGATCCTCCGCTACGATTACGACAAGGAATCGATTGCGCCCGTCGCGGGCGACGATCTGAAGAAAGATTACTTCGGACTCTACGATCCCACTTCACCGGGACACATGGGCTACAACTGGCGGCAAACGTTCTGGTACGCGCCTGAGAAAATGATCTACGGCGTACACGGCAACTCGGGTTATCTCTTCCGCTTCGATCCCGCGATCGAACGTGTTGAAGTCCTCCAGCGCATCACGTCCGAGCCGTCGCAACGCAGCGGCATGTTCGATCAGTTCAGCTACGGATACCTCGGCTTCACACTTGGGCCCGACGGCAACACCGTCTATTACCTAACCGGCGGACCGATCTATGAAAACGGCAAACGCGTCGCCGGAAAATCCGACACCGCAATGGGTGAGGTGAAAGGCCGCGAGAACATCCACCTCATCACCTACGACATCCCCACGAAACAATACCGCGATCGCGGCGCGATCTTCTTCGAAAACGGCGACCGCCCGATCAATGTAAACTCCATCGCCGTAGCCAAAGACGGCACCATCGGCTTCCTCGCGCACATGACCGAGAACCGCGCAACGCGCACGGACCTGGTAACCCTGAAACCAGTTGGGAAATAGCCGAAGCGGCCTGTGGTTGACCCATTCTGCGCCTATACGCTATCCTATCCGCTACCCTACGCGTGGGGATGTAGCTCAGTTGGGAGAGCGCTTGTCTGGCAGACAAGAGGTCGACGGTTCGATTCCGTTCATCTCCACCATTTTCTTTTCTGCGCCACGTGTTGCCTGAATCCCCTTATCACCATTGGTTCAAATCGTATCGGAGTTCGTCTCGCGGTGGGCGATTTATTCCGCGCTGTTCGCATGACTCCGAATTACACGACTTGCCGCCCGCTACGACTTCTGTGGATTTAGGATGCTAACCGCTGCACTTCTCCTACGCGCGGGACAGGACGGCAAAAACGTTGGATGGGGATTGCGTGCGTGTTGTGACGATGGTGTGTGCAAAGTGACATCGAAGACCGCATGAATCTAGCTCGTCGCCGCGAATCGTGTTTCCACACGGAATCGGCCTCGCGTGCTGACGGAAACTCGAAACTTCCGGCACCTTCGCGTTTTATTTCAGGGGTCGCTTGAGGCACAATATGTGTGGTGTATTCAGGGTTCTTGTACAGTATATTGAATTCAACGATGGGTTCATTTGGTTGGATGTCTCACCTCCGTCAAATTGTTCATGCGCTGACCATTATGCTCGTTTTGGTCGTCCTGTGCTTTGGCGACGAGGCGAAAGGCACAGGCCGACTTCAGGTAAAGCTTGTACCCACCGAAGCCGTTTCCGCGGGGGCGCAATGGCGCGCGGATGGCGGCGCATGGCAGAACAGCGGCACGAAGCTCCGTAAGGTTTCTCCCGGCGAACACACGATTTCATGCAAACCGATTGATGGGTGGAAGACCCCCAAAGACACAATCGTTACCGTCGCCGCAGGCCAGACTACGAAGACCAAACGAAAGTATAAGCCGCAGGGCTTGCCTGCGCCGCTTGTCGCCGCAACTCCGTTGGCCGGTCCACCGCCGTTGGAGATTCAGTTCTCGGGCGATGTGAATGACCCGAGCGTCAGCGCGCCAACCTACCAGTGGTCATTTGGTGATGGCGGCGTGTCATCCGAAAAGAATCCCGTATACACGTTTCCTGTTGGGACGGCACCTGGGCGTTATGAGACTACATTCACGGTAACCGACGATAGCGGCGTCCAGCGCTTCGCCACGATTCCAATCACGATAACTGCGGGCGTTGTGGCCGCTTCGGAGACTGTTCAAACTGAGTCGACCGCAGAAATCACGGTGACTGATGGGCAGAGCCCTATTTCCGGAGCAAGCATCGCAATTCCGAAGGGGGCGGTTCCTGAACCGCTCGTCGTCACTGTTGGTGAAGATACCACGACGCCTTCAGAATGGCTCGGGCGTGCGCCATTGGTGGAACTTGGGCCTGAAGGCACGAAGTTCAACAAACCCGTGTCCGTTACCGTTCCTGTATCACCCGACGTCGCTGACCCGAGTAGTGTCCGCATCGTAGCCTACGACACCGCGTTTGGATCTTGGACATCGGATGGCATTACCGATGTGCAGTATTTGGGCGATGAAAGTCGCCTGATTTCTTTCAAGACGACCCACTTTTCGTTCTTCTCTACATTAGACACATGGACAATACAAGACCTTGGGACACTGGGTGGAGCGACCACTTACGCTTTTAGCATAAACGACAACTCCCAAGTTACTGGTTATTCATATCCCTTCGTCTCGGCGAATTGGAGGCATGCCCTTCTCTGGGAGAGCGGAAATTCGTTACTCGACATCCACGACACGACAGACAAGCACAGCTACGGTTTCGCAATCAATGCCGCCACGCCATTGCAAA
The DNA here is from genome assembly GCA_020848835.1 of Candidatus Hydrogenedentota bacterium. GTDB lineage: Bacteria > Hydrogenedentota > Hydrogenedentia > Hydrogenedentales > SLHB01 > JABWCD01. Next base: position 43,523 of record JADLHJ010000058.1, read on the forward strand.
TCGCTGGCTACACTCAATCGGAAGACTACGATTCGAATTTTGCGGCATTCGTTTGGGACGCAACGAACGGCATGCAAGAATTGGGCACGCTTGGCGGGACCTCCGCACAAGCGTGGGGCATTAACGATTCAGGAGTTGTTGTCGGTCAAAGTACACTTGTTTCCGGTTTGACTCGAGCATTCCAGTGGACATCCGGCGGAGGCATGGTCGACCTCGGAACGCTTGGCGGCGATAACTCCGTTGCCACTGCAGTAAACAACAGCGGGCAAGTCGTTGGATGGGCCGAGGACAACGGGGCGGACAAAGATGCCTCATTCCGCTGGACATCTGGCGGGGGCATGGTGAAGCTGCAACAATTCTCGGGCGCGAAATACAGTTACGCGCTTGGCATCAATGCCGGCGGCAACTCGGTTGGCGAAGCGCAGACCGGCAATAACGGCCCCATTCACGCTGCGCTGTGGACGGGCACGACGCAGGTGACCGACTTGGGCACGCTGGGTGGTGTATCCAGCGTTGCACGCGCAATCAACGATAGCAATCAGGTCGTCGGTTCGTCGCTTACGGTCTCGGGCACAACGCGTGCGTTCGGATGGGATGACACGGGCACCGCCGTGATGACCAACCTTAACGACCTGCTACCCGGCGGATCGGGGTGGGTCCTCTCGGAGGCATGGGACATTAACAACTCGGGCGAAATTATCGGCTATGGCACGAAAGCTGGCCTTACTCGTGCGTTCCTACTGAAAAAGAACTGACGGCTTTCGTCCGGCTGCACTCGTCCTGAGGTCAAGAGGTCGACGGTTCGATTCCGTTCATCTCCACCAATTTCTTTTCTGCGCCACGCCGCCTGATGCTCTTATTCTTAGAATGGCTTTACTTTAACGGGCTTGGCGGGTTTCATTTTCACCGGCGCAGGTGCAGGGGCCGCGAGCAACGGTTTTGGTGCGGAAACTTGCTGGACGTGTTTCATCTCAAGTACCTCCGTTCAGACTTACATGGTCGGCATTGGTGATTACTATCAAACAATTCACCATTGCAGAATGGCATTGAACATCAATCGAGTTACCCACTTTGCAGATCAACGCAATGTGATGGTCACATGTCCCGTCTCGTTGTTGTCCTCGTTGATTTCTTCGACCATCGCGTACTCAGGTTCACCGCTCATCCATGGGTCAACCTCGGCCAGAATTCCCACGAGGCTGCCTGACATGTTGGCCGGAAAAACTGCGACCCCTTTGAAAATGACCGTCTCCCCAACGGCTAAGGGCCCGTCGGTCATGGCGTATTCCGCGCTCGCCTGATGAGGAACGGTAAAGGTCAAGGTGAACGGACCCAATCCGGGCGTGAGGTATCGTAGGGCAACTCGGAACAGGCCGGCATCAACATTGCCCGTGTTGCATACCTCGACCGTAACGGGAATCTCGATAGTAGCCCCGACGAGTTCCTGCGACTCTCCGATTCGGAGCTTGCACACTTCAAGATCCGGAAGTTGGGCATTGCATGACGCCATCAACAGCAAGACGCATGCAAATGCATTTTTCATTTGCCGCATATCTGTGCCCTCGCATTGAGGGCAGCCATGCGCTGCGACCGTCACACTTCTACGCTATACCCCGGCTGTCAGTCTGTCAAGAGGCAAATACGTGGAGTAAGTCACGCGTGTAATACATGTTTCAAGAGCGTGGCCCGCACGGAAACAGCTCTTGCATGTCATCCAGTGGTTGTTCGAGAAAATCTCCTTTCCTTGATTGGCCCTTAGACGAATGAAATACTGCGCGGCGAGGGGTGCGCCGCGACTCGGCGATGCGGCGCAGAATATCGAGGGGGGAAGTTCGGTGCAGAACGATCATACACACGCAGACAACGCGCAAGTACCGTGGTGGCCAACGGTAATTTGCGCGTCGCTTGCGGGCGGAATGGGCTGGGGGATTCGCGGGCAGTACGGGCACGAAACGGGCGCGATGATCGCGGGCGTGCTGGTGTGTCTCGTGATCGCGCTGACGTTGTGCCGCAATGCGCGGGCTTTGGACGTGGCGCGCGCCGTCGCGCTGGGCACCATCGCGATGGGGTTCGGCGGCACGGAGACCTACGGGCAAACCATAGGCCTGACGCAGAACGCGGAGATGATCGGAAATTGGTCCGCGTTTTATTGGGGCATGTTGGGACTGGCCATCAAGGGCAGCGTGTGGATTGGGTTCTGCGGTCTGTTTCTCGGCATGGGACTCAGCGGCACGCGCTACACGGCGGTCGAACTCTTTGTCGTGATGCTATTGAGTCTTGTCGCATATGTGATCGGCGTGTGGTTATTAAACGCGCCATTCGATCTCGAAGCAAAGCGTTTGCCCGCGCTGTACTTTTCGGCGACGTGGGACTTGTACCCAAATCAGGCCGATCCGGAACCGCGCTATGAAGCATGGGGCGGTATCTGGTTTGCCTTCCTATTCGTACTGCTCTACACGCGCGTACGCCGCAACGACGGGCTGGGATGGCGGCTCGGATTGTGGGGCGTGCTGGGCGGCGCGCTCGGTTTTCCGCTTGGGCAATGCATTCAGGCCTACCACGCGTGGAACGCGGAGTCCATGACGGAAGGCATCTGGCCGATCCTCAACTATTGGAACTTCATGGAGACGACGTTTGGCCTCGTCATGGGCGCAATGCTGGGGTTGGGCGCATGGCTGCACCGGTCGCGCATGCGTCTGCTTGCATACGAGCACGATGCGTGGATGACGCTGCCCTGGGAGTGGGCGCTGCTCCTCATCCATTGCGCGTTGCTGATTCTCTCCGAATTCTGGATCCCGATCGAGATCATCGGCGTCGTCTATGACCTCGGCCTCGTCATGGGCGTGATCCCGTTGATGGCGATCGCGGGCGGACGTCTCTGGCCCTACTTCGCAATCTTTCCCGTAACACTGATGCCGATTGCAGGAAAGACCTTGCTTAACCTTGGCTACGAAGAAAGCGCCATTTCCATTGCCGGCGGTTGGTTCTTGTATATCATCATTCCCATGGCGCTGGCCTTTGCGGCGGTCGCGTGGTACGGGCGCGAAGCGAACCGGAAGCGCAACGCCCCGTGGTTCACCAGTGGCGCATTGTTATTTTGCGGGTGGGTGTACTTCCTGCTGAACTACGCGTACTTCCGCTTTCCGTGGCCGTGGGAAAAATGGACGGCACGCACGCCAAACGCGATTGTATTCATGGTGTGCATCGCCGCGATCACGTGGCTCGCATGGTACGCGCGGAATGGATCGAAGCGCGCAAGTGCCGAGGTCTGGCGTAACACATAATGCCGAATCCACGGCATCGCAATCGTCTGGCAGACAAGAGGTCAACGGTTCGACAACGTTCATATCCGCCATTTTCTTTTCTGCGCCACGTTACGGGTTCCGCCCCCCCTTATTTCTAGCTGGGTGCAGGTGTGCAGCCCCGCGTCGAGCAACCGCGCAGCGTGACGCACTCCAATTTGCACGTTAAATACCCACTATTCGTCGGTACGAATTCTAGTTTTCTTATATAAGTCATATGTACTACTTGCATAATCCTAAGGAAAATTGTAGGATTCGATGCCGGGGTATGTTGGGCAGTATGCGACCCGCACTAGCTTTTTCTTTTTTTGGGGCGAATACGTATGAGACTCTCGTCTGTGCAAATGCCACTTATCTCGGCGGTTTCCTCGGGCATCACCCAAGATCAAACACTTGCAGACTTCGGCCGGCAGTACATAGACCGCGTGCGCTTTCTCATAAATGGTGAACCCGATGATGCGATCGAAGTGTTAGGGCTTCAGGGCGCGGAGTGTCAGTTGCGCGAAGACAGTCATGTCTGCCATACGTGCAATAGTGCGCTTCGATTCGTATGCGGTAAATAGCGCCCGGTGCCCAATCGGATAGCGCTTCTTTTCCTCGAGCAATTCGTCCGGTGCCGCGCAGGCACTGCAGTTCGTCGTCCGACCACAATGCGACGCTGAAATAAATTACGATTCGAACACCGGCGGCGCTCAGCTCTCCCGACCGGCCTGCAGCCATCAGTTCGATTCCACTCATCGCCGAGCGTTTACTTTTCTACGCGGCGCGCAGCGCCAATGCGCTATGCTTCTATCTTGAAAATAACGGATGCGAGGTTTAGCCATGATTTCACGCCGATCGTTTCTCGCGCGCATGGGTACAGGCGCCGCAGCCTGCGCGTCGATTGGATCGTACACGGCACATGCGCAAGCGAAGCCACCAAATATCGTACTGATCATGGCCGACGATTTGGGTTATGGGCACCTGGGATGTTACGGGCAGCAACACATCCGCACCCCCAACATCGATCGATTGGCGCGAGAAGGCACGCGCTTCACGCAGGCCTACGCAGGTTGTTCGCAGTGTGCGCCTTCGCGCAGTGTATTGATGACCGGCTATCACTCGGGCCACACGCCCGTGCGCGGAAATAGCGGCGGCATTTCGTTGTGCGAGGAGGACGTGACCGTCGCGGAGGTGTTGCAGCGCGCGGGGTATCGCACCGGATTGTTTGGAAAATGGGGACTGGGCGACGCAGACACGCCCGGCGTTCCAAACAAGCAGGGCTTCGACGAGTTCTTCGGATACCTGCACCAGAAGCACGCGCACTTCTATTACACGGACTACCTGTGGCACAACGATGCGCGCTTCGCATTGCCCGGCAACATGGACGGCAAACGCGAGCAATACACGCCTGACGTGATTCTCGATCGCGCGCTCGATTTCATTCGCGCCTCAAAGGAAGCGCCGTTTTTCTGTTTCGTGTCATCAACGATTCCACATCATGAGTGGGCCGTGCCGGAATCGTCGTTGAAAGAATATTCCGGTAGATTTGATGAAACACGTCCCGAGTTTCGCTGGCGCGAGGGCTACGCGTTCCCGAAGGAACCGAAGGCGACGATGGCCGCGATGATCTCGCATCTGGATAAGGGCGTGGGCAAGATCATTCAACTGCTCGACGAACTGAAGCTGCGCGAAAACACGCTCGTGTTGTTTACTTCCGACAACGGCCCCGATTCGTATTCGATGACGAATCTGGATTTTTTCAAAGCGAGCGGGCCCTTGCGCGGGCACAAGTACGATCTTTACGAAGGTGGCATTCGCGTGCCGGCGATTGCCAGTTGGCCGGGCACGATGCAAGCAGGTGTTGCCTCGGACTTGCCGTGGCATTTCGCGGACATCATGCCGACCTTCGCAGAGTTGGCAGAGCGGTCGTCTGAGGTGCCCAAAAACATCGACGGTATCTCAATCGCACCGTCATTACGCGGCGAAGACAAACAAGCAACGCGCGAATTCTTGTATTGGGACGCAGACTCCGGCAGCCGCGCCGTGCGCATGGGCGATTGGAAACTCGTGCAACCAAAGCGCGACGCGGAGCCGGAACTCTATGATCTGAAGTCGGACATCGGCGAATCACGCAATGTCGCCGCAACGCATAAGGACATCGTCGCCCGCATGCTCGACATCGCCAACGCCAGCTACACTCCCCCGCCCCTGCAAACCGAACCACTTGCGCCCGATGGGCGTTTATACCGATAATTTCCCGGTATGAATAGAAAAAGGGACCCTAACCTCATCATGGTTTCCCCCTTAGCGAATTTCGACCCTTTTCCTACATTACGTCGAGTGAAACTCCTTCCCCCCAGCGAAACAAACGCTGAATAAAATTCTATATGTAATCCGGGATGCCCGTATCGATTCTGCGGGCATCGCCACTGGGAAGGTTTGGCAATTGTGCTCAAGAAGTTCTTACTAATTTGTGCGCCTGTGATCAGTTTGATTGTACTCGCCGTCGGCACGCCAAAAATTGAAGGGCACAGTCTATCCCCCGTTCTCTGCATTGGTGACAGCACTCTGTACGCCTGCGATGGCACTGTGGTTTCAAGGAAAGGTTTCCCCGAACAGCTTGCGCAGTTTTCCAAACGCACCGTGATAAACGACGGAATATGCGGGGGCACAACATTTCAGGTGCTTCTCAATCTTGAAGCCAGACACGGAAATGCGCATTACGCCGCGATCGTTATTCGCGTAGGTTTGAACGACCTCCGATTCAATGCGTGGTCACCGGACATGTATCGCAAATTGCTCAGGCAGGCCAATAAACGAGCGGATAAGGTGATTGTAGTTGCCTGGGAATGCGCCAACGGGGAAATGGGCGCAACAAACGTTGCGATTGAAAAAATCGCCCGCGAGGAAAGTTGCCTGTACGTGGTTCCTCACCTCTCCGGATCGGACTTTAACGGCGACGCGATTCATCCGAATATTCAGGGCAGCCGGAAGATTGCCGATGCCGTATGGCACGAACTTTCGTCCCGCGACCCGGAGATACCCTGAGCTCCAATTTCGCGGTCCCTCCGCTTTGCGTGTCTACGCCAAAAACCCTCCGCAACGTTAATCGGAGCTTTCGCCCGAGAAAAAGCGTCATCCCATTACGTCTCGCCGTCATAATCAGTCAACGTAAATAATTGCTGCACAGAATTTTGCATACGTTTCTGTCAACTAAATAGGAGTCGTTTCGCACCAGACAATAACAGTCACCCGAAGCAAGTCTGTCAACAGTGCTACCCTTGCTTCCGAAAAGTCTCTCCTCGCATAGTCACCTGATCGGTGCAATGCCTTGGGCAATATAGTGAGGAACAGTATTCAGGAAGGCCCAGGACAGAACATCCCAACCGTGCATATCCGCACGTATCTCAGTAGAGTACCCTTAGCGATCTCAAATCCCTTTTTGCGGAGTTCCTCCTTGGGGGGACACACAATTAACAAGATCGAAAACGGAATGGAAAGCACTATGCCCGATCTCAGCGCCATGATACCGCCCCAACTCTTGAGCACGCTGCCCTTTGAAGGTAAATCGAAAGACGCGGTGCTCGATATTCTCGCGTCGTTCAAGGCACACGACGTGCCGTGGAAATCGGGGCGGATGTTCGGCTTCACTTACGATCCGGGCGAGGACGCGATGGACGTCGCCTACGACGGCTACATGCGCTTCCTCACGGAAAACGGATTGGACTGGACCGTGTTTCCAAGCATGCACAAACTCGAAACGGATCTCGTCGCGATCGCGCGCGAACTGCTGCGCGGCGACAAAGACGTAGTAGGGAGCTGTACCTCCGGCGGTACTGAGAGCATTTTGTGCGCGGTGAAGACAGCGCGCGATTACTGCCGCGCGCACAAGCCGCACATCACGCGCCCGGAAATCGTGTTGCCGGAGACAGCGCACCCGGCGTTCCACAAGGCCTGTTCGTATTTCGGCGTCACGCCGGTATTGACGGGCTACGATCCCGATACCTTTCGCGCCGATGCGGACGCAATCCGCAATGCGATCACTGAGAACACAATATTGATTGTTGCATCCGCGCCCGGATACGCGCAGGGCGTGATCGATCCGATTCGCGCAGTTGGCGCTATCGCGCTGGAGCGCGGCGTGCTGTTTCATGTGGACGCCTGCGTTGGCGGTTTCCATCTGTCGTTCATGCGGCGCATGGGCCACGACTTGCCCGATTTCGATTTCAGCGTACCCGGCGTCACTTCCATGTCCGCGGACCTGCACAAGTACGCCTACGCGCCAAAAAATATTTCCTGCGTGTTGTACAAGAATCGCGATCTACGTTTCTTCCAATACTTCGCGAACCGCCGTACCACCTGCTACGCGATCATCAATTCCGCCGTGTTGAGTTCAAAATCGGGCGGGCCTTACGCGGGCGCATGGGCGATTCTGAATTATCTCGGCGAGTCCGGATACCGCCGCGTGATCGAAAAAGTACAAAGCGCAACGAAGAAGTTTATGGATGGTGTGAATGCCATTGACGGACTGCGCGTGTTGGGCAATCCGGAGATGTGCATGTTCTCATTCGTCTCGGATCGCTACAACGTGTTCGAGATTGCCGACCGCATGCGCGAAAAGAAGTTCTACGTGCAGCCGCAATTTACGCACGGCGTCACACCAGCGAATCTGCATATCTCGATGGATTGGGCAAGCGCGGATCACGTTGATGGCGCGTTGCAAGCGTTGCGCGAAACGGTCAATGAACTCGACTCGTCCACCGACTCCATCAACCTCGCCGACATACGCACACACGTGCGCGAACTTGTGGCGCAACTCGGCCCTGATGCAGAAACGGCCTTACGCGAGATGGCAGGAATCTCCGACGGCGGACTTCCCGGCAAGCTGGCGTTGATCAATTCCGTGATGGATGCGCTTCCCGACGAGATGGCGGAGTACATCCTCACAAATTACATGAACCAGACCTTCGCGTAACCCGCAATGACCTTCGCGCAACGCACACAACACTCGCGGCGCTGGATCGTGCCGCTGGTGCTCGGCGTATCGTTGTACATCGCGTTCATCGATCGCATGAATCTCTCCATCGCGATGCCGCACATCGCGGAGCACTACGGCTGGACGGCGAGCGAAGTGGGCAGCAAGGGCGGACTGCTGCTCGGTTCGTTTTTCGTTGCCTACGGCATTTCGAATATTTTGCTGAGTGGGTTCGCGGCGCGCATGGGCGCACGCCGCAGCCTCATCGCGCTCGTCATTTGCTTTTCGATTTTCACCGCGCTCGGCGCGCCGCTCGGAAATTCGCTCGCCCTATTTGTTTTGACGCGTGTACTACTCGGCTTCGGCGAAGGCGTGCACTTTCCCATGATGAGCGTGGTCACGCAAAACTGGTTTCCCGTCTTCGAACGTTCCCGCGCAAACGCAATCTGGGGTTTTGGCAGCATCCTCGCAATGGTCACGATGCCGATCTTTCTAGTGCCCGTGATCGAAAAGTTTGGGTGGCAGGCGATGCTGCTCGTATGCGGCGCGTTGGGCCTCTTGGTCACGGTGCCGCTGCTGTACCTCGTAATCTTCGATACGCCGCGACGCGCACCCTACATGTCGCGCGAGGAGATCGAATTCATCGAGCACGGACTCAGCAGCGACGTCGCGCCAGTCCCCGCGGACTGGTCATTCCTCCGCTCCCACGTTTTCATCCTCGCGGCAATCGGCGCCGTGCTGAACAACTTCTGCTGCTACGGCATCATCAATTGGCTGCCGACCTACTTCGTCAAAGCGCGATCGATGGACTTCTCCAATCTGTGGTACGCGGCGTCCTTGCCCTACGTCGCCGCATTCGTCGCCTTCGTGTTATTCGGATTGCTCGGCGACAAACTGAACCGCCGCATCCCCTTCGCCGCCGCGGGCTTTCTCGCAACGACCATATGCCTGCTATACGCGATCAAAGCGCCAACCATTCCACTCGCAGTCGCGGCCTTTTCAACGGCAACGTTTTTCCAATCCGCGTACATCTCCCAAGAGTTCGCCATCGTACAACGCATTCTCCCCTCGGAGATTCTCGGCAAAGCCGCCGGCGTCTACACCGGCATCTCCGTACTTGGCGGCGCGGTAGGCGGTACGATCCTCCTCGGCCAAATCGTAGCATTCACCGGCAGCTACGACGCAGGCCTCTACAGCGTAGTCGTCGCCAGCATACTCGGCGCAGTGGTGATGGGATTACTAAGTCGATCGGTAAAGTACTAAAGGTATCCTTATCGCAAGAAGCCTATTTGGAGTGCGGCGGCGGGTAGACGCCGCTTTGGCTGTCTATCGCAATAGACGTCATTTCATTGACAAGACAGCCAAAGCGATGTCTACGCTAACCGCTCCGCCACCGCACTCCAAATAGCGCTCGGCACAACGATGGTTTGATTAACATTAACTTCAAAAATTTATCTTTCGCCGTCGATGCGATACAAATGCGTCTTCGTGCGCATCAGCAACGCACCATCCGCCACCGCGGGCGACGCCCACACTTCTCCATCGAGTTGATTCACCGCTAGTTCGCGGTACGCGCGCTCCGGCGCGATGACGGTCGTGCGCCCTTTTTTGTTCGTCAAATAAATACGCCCCGGTGCGGCGAGCAACGACGACCAATAATCACCTTCCATTAACTGCTCCCACACCTGCGTGCCCGTCGCCGCCTCCGTGCAAATGAGCCTGGAATTCTGGCCCATCGTAAACAACAGATCGTCCACAAGCACCGGCGACGACTCGTGCGGCGAATTCTTCGTCATCTTCCAAACCACGTGTGTATCCGTCACATCGCCGACACCGCCCTCGCGGATCGCCCACAACTCCGTTGCGCCAGGAGAACCACCCGTGTTTACAAACAACAGTCCATGCCCGGTAACAATGCGCGAGATCGTGCTGTCATCGCGATATCGCACACGCCAGATTTCCTCGCCCGTGCGCGGATTGTGTCCCGTCACCAACAGCGCACCGTTGCTGACCATTTGTGGTTTGCCATCCACCGTGATGAAAATCGGTGTCTGATACGACTTTTTGTAAACACCCTGAATGCTGTCCACATAAAGATCGGCGGGCCGGTTATAGGTCCATACCGTCTCCCCCGTCTTCTTATTCAACGCAGCAGTGAAGTATTTGTCGGTGCCTTCAATCGTGAGAATCAGCAGGTCTTCATATAGCACCGGCGACGATGCAGCGCCCTGCATGTGATCGCAATTCAGATCGGTCCGCTTCCACAAAATCTCGCCCGACTTCGTGTCGATGCACGCCGTGCCGTCGCTCCCGTAATGCACATACACGCGCCCCGCCTCAATCACAGGCGAAGGCGTTGCATACGAATTGCTCGGGTTCTTCTTCTGCGGCTGCTCAACGTGAAACACGGAGATATCATGTTTGATCTCCCCCGTCTTCAGATCGATCCCGACCGCATACAGATCGCTGCCATCTTCCTTCGCCGTCGTCAACCACACCTGCTTCCCCAGCACAACCGGCGTCGAGTATCCGAGATCATGTATCGCCGTCTTCCACGCCACGTTTTCCGTTTCCGACCAGCGCAGCGGCAACTTCTCCGATTTCGCTTGCCCTTGCTCCCCTGGCCCGCGCCAATCCGGCCAATCGGCGTGAGCTGCCATGATGAAACCGATCAACACCACCTGAATCAGCAGGACACGTAAACGCACTGTGGTTAGCTCCAATTTAATGATGCGCAGCACGCCTTAAATAGGCGTCTGTGCACATGACAAAAATCGTGCCTCGGATGCACAAGACCCAGTTAATCAGAAATACACGATTGACGCAAAGCGGCGAGACCATTCCCGCAAACCGTCCAAGTGCGCAATTTCTGCACAGTTTGCCCGCTTTCGTTCCCTCCTTGCATAGCGTAACGCGCCAATCCCCGGAAAATTCCAGGCATGCCGGTTGCACTTGAGAGCCAAGCAATTGAATAGAGCGGTCGGCGCGGGTCGGGTGAATTCGTGCGGGACCGACAATCACAGAAAGGACGGTACACCATGGGAACGAAATCTTTATTCTGGATGGGCGTGTTGGCGATGACGATTTACAGTCTCGCCGTCTTTGGGTCTTCAGCATTGGCAGGACCGAAGGACCAGGCGCGCGGCACGTGTTCGCAAAAGGAATACGTGGATGAAAACGGCGACGGCGTGTGCGATCATTTTGTGGACGCGGACAACGACGGCGTGTGCGATGTCAAGCATGCACGGCAAGGACATCGCCGCGGCGCAGAGGGCAAGGGTCAGGGTCAGGGGCGTTGCACGGGTTCAGCCCGGTGCCCGAACTTTGTCGACGCAAACAATGACGGTGTAAACGACAACTTCATCGACGAGAACAGCGATGGCGTCTGCGACAATAAGGGCAAAGGCGGCCAATGTAAAGGGCAGTGCCCGAACTACGTGGATGCGAACAACGACGGCGTCAACGACAACTTCATCGACGAGAACAACGACGGTGTATGCGACAACAAAGGCCAGCGCGGTCAGGGGCAGTGCCAGGGTAATCAACGCGGCGCGGGGCTCGGCCTGGGCAAGAACTTCATTGATGAAGACGGCGACGGCAAGTGCGACAACCCGCAAGCCGGTAATCGCTGGGGCGGCCAGCGCCGCGGCGCATGCAAGAACTAAGCACTTGGTCGAACATCGCGATAACGGAGCGTAGTCTACGCAGCAAATGAGAACATCGGGGAGATACTTACTGGCGGCCGCACTCGTGGCGGCTGCCGGTACGTTTCTGTTGTACCGGGATTATCAATCGGAAGTTTCGAAACATCGCAGCGTCCTGCTCGCCCGCGCGCAAACGACATTGGATGCGTTGGCCGCGGGCATTCGGGCGCAGGGACGAATGGGCCGGTACCGTCCTGAGCGCCTCACGGAAATTTTCGAAGAACTCGCCTACACACCGGACATCTTGGGCCTTCAACTCATTGCGAGTGACGGCGAGACGGTCTCTATGGGAGGAGATACCGGCGACGCACCACTACCAGTCAACACGGATCCCGTGTGGCGGGATGATATGTTGATCGTGTCGAGCGCACCCATGTCTTTGATGCACGCTCCCGACGGACCACTTACGCACGGTCCTGGAAATGGCCCAATGTGGGGACACACGGGCGGCAGCGCGGAACCGGCGGACATGGAAGGTTGGCAACCGTTCCCGACCGGCCCGTATACGTTGATTGCGGTCATGGATACGAGCTCGATTGTGCGCGAATCGCGGCGAGACCACCTGCGATTCTATCTCTCCACTGCGGTGTTGTTGGCCGCGGTAAGTCTTGCGTGGTGGGTACTGACAGCGCGTGCGAAACAACGTGACCTGCAGGATGCGCTGCTGTCGGCCCAGGCGCGCACGGAGCGCCAGGAACAGTTGGCACGCCTCGGTGCCGGCCTGGCGCATGAAACGAAAAATCCGCTGGGAATTGTTCGTGGTCTGGCGCAACTCATTGCCGACGCGCCGGATTCAACGACGTACCCCTTAGAGAACCGAAAGCGCGCTGAAACCATTGTGGACGAAGTGGACAGGACGATTGGCCAGATCGATTCCTTCCTCACCGTATCACGTCCGCGCACGCCGGCTATCGGTTCGATTGCATTGGATGAATTCATCCCATCGTTGCTGGCATTGGTCGACGCCGAAGCACAGCGAAAAAATACCAGGCTCGTTGGCATTACGACCGGAGTTGTCATCCGCGCGGATGCAGACCTTTTGCGGCGCACCTTGCTGAATCTTTTGATCAATTCGCTGCGCGCAATTCGAGAAGGCGGCGAGATCCGCGTCGAAGCCGCGCGCGTTTCTCGCACCATTTCGCTCGCGGTTTCCGATACCGGCTGCGGCATCGCGCCGGAGGATATTGAACATGTGACCGAGGTGTACTACAGCAAGTTCGAGGGTGGAAGCGGCTTGGGTCTGGCGATCGTTGCGCAGAATGTAGAGGCGCATGGCTGGCAATTAAAAGTAGAATCCCAATTGGGAAAGGGCACGCGCGTGACGATCTTCGGTATTCAAGAGGCCACTGCCCATGGCGCCTAGGCAGCCGCGGATCGCTATCGTGGACGATGAAGCCGGCCAGCGCCAGTTGCTCGACAACGCGCTGCAACGCGCCGGTTACGAAACGATCCTTTGCGAAAACGGCGAAGAAGGTCTTGTCGCGTCGGCGGATTGCGACATGATGATTCTCGATGTGCGCATGCCGGGTCTCAGCGGTCTCGAAGTGCTCGATCGATTGAAAACAACCGCGCCATCATTACCCGTGCTGCTCATGACCGCGTATATCGACGTCCGTGACGCAGTATCCGCAATCAAATCCGGCGCATTGGATTATTTGGAAAAGCCCGTCGATCTCGACGAATTGATCGCGGCCGTTGACGATGCGCTTGGGCAGTCCGGTCGATCGGTATCGACCGAATCCGATTCGATCTCGCGCTACGTCGGCGCCGAAAGCAGCGCGATGCGACAAGTGCTTTCACAGGCGTTACGCGCGGCCACCACCGACGCGACGATACTGATCTTAGGCGAAAGCGGTACGGGCAAACAGGTGCTCGCAGAGTTTATTCAAGCCGAAAGCCTTCGCGCCGGCAAACCTTTCGTTACCGTGAACTGCGGTGCGATACCCGCCAATCTGATCGAAAGCGAATTGTTCGGCCACGAGAAAGGCGCGTTTACCGGAGCGGATGCGCGCCGCATCGGGCGTTTTGAAGAAGCCGGCGGCGGCACGTTGTTCCTCGATGAAGTGGGCGACTTGCCCTTGCCGTTGCAGCCCGCATTTCTTCGTGTACTCGAAAGTGGAACATTTACGCGCGTCGGGGGCGGTCGTGAGATTTCCGTTGATGTACGTATCATCGCGGCAACCAATCGAAACCTCGAAGACGATGTAAGGGCCGGGCGCTTTCGCGAGGACTTGTATTTTCGATTGAACGTGTTCCCATTAATGATCTCGCCGTTGCGCGAACGCCGGGACGACGTGCTGCCCTTAGCAGAATTCTTTTTGAAGCAACACCGCAAACGCCTCTCGCCCGCAGCCGAACGATTGCTGGTTCAGTACGACTGGCCGGGTAACGTACGCGAACTTCGGAATGCGCTTGAGCGGGCAAGTATTCTCGCCGCAGGCTCGCTCATCCTCCCCTCCGATTTTCCCGCGCATATTCAAGACGCAAAACCAACCGCGCGCGCCGATGACAAGGTGCTCGTCGGCGATATGCAGGAGATCCAACGCAGGGCAATCCTGGAAGCGCTAGAGAAAACCGCCGGCAACAAGACTCGCGCGGCAAAGCTGCTGGGTATCAGCCGGAGAAATCTGATCTACAAATTGCGCGACTACGGGCTGTAGACCCTATGCACACATCCGCCGCAGACGAATTTCAGCGTCATTCGACTATTGCGTCGCGTCAGATTACGATAATGCCTTCCACACCCGAAGGGAGGCTGCGATGATACCCGTGTTGTTTGCATTGCTTGGGACGGCGCTGCATACGCCGAACGTTATTTGGATGGACGCCTTCGAGGCGCGCGACCGCGGCATGACCATCGAAGCCGCGCAGACCTATCAGGTGTGGGCGTGGGTGGATTCAAGCCATGATGCGGAGATAACGCTCGGTACGCAGACCTTGAAAATTCCCGCCGATGCTACAAACCCGGGTGTCGCGTGGAAACATGCGGGCGGCGTGGAATTGCCGAAAGGAAAGATCGGCGTGGCGCTGTCTGACAATGTGTCCGGTGTTGCGATTACTACCTTAAGCAATTTTGATCCCACAAAGATCGCCGCGGATTTGCGCGTAAACGACAAACCCGTTGCGAGCGGCGATGGCCGCGCGATGATCGATCGCGATACCAACTCCACCTACAAGATGACCAACTTCAAAACCAGGGAAGATTGGGAAACCTACGCCGCGCCGCTGCGCCAAAAGTTTTTGATCGCATGCGGACTCTGGCCGCTTCCTGAAAAGACGCCGCTGAATGCAAAGGTCGAACCCGTCGCGACGCACCCCGATTACATCGTCGAAAAAGTTTCCTTCGAGGCCTACCCCGGTTTTCTCGTCACCGGTAATCTCTATCGTCCCGTGGGCGACGGTCCCTACCCCGGCGTGATTTGCCCGCACGGCCACTGGGAACACGGCCGATTTGAAAACACCGAACTCTGTTCCGTGTCCGCGCGCTGCATTACCTTCGCGCGCATGGGCATGGCCGCGTTCTGCTACGACATGGTCGGCTACAACGACAGCAAGCAGTTTCCGAGAGGTTGGGGACACTCCGGCGGCAACATCAGCGAGGAACAGCGCCGCCTCGAAGGCCTCTGGGGCATTCATCCCTTCGCGATGCAGTTGTGGTCCGCGGTGCGCGCGCTCGATTTCATGGAAACGTTACCCTACGTAAACAAAGACAAACTCGCCTGCACCGGCGCGTCCGGCGGCGGCACACAAACCTTCGCGCTCTGCGCAATCGATCAACGCGTAAAAGTGTCCGCACCCGTGAACATGATCTCCCACACCATGCAAGGCGGCTGCCCCTGCGAAAACGCTCCCATCATTCGCTTCAATGCATCCAACATGGAAGTCGGCTCGCTCATGGCGCCGCGCCCCATGATGATGATCGCCGCCACCGGCGATTGGACCCGCGACACTCCTCGCGTCGAGTATCCCGCGATTAAAACCATCTACGCACTTTACGGCGCGGAAAACGATGTGGACAGCGTACAGATCGACGCAGGCCACAATTACAACAAGCTGAGCCGCGAAGGCGTGTATCGGTTTTTCGGCAAGCACCTGCTCGGCGGCGACAACTGGGCGAACTTCACCGAACCCGCCTACGAAATGGAACCGGTCGATAAATTGGCCGTGTTCCCCGGCGACGCCAAACCCGAAGGCTACCCCACCGGCGAACAAATCGTCGCGCAGTTGAAAGAATCGCGCCGCGCAAAGTGGAACGCGATTCTCCCTGCCAACGCTGCGGGCCTCGACGCATTCCGCGAAAAGGCGCGCCCCGCGCTGATCAACGCGATGGGATTGTCCTTGCCAACGGCTGGCGAGATCGGCACGCGTGATGTGCAAAAAATTGATCGCGGCGACTATACACTCGTGCGCATGCGCATCGGCGTGAACGCGCGCAAAGAATCGTTGCCGGTGTTGTTGTACGTACCCGCAAGCAAGGCAATGAAAGGCACCGTCGTCATCGCCCAAGGCGCAGGCAAAGCCGCACTCGCGGATATCGAAACCGGCGGGCCCGGCCCGCTCGTGAAGGCATTGCTCGCGGATGGACGAGCCGTCCTCGCATTCGACGCGTTTTTGATCGGCGAGCACAACGCGCCGGACAAGCGCACGGATCGTTTGAAAAAAGCATTCCCCGATACCTTCCTGCCAACCGACACCGCCTATCGCGTGCAAGACACGCTTACCGCGATCGCGTATGCGCGCGGTAGCGAGTATGCCCGCGGGCCTGTTGATGTAATCGGTATCGGCGACGGCGGTCTTTGGAGTGTGCTCGCCGCAGGTATCGATGGCGATGTGCGCGCGGCACTAATCGATGCAAACCAATTCGATGCGGACAGCGATGCCGCTTGGTCCGCTGGTCCCTACATCCCCAGCATTCGTTCGCTCGGTGATATTACTTCCGCATCGGTGCTCGTTGCGCCGCATCGCTTGAATCTGTTCAACGCAGGGACCGTCGCAGCGTGGACCAATGCAGCCAGCGCATACGCGCGCGCAGCCGACGTTTCAAGTGATGGAATCATTAAGTCAGACGCGATCTCGCCGGAGGCGATTGTCGCGGCACTGCAATAATTTCGCGATGACTGATTCCATTTCGCAGTCCACGCCGCGCGACACGTTGTTGCACGTCGCGGACCTGCATTTTTGGAAAGTCACCTGCAATCCGCTGCACCTGCTGAACAAGCGCGTGCTCGGAAACTTCAACGTATGGTGGAAGCGCCGCCATCAATTCGCGATGGACCGCGCCGCGGAATTTGTCGAAGGCCTCGCCAGCGCAGGACCAAAATCGCTCCTGCTCACCGGCGATTTTACTTCCACGTCGCTTGTCGAAGAGTTCGCCATGGCCCGCGCCTTCGTCGATACGCTTCGTGCAAAACATTTCGACATCCACGCGATCCCCGGCAACCACGACGTCTATACCTTCGAATCCGTCCGCGCGCAGCGCTTTGAAAAATATTTCGCGGACTGCCATCCGAAAAGCGGTCTGCCCGCGCGCGTGACGCTTCCCGGCGGCACACCACTGATTCTCGTGCCGACGGTCTGCCCCAACTTCGTTTCCTCGCAAGGGCGCATCACCGAGGCCGAAGTCGCACGAACCTCCGAACTACTCGCGCAAGCAGACGACTGCATTCTGGTCGCTGGTCATTATCCCCTGCTCGACAAAACGCACGGCTACGAAATGACCAAAGACCGCCGCCTCCGCAACGCAGCCTCCCTCCGCAACGCACTCGGCAAATCCGGCAAACGCATCCTCTACATCGCCGGCCACGTCCACCGTTTCAGCTACGTCCGCGATCCCGATTTCGACAACCTCTCCCACCTCTGCACCGGCACCTTCTTCGGCCGCAACCCGCGCGAAAATATCGATGGGGAATTTGCCGAAGTGCGGGTGAACGACGCGGACTTCGTCGTGATCCGCCACACCCATTCCAACGAGCGCTGGTCAAATAGCACTAAACACCGGGTTGGCAGTCCTGATCAGAATTAGCTTCTTCGGCCGCCAATGGTCCGATCAGTATCGCCACTTACTCATGGAAACGGCGGGACCATTCTTGCCGCTTGCTAATACCAAAGGTTGGAAAATTACACCATGTCATCGCACCGAAGGTGCTGCGCAACCCTAGCCAGGGGCAACGCCCCTGGATCGGATTACCACCTCTTTGTCATAACGCCCTGAAGGGGCACCGCATAATTCGCTAACTACCGTGCTGCACTTTACCGAATCAGAATTCGGCACTTTGTGGTGAAATGTGTTAGCATGCCCCCATGCCGAACTCGCCGGCGGCACGCAAAGCGCGCCTCATTTTGCACATGGACAAGGACCGCGTCGGTATGTTTTCCGGCGCGTTTTTTGGCCTTGTCGTGCTGATCGCGTGCCTGTATTGGTCTTACGCGGACGTGTACGAGATCGTATTTCGCGTCGGATTGACGTTCGTCGTGGCGTATGTCGCCGCATTTTTTTTGGTTCACATATTTCAATCGGTGGCCGGGCCGGAATTGACGCCCAAACGCACCATCCGCCCGCTAGGACCCATGGGCATGGATGACAATTCCGATGCGCCGGACACCTCGGGAGATCAACGGGAATGATTCGCGCAGCAACAGTACTTGCCGCGTTCGGCGTTTGTATCGCGTTCGCGCAGGCGCCCGATTTGTCGAAAATGGACATCGTCCTCCAATCCGTTCCGGACGGCCCCGTCGCTGTCGTGAACGGGCACCCGATAGACGCCCGCGTATTCAAAGACGTCTACATGCGAGACCTCCTCGGCTGGGCTCAGCTTAACAGCCGCGAAGTGCCGGATGAGGAGCGCCTCGGTATTGCCATCAATTCGCTGCGCATGCTGGTCGAGCGTGAGGTGCTATACCAGGAAGCCGTCAAGCGCAATTTGACCGTCTCCGACGCCGAACTGCAAAAGGTGTGGGCCGAGCAAATCGCAGACCTCAAAAAGCGCGTCACCAAGCCCGGCGAATCCGAACTCACTGAGGCCCAAGTGCTCGAAAAGGCCAACACCAGCCGCGAGGAAGCGCTCAAAGAGTTGCGCTACGCCATGATGGTGGACCTCGTCCGCGACGCGATCATCAAGGAAAATGGTGTCACAGTATCTGACGCTGAAGTGACGGAGTGGTTTGGCAAGAACAAGGACATGACCAAGCGCCCGGACATGCTCCGCCTTTCGCAAATCTACTTCAGGCGCGACACCTCCCGAGAGGACATCAAGAAGGAAGCAGCCAAACAGAAAGCCACGGACGCATACAACAAGATCAAGTCCGGCCAGAGTTTCGAAGGCGTCGCAAGGGCCGTCTCCGAAGGGCAATACAAGGACAAGGGTGGCGAGTGGCCCGTACTGCCAACTACGGATTTTCCGGACTTTGTACAGCAGGCCGTGGCAACGATGAAACCCGGCGACGTCAGCGCACCAATCGAAAGCAAGGAAGGCTGGCACATCCTGAAACTGCTCGAGGCGATACCAGGCCAGGAAGGCAATCTGGAAACTTCCAAAGATCGTATCCAGAAGATGCTGCTCGCGCAGAAGGGCGCCCGCGCCATCAACGAATTCTGCAGCACCATCACCAGCGACTCTGGTAAAGTGCGCGTCTACCTCGATCTCGAAAGCCAGCTCCGTCTACGCCCTGACCTCATACAAAAACTCGGCAAAGGCGAAGCCGCCGCAAACGGCGCAAGAAATGGCACCGCCCCCAAGGCCCCGGCGTCTCCAAAGAAATAGGCCGCTGCCCATTCGGCGTAATACGTGTGAATGAGTCGTCTTCCACTAAAAAGGCGACATCGAAAAGCTGACTTGAACTCGGCCCTTGGGCTGCCTTTTCAGGCGTTGTTCGCCATCGCCCTACGCGCAAACCCGAACGCAGTAGTCAAGTCAATTTGCAAAGCACACCGCGACCCGTTACGCAAATTTCATGCGAACGACCGTTCGTATGGAGTTCGGTTCCGCTAACCACTTCATTTACATCACTCCACCGAGGCGCGTGCTCTCTTACGAAATCCATTCCCGTATCTCAAATTTGAGCGACTAGTACCCCAAAACGATTTTGAAGCCCGTTCATATTTGTACAGCCGATGAGATGCCCCCTCTAAGGGCGCTTCGCAGAATTCACATAATTACTGACTCGCTGCGCAAATGTGGTCAAAAAAAGCAACTTTATAATTTAGGCTGAAAATACAATTAGAAATGCTGGCCGGAAGATGAAATGATCTACAAACCAAAGACGCCAATCCACATTCACCAAGTGATCCATTGACAAAGCCCCAGCGCTTCGTTTCCAAACATCTGCCCGGAAGTCCACGAAAAGCGAGAATTGCTTCCCAAGCCGCACAACTTCAAAACGCTACATCCTGTCGCACTAGGTACTAGTCAGCCGCTGCTTGCTGTTCTGTTTCTCGCATCCCATACGCTCGCTCCACCTTGGCAACACGCAACTCGTATTGGCTGTACCAAATTCGTTTACCCGACTCCTGCGCCGCAAGATGTTCAAGCTGGCGCCGCCACTCGCCAATCGCCTCCACAGATTCCCAGTACGACACCGTGATGCCAAACCCGTCCGTACCGCGGGCACTTTCGATTCCCAGGAAACCGGGTTGCTCCTTCGCCAACGTAGCCATCCGCTCTGCCACCGCCCCGTAACCGTTATCGCCAAACGTGCGGGCAGAGGTGAAAATTACCGCGTAGTAGGGGGGCTCGGGTGTCTGGGCGAATCGCGAATCGATCATTGTGTCCCCACTTGGAGCCGAATTGGACTTCGGCTCGCCTTGCATCACTACCATCAACACCACACACAGTCGGCGGACCAGCCTTGACCGCGAAAAAGATGTGCCGGAAGCCAATCGGCCCCTGCGTACAGTTTAGTTGACCTTACCCTTGATGTTCCCATGCATAGCGAGTATTCTTCACCCATGCCACGCACATCTCCGTTGCGCAACCGTGTCAAGGAGCTCCGGGAGCGGCTCAACATCCGCCAATCGGAACTCGCGCAAGAGGCTGGGATTACCCGGCAGACGATCATTGCGATCGAGAAAGGCCGGCTCAACCCCTCCGTGCTCATCTGCCTCAAGCTCTCGAAAATGCTCCGCGAGCCCGTGGACTATATCTTTTACCTGGAAGCAGGATACGACTACGAGCAGGAAGCGCGGGAAAACGCAACGCGGCCCAAAAGAGGACGCAAGAAACGCAGCGCGGTAGCGCCGGTAGCGGAACCAGTCGCAGCCATGCCGAGGTCCGCGTCGTTCGAAGCCGAACGCAACGCTGACGGCGATCTGGACGACGAACCAATTCTGGAGCCTAAACAGGACCGGCCCGAGCCTATCGCTGCCCCCGTTGCACCTGCCCCAGCACCCGCGCCGAAGAAGCGCAAAACAGAACCAACACCCGACGAGCACGGCGAAGAAGGCAAATCAGGTCAGGCAATCTGGGATTTCTTTTAACCGTGAAACAGACAAATGCAATGCGACTATTTGGAGTGCGGCGGCGGGCAGACGCCGCTTTGGCTGTCTGTCGCGGTGGACTTGCCCACTGCTCTCCAGATAACGCTTTTCACGGGACACACCACTAACCTCAAGCGGCACACTGTGCTGCCGATTCGGAGTACCTCATGCAACAGTTTCACGCGACTACCGTCATCGGCGTTCGGCGCGACGGCATGGTCGCCCTCGGCGGCGATGGCCAGGTTACCGTCGGCAACACGGTCATGAAGCAAAACGCCACCAAGATCCGCAGGCTCGCGGAGGGGCGCGTTCTCGCGGGTTTCGCCGGATCGGTGTCGGATGCGTTCACCCTCTTCGATCGCTTCGAAGGCAAGCTCAACGAGTTCAACAAAAACCTCGTCCGCGCCGCCGTCGAACTCGGCAAGGAATGGCGCACCGACAAATATCTCCGCAACCTCGAAGCACTGCTCGCCGTGTGCGATGCGGACACCTCACTCATCGTCGCCGGGAGCGGCGAAATCATCGAACCCGAAGACGGCATCCTAGCCATCGGTTCCGGCGGGTCCTTTGCCTTGGCCGCCGCGCGCGCACTGCTCAAACACACAAACCTGCCGGCGGACCAAATTGTCCTCGAATCGCTCAACACCGCTGCGGAAATCTGCATCTACACCAACGCGAACATCACGGTCGAACGCCTTTAAGTTAGCTCAACCACAGATCTCACAGATGACACAGATTTGAATTCAAGACGGCTCGAAATTTAGTCGCGTTTGCTTTCATATTTTCTTTCGCTCTTGATTGATTCTACTATTTCTCGTATTCGATCGAATCTGTGTTCATCTGTGTAATCTGTGAAAGGTATTGGTTGTATGGTTGTTTTCCTTGCGCTTTTTGCCTTCCAAATTGCTCAAGCGCCTGCAAAGGCAAGCGCCAGCGGTGCGGCCTGCGTTATTGCCGCAAAAGATTCTTCCGAGCCGTCAAAGTCTGGCGCGCACATCGTTTGCGACGGTGACGGCGATCAGGAGGAGATCAACAAAGCCATTCGCGAATTGCCCCCGGTTGGCGGGCGCATATTGTTGATGGAAGGCACCTTCGACATTCGCCGCGCCGATGGCGCGCTCGGCGGCGTTCTGATCGAGCGAAGCAACGTGACGCTGGAAGGTCAAGGATCATCCACCAAACTCGTCCAAGCGCCAAACCAGGAAACAAATGTCATCCGCATCATCGGCTCGGGCGTCGGCCATATCGTCATCCGAAACCTCTACGTCGATGCAAACCGTGACGGCAATCCCAAGGGCGAAGGCCCCGAAAATGTTTCGCACGCGCGCTTCGAGTTCTGCGGCATAAAAGCATTCTGCGCCCAGCCCGGCGGTGGGGGCGATCCTTGTCACAACATCACAATCGAAAATTGCTACGTGATGAATGCGCGCCGGCTCGGCATCATGCTCGAGGGACGCAACATGCGCGTGTTAAACAACGTGCTCGGCAATGCCTTCTCCGATTCCGTCGAGATACTTACAGGCCCCGGCGAAATCCGCGGCAACTACGCAGACATCACCGGCAAGACGCACGTTGCATTCGGCAGCGATCGCGGCGACAACATCATCATGGCGAATAACATCGTCCACGTGCGCGAAGGTGGCGATCTCGATATAGGATTTCGTTCCTGGTCCGATTCGCAACGGCACGTCATCGAAGGCAACATCGTCACGGTAGATAAAGGCGGCAAGTGCGGCATGGCGATCGATGCGCGCGGCTACGGCGCAGTCATCAGTGGCAATCACACGTACACCGCAAACGACGAAAAACTCATCGTGAAAATCGGCGCGGGAAAAAGCATCGTCACCGGAAATGTATTTGAGAATACAACGATCGAAGTCGATGACGCGACAGGTACCGGGAAACGCATTGTGCTAAAAGACAATGTGCTCGAGAATTCAGCGGTGCTGACGAAGAATGTGGGCAGCCGCGTCGAGGCGGAGGCATCGCCCTCTACACAGATTACTCAGTAACGGGGAGCAAACCATGGATCGCGGGCAACAAACACGCAGGGCATTTCTCGCATCAGTAACCACGACAGCCGTATTGACATCGTGTACAACCACAAAACAAGACGTACAGCCCACCACAGTGGATTGCCCGCCCCCGCCCGCAAAGCCAAACACCGCCAAGGTGGTGCCGCGAAAGATTTCTCCCAACGAGTTGTTGAACATCGCAGTCGTGGGTTGCGGCGGACGCGGCTTCGACAATATCCGCGAACTTCGCGATACAACAAAGGACAACATAGTCGCGCTTTGCGACGTGGATACCAACCGCGCGAAGCAGGCGTTAACAGAGTTTTCAAGTGCCAAGCAATATTCCGATTGGCGTAAGTTGCTGGACGATTCCACATCCTTTGATGCCGTATTGGTCGCGACGCCCGATCACATGCACGCGCCCGTCAGCGTCTCCGCGATGCGCCTTGGCAAACACGTCTACTGCGAAAAGCCCCTCGCACGCACCATCCACGAAGCGCGCGTCATGGCCTCAACCGCAAAGGAATACGGCCTCGCCACGCAGATGGGCACGCAAGGCGTCGGAATGAACGAAACGCGCACAAACGTCGAACTCTTGCGCAGCGGAATCATCGGCGCGATCCAAGAAGTCCACGTATGGACCGATCGTGCAAAGAACTGGTGGCCACAAGGCGTCGAACGTCCAAAGGAAACACCCCCCGCGCCGGAAAATATCAACTGGGATCTCTGGCTCGGTGTGGCCCCGCTGCGCCCCTACAATCCCATCTACGCTCCCTTCAAATGGCGCGGCTGGAAAGATTTCGGTTCCGGCGCGATAGGTGACATGGGCATTCACAACGCCGCGATCGCCTTTCTCGGTTATCAACTCGGCATGCCCGACGGCGTGAAGATCGTTGCAACGTCTCCGCTCTGCTCGGAAACTTTTCCAGCGTGGGCGGAATTGCAGCTCAATTTTCCCGCGCAGGGCAACAACCCCGCGTTTGTCTTGCATTGGTACGACGGCGGCCACAAGCCGCCGGTGTCGCTCATCGACAACGAACCCATGGACGCGAACGGCTGCATCATCGTCGGCACGGGAGGCACCGCATACTCAATCGATTGGGCCGGCAACCGCATGCAGTTGTACCCGAAAGAAAAATTCAAAGACATCAAAGCACCTGCGCAAACTTTGCTACGCGCGAAAAGCCACCACGCCGAATGGACCGAAGCCTGCAAAGGCGGCCCCGCGCCCATGGCGAACTTCATCGACTTCGCTGCACCCATGACCGAGATCATGCAACTCGGCAATCTCGCGCTGCGCACGGGCAAAGATCTGAAGTGGGACACAAAGACCGCAACGTCACCAGACTGCACGGAAGCGAATGCATTCGTAAAACCAAACTACCGGGACGGCTGGAAGATCGAAGGTCTAGGCTAGAATTCGATTAATTCATTACCTCAGCATGCTGGCCTTCGAGCAAATGGAGAATACTTGTCATCGCGACACGTTGACTTAAGATGCAAGATGGTCAACCCAAATTATTGCGTGATCTCGAGGCGTAGTATCCGGCCTTGTCGATGCGCGATGCGCACGTGCAGTCCTTCGTGAATAGGACCGCCGTGAGACGCCGTGTTGTTGAACCCGCCTTGCGATATATCATAGTCCGAATATCGAAAGGTGACGTTATTTACCGTAAATACTTCCAGCGAGTGACCTGTGTACGGCATAGGCTTAAAGTTGGCGACCGGCCCTTCGACGATTTCGAAATCGCCCGCTCGCAACCAATCAATGCATTGCATACGCTGCGAGACGACGTTCCAGGACCCCGGCAGACCTACGCAGATCGATACAATGAGCCAAAGTGAAACAAATCCGATAAGGTCACGTTGGCGTCTTCTAATTGAGTAGATGAGGACTGCAATTCCCGCGAGCACGAACAGCAAGGGAACCGCTGTATTCGAAATTGCGTAGCGCCAGATGCCTTCTTGGGAGACGTCGTATGCAACGATGTAAGACGGATGCTGCATAGGCGCATTCAGCGCGATAGGACCACCTGTACTCGAAATTAACGTTTAATCGGAAACCGCAACACAAATTCCGCGCCGCCGCTGTCGCTCTCTCTTACAATCACATCACCATTGTGCCGGCGCATGATGTTCTTCACCGCAGCAAGGCCAAGGCCCGTACCGCGTTCGCCCTTGGTCGAGAAAAAGGTATCGAAGATTTTCGTGCGCAAATCCGGCGGGATGCCCGGGCCCGAGTCACACACAGCGATGCAGATGTCCTCAGGTTCGCGCCACGTGCGCACGTGCAACTCGCGAGGCCCGTCCACATCGTCCATCGCCTGACATGCATTGTTGATCAGATTCAACACCGCCTGGCGTAGCAACACGAAATCGCCCTCGCAGATCGGAATATTTTGTGCCAGTTCGCGCGTGACTTTGATGTTTGCTTTCTGGGTGACCGGCTGGCTCACGTTCAGGCAGGCATCGGCAACGTCATTGATATTGAGGATGGAGAAGCGCTGCGTTTCATGCCGCAGGAAATTCATGGCGGAACGCACGATGTCCGTGCACAACCCGATCTGCCCGTGAATCACATTTAACCGATCGCGCGGCACGTCCGCTTCGGCTTTGTGCAACACGATTTCCAATTGACCAGTGATAACCGCGAGCGGCGTCCCCAGATCGTGCAGCATACCTGTCACGAAACGGCCCAGCGTCTCGAAGCGATTCGCTTCCAGCGCGAGTTCTTCGAGCCGGCGGCGTTCCATTTCTTCCACGCGTTTCTGAAGGCCTTCTTCGACGTGCCGCAGCATCACCTGCGTGTCGAAAGGTTTGACCACATACGCCAGCGCCCCACATTCCACGGCGGTCATCGCGGAATCCAATTCACCGAAACCGGTGAGGATGATCACTTCAATGTCGTTAAGATTCGCCTTGATCCAGCGCAGCAGTTCGACGCCGGACTGCCGCGGCATGCGTAGATCGGTGATAACAAGATCGATCAGTTGTTCGGCGAGAAGGGCCTGCGCGCTCGGCACATCCACCGCGAGGAATACTTCGTGATCTTCCTTCAGCAGCATGCGCAAGGCCTGGCGCGGCCCATTTTCGTCGTCCACGATGAGAATCCGGCCGCGAACCTTCGTCTCGGCAACGGTCCCCTGCACTTCTTGCATCCCAGTCCCCTTCCGTACCCCAAACCGGCGGCGCACTAGCCCTTGCGCCTGTCCCGCTGATGGCAGTTCTCAAGTCCGGGAAAATTAAGCAATCCACGTACCACTATGCGCAATCATATTCAAACCATAGTGGAATAATACTTTACAAATTTCGCAGTTTCACCCAGGGTGTACAATTATGCCCAGTTTTACGTCCCAACCCGTCCGTAATGTACAAAAATGTGCGCCAGCGTACTGCAAGTTAAAAAGTATGCATACCACCACGTATAGACAGAGGGACTGGTCGCAGCCCGCAGTGGTACCCCGGTTTTAGTTGCATTTTACCACACGATCTGCTTCAATAGTTCTCGTAGTTTTTATCGGCACAATTGGGTGCCGGTTAACATTGAATACTAAAAGGTTAAACAGGACGTGAGCCAATTCGACTACAACGCCGCGCAGTGCGCAGCCGCCAACAAGCGTTGGGCGGTATCGGGCGTCATGTCGGTGCTCATTCTCGACACGCGCCTGCCGCACGCAGGGGTTCCCGTCCTGGGGGTGCTGGATAGCTAAACGC